>JBAZTZ010000010.1:0-88602 GCA_041661705.1 Sulfuricurvum sp.
CTTTGTTTTAAAAACACTGGACGAATACGGATCAAAACGAAAAATTGACTTCTCACTCTTTCAAGTTAAAAAATATTTACCTGTCGTTTGTCCATGAAGTTGTTGTCTGATTCGATTTGGTACTTAATCAACAGATCACCCGAAATATGAAACTCACGAAAATTCTCATAATCACCAACGAGAGGATGATCTTTTGCTTCAGGAGGAAGAGTACGTTCTTCTAAAAGTATTGCCAAAAATTTCAGATATTTAGCATACTTGGCATCCGAAATTTTGAGTTTTGAATACTCTTTGAGAAACGTCTTAGTGCGAAACAGCTGCATGTTCTCTCTCAAGATCACCCAGCGTTACAAACTCACCTTTAAGTTCTTTGGCTTCCCTCATCGCTGTAATCGTCTTTTTATTTGGGATTTTTGCCTCAAATGGGAGTCCATGGTTGAGTACGACCATGCGGTTAAACATGTTGATCGCTTGGGCGTAGCTCATGCCGACAAACTCCAATATTTCACGTGCTTGTTTATAATCGTCTTCTTCGAGCCGTATGGTGGTTTGCATCTTTGACATAACGTCCCCTTTTTGTTTAATTATATCCCATTTGGGATACATCTGTCAATTCTCATATGCGTCGAATCCGACCGGTAAGAAGCTCCTGCATTATCCCTTCTTTAATTGTTATTATTTTTCAATCTTTACTATTGCCAAAAACCTCCTTGATCTCTTGGATGATGCAACACTCTCACTAAAAACAGGATTGAGTATCAGTGAGATTGAGAATCTAAGAGGATAAGTTACTCTTTCTAAAATTCGCTAAATCCACAATTTTATCTCTCAAAAATGTTGGAAGCACCTGCATGATCCGAATAAGGAGATAAAATCGGCGTGGAAATGGGTAGAAGTGCTTTTTCTTCGCAATTGCGCGAGTGATTCTTTTGACTCCTTGCTGTGTACTCAAGAAAAAAGGCATGGTAAAATTGTTTTTTTGCGTCATTTCCGAATCAATAAACCCAGGTAAAATTGTCATTACATCAATACCGTAAGGTTTCAGCTGATACCGTAACCCTTCCGCATACGCATTGAGTGCCCGTTTGGAACTGCTGTAGGCGATGGAGGTGGGCATGGAGAGAAGGGAAGCTAGAGAGGAGATAAAAATGATCTCTCCCGATTTTTGTTCTATGAGTTTGGGGATGATTGGCTCCAGTAGTGCGTGAATACTCAAAAAATTGGTTTGAAACAATCGGTGAAAATCCTCAAAAAGGGTAACACCGCCCGAATGACCGACAGAAACCCCTGCATTGAGAATGATACGGTCGATTTTCTCACTCGCAAGTCGTTCTCCAATACTGTACATAAGAGTAAAATCATTCACATCAGCAATAATGATTTCAACCGTTGCCCCCAATGCCAAACACTCCTCAGCCACTTTTTGCAGCTTCTCTTCCCGACGGGCGATAAGAACAAGATCGTTTTTTTCGCGTGCATAATAGAGAGCTAATGCTTCGCCTAATCCGCTGCTGGCTCCCGTGATGATTATGCGCAATTTAAACCGTCCGAGGATTCACAAACGTCTCCCCCCGTTTGACCTTCTCCCAAAGCTGTGGATCGTTCCAACTATTACGCACCTCATCACTAAAAAGGATTTTGTCGGGTTGAATATGCCCCATTATCTCGGAATAAGCATCTTCCGCGAAGGCCTGCGCATACCCTGTATCGGTTTCATGAACGATGATGCTGTGAAGTTTCACCCCCCGTTCACCATTGATACTTTGAGTACATCCCAATAGCATATCCATCATGACAAAGATAACACGGCTAAACTGTTCTGCCGAAGGGGAGATGGGGAGTTGCACCCATCGTTGGGAGTGTTTTTTCATATCGGAAATATACTCACTATCATCGCCATCCCAAAGGGCAATGGCGTGATCGAAACTGTCGATAAGCTCTTTCATCCCCTGTTTCATCAATCCAAAATCGTAGACCATCTGACCGTGATCGAGATATTGGGATTCAAACAAGACTTCGACTTTGTACGAGTGTCCATGAAGCGACGCACGACACCGTTGCGTCGAACAGCCACGAACGATGTGTGCGTTTTCAAATTTAAATAGTTTTCGAATAATCATTTTATTTTCTCCGTCATTGCGTCTCACATTGTATTGAATATGAGTAAGGTTGTCAAATCGTATTCGTATGCTAATACCGCTATTAGCCTTCCCGTGATAAAATTCTCTAATGATACAAACAATTCCTATTGAAACCTTTTTAGCGTCGTTAAACACGTATGATCTTATTATTGATGCGCGAAGTCCGCGTGAATACGGTGAGTCCCATGTCCCTTTAGCGCAAAACTTTTATGCCCTCAATGATGAGGAACACTGTGAGGTGGGGACGATTTACAAACAAATTTCCCCCTTTGAAGCACGTGTCAAAGGGGCATCGTTCGTATGCCTTAATGCCGCTCGCCATATTCACGATATTTATCCTGCCTTTACTCCAAGCTCGCGAATTGCTATTTATTGCGCTCGTGGAGGGATGCGTTCTTCGTCATTGGGAACTATTTTCTCGAATATTGGATACCGCATTGATCGTATTACGGGGGGATATAAAGCGTATCGAACCTTTATCACCCACTACTTGGACAATATCCCTTCGGTAAATTTTATTACTTTAGCGGGAAATACAGGATGCGGTAAAAGCGACTTGTTGCAGGAATTGGGTAATGTGATCGATCTTGAAAAAATGGCGAATCATTACGGTTCGGTGTTTGGTGATGTCAACGGCGCTCAACCCACTCAAAAAGAGTTCCAAAATCGTCTTGCCCACGCTCTTTTAGGATTGGATAATGACACACCTTCTTTTATCGAAGCGGAGAGTAGACGAATTGGAAAGATTATGTTGCCAAGCACTCTCTATCGGCAGATGGAATCAGGGTTTCGGATTCAAATAACAGCACCCATTGAACAGCGGGTTGAACGGATTATGCGAATGTACGATCAGATGGATGAGAGCTTTTTTATGCAACGAATGGAGCGAATTTCACCGTACATTAGTCGTGATGACAAAATCGCTACTATCACCGCATTTGAAAATGGTGACCTTTGCAGGGTTTCTGAAATTTTATTGACCCAGTATTACGATAAAGTCTACAAGGTTACTATCAAACCAAGTATGACGATCCATAACGATAACCCTGCCAACACAGTCGAAATGCTCAAGGAGCTACAACGTGAACAACGAGTCTAAACTAACAAAATTTGTCCGTGCGTCGGGATGTGCCGCGAAACTCTCCCCTGGGTCACTGGAAAATGTCACCTGTCACCTTAAATCGTTTCACAAAGACTTGCTTGTGGGATTTGAAGGGAATGAAGATGCTGGGGTTTACCGAATTACGGATGAGCTAGCAATGGTGCAGACGGTTGATTTTATCACCCCTGTTGTCGATGATCCGTTTATCTACGGTCAAATAGCCGCCGCCAATTCTCTCAGTGATGTCTTTGCCATGGGAGGCGATGCGAAAACCGCCCTCAATCTCGTAGGGTTTGATGGCAAAAACCACCACACAGAGATTTTAACGGAAATCCTGCGCGGAGGGATGAGCAAAGTGCAAGAGTGCGGAGCAGTCATCGTCGGCGGGCATACAATCGAAACACCTGAGATGATTTACGGACTCTCCTGTACGGGATTTGTCCACCCTGATAAAATTCTCCGCAACAATACGGTACAGGAAGGGGATCTGATTCTCCTCACCAAACCGCTGGGATTTGGAATCTTAACGACAGCGATCAAAGCCGATCTTTTGGATGAGAACACCGTGATAAAAGTTGCCGATATGATGCGAACCCTCAACTATAAAGCGTCGTTAATCGCACGAGAATTTAACGCCCACGCCTGTACCGATGTAACGGGATTCGGATTTTTGGGACATTTGCGAGAAATGAGTGCGGGTATGAAAACAATTCAGGTTGATGCGTCCGCTGTCCCATTTTTCCCCGAAGCGATGGGGATGGCGGCGATGGGGATTATCCCTGCGGGTAGCTATGCCAACAAAGAGTATTTAGAATCACACGTCGATTTCAAGCGTAACATTGGGGCTGATTTGGAAATGATCCTTTTTGATGCGCAAACTTCAGGGGGACTTTTAATCTCTGCAACGCCTAAAGATGCTCAACTGATGGTGGAGCGTTGTCTAAGTGAAGGAATAAGCGCCGTCATTGTAGCCGAAGTCGTTGCTAAAACGGATAGGGATATTGTAATACTATAGTACCGTAGTACCGTAGTACCGTTCGCCCTGAGCTTGTCGAAGGGTCTCTCTTCATGGTTCGACAGGCTCACCACGAACGGAAATTTATACTCAAGAAAAGGACATTAATGCACCGACGTGAATTCATCAAAAAAACAACACTTTCAGGGGCACTTTGTCTAGCACCTTCTTTTCTTACCGCTTCTATGGAGATGAAAAGCAGTTTGGCACTGTATGATATTAATTGGAAATTTGATCTCTCAGGGCATACTGCCAAAGAGTGCGCTTTGTGGATTCCACTTCCCTCTGATATTTCAGGATTTCAAAGTATCCTTCAAATAGCAACCGAAAGTACCGCCAAAAAAAGTTTCCAAACGGCGCATAACAATTACGAAAGTGCAACATTTTATGCCTATTGGGATAAAAATAGCACGGATAAAACCCTTAATCTATCGATGAAAGTAGCCTTGCGTGATCGTCAGTGTGATTTTAAACCCAAACGAATTTGCTCGAATACTATTGAAGAAGCCGAAGAATTCTTAGCCCCGACAGCTCATATTCCCACCGATGGAGCCGTTGCCAAAGCAGCCAAAAAAATCGTTGGTAACGAAAAAGACCCCCTCAAAAAAGCCCGAAAAATCTACGACTGGGTTATTGCCAACGGTTACCGCGATGAGACTGTCCACGGATGCGGAGTAGGTAGCCCCAATGCGATGTTGGCACAACTCGAAAAAGATGGGCGTATGGGGGGCAAGTGTCTCGATATGTCCGCACTATGCGTCGCACTCATGCGAGCATCAAGTATCCCTGCACGTGAAGTATTGGGGATTCGTATCGGAGAATCCCGTTTTTCCAATGCGTTTGGTGCAAAAGAGGATATTACCAAAGCCCAACACTGCAAACTGGAATTTTTCATCCCTACATTAGGATGGGTTCCGTGTGACCCTGCTGATATTACCAAGTTGGTGTTAAAAGAAAATCTCGAAAAAACGTCTCCTCGTGTCCGAGAACTTGCCGATAAATTTTTCGGATTTTGGGAAAACAACTGGATGGCGTTCAATCACGCGCGTGACTTTGATCTCTATCCAGCCAACGCTCAAGGAACCCTCGATTCATTTGGTTACCCGTATGCCGAAGTTGAGGGCGAATACCTCGATCCGTTTGACCCCAAGATTTACCACTACACTATCCTTTCCAAAAAAGCAGTTTTATGATTCTCGACTGCCGTGATATGGAGTGTCCCCGTCCCGTACTGGAGACCAAAAAAGTATTGGATTCCCTCCCCGAAGATGCCACCCTCGTCCTAGAGGTAAATACTCTCAGCGGTCGTGAAAACTGCAAACGCTTTGCCCTCTCTCAACAGTGTACCTTTACCGAAGAACTCCTAGAAGACGGCGCAACACGTCTCACTATCACCAAAGGGCTTGGATACGTTCAACGCACCGATGAAGAAAATCCCGTCGATTTTATGATGCAACAAGAGCGTCGCAGTGCTGTCCTCGTCCTCTCAGGAGCATTGGTTACGGCATTGCTCTCTGCCTCATGCTGTTTAGTTCCTACGCTGTTTATGGTGTTTGGAATTTCCTTTGCAGGAATTATTAATGTTCCTGAACTGAACAGTTATCGCTGGATTTTTACTACCGTTGCCGTCGTGATGCTCTCTATTGGCTTTTACCAAATGGTGCTTAAAAAACAAATCGAATGCGATTGTGAACCAAGTTTGACTTCCAAAATTTTGATAACCCTTTTTTGGGGACTATTCCTCTTTAGCCTTGCTGCCCTTTTTTATCCCTATTATGAGGGTTTAATATGGGGAGAATAATTTTAGGATTATTGTTACTAACGTCTCTTGTCTGTTCAAAAGAATGGAATCTGCATATCGGCGGAATGCACTGCATCGCCTGCACGCTGGCAGTCAAAAAAGCATTACTAAGCGTTCACGGTGTCCAAGAGGCAAAAGTGAATTTTAAAAATGAGAGTGCTTTTGTGAATGCAGAGGATAGAGTTAATTTAAAAATGATGCAAGATGCCGTGGCACAGACGGGCTATACGGTGGTGGTAGTAGTGACGAAATAATTCACACCCCGTAAAATCAACCCAACCTATACTTTGGATTAAGCGTTTTTGCAATTACTTGATGAAAACGCCTGAGCCGTATGGTGCGACTACTTCTGTTTTTTTTGAAGTTCATTTTGTAAAACATTAAGCAGTTCTTTGTGAGTGTAACGACTGAAAAGATAAGATTTTGCATTAAAAAGTGTTTCAAACATAATTTTCCAAAGCGTTGAAAAGGTTTCATCCGTCCGTTTCTTGCAAAGTTGCTGTTGCAGTTGAGATTCCAGATTAGCAAGTAATTTTGCTTGCTTGACGTACTCTTTAAGTAAAGTGTATTTAAGACCAATGTCGATGTAGTCTTCAATCAAACGAATAATTGAAGCTTCTTTGTCGGTAAAATCATCATTTCCCGTGGGAACCAAGATGCCGTCTTTTAAAAGTTGTTCCAACAATGTAGGGTCAATATCGAAATAATCGGTAAACTCTTTTTTTGTATAATGTTTTGCAGTTGGGGGAATAGCACTTAGTGTTTCCATGAGAGGAGCGAGCATCGAAAATGAACTGGCCATGGATTGGTTTTTATTCTGCAAAATCCCTTTAATTTCCTCAATTGAACTTCCCATTTCCTGCTGCATATACTTGATATATTTGATTAATTCAACATGTTCTTCACTGTAACAGTGGACATTTGATTTTAGTTTGATGGCTTCTGGGAGCAATCCCTCTTTAATGTAATATAGAATAGTCGATTTTGGAACATGGGTAAGTGCTACTACTTCTGAGATCTTATAATCCACGAAACTTCCTTGATTAATACGAATAAAAGAATTATACCCTATAATACAAAACGTAAAGTGTTACTCAACACTTTTTATTTATTTTTTATACACAATCAAGGTGCATGTATGGTTCAAAGTTTACTCAAATATCCAGATTCTCGAATCCGTTTAATTTCGGCTAATGTCCGCTTTTTTAATGAGGAATTGTTGCAATGGATCGACGATATGGTGGATACAATGAAGGCAAACGATTTGGAGGCACTAAGTGCAATTATGATCGGAATTCAATATAACGTTATCGTTATTAAAGAGGGGGACGAATACCTTCCCTATATTAATGCACGTCTTATCAAATGCAAGGGTCAAACGACACAAACGGAACGAAGTCTTTATTATGAGGGGATCAGCGTCGATGTTGATCGATTTGAAAATATAACGGTTGTGTATGAAAATGAAAAAAAAGAGGTGCGGTACAAAGATCTTTCTGGTGATTCGGCACGTGTTCTTCAACACTATCTTGATTATTGTTTTGGAAGCACTTTTGTCGATCGTGTTGACAAAGAGATGAAACAACGCATTAACGATCATCTTGAATTCGGTTTAATAACGAATGGTAGTTCCTGTCCAATGGTATTTGTCCGCGATTATTTCAAACGAGGAGCCAAATATGTGATGGCACTTATTGCTCTAAGCTTCATCCTCCCATTTTTTGCTTCTGAGGGAGTACGTGAGTTGGTCTATCGGATTGATATTTATCTTCTTATTGTAGTCCCGATAGTGATGATCGCTTACTTTTTCTATGCCTTTTATGAGTCCAGACTCTATAAACAGTGTACAAGTTGCCAGATGGGCAATATTATCGGCACTACAGCGATCATGTCAATACAGTTATTACTCGTCGGTCTTGGTACATTTTTCTGGGTTGCACCGTAATACTCTTTCCAATGTTTTCGCGCTAGGGCAATAACCCTAGCGTATAGGTTGCCCAGATGTATAATTTCACCACTCACACCCCGTGATTCTGATCCCAAATCCGAATATGCAACCTGTCTGAATAAATAAATCCACGCCGCTTACAAAACTCGATCACCGCTTCACAATTGGCTTCAATATGCGCTTTGTCACCGCCTAGAGGCATACAGTAAACGCTCGTATACGGGTGCGGTGCAATAATTGCATCGATTTCCGACTCAATATGGCTGACCAATGAAGGTTCATCCACGGTGAATTTAAAAAAACTCTCTTTGGCATGCGCAATAATTGTGCTATACATATCAGGTTTTAGTCGTCGATTCTCAGGCTCACCACTATTGGAGAGTTTGACCGACAACGCATACGTTGCTTGCGCATAAAAGGGATACTGTTTAAAATCAGGGGCAATCGTCCCATTCGTCTCAAACGTCACCCGATGTCCGCTGGAAATGAGATGCTCAATAAACTCGACGAAAATTGGTTCATTCGCATAGATCAGAGGTTCACCTCCTGTGAGGACAACATCGACGTGGGGAGGGAGACGATAGCCGTTCATAATCCAAATAAGACTTTGAAGCTCTTCAATCTCCATCCACAAATCGCCAAATCCTTTGCGATCAACAGCATAGACCGTATCACATCCGATGACCACATCTCCATTGGGGGTTTTTTCACTACACCCGAACCCTTCACATTTGAGGTTACATCCTCCGAATCGGAAAAATAGGGAAGGGACACCCGTATATTTCCCCTCTCCTTGGATGGAATAAAAATGTTCGACTAAATAAAGCATATTTCACCCTCCCGTTTCATAAAATGCCCGTTTGGAAAGTTCACCGTCAGGATCAGACCAACGGTTTTTCTCAGGCTTGGTACGGATTACCTCTTTGAGGACTAAAGTTGCTTCTTTTATATCACCGCGTCGTACGGCATCACGAATCGACATTGCCTCATCGAAATAGAGACAGGGAATTAAATTTCCCTCAGCGGTGAGACGTATACGGTTACATTTGGCACAAAAATCGTCTTTATGGGGTTCAATAATCCCAAACACATACCCATCATCAAGGCGATAGTAGTGCGATGGTGAATGACCATCAAATCCTTCGTCATAGTAGGGATAGCGACTGCCAATGATTTCGAGAAGTTCATCACTTTGCATCCCGCGAATATCAACTTCTGCATGGACATTTTCCATATATTCGATGAAACGAACCGACATCTTACGCTCTTTACAAAACTCTAAGACATCTAATATTTCATTATCGTTCATCCCTTTCATCGGAACCATATTTACTTTGACTCGAAATCCGACACGTAATGCCTCTTCAATTCCTGCTAATACGTGACTTAAGACATCTTTTTTGGCAATCTTCTCCGCCACATCAGGGATTAACGAATCGATAGAGACATTGAGTCGCCGAAGTCCTGCATCATAGAGTTTTTGTGCCGCCCCTTTGAGCAAATACGCATTGGTTGTCATCGCCAAATCAATGCCACTATTGTAGTCATGAATCATTTTGATAAACTTATCAAGGTCTTCACGTAGCAGTGGCTCACCACCCGTTATACGGATTTTTTTAACCCCTTCATCAATGGAAACTTTGATAAATGCAAACAATTCTTCAAAATTGAGAAGGTTCTCTTTGGGTACCCATGAAAACGGTTTTTCGGGCATACAATACTGACACCGAAAGTTACACCGTTCCGTTACCGAAACGCGCAAATAATCGACGGTTCTCCCATAGCTATCTATTAACACGACTATCCTTGAAAATTCCTATAATAAGGAGCGATACGGGATGATAGCTAAAAGTAGTTTGTAGTTTTATTTAGCAGGGGAATTAGAGGAGAAACCCCATAAAAAGGGGTGACTTTTTTACCAGCCGCGTACGACAGCGTGACATGCAGTACATGCGTTCACGATCTCAGAATACGACTGATGTGCTTTTGAATACTCTTTTTTATCCAACGACTTAAGTACGTTATTGGATGCTGTATCAATACGTTGAGACGCATTGAACGCAATATTATTCAAATGTTGTTTATCTTTAGGGAGATATTTTTTTGTCTCATCCTTATTGTGAAAAAGGGCATTTGCTTTTTTAATATCAGAAACCCCTTCTTTTATCAATGCAGGAGTATTGTATAAAAATCCCTTTTGGATGTTACTCAACCCTTTTTCCATTTGACCCATATTTGATGCCAATACATCGTTTGCCATAAGAGCGGCACTTAGAAGTGCCGACAATGCTAGAATTTTTACTATTTTCATCCATTACTCCTTAGTGTACTTCAGACCAAATTTTGCGTTTCCACAAATAGGCGAGCATAGCGAATATAAAAGTATAAATCATTACATTAATACCCGTTGATTCACGTTCCGCTTTCTTACTATCGCCAATCTCTTCCATATAGGCAATAACTTCTTCTTGTGCTTTTTCATTCAAGCCCACGCGTGGCATAGATGTTCCTGCTAACAATACTTGAGGATCATTGATAAATCCATGAAGATAGTGCTCACCACGACTTTTGATATACTGAGACAAATCTGGAGGGGTTGCACCCATATAGGCTTTGATTGCATCTTTAGGTGTTGTTGCTTCAGATTTAGCGTAACTCATCGAATGACAACGTCCACATGCTGCATCATACGTTGCTTTGTGAGTTTCTGCACCTTCTTTTACTTTTGGAGAAACAGATTGAAGGTAAGCTACAACATCCATAATCTCTTGTCCAGTCATCCAGTTGTACGATGGCATAGGGAATGTTTTTGTTCCCCCCACTGGATACTTATGGCTAAGGTGCATAGCACTTACAGGATCAAAAATGAAATTCGCCAAATAATTTTTGTCATAGACACGTCCTGCATGACTTAAATCAGGCGGAACAACACCATACGATGCTGCTGCGTCTGCATTTGGCATCATAGCAGGGTGACCTGCTGATTCGATAGCATGACATGCGATACAGTTAGCTTCGACTAGAACTTTACCGTTTGCCGTATTACCTGCCAACTTGGTGTCAACATTTTTAAGATCAGCAAAGGTGAAATCTGCTGCTTTCACCTCAGGGTGCATTATGTGATGCGCATACGGCTCAATCCCGTAATACGTAATACCAACGAGAGTAGCAATAACTGCTAAAATCTTTAACTCTTTCATTATTTGCCCCCTATTTTTTTAGCTTCTGCTTTTGTGATAAACGGCAATGCAATAAATAAGACCAAGAATGTCATAGATGACGCAAAACCTACCCACGCATTTGCACCCGTCGGAGGTAATTTACCGTACACAGTCAGAACGATCAAATCTGCTATCAAGAACCAGAACCAATATTTAAAATACGGACGTTGGTTGGCTGGTTTTACCATTGGTGAACGATCCAACCACGGAAGAATCATGAAAATAGCATTTGCGAAGGCAAACGCCATCAATCCCAACGATTTTCCTGAAATACCAGCAATTTCGAAGAAGAATCCACGTAATACTTCATAACTCCACAAGAAATACCACTCAGGGTAAATATGTGCCGGTGTTTTAAGACCATCTGCTTTATCAAAGTTAACAGGATCCATTGCAAAATCATAATGGAAGAAAACTAAATAGAAAAAGAATAACAAGAAAAAGCCTAAAACAAAGAAATCTTTTGACAAGAATACAGGCCAAAAAGGGACAACTTTAGACCCTTTTTTATCGCCAGCAAGGTATTTGTCTGCCTCTTTATCGAAATCAAAGAACTCACCCTCTTCGTTATTAACGTGAGGAAAACGAAGTGCATAAAAGTGAACAACGATAGCCCCAAGAATAGCAAGAGGAATCAACAATACGTGAAGCATGAAGAAACGGGTTAATGTTGAATCGGAAACATAGAAATTACCACGAATCCAAACAACCAAATCACCGCCGATGACAGGAATACCACCAAAAATTTCAGTAATAACGTAGGCTGCCCAATACGACATTTGTCCCCATGGAAGCATATATCCACTGAACCCTTCTGCGGAGAAAAGGACGAATAAAAGCATTCCTGAAATCCAGATCAGTTCACGCCCTTTTTTGTAAGAACCGTAATAGATACCTGTAAACATATGAATATAGATAATTAAGAAGACAACAGATGCGCCAACTGCGTGAATATGTCGAAATAACCATCCGTAGCCGACTTCTTGCATAATCGTGTAGTTAACACTATCAAATGCCATGTTAATGTCCGGCTTGTAATACATCAAAAGGAAAATTCCTGAAACAATTAATATTGTGAACATAACGGTCAATAAAACACCCATTGCCCACAAAAAGTTAATATTTTTAGGAATCCAATATTCCGTCATCATCACCTTTACGAATTTATCAATTCCTAAACGCTGATCAAACCACTCATACAATGAGTCTGCTGGTTTAAATTCTGCCATCTTATACTACCCCCGCTTTCGCCATCATAGCTTTATATTCAGGACCTTCTTCACCAAGGACAAGAGTATTTCCATCAATTTTAAACGGAGGAAGATCAAGTGGACGGGGAGGTGGTCCAAACTTATTAATACCCGCAGATGTGAATTCACCACCATGACAAGCACATTTAAAGTCTTTTTGGTCAGCACGATACGCAGGAATACAGCCCAAATGAGTACATAATCCAATCATAACTGAGTAATAATGATCGCCAACTTTGACACTTCGACCATCAGTTGGTTTCATATCTTCGGTATATTTAAGGATAAATACCGGTTTACCACGCCATACCGCGATTTCCAATTTGTTGGCTTCAAGCGCGGATACGTCAACGGTCGTAAAACCAGCAGACATAACACTTGGAAGCGGATCCCATGTTTTCTTCATTGCAAGTAGTGAGGCAACTCCACCCACTGCAGCAACGGCACCAAAGGCTTTACCTATAAAACCTCTTCTGCTTTCATTTTCCATCATTTCTCACTTAATTTAGAAATTTAACCCCTTATCATAAGGTAGAAAGGTTTAATTTCCTATAAAATAAGAGATTTTCTTATAAATTCGATAATTTCTTTGTTACTTATTTGATCTTTTTGGTAATTTGTTGATGATTGTCTATTTATAACTTCCATAAGTTTCTCTTTATTATACCCTTCAACAATAGGAATCCCCATCTTCTCAAACAACGGAATAAAATCTCGGGTGTAATCGGGACGCTGAAGATAAATCGGTCGTCCGCCACTGGTAAGATTTTGCAATACTGCCATTGGTGAACCGCTTATAAGAATATCGGTGTGGCGAATCACTTCATCATACGCTTCACTCTCATGGATCGAAGTAAAACTTTTTTGAAGTGCTTTCTCATAACCCATAAAATGGTAATAGCCCATTAACAGCTCCATATTATAAGAGGCAAACATTTCTTGATTCTTTTCCAAGTCTTTTTCATAATCGTCATCACCGAAGAAAAGTGCCATAGGGATAGTTTTAGGGAGCTGTTCGTGATAACGTTCATGTACGACTACCCCCGTTGCAATTTTTTCACCGGATAAATAGGGAGAGATCAAAAGCTCTTTTGCGTGTTTTGTGTCGTCAGGATTATCACTAATACGGATAAAGGTCGGAAAAAACTGCGTCATATCGTCCAATAGTGTCGGATTGATCTCCGCAGAATCAAAGATGATTTTATCGCCGTGTTGCGCGATTTGAGGAATATTTCGGACTAAATCCACCCCAACTGCACGTTTGATACCGTATGCTTTTGCTTCACTGGCAATGCGAAAATCGGAGCATAAGAGGGTAATATCAAGATCTTGAAGTTCATTCAAAATTGCTACTGCGCGATGAAAACGGTCAAGCCCGATACGGTGTCCTGTGTGGACGTAATAAAAAAAGCGCATAAAAATCCTTAAGCAAAATTATAGTGAAGAGAAGTTTACTAAGCTTAAACCAAAGTGTTGATTAAATTACGTAATGAATGTCAAGAGCCCATCAAAAAAAATTTAGCGATTCTTTTCGCTCTGTCACCAACTTGAGTCGCCCAAATTTATCAGGAACGTCGCCTATCCACTCCGAGAGTGAGAAACGAGATGGTTGGGTTTGGATTTCTAAATATAATAAGCGACGCTTACTCGTTGTCCTCTTTATGCGCAGTAATAAATTCATCTATCAAAAGTGTGAGTGACTCAAGGGTGTTTTTGTAAGGGTCACTATACCCTTCTATAAACACGCTTGCTAAATAGGTATAAGCGAAAGTCCCTATTTTCCCTTTACGTTTTGTTATGACCTCTTCCCCAAGACCTACTTCCATATGAATGGCTTGTGACCCTTCTATTTCTAACGCATCGATTTTTACGACAAAGACAGGTGCATCTGTTTCTCCCAAGACAAAGCCTCCTTTTTGTAGCTTTTCTGTGACCATGGTCTTTAGTATGGCTTCTTGATCATGACTCATAAAATCGGTCTGATTGGAGAAGTAAAGATTTAATGAATGGACATTATCAAGGGTGTAAAGCGAGGCAGAAAAAAGTGAACTTGAGAGTAAAAGGGCTAAAAATAACTTTTTCATTATTTTTGCTCTGACTTATAGAGGCTTAGCGCATCATTCATGTTTTTTATAAACTCGTCAGGTTTCATATAGGCGACTGTTTTGGCTAGGAGTTTTTGCTTTTTAGGCTCAATAAAAAATACTACAGGAATTATGGGAGTCAAAAATTCTTCGGGATACTTACCTTTATCCTTGTATTTGTCGATGACAATGCTTACAAAGTTTTCATTGACTTTTGCCATAACAGCAGAATCTTTGAGCGTCTTTCTTTCAAACTTTTTACACCAAGGACAATAATCGGCTACAACTACCAGCATGACGGGTTTGTTTTGCTCTTTGGCAGTTTTCATAGCCATCTCATAGTTTCGTAAATAATTCACTTCAGCAGCAAACTCATCGATTTGTGCTGCATAGATAAAACTAAACAAGGTTAGTAGCATTATTAAAATTTTCATTTCACCCCTTTATTTGAGAGCTACTCGTAAATACAAGCTTCTTCTATTATTTTAACCAAATTTATGACAAACACGATACTTGAATGATTAGTACTGCTAAAATAAGACCATCTATCATTATGCTTTAAAAATTGATAATGGGTGAACCCTGAATTGGTTTGGTCTAACTATGCGCAATTATAGCGGAATTGCTGTTTTTTATAGGGGAGGGTGACCCTACCCGTAACCCCACCTCTTCAGGAAACTGCATCGTAACACAGTGCAATGAGCCATGCTGTCGAATAAGTACCGAACAGTCGATGGGGACAATAGTACGTCCACGAAAGGCACGTTCACAAATCGCAATCGCTTGGGCATCGTGGGGATCGTTATAGACGGGGAGCAATACGGCATCATTGATAATAAGAAAGTTTGCATACGTCGCAGGAAGTCGTTCATTGTCGTAAAAATGCGCCTCTGTCATTGGTAGGGCAATGAGTTTAAACGGTTCACCGTCCAAATCTCGTAATGCTTGTAACTCTTCTTCCATCTTTTTCAGTTCTTCATAATGTTCATCATTTTTATCATTACATTGGACATACATAATGGTATTCGTGTCGATGAAACGAGCAAGGGTATCAATATGACTATCGGTATCATCTCCTGCCAAATAACCGTGATTGAGCCATAAAATCTGCTCCACTCCAAACTCTTTTTTGAGGAGTGCTTCAGTTTGCTCTTTGGAGAGGTGAGCATTTCGATTGGGGTTGAGGAGACACTCGGCAGTGGTGAGAAGGGAACCCATGCCATTGGATTCTACCCCACCTCCCTCTAAAATGAGATCAATTTTTTTCATAGGTGCACCGTAAACGTGAGCGATAGTGCTACTCATGGCATTATCCCGTGACGCATCAAACTTCCCACCCCAACCTGTAAAAGTAAAGTCCAGAAGTAACGCTTCATCTTCTTCCTCGTCGATGACGCAAAGGCAACTGCAATCGCGTGCCCATGTATCGTCGCTTTGATAGGGGACGAAAATCAGATTTTCATGAGAGCTGAAATAACTTTTGACTCTATCAACGTCATCACAGACGAGTAGACATGGCTGATAGCGGGCAACAGCATTCGCAATATTAACAAAACAGTGGCGAGCTTCTTCTAAATAAGCAGCCCAATCACTTTGAGGGTGAGGGAAGATTAATTGGACAAAACTTTGGGGTTCAAATTCAGCGGGGAAATAGCGCATTAACTTACCTTGCAATATAATATCAGTATGGGAACAATAAAATTAAGCCGTGAGGCATTCATTCATAATCTCGACATTATCGCACATCAAGTCGGTGGAAAAGATAAAATTGCCGTTGTTTTAAAAGACAATGCGTATGGGCATGGAGCAATTTTGATAGCCAAAGCAGCGCAGGCGTATGGGATCAAACACGCAGTGGTGAGGTTGGAGCGTGAAGCGGTGGAGATTGAACCGTTTTTCGAGACGATATTGATCCTTTCGGATTTTCCTGCTACGATGATGTTTCGTACCAATCCTAAATTTCATTATGTTCTTAACTCTCTTCATTTAACCGATAGATTTCCACGAGGGACGAAAGTCGAACTCAAAGTTGATACGGGAATGCACCGCAACGGGATAGCACCTGATGAGTTGGAGATTGCATTTGAGGCAATGGCGAAAAGCGGATTGGAGTGTGTTGGGGTGATGAGTCATTTCAGGAGTGCCGACACCCTTAGCTCTGAATGGTTTTGGCAGCGGAAAAAATTTGAGGAAGTCAAGATAGGCGCATCAAAACTTGCTGTCAAAAACGGTTGGAATCCTCGCTTTCACATTGCTAACTCCGCAGGGGCATTTCGTGGAGTCTCCAATGATGAAATGGTACGTGTAGGGATCGCTCTTTATGGATGTTTGGAGATGGATAAAACGCTTCCTCAACCTGATCTTAAACCTCTCCTCTCGTTGTGGGGGAAAAGAATTTCTACACGTGTTTTGAGGGCAGGGGAGTGCGTCGGATACAATGGGATTTATGAAGCGGTAGCGGATGAAGTGATTTCAATGTATGATTTAGGATACGCCAATGGGCTTGAACGTGCGGCTTCCAATACGTATGTTACTCCTGAGGGAGTTGCATTGAGAGGACGTATTTCAATGGACAGTGTTGCATTTTCAAGCGATGTGGAAGAGTTACTTATTTTTGATAATGCCAATGAATACGCTTCATCAGCAGGAACGATTGGGTACGAGATTTTGGCGTGTTTGGATAAAGATTTGAAACGAGAATGGTATTAAGAGGTAATCTTTACGATTGCCTCACCGAAAATCGCCCCATCTAGTCTCATATCAATAAGCTCTTCAAGATTCTCTTCCTCTTCACAATATCCTAAAACTTTGGCATCAAAGAGGTAATGTTCCGCTACTTTTTGAATAGCAGAACCATTTTCAGGATTGACGATGAGGTATGTAGCACGAAGGTTTTCACCCAAAACTGCTTCAACGGGTGTCGTTATATAGAGGGCGAAACGGATCGAATTAAGCTGAAGATGGGTAATTATATCAAGGTTTTGTTCTTCAAAAACGAGGGCAATAACCGCTTTAGATGGGGTGTTGCTAATCGCATCAATAGACTCAACATGATAAAAACGCTCTGATGGGATGAGGGAGTGACCAAATAAAATCATTTTTTATCCTTATTTTTTAAACATTCAGAACAACAGTAATATTTACCACCACTCATTAACGCCTCTTTTGACTGAATATAGGTGTCGCACGTTGCACATGGAATCATTGCCTCTTCGAGTGAGAGATCATTTTCAGGTGCTTTGAGAGACTTCTTTTTGGCAAAAAAAACATAATAAACACCGACTATAAGACCGATAAAAAGTAATAGTTTAAACATAATTTACGACTCAATTAGAAGATAGTGACGATGATGTTTTTCGATGATCTGATAGTTCAACGATTCGTTTACTTCGTCATAGACTTTCTCCCCTTTATAGAAGAGCAAGAGTGTCCCCTCTTTTCGAAAAGGTTCGGAGAGTTTTAATAACATTTGGGTATCAGTAACGGCGCGTGATGTGATGAAATCAAACGATTGAGGGGTAAGCTGCTCCACCTTTACCGCTTTTACATCCACATTGGTAAGTCCCAAATCCGCTTTCACAAACTGCAAAAAACTAGCACGTTTGGCAAGAGGTTCAACGAGGGTAAAATGAGTATCAGGGAGGGCAAATGCCAAAATCATCCCCGGAAAACCAGCTCCTGTTCCGATGTCCATCCCATTCTTAAAAGGAGGTAGAAAAGTGATGGGAGCTACAGCATCGACAATAAATTCATCAATTTGTGCTGCTGTTTTTGCTCCTGTAAGATTATGGATTTTATTCCATTTCAATAACAACTCTTTGTATTGGTGCGCGTATTCGTAAAAACGCTCATCGACTGTAATATCTTGTGCCCGCATAAGTCTGTGTAAATTAGTCAAGGAGATGCCCCATATACTCTTTTTTGGTTTTTAAGTAACCTTCATTATAAGGATTAGAGTCAATAATAACAGGGATACGCTCCACTATTTCAACATCCAATCCTTCGACTACTAACACTTTGGCAGGATTATTGGTTAAAAGTTTAATTTTTGTAAGTCCGAAATCATTAAATACTTCACGAACTACATCGTACGTACGCTCATCGGGAGCAAATCCTAGCTCTACATTTGCTTCGATGGTATTACGCCCTTGATCTTGAAGGGCGTAGGCGTTGAGTTTGTTGACGAGTCCGATATTTCGTCCCTCTTGCGCATGATAGATGATCAAGCCACCCTCTTTGCCTATGAGCTTGAGTGCTTTTTTGAGCTGATTATTGCAATCGCATTTAATGCTTCCAAAAGTATCCCCCGTAAGGCACTGAGAATGAATACGAACCAATGGAGCTTCAACAGCTTCAAAGTTTTCAGTAAAAATAGCAAGATGTTCTTGACATCCCTCTTTATAAGCACGAATTTTAAAGTGCCCATATTTACTCGGCAGATTGGCAATAGCAGATTTTTCAAAAGTGGGGATAATAGTTTTCATAAGGGGCATTATAATCGTTGTTTTTTAAAAATGGATTATTAATTAAATCAGCAGTACAATTCACCCATTATTTTTAGGGAGTGTTACCAATGAACCGTTTTCGCCGTACACGTTCGAACTCGACTTTGCGCTCGTTAGTCCGAGAAACGCATGTGAGTGTAGATGATTTTATTTATCCATTGTTTGTGAAACCAGGGGAGGGGATAAAAACCGAAGTTTCCTCAATGCCGGGTGTCTATCAAATGAGTTTGGATGAAATACTCAAGGAGTGTGGCGTATTACAATCATTAGGGCTTAATTCGATACTTTTATTTGGTATTCCTGCAGTGAAAGATTCTGTAGGCTCCGATGCTTTATGCGATCACGGAATTATTGCGACAGCGGTGCGGGCTATCAAACGTGCTTATCCTACTATGTTCGTCGTAACTGACTTGTGTTTTTGTGAATACACCGATCATGGACATTGTGGAATTCTCGATCACGTCCATGAAACGGTAGATAATGATTTAACCTTAGGGATTTCAGCGCAACAAGCTCTCGTTCATGCCCGTGCAGGTGTGGATATGATTGCCCCCTCAGGGATGATGGATGGAATTATCACGACGTTACGTGATGCACTTGACGCTGGTGGATACCCTAACTTACCTATTATGGCATATTCGACTAAATTTGCAAGTGGTTATTATGGACCATTCCGTGATGTTGCTGAATCGGTTCCCAGTTTCGGAGACCGCTCTACGTATCAGATGGATCCCGCCAACCGTCGTGAAGCCATCCGAGAAAGCCTCGCCGATGAGGCGCAGGGTGCAGATATTTTGATGGTGAAACCTGCTTTAGCCTATTTGGATATTATACGTGATATACGTGAAGCCTCTAAACTTCCTCTCGCTGTTTATAATGTGAGCGGTGAATATGCAATGTTAAAATTCGCAGGCAACGCAGGACTTATTGATTATAATCGTGTCCTGATGGAAACTATGATAGGATTTAAGCGTGCGGGTGCAGATATTATTATTAGTTATCACGCGAAAGAGGTCGCGCGGCTGTTACAATAATAAAATAATTTTATGCTATGATTATTTTTTGAAAATGAGGGATTTTTGTGAGACATTTTTTAACGTTAAAAGACTATACCAAAAAAGAGATATTAGAGATTGTTGATTTGGCATTAGCTATTAAAAAAGAGCAAAAAGCCAAGAAGCCCCACCCCTATCTAGCGGGGCAAACGTTGGCGATGATTTTTGAAAAGAGTTCAACACGTACTCGTGTCAGTTTTGAAACAGGTATGTTTCAACTAGGGGGGCATGCGTTGTTCCTCTCCAATCGTGATATCCATTTGGGACGCGGTGAGCCAGTCAAAGATACCGCTCGTGTTATCTCATCCATGTGCGATATGGTAATGATTCGGACATTTGAGCATTCGATGTTGGAAGAGTTTGCGCAGTTTTCAAGCGTTCCTGTCATCAATGGTCTCACCGACAGTTATCATCCCGTGCAGTTAATTGCCGATTATATGACGATGGTGGAGTGTGGTCGCCATGAAAATCCAATTGTTGCTTATATAGGGGATGGGAACAATATGACTCACTCATGGCTGATGTTGGCTGCAAAACTTGGATTTGAGCTACGAGTTGCAACCCCTAAAGGGTATGAGTGTGATCCTCATATTGTCGAAGAAGCTTTGATGCTTGCAAGCGAAAGTGGTGCAAAAATCAGTTTTACCCATGATCCAAAAGTAGCTGTCTTAGGGGCAACTGTTATTACCACGGACACATGGATTTCAATGGGGCAAGAAGAAGAAAAAGCTCAAAGGCTGCAAGATTTTACGGGTTATATTGTGGATGAAGCATTGATGGCAATAGCAGATCCGTATGCTATTTTCTTGCATTGTTTACCCGCTTATCGTGGTGTGGAAGTGAGTGAGGCAGTATTAGAAGGGGATCAGAGTGTTATTTTCCAAGAGGCAGAGAATCGTCTCCATGGACAAAAAGGGTTAATGGTTTGGTTGGACAGACACCGTTAAGGTGTCTTAGTTCATAGCTACGGTGATAACGAGATCGTTACCTTCTTCAATAACTGCAAAATTGTGTTTTTTACAAAACGTTTCATTCATCTCTTCAGCCCACTCTCCAGCTTCTGATAACGCATCATCTTTATTGTCAAAAGTTTTGACCGATGGCATTCCACTTCGTTTAAAACAACCACACTCTTTTTCCATACGTACATTAAACATAGTCACTCTCCAATATAATAATTTTCGGAAGTATAGTAGACCAATATTAAAAGATTTGTGACGAAAACTAAACAAATTGAAACTAAAGATTACCTTTAGCTTTTAACATAGTGAGCTTGTCAGGAATAATTATGCTTTTATTTGCTATAATTCGCCTGAAATTTTTGGGTGCCTTCGTAAAGCTTTATTTCGTCTGAAACTTTACTAAGGTACCTTCCATGGTAAGAGAGTAACTCTCTGAAAATTTGTCGTCCAAGAGGACAATATTTAACGTCATCGTCGCACAACATAGCAACATGGGCTTTTTAGGAAATATTTTCATTATGTGAAAAACGGATTCCTTTTTTTGTTGGCGTGGCGTACACACAAAGGTAATAATATGAATGATGTAGAAACAACACTAGAAGTGCTCGATAAAGAGCTTCCAACATTTGCGGAGTTTGGTCTTCGTAAAGAAATTATGCAAAGTATTGATCAAGCAGGTTTCAAAAATCCAAGTCCTATCCAAACAATGGTAATTCCTGTTATTATGGAAGGGCGAGATGTTGTCGGTCAAGCACAAACAGGTACAGGTAAAACAGCAGCATTTGGACTTCCAGCTTTGAATAAAATGCACCTCAAAGGTGGAATTGAAATCCTTATCATTACTCCTACTCGTGAGCTTGCAAATCAAGTAAGTGATGAGATTTTTAAATACGGTAAACATCTTGGTGCTCGTACTGTTACTATCTATGGTGGTAGCTCGTATAATCGTCAGCTTGACCTTATTGATCGTGGTGCACAAGTTATCATTGCAACTCCAGGACGTTTGTTGGATATGCTAAGCCGTGATATGCTCAAAGGTTTTGCTCCTTCAACGGTTATCTTGGATGAAGCAGATGAAATGCTTGACATGGGCTTTTTGGACGATATTAATGAGATTTTCAGTTATCTTCCAACCGAACGTCAAACATTGTTATTCTCAGCAACGATGCCACAACCTATCAAAAATCTTGCAGAGCGTATTTTGGTAAACCCATTTTTTGCCTCTATCACAAAAGCTGAAACTACCAATACAGATATTGCACAGCAGTATTATGTTATTGAAGAATCTGAGCGTGATGATGCAATTATCCGTTTGATGGATGCCGAAGATGCTAAAAAAAGCGTTGTATTCTGTCGTACCAAAAAAGAGGTTGATCGTCTTTCAAACGTACTTTCAGCTGCGGGTTATTCAGCAAAAGGGCTTCATGGTGATATGGAGCAACGTCAACGTGAGAGCGTTATCAAGGGAGCTAAATCTGATGCGTTTGATGTCTTGATTGCAACTGACGTAGCTGCTCGTGGTTTACACATTGATGGTATTACCCACGTTTTCAACTATCATATTCCTTTTGATTCTGAAAGCTATGTTCACCGTATCGGTCGTACAGGACGTGCGGGTAAAAAAGGGGTAGCGATTACTCTTGTTACTCCACTTGAGTTCAAAGAGCTTCAACGTATTAAATCCAAAGTTGGAACAACAATGGAGCATGCTTATATTCCTAGTAAAATGGACGTTAAAAACTCTCAAGTTAATCGTCTTCTTGCAGAGATTGAAAAACAACATATTTATGATGAAGCACACAAAGTTCTTGATGCACTCAAAGAAGAGTTTGACCAAGAACAAATTGCTTATAAATTGATCTCTGTTTTGATGGAGCGCAATACTGTTGCTGGACCAAATCAAATTGGTATCTCAGCAGAGCGCATGGAGAAAATTCTTCATAATCTTCAAACTCGTGGTAATGACAGCGGCGGAAATCGTCGTGGTGGTGGCGGTGGATACCGTGGTAACAATAACCGTGGCGGAAGTACTGGTGGTGGATACCGTGGTAACAATGATCGCAATGCAAGCGGTAGTGGAGAACGTAGCTCTTCAGGCGGCGGATACCGTGGTAACAATGACCGTAATGCTAGCGGCGGCGGTGAGCGTAGCTCTGCTGGCGGAGATCGTGGAGATCGTTCACGTAGCTTCAGCGGACAAAATCGTTCCGATAGCAGACCTAGAAGCTAAGCCATCTGTCATACCGTATCAAGTAGGGTATGACAGTTTAGCCAAAGTTTAAAACTAACTTCTCTTTTAACTCTTTTAAAAATGGTTCCATTGGAGCTACTTTTGCGTATCCCTCTCTTTGTTTTGTACCCCACATTGGTTCTGGAAAATAGCTATCCTCATTGAAGCGAGCCATAATATGCCAATGGACACGTGGTAGAACATTACCAAAAGAGGCAATATTAATCTTCTCAGGCTTGAAGTACTCTAGCATCTCTACTTCAATAAGATCAAGCATGTCAATAATCATGACCTTTTCTTCTGCGCTGCATTGTGAAAACTCTTTATGGGAAGCATTGGTAAAAATTTTGAGCCAAGGAATTTCACTTTCGTGAATGTCAATCGTAATAAGAGGATTAGTGTAGAGCATGTCAAACCTTATAAAAAAGAGATTTGACAGTGTAGCAATTTTTAAATATTTTTTCCTGCAAAAGGGACGAGAGCACTTCCCCAAGTAAGTCCACCACCAAAAGCATCAAGAAGCATAAGCTCCCCTTTTTGTAAACGACCCGATTCATAAATATCATTGATTGCCATTGGGATAGATGCACCAGAAGTATTACCGTACTTTTCGACGGTGATAACAACTTGTTCATCTTTTAGATTGAGCGCATCTCCTACTGCTTTAATGATACGGTAGTTGGCTTGATGGGGGACGAAATGTTGGATAGCGGAAGAGGTGATATTATTCTCTTCTAAGATAGCGACAACATCATTGGTTAGCGTACGAACAGCAACTTTGAACGTCTCATTCCCTTTCATCTTCATAACACATGCACTACCCGTAGGATCATCATGGATGGAACCACTACCACCATTAGGAGACATAAGAAGATCCGCATACGCCCCATCAGAGCCCGTGTGAATATCGATAATCGCTTCTGATTTATCCGTTGTAGCACTAATAACAGCTGCGCCTGCACCATCTCCAAAAAGGATACACGTACCTCTATCTGTATAATCAGTAATGGCACTGAGCTTTTCAGATCCAACGATGAGAACATTCTTTTTCATCCCCGATTCAATAAAAGCACGAGCAACACTAAGGGCGTAAACAAACCCAGTACACGCAGCAGAGAGATCAAAAGCAGTTACTTTCTCAAGCCCAAGTTTGGTTGCTATGATAGTTGCGGTGGAAGGCATACAAAAATAATCAGGAGAGATAGTAGCGCACACAATCATATCAATATCATTTTTAGAAAGTCCAGAGCGTTCAATCGCCAATTCTGCCGCTTTAACTCCCATATCACTTGTTGTCTCATCATCCGCCGCGATATGACGCTCTCTAATTCCTGTACGTTTAAAAATCCATTCATCTGTGGTATCTACCATGGCTTCAAAATCAGCATTAGTAAGGATTTTTGTAGGGACATAAGCCCCGATGGAACGGAATGCTGCATACATGATTGACCTTTTTAGTGAGCGCTATTTTTTACTTTTAAGCTCTTCAAGACGATTTTCAATATGTACATTTACGCCAGTATCGACATAATGAATTGCTTGAAAAATTGCGTTTTTGATCGCTTTTGGATTGCTTTTACCATGACTTACGATTGCACATCCTTTGATTCCTACGAGTGGTGCTCCACCGATTTCTGCATAATCAATCTCTTTTTTCAAAAGATGGAATACTTTTCGCATCAGTAAAGCACCTGTAATAGCGATGGGTGATTTACGGATATACTGTTTGATAAAAAAGCTGATAGTCGAAGCGACACCCTCAGAGGCTTTAAGAACAAGATTTCCAATAAATCCATCACATACGATAACATCGCATGAACCATCAAAGATGTTATTTCCCTCGACGTTCCCAATAAACCCTTTTTGCCCTTCGAGCAATTTGAAGGTCTCTTTGGTGACTTCATTTCCTTTGGAATCTTCTTCCCCATTGGCAAGTAAACCAACGCGAGGATTAGAAATTTTAAACATATCCTGAGCGTAATAATATCCCATAATTCCGAATTGAAATAAGTGTTCTGCTTTGCAGTCCACGTTAGCACCCGCATCCATCAAAATACTTCGTTTACCACTTTTAGTGGGCATGGATGTTACCAATGCTGGACGTAATACGTTTTTTAGTCGCCCTAATCGCAGCGTAGCCAATGTCATAGTTGCACCGCTGTGACCCGCACTGACAACCCCGTCAGCTTGACCATTACGAACGAGTTCTACCGCTTTATAGATAGAACTGTCTTGACGCTTAAGTGCATCTGTAGCGGCATCACCCATACTAATGACATCACTCGCCTCAATAATTAAAATCTTATCTCTATAGCCCTTGGGTAGCAAAGATAAAATTTCATCTTTTTTGCCAACCAAAATTGCTTCAAACTTTTTCTCTTTGAGAGCTTCTATGGTTCCTTTAACAATTGGTTCGGGACCGAAGTCCCCTCCCATTGCATCAATAGCAATTTTGATCATCGATTACTTGTACTCACCAGTAACTGGGTTAGCGTAATGAGACAATTTATACGTGCCGTCTTTATCTTTTACAGGACGAGCAAGTGAAACTTTATAGTGAGTTCTGCGTTTTGCGGCGCGAGTATGACTCACTCTTCTTTTAGGTACTGCCATTTTATAGCCTTTTCTATATTAAATTTAGAACTCTTGTTCTACTGTTTTACCTTCGCAATGCGAACAGCAAAAATAATCACTTTTAATTAATTCAACTTCTGAGTTTAAAAGCTCTTCCATCTCAATCATTGGAGTAGTGATCTCTACAATGTCAAGCTCATCTTCATTTTCACTTATAATACCGTCTGAAATATAAAAAGAAAGTTCCTCATTTAGAACTCTTTCGACAACTTCAGCACATAAATCACAAGGGACTTGGATGGTTCCTGATATTGTACCGTTTAATTGGGCAATTTTCCCTTTTTTATGAACTAATGTTCCTTCAAAAGATACATTGCCTACGACAACACTAAATTCTAAGGGAATAGAATTTAGATGCTTAAACGGAATCAATGTCACTTAAGAGATCTCGCGACCTGAAAAGAAAAACGCGATTTCGTTTTTTGCATTTTCAACAGAATCACTTCCGTGAACAGCGTTTGCATCAATATTTTCAGCAAAATCAGCACGGATTGTACCAGCTTCTGCTTCTTTAGGGTTAGTAGCACCCATCAAATCACGATTTCGTTGAACAGCGTTTTCGCCTTCAAGAACCGTAATAACAACAGGACCGCTTACCATAAAATCAACGAGGTCGTTGAAAAAAGGACGAGCAGCGTGTACTGCGTAGAATGCTTCAGCGTCTTGACGGCTAAGCTGAACTTTTTTGGTTGCTGCGATTTTAAGACCATCTGTCTCAAAACGATCCAAAATTTTTCCAATGACACCTTTTGCTACGGCGTCAGGCTTGATGATTGACAATGTTTGTTCCATCAATGCTCCTGTTTTTATGTAAATAATAGACCGTGATTTTAGCGAAATAATAATTTGAGTAAGATTAAAGAGTTAAGAAAGACGAATTGTTAGAAGAATTTGAGGGGGGATAACTCCCTCAAATTGATAGTTTAGTCAACAATATTGGCTTTGCTTGAACGCATTTCTGCGCTAATATCATCGCGGTGAGATGGACTTTCGCCAACTTCATCCCAAGTAATACAACCCTCTGTAGGACATGCAGTCGCACACGCAGGGACATCATGAAAACTTACACACTCAACACACTTATCGCCGTATACGTAGTAAACTTCTTCACCCGTTGGGTTATCATCCTCGTCTACAATCGCTTCTACTGGGCACTCATCAATACATGCGCCACAATTAATACAAGTATCGTTAATAACTACTGCCATAGGTTCTCCTCTAAATATAAATATAAGTAACTATAACAAAATTTTTTTAAAGGTAGCTAAAAAAAGGAGTTTTTAGTAGGATTTAAATGGGTGAGTGTTACCTCTTCGTCATTCTCATTTAGATTGAAAATAACGAGAGGAAGGGAAGGATAAGATTAGAGACCTAAATAGGCTTTAATTGCATCAACTTTATCGGTTTTTTCCCACGTAAATTCTGGAAGTTCCCGTCCAAAGTGACCGTATGCAGCTGTTTTGCGATAAATAGGGCGTAAAAGGTCAAGCGATTCAATGATACCGCGAGGTGTTAGATCGAAAAGATCTTTAACACAATTTTCGATTTTTTCTTCAGCAACTACGGCTGTACCATGGGTATTGACCATAATAGAGATAGGTTTAACGACACCGATTGCGTACGAAACTTGGATAGTTGCACGTTCACACGCACCTGATGCTACCAAATTCTTGGCTACATAGCGAGCAGCATACGCAGCAGAACGATCTACTTTGGTTGGATCTTTTCCACTAAAAGCTCCACCACCGTGAGGGCAAGCTCCGCCGTACGTATCAACAATAATTTTACGTCCAGTAAGTCCTGCATCTCCTTGTGGTCCGCCGATAACGAATTTACCGGTTGGGTTAATGTGATAGACGATATTTGGACTCATAAGTTCATGAGGGATGACGTACTCGATCACCTCTTTAATAACGTCGGCATGTAACTTTTCTTGTGAAACATCAGGGGCGTGTTGCGTTGAGATAACGACTGTTTCAACGGATACGGGTTTATCATCAACATAACGGATACTCACTTGAGTCTTTCCATCGGGACGAAGATAAGGGATAATCCCCTCTTTACGTACTTGCGCCAAACGCTCTGCAAGGCGGTGTGAGAGATGGATAGGCAATGGCATAAGAACATCGGTTTCACGGCAAGCGTATCCAAACATTAATCCCTGATCTCCTGCACCAATTTCGCCATCGGCTTGGTCAACTCCTTGATTAATATCCGGAGATTGCTCACCGATACCATTGAGAACGGCGCATGAACGGTAATCAAATCCGTACGTTGCATCGGTATAACCGATTTCGCGAACAACCTGACGTGCAATTTCTTGCATAGGGGCGTAAGCCGTAGTTTTTAGCTCGCCTGCAATGACACAAAAACCATTGGAAACAAGCGTTTCACATGCTACACGTGCTTTGGTGTCGTGTTCAATGATGTAATCTAAAATTGCATCACTGATTTGATCTGCCATTTTATCGGGATGTCCTTCGGTAACTGATTCGGAGGTGAAAATGTACTCTTTTGGCATACAACGTCCTTGAAAAAATTTAAAATATAGTGTGTTGACGGATTATAGCAAATTGCTTTTTAAGAAATCGCTTTCCCAAAAGAACTCTATCCAATCCGTGGCTTCATATAAAGAAATATTGGGTTGAATGAGGGCGGTGGATTTGGTGAAAAGGGCAACACTCTGAAAGTGGATCTCAGGATATTTGGTATGTAAAACATCAAGAATTGCTTGCATTGTTTTGCCACTATCGACAATATCATCAACGATTAAAACCCGTTTGGAATGAGAAAAGTCACATTCGCCCATTATGGTAATAGAAGATCGTTGGTTCTCTCCATCATAACTTTCACACCGAATACTTTGAAGATTTCGGACATCAAGCGCCATACAAAGCGCATGCGCTAGTGTCATTCCGCCACGTGCAATGGCAACAACGGTATCAGCTTGAAATGACTGACAAAGAGATGCAAGGGGTGGAATATCGTTTTTAAATTGGTCATATTTATAGTGTTTCATGATGCCATCATACCCTAAGTGCATTTACGCTATAATGAAAAACTTATTTAAAAGGGCAATTAATGCAAAAATTAGCCATTATCGGTAAACCAAACGTGGGTAAAAGCTCATTGTTTAACCGTTTACTGAAACAGCGTGACGCAATTACTTCAGAGCAAGCGGGAACGACACGTGATGTCAAAAAACGTGTTGCTGTAATTGTTGATAAACAAGTCGAAATTCTCGACACAGGCGGATTGGACGAGGGGTGTGAACTTTTCGACCGAATCAAAGAGAAATCATTAGAAGCAGCGCATAAAGCAGACATTATTCTCTTTATGGTAGACGGTAAAAGTCTCCCTGAAGAAGACGATAAAAAGCTTTTTTATGAGCTTGAAGCGATGGGGAAATCGATTGCGTTGGTTGTCAATAAGATTGATAATGACAAAATGCAAGAGAAACTATGGGAATATTACGAATTTGGTACCAATAATATTTTTGGTATTTCAGTTTCCCATAACCGTTCTATTTTACCGTTATTAAATTGGGTAGCTTCAGTCCTTCCAGAATCAGCAATCGTCAAGCCTGAGCCTGAGGTGAGTGAAGAAGAGGATGAGATGGATGGTTTTGATTCATTTGTCCAAGAATATGGCGATGATGAAGAGTCTGATGATGACGATGATCTGGATGACGACGAGGATGATGAGGGTGAGATGAATGATGATCTTGCTGAAATGGAAGAGGCATTTAAAGGGCTTGTAAGAGAATACGAACCTGGCAATGCTGATAAAATGAAAGTGGCGATTATTGGTCGTGTTAATGTTGGAAAAAGTTCACTTCTTAATGCCCTTTTGGGTGAAGAGCGTTCTGTTGTGAGTTCCGTAGCGGGGACAACGATTGACCCTATCGATGAAGAAGTTGAGTATCAAGATAAAAAAATCACCTTTATAGATACTGCGGGAATTCGTAAACGTGGTAAAATTTTAGGTATTGAAAAATATGCTCTCATGCGTACCGAAGAGATGTTGGAAAATGCCGATATTGCACTCCTCGTACTTGATGCGTCACAGCCATTTATGGATTTGGATGAGAAAATCGCGGGGTTTGTCGATAAAAATCGTCTTGCGTGTCTCATTGTTTTGAATAAATGGGATATGGCTCCAAAAGAGGATTACGACAAAATTATTCAAGAAGTGCGTGATCGCTTTAAGTTTCTAAGCTACGCTCCTATCATTACAATTTCGGCGCAAAGCAAACAGCGAGTACACCGAATTTTTGATATGTTGCTCAAAATCAACGAGAATTATTCTCAACGTATTTCGACGAGTAAGCTCAACGAAGTGATCCAAGCAGCATTGAAAAAACATCTCTTACCAAGTATTAATGGTATGAATATTCGTTTGTATTTCGCGACACAGTATGATATTCGTCCACCGCGTATTGCGTTGATTATGAATAAGCCTCAAGGGTTGCACTTTAGTTACCGCCGATATTTGACGAATCAAATGCGCGAGCAGTTCGATTTTGAAGGAACACCGGTATTGTTTAAAGCAAAAAGTAAGAATGTCTCTAAGAAACCACAAACGCATAAGAAAAGAGCGATGTGGTAATTTTTATTTCCTTATTTCGATAATTTTCCCGTTCGCCCTGAGCTTGTCGAAGGGTGGATATTCACATAGAAGTTCATAGTTCGACAGGCTCACCACGAACGAGAGCTAAAAAATCACTCTTGAATCGATTTAGCCAGCCTCGAAACCTCACCCCAATCCCCACGTATCATTGCTTCTTTCTTTTTACGACTCCACCCTTTTATCTGTTGTTCCGATGCTAAGGCTTCTTCTCTTGTAGGAAATTCTTGTGAGAAAACTAAAGTTAGAGGACGGCGTTTGAATGTGTAGCAACTGGGTATCGCACCGCTTGTATGTTCGGCGATTCGTTTTTCGAGATTATCGGTGTGACCTGTGTAATAGCTGTTGTCGGAGCAGTGGAGGATGTAGACGTGAAAAGGCATAAGTTTTGTCCTTTTGTATTCCGTTCGCCCTGAGCTTGTCGAAGGGTGAATATTTACAGTATGTGAAGTTCATGGTTCGACAAGCTCACCACGAACGGGAATAGATTTTCCACTTCCGAATGGAAAGTACCTTTTCTCTCCGTTTACCCTTCGACAGGCTCAGGGCGAACGGGGAGTTAAAACGGTTTCACAACCACCAGCGCAACAATACCGATCAATAATAAGGTCGGTACTTCATTATACATCCGAAAAAACTTTCCACTTTTATAGGCACCATTCTCTTTGAGCTTGAGGCAATAATGTCCCAATGAAAAAAAGTAAGCGACGAGAATCGTTACAAGGGTGAGTTTGGCGTGCATCCATCCTCCCATAGCAAAGACATTCATCCCATAATGCTGTGTGGACATCACGATCAAGGCAATACCTGATAGTAGTGTTGCCCAAAAAGCAGGGATACCAATGTATTTGTAAATCTTCATCTCCATGACATGAATAACTTCAAGAAACCCTGCGTTATTACTGTTCTCGACATGATAGACAAAGAGACGGGGGAGATAAAAGAGGACGGCGAACCATGAGACCATTGAGATAATATGAAACCAGAGCATCCAACTGTACATTTTTTTTCCTCGTAATAAAGTGAGGAAGTGTAGCGAAAAGAGATTAATCGCTACAGATGTTTTTTGACAAAAGCAATAATTTGAGGAGCAGGTAAAGCACCGCTGAACTGATCAACAATGCGGTTGTTTTTAAAGGCGATGACAGTAGGGATAGAACGGATACCAAAACGTGACCCTAGTTGTTGAACTTCTTCGGTGTTGATCTTGATAAATTGGGTTTTTAGGGGGAAACTTCGTGCGGCTTCTTCGAAAGAGGGAGCCATACTTTTGCACGGCCCGCACCACGGTGCCCAAAAATCAGCGAGTATTAAACGTTCATCATTGAGCATCAATCGATCAAAGGAAGAGATATCAACAGAGATGGGCTTGGTATCGAGAAGGGAGTTTTTGCAATGACCGCAAATAGCTTTGGTATAGGACTCTTTGAGAGGAATGGCATTTACGCCCCCACAGTGGGGGCATACAACGTTGATTTTACTCATGGTAGTATTATTCTGCTTCCGTTTCTACTATTTCTTCTCCCGGAACTTCCATATCACGTAGTGGAGTCGCGTGGTGATCTTTCATTTTGTCGTGTAATCGCCCGAGTGCTTTGTTGGCACGATCAATTGCCAGATCAATGGCAGCATCAAGATTGTGATCCGTGTCGGAGATAACAACAGGTTGTGCATGAGCAATATGGATGTCAAATTCGACGCTGACTCCTTGTTTTTCTTTGGCGATCAGAACATTAACAGTTGTAATATCCAAGTGGTAACGTTTAAAATTTTCGATAGCAGTCTCAATGTGACTGTTTAAGTGAGGAGTGAGGCTAATCTCTTTGGCGCGAATTTGAACATTCATAATAAATCCTTTTACACTTGATATGACGGTAATTTAGCATACTTTTTCTTAAGAGAAAGCTTAAGTCACTATTTGGTAGAATTATCCTTATTCAAGGAGTGCTCGTGCGCGTTTTAACAGGTATCCAGCCATCAGGCGATTTACATATTGGAAATTATTTTGGTTCGATCCTCCCTATGATCGAATCACAAAACGATCATGAAGTGTTTGCGTTTATCGCCAATTATCATGCGATGTCTTCCCTTAGTGACGGGGGACGTTTGAGCCATCTTACGATGCAAGCGGCAACCGATTTCTTAGCATTAGGGATGAATCCGGATAAAAGTACCTTTTGGGTGCAGTCGGATGTCAAAGAGGTGTTAGAGCTTTATTGGATACTCTCTGGTTTTACACCGATGGGATTGCTTGAGCGTGCGCACAGTTATAAAGATAAAACGGCTCGTGGAATTGCTTCCAATCATAGTCTTTTTTCGTATCCTGTCCTTATGGCAGCGGATATTTTGCTGTTTGGTTCGCAAGTCGTCCCTGTGGGAAAAGATCAGATACAGCATGTTGAAATTGCGCGGGATATTGCGACCAAATTTAACAATCAATATGGTGATATCTTCACCTTACCTGAGTTTCGAGTCGATGAAAATGTGGCGACTGTCCCTGGTACAGATGGGCAGAAGATGTCGAAGAGTTATGGAAACACCATCACGATTTTTGGGGAAGAGAAAAGCCAACTTAAAACTATCAAAAAGATTGTGACCGAAGTCATCGGGGTAGAAGAGCCAAAAGAGTTCGAGGGGTGCAATGTCTATAATATAGTCAAACTTTTCCTCAATGCCAATGAGCGTATCGCATTGCAAGAACGATATATGCGCGGAGGTGAGGGGCATGGTCATTTCAAACTCTACCTTGCCGAAGTGTTGTGGGACTATTTTGCCCCTTATCGCCAGAAGCGTGAATATTATGAATCGCATCAGGATGAAGTGCGAGAGATTTTAAAAAATGGTGCGATGAAAGCGAGTATTATCGCACAGCCGATTATTGAGAAGGTGCGTTCGGTGACGGGGATAAAATATTAGGAGACATCTATGAAAAACTACATTATCAAACAAATCGCCGATTCAGCGGCAACGAAACAGGCTATTTTAGAGAATGATACGCTTTTGAATACGATTGTTACAGTGGCTCAAGAGTGTGTGGCAGTGTATCGACGAGGTAAAAAAACGATGATTGCGGGAAATGGCGGTTCAGCTGCGGATGCACAGCATATTGCGGCCGAGTTGGTGGGGCGTTATGGATTTGATCGTCCCTCTATCCCCTCTCTGGCATTGACGACGGATAGCTCGAATTTGACCGCTATTGGGAATGATTACGGGTATGACAAAGTTTTTTCCCGTCAGTTGGAGGGGATGTCTCAGGAAGGGGATCTATTCATAGGTATCTCTACTTCGGGGAATTCGCAAAATATTATCAACGCATTTGAATCGGCGAAAGATCGGGGTGTAATAACCGTGGCACTCGTCGGGAGAGATGGGGGTAAAATGGCGCAAATGGCGGATTTCGCAATCGTTATCCCCTCCAATGCTACCCCACGTATTCAAGAGTCTCATATTCTTATCGGGCATATTCTTTGTGACATTATCGAAAAAGAGCTTTTTGGGGGCGGGGTTGCGTAAAGCACTCTTTCTCGACCGCGATGGGGTAGTGAACGTCGAGAAAAACTATCTTCATAAGATTGAAGATTTTGAACTCATGGACGGTATTATTGACGTGTGTCGTACTTATCAAGAGGGTGGTTATCTTATCATCATTGTTACCAATCAGTCGGGTATATCACGTGGCTACTACAGTGAAGAGGATTTTGCGCAACTGAGTGACTGGATGGTGGAGCGTTTTAAAACTTTTGGTGTTACTATTAGTTATATTTATCATTGCCCCCATCATGAAAGCATTGACGGAGCGTGTGCATGTCGTAAGCCAGAAGCGGGAATGTTCTTGGAAGCACAAGCAACGTATCGACTGGATATGGCGGGCTCGGTTATGATCGGTGATAATGAGCGTGATATTGAAGCTGCTTTGAAAGCAGGGGTGGGGAAGAATATTCTCCTCTCTCATAGGGCTTCAACCTCAAAAGCCACTAAAATTATCTACTCACTACGAGAACTTTTATGCTGATACTCAACACGGGGGGGACATTTAATAAGCGTTATAATCCACTCAGTGGTGAGCTTTTTGTCCCAAAGGATAATCATGCGGTTACAACAATAGTAAACTCTTTAGTCATTGATATTGATGTGCAGGGGATACTTTATAAAGATTCATTGGAAATGGATGATAGTGATAGGGAGTTACTAGCCCAAACGATTGCTACTGCCGAAGAAAAAGTTATTATCGTAGTTCACGGGACCGATACGATGGATTTGAGTGCGGATACTATTGCACAATTAGCGTTGCAAAAAACGGTTATTTTTACGGGTGCGATGGTTCCTTTTAGTATAGATCCACTTGAAGCGACGGCAAATCTTGCTATGGCGGTAGGATTTGCTCTGCGTTCGTGTAGTGGCGTTTATATTGTGATGCAGGGTGTTTGCGGACAATATAATTATGTCCGAAAAAATCGTGAGTGTGGGAAATTTGAGTATGTCTAAAATTAAATGCGATCATTGCCATTTGGAATTTAGCGACTCGGTGATGATCCACGACGGCAATCACCGTTTTTGCTGCAAAGGGTGTCAGGGAATTTTTCATCTGTTACGTGATGAGGGGCTGGAGAGCTTTTATAGCAAAATGGGGGAGACGACCCTCGCACCTCCTACGGAACAATTCGAGACGAGTACCAATTTTGATACCCCTGCTTTTGCGGAGCGTTTTATTACTAAAAGCCCAGAGGGGTGGAATCAAGTTTCGTTGGTGATAGAGGGGATTCATTGCGCTGCGTGTGTATGGCTCAATGAAAAGGCACTCCACAAAATGCCCGGAGTATTGGAAGCCCATATCAACTACACGAACAATAAAGCGCGTATTACATGGGATGGTGAGACACTTAAACTTTCTACCATTATTGATATGATCCGTGCTATCGGATACAACGCATTTCCTTACGATACCTCACTTCAAGAAGTTCGTGTCAATAAAGAGCGCAAAGATTATTATCTTCGTATGGCGGTTGCGACGTTTGCGGTGATGAATATTATGTGGGTGGCGGTGGCTCAGTATGCAGGGTATTTTACAGGGATTACCCAAGAGATCAAGACGATTCTTAATATTGCGGAGTGGGCATTAGCAACCCCTGTCCTTTTTTATAGCGGATGGGTTTTTTATCGGGGTGCCTATTATGGGTTGAAAAATAAAGCGGTAACGATGGATTTACTTGTCGTAACGGGTTCAACCTTGGCCTATTTTTACTCTATTTATATTACGATATTGGAAAAAGGGGAAGCGTATTTTGATTCGGTAGCGATGATTATCACCTTTGTCCTTTTTGGAAAATTTTTGGAAGTTTTGAGTCGTAAAAATGCCGCTGATACTCTTGATATGATGAATAAGCATATTCCTTCGGAAGTGAGTATTGTTGAGGGAGATATTACCCGTGAAGTGAATGTCAATGAGGTAAAAGTCGGTGATATACTCCGAATTCGTAGCGGTGAGCGCGCCGCTATTGATGGTGAAGTGCTTAACGGTGAGGGGAATTTCGATGAGTCGAGTCTGACGGGAGAGTCGGAGTCAATTTTTAAACACGTAGGGGATAGGATTATTAGCGGAACGACGAGTATTGATGCTCTGATACACTACAAAGCGACGAAAGATTTCGCCAACTCTACCCTCTCCCATCTGGTCAATCTTCTTGAAAATGCGATGGCGAAGAAACCCAATATTGAACAGTTGGCGAATCGGCTGTCACAACATTTCTCCTCGACGATTCTCTTTTTGGCGATAGCAACCTTTTGGGTGTGGTATTTCGGACAAGGGAGCTTTGATCGGGCGTTGATGGTGGGAATTTCGGTCATTATTATCGCCTGTCCGTGTGCTCTTGCCCTTGCGACTCCCGTAGCAACCTTAGTGGGGCTGGGATTGGGGGCGAAAAGGGGGATACTTTTCAAATCAGCCGCCCAAATCGAAACGATTGCTAAAGCTTCTATGGTCGTTCTCGATAAAACAGGAACCATTACCCAAGGTCGCCCCGAAGTGGTGGAAGAAGTGATTCACCATCCGTTTGAAACTTCCCATCTTTATTCTCTCGTGTGTGCGTCTAAACACCCTATTAGCCGTGGGGTTATGGAGTATGTAGAGCGTCATGATGAGACGATGGAACAAGGACTTCTTCAAGAGGCTCAGGAAATTCCAGCGCGTGGTATTGTGGCACGCGTGAATGAGATGATGATTGCGGGGGGGAATGCCCTTTTCATGAAAGATATGGGGATTGAGGTTGATTCATCCAGTGATAAAAGTCTTTTTTATTATGCAGTCAATGGGGTATTGGTTGCAACGTATCATCTGCGGGATCTTCCCAAAGAGGGGGCATTTGAATCAATTGTTACCTTGAAGAAATTTGGTTTACGCGTCGTAATGCTTACGGGAGATCATGAATCAGCAGCGCACCGTGTGGCACGTGATGTGGGGATTGATGAGGTACACGCCCATTTGAACCCTGAGCAAAAAGCTGAGTTTATTGCCCAAGCTCATAATGAGGGATATGTCGTCGTTATGGCAGGGGATGGAGTCAATGATCTTCTTGCCCTTGCTCGTGCTGATATAGGAATAGCTATGGGTAATGGAAGTGACATTGCTATCGAAGTGAGCGATGTTGTATTATTAAATGATTCCCTTGTTTCATTGGTGGAAGCGTTTGCAATAGGGCGACGGACGTACGGACTTATCAAACAAAATCTTTGGATTTCATTGGTCTATAACTCCATTACGATTCCCTTGGCGATGATGGGCTACGTGATTCCACTCATTGCGGCGATTTCGATGTCGATTAGTTCGCTTCTTGTGGTAGGAAATTCGATGCGTAGTCGTTGGATGTATAAATAAAGGGATAAAAATGGACAGTTGGGTAATTGCAATGATGCTAGGGGCATCATTGGTGTTAGGTGGTGTAGCCTTGATTGCCTTTTTGTGGGGGATCAAAAATGGTCAGTTTGATGACGAAACGAAGATGATGAACCAAGTGATGTACGATGATGAGAGTGAGCTCAATGATGCAGCACAACAAGATCGTAAAAAAGAAGAGTTAAAGAAGAAAAATTATAAGCCCGAGTAATCAAAAGATTACACTCCCCATTTAAAATATCCTACCCTCACTGGCAATTATGCCCAATACAAAGAGTGTCATATTAAGCCTGATTTACTGTTGATCTATAAATTAGAGGATATGGTTATTCAATTTGTAGATATCGGGACGCACAGCGAACTATTTGATTGACAACATAATGCTAATCCACTACAATATACAAAAGTCAATAAAGGATATAAAATGACAACAACGTTGAGCATACGTGATTTGGCGCGTAATACCAATATCTTGCAACAGTATGATTATGTGGATATTGAGGACAAGAAGTCACACGAGTATAAAGGGCTGTTTATTTCACCTAAATATGCCGATGAATTTAGAAAGCTCTTAGAAAAAAAGATTATGGATGAAAGACAAAGAGATTTGGATGAGATACTGCAGTTTGTGGGATCTGGTAGTATTGATGAAAAATATATGAATATGACATCACGAGAGCTCAGAGAAGCTCGTGCTTTGAGACTGTAATGGAAAAGATAAATGTTTTTTTAGATGCTAATATTATTATTGACTTAATGGTACCTCTTAGACCACAACACGAGGCTGCTTCGGCATTACTGAAGTATTTGATAAACAATAATTATCAAATAGTCATCAGTGAAGATATGTTGAGCACAGTTTTTTATGTAGTAAAAGAAAAAAAACAAGTTCTAAATTTTTTTAAAACCATACAATCCAAATGGTATATAGTCCCTTTTGGTGCAGAGGTGATACAAAATGCCATAGATTTATCGTTGGAAAAAAGTTTGGATTTAGAAGATGTTCTCCAATGCCTTTGCGCCAAAGAAAATGGGTGTAGTGCGTTGATAACCAATGACAAAAAATTTGTTGATTGCGGAGTGGCTATTTATACTGTTGATGAGTTTCTTGCAGAAAAAATAAAAGAATATGGTGGGATGCCCTTTGACATTAAGATACCGTCGAAACAGCTTTTGGATGCTATGAAAGAGGTAGAAGAAAATAAGGGGACATTTCATGATACGATTGAAGATTTAGTGAAAGATCTTAAATCCTCATGATGTATAAGCTCTTTAAGTCGAATCAGTTTAAAAGGTCCTACAAAAAATTACAGCTCAATGATAGTGAAGAGCAAGCTTTTATCGATGTTGCCTTTAAACTCCTTAACGGTATTGAATTGGATATAAAATACAAAGATCATGCTCTCACTGGCAATTATGCCCAATACAAAGAGTGTTATATTAAGCCTGATTTACTGTTGATCTATAAATTAGAGGATATGGTTATTCAATTTGTAGATATTGGGAGGCATAGCGAATTGTTTGATTGACAACATAATGCGAATCCACTACACACATTTAACGCTGACCCGTAGGTTGACGCTCGGTGACCGTCCTCCTTTTATGATGCTCGCAGTTGCCCTGTGGTGACTTTGTGAATGACGTGTGTGATATAAGTTTGATAGGGGATACCTTCGTTGAGCGCCATGGCTTTGAGTTTGATAATATCATCCTCAAGCAGACGAATACTGATAGCTTTGCGTTTTGAGCGTTGTTTGATCGTCTGTGCAGCAGCAGTTTGGAGAGATTGCTTCAAAGTTTCAAATTCTTCTTTTGAGACTGAAGTGTAGTTATTGTTTTCTACAGCTTCAACAATAGCAAGCTCTTCATCAGTGTAAATTATTTTGGTATGCATCGACTACTCCTTGATGTATTTTTTAGTTAATTTGCGGCTAGGATAGATAGTTTTTAAAAAAAAGATATCATCGTTTTTGGCAAATGGGACAATATACACATATTTCATAACTTCAACAATCAAGCAATATTGCTCTGGATGATTGGCACTTGAATTTTTTACAATATCGAGAAGCTTTCCTTCGTGGATACTGGTAATTATATCTTCAAAACAGACATTTCGGGTCTCTTTTAGGAGTGTGTTTTTGTCGTCATTCCAATCAAAAATCATGGCGTCCCCTACAGTGGAATTATTTTAAATATTGTATATTAATTGTATGTAAAAAGCAATAGACCAAACGCATTCTTTTTGGAGTGGAGGAAAATTCAAGAATTCCCCCTCCTTCATCATAAATTCTTATAAAAATAAACATATTAAGCACTTCCTAAGATTATGAGGCTCATAATACTATTAGAGTTACGAGTGTAACTACTTTTTTCTACCTTTAAGGAGTAAACCATGAAACGTTCAGGTTTTACTATGATCGAATTGATCTTCGTTATCGTTATTCTTGGTATTTTGGCAGCAGTTGCCATTCCGAAATTGGCAGCAACACGTGATGATGCAAAAGCATCTACTGCGGCTACTGAAGTGGCAGGTTTATTGACAGAATTGGGTACCTATTATACAGGTCATGGTACATTGGGAGCTAAGCCTTCTGCAATTACTAATGTAAAATTGAAAGAAAGTGCTACTGATGCTAATATAACTAATGGTTCATTTCTTACTTATAGAGATGATACTGATGCTGAGTGTATTATTATCACAGTAAATAAAGTTACAGATGGAAACATTACGGTAAAAGCTGGTGCTGGCGACACTGGGACATGTAAAGGTGTGCAAGCTGCAATCGCTAAAACTTTAAAAATTACTGCTTTGACAACATCCGCAGGTAAGGATATTGTATTCGGTGGTTCATCTAACCTTGCTTATTAATTAGTAGGTAGGTTTTTATTCTCACTCTTGGGAGTGGGAGTAGTATTTGTGTTGTTTTGATTTTTATAATTAATTTTAATTCTAAAACTCAATACAAAAGAGAAACTATTTGATGAAACGAAACGCCTTTACTATGATTGAGCTTATTTTTGTTATTGTTATTTTGGGGATTTTAGCTGCGGTTGCTATCCCGAAATTGGCGGCAACACGGGATGATGCTGAAAATGTCAAGGTTGCCCATAGTATTATGGGAGGTGCGAGCGAGATAGCGTCGTATGCTATTGCCCAAGGCAAAACTGAGGATAATTTATCGGTAATGTCGAATATGTTGTCAGGATTGATAGCTAATAATGAAGCCAGTGAGCCATCATTGCATCATCTCAATGTCAAAGCTGGGACTATAGCTGATTGTATTCGTATGGCAGTGGATGTGACGGGGGGTACAGAAGTGTTGTCTCTTAGTTACGGTTCTGCCAGTGGAGATAGTAAGTGTTTAAATTTACAAAGAATTATAGATGTTAATGATTATCCCATGGTGTTAAGAGGAATTAAAGTTGAATATTAAAAAACGAAACGCTTTCACAATGATCGAACTCGTCTTTGTCATCGTCGTATTAGGAATTTTAGCCGCAGTTGCGATACCGAAATTTGCCGCAACACGTGATGATGCCCAAATCGCCAAAGGGCGCAGTGACGTAGCGGCGATTCGTGCGGCTATCGTGAGCGAGCGACAGGGTCGGTTGTTGCAGGGGCAGTCGAATTATATTAATCAGCTTGATAGTCTCAGTGCTACTTCTTCATCAAATGGAGATGTTCTATTTGACAACAATGGTACAGCAAGTAATGTTTTATTGCAATATGGGATAGTCTCTGGGGATACTAACGGACACTGGAGAAAAACCGCTGCCAATACATACCAATTTAAGGTTCTTGGTGCTGATACAGAATTTACGTATATACAAGGGACGGGAAGATTCGATTGTGCTGCTAGTTCTGGAAGTTGCGCTGCTCTGACGAATTAATCATGGGCGATTTACCTCGCTCCCAAGCTCCAGCTTGGGAGTGTATACAGCAGTCTGCATTCCCAACGTGGACGTTGGGAACGAGAGATCGGTATTGGTGTTATAATGTCGTACTAAAATAAGGAAAGAGTCTAATATGAATAAAACACGTGTTGACGATATGCTTATTGAAATGATTACTCCTAAAATCAAAGAGATTGAGACAAAATTTGGCAATGGTCAAGGGCTAAATCAAGACGATATCAATACTCTTTTGCTCAAAAGCCAATACAATCATATCAATCATTTGGATCAGAATCTTGATGAAGTCGTAGCGGATGTGGCGAGTTTAAAAAGTGATTTCAAGATTATGGAACAAAAAATTGAAACTACCATTCAAACTGCTCTCAATAAAAATATGATGCAACTGATTGCCATTATGGGTCTTTTTGTGGTTGTTTCCAAGCTCATTGACAAATTGCTGTAAACGTCAACAGAAATAGGCGATTTATATTAAGTGCATTTTTACCTCGCTCACAGTCTCTCCAGCTTGGGAGTGTATACAGCAGTCTGCATTCCCAACGTGGACGTTGGGAACGAGAGAAATACACGATGATGTCCTTTATATTAAGAACCGTTTTAGTACAATAACGATGTTTGAAAAACTGAGGCAAACGTTTGATGATACTCCAATAGCGGACATGGACTGGGTGTGTAGATCTTCGGATCGAGGAGTCTAAAGCTGGAGGTATCCTAAGTGGAATTGATCGTTTTGATCGTGAAGCTTGTGTGGATTTTAATCGAGTTCATCCGCTACTTTAACAAGTAGTAGATTTACTCACAGGCGCAAGCTGAAGTTGTCTTTGATTGAAACAAAGATAGATCGAAGATATAGTTAAGGTTAGGTTAAAACATATTTATCGATATGAATTAACCGTAGTTGGATAATAAGCCTTATCTATTTTCAAGCACAATTATAACGGCTATAGGTTAAAATATTCTTATTTTCTTCTCTTTTTGGTTTTCCCCTTTTCTAAAATATCAGCTATGTTATAATATTCTTAATTATTCCCAGAAAGGAAACTAAATGACCGATCAAGAACTCAAAGATTTAGTTATCGCAAAAAGAACAAAAAAAATACTTGATGAAGAGTGGTTAAGACTGCAACCAACCGATAATGAAATTGCCGAAGAGTTCTTTTACAACTCCCTTGCACACACCCAAACCTTAGCAGGGATTCATTACGATTTTGTGGATAAAAATATGACACGCTCTAGTAATGGTGTTAGTGATGAATACGATATTGTCATGATAAACGGCAAAGATATTGCGATCATCGAAGTAAAATACAAAGCTCATGAAAGCGATTTGACTAAACTGCTGACCAAAAAATATGAAAATTTTAAAACATTATTTCCCATGTACAAAGATTACAATCATCATTTAGTTTTAGCAACGTTTTCACTCTACGATGACCTAAAAGAAAAAGCACTAGCCAACGGGATAACGGTACTACAACGCAAAGGCGACACCGTGGAGACGTTTATTCCGAAAGTGGCATAATTTGCATTTCTACACAATAGCCCTTTTGGGCTCCCCACTTGAACCTCTTACGTATCATTCCACTATCTCGTTATCCAGTGGAACCAAAGTTGGCGTAACTCTTAGCAACCGTGAAATAGAAGGGGTTATTCTTCTTGAAGTCCAAATGCCTGAATTTAAAACACACTCTCTTATAAATACTCTTCCATCCTTTTACTCAAAAATGCACATTAAAACAGCGCAGTTTATGTCTGAATATTATGGATGTTCGGTTGGGGAAGCGTTGAATTTGTTTGTACCGTTTCTTCAACTCGTTCCCACTCTCCCCAGTGGTAACGCTTCCTCGTTCCCAAGCTCCAGCTTGGGAATGCAGACCAATAGTACACATTCCCAAGCTAGAGCTTGGGAACGAGAGCAAACAATCAACATCACCCTTTCCTCTACTCAATCAAACGCCCTCAATTTCATCCGTTCCCACCCCTTATCCCTCCTTTTCGGCGATACAGGTGCAGGAAAAAGTGAAATCTATATGAAACGTATGGATGAAGTGTTGAGTGAGGGGAAGCGGTGTTTATTATTGCTTCCTGAAATCTCTCTCACGCCCCAAATGCAACAGCGGTTTACCACCCATTTTGGAGAGATGTTCGTATTGTGGCATTCCAAAATGACCCCGAAACAAAAAAAGGGGACATTGGAAAAAATACACAGTGGTGAGGCTAAAATTATTGCGGGACCTCGTTCGGCACTTTTCTTACCCGTAGAGGATTTAGGTCTGATTGTGGTGGATGAGGAGCATGATGAGAGCTATAAATCTTCCTCGCGTCCCCGCTATAATGCACGGGATATGGCGATCTATACGGGGAAACTTTTAACAATACCCGTTGTATTGGGGAGTGCTACCCCTAGTCTTTCCAGTTATGCCAAAATACCATATTTTCGTTTGCGTGGGGGGTATTACAGCTCCAAACGGACGTTTATTTTTGAACCCTCCATCGAGGCACTCACCCCTTTTATTGACGAGTCTATAGAGCAAAATTTTAAAAGAGGGCATCAAGGGATTGTTTTTATCCCGACTCGTGCTAACTTTAAAACGATGCTATGTGATAGTTGCGGCTATGTTATTGAGTGTCCGTTTTGCAGTGTTGGGATGTCATTGCATCGCAATTCTCGCGCCCTTAAATGTCATTATTGCAACTATACCGAAGTACTTCCCCGTCTTTGTCCGAAATGTCAAAGTGGACGGTTAAGTACATCACGACTGGGGACTGCGGAAGCGGTGGAGCATTTCCAAAAACGCTTTAGTGAACTGAAAATACAACAATTTGATCGCGATGTGATTACGACCCAAAACAAGCTCACAAAAGTGCTCAAAGCGTTTAATAATCGTGAAATTGATCTCTTGGTAGGAACGCAAATGCTCTCCAAGGGGCATGATTATCATGATATTGCTCTTGCCGTGGTGATGGGGATTGATAATTTACTAGGGCAAGCCGATTATCGTGCACGGGAGAAAGCCTTAGCGCTTCTCATACAAATCGCAGGACGAAGTGGACGAAAGAATGATTCCACGGTTATCGTACAGAGTTTTAATGAATCATTTTTTAGATTGTTTTTGGAGGATTATGAGAGTTTTTTAAAAGAGGAATTGAGGATTCGTAAAGGGCACTATCCCCCTCACAAAAAACTGGCACGTTTGTTGTTCGCTCACAAAAATGGGATCAAGGCGAAAAGTGAAATGGAGAAAGCGGTTGAGATACTAAAAACCCTCTCTATCGTAGAAATTATCGGTGCAGGTGTATCTCCTATTGAGAGAATTGCGGATAAATACCGATTTCAGATATTGCTACGAAGCGAACAAAGTACCGATTTGATTCGTGCCATAAAACGGGTAAAAACGCCCCTGTGTGAAATTGATATGGATCCTATAGAGTTCTTGTGATATAATCATTCTATGAGTAAAGTAGAAAAATTAAAAGAGTATATTAGTGCACTTAGGACATATTTGGCGATTTTAGGTGCAATGTTACTTGGGCTTGGAGCAGGGCTATCTAAGCTTGTGCTTGATAACCAAATGGATTTTTTATTTTGGTTTGGAGCTATTTTAGGTGTTTTATTTATGTTCTTATTTTATTTGGTTGCCAAGGCTATGCATAGAGATATAGAAAAATTAGAGGATTTGTAAAATGAGTATAGAAATGATTGTAATGGGTATATTGGCACTTGGGCTGGCAATAGTCATGTCATACGGTGTCTATACTGTAGTAAAAGAATGATAACACGTATCCCCACCAAAAAAATATATGTCGGAAATGTTGCCATCGGAGGAGATGCTCCTATCTCTGTTCAGTCGATGACCTATTCACGGACAGCTGATGTTGCTGCAACGGTTGAGCAGATCAATCGTCTCCATTTTGCAGGGTGTGACATCGTTCGTGTTGCGGTTCCTGATGAGGAAGATGCACGTGCCCTTAAAGCGATCAAAGAACAAATTTCTCTCCCTCTTGTCGCCGATATTCATTTTAATTATAAACTTGCCCTTATCGCTGCTGAAGTAGTGGATTGTATCCGTTTTAACCCGGGAAATATTGGTGAGAAATCGCGTATACGGGAGATTGTCAAGGCGTGTCAAGAACGTCATATCCCTATTCGTATCGGTGTCAATGCGGGAAGTTTGGAAAAAGAGTTTGAACAGCGTTACGGGCAATCGGCGCAAGGAATGGTGGCTTCTGCTGAGTACAATATCAAGTTTCTCGAAGATCTCGGATTTACAGATATTAAAGTCTCTCTCAAGGCTAGCGATGTTCAGCGTACCGTTGAAGCCTATCGGATGTTACGACCGAAAAATAATTACCCGTTTCATTTGGGTGTGACGGAAGCAGGGACGATTTTTCACGCGACGATTAAAAGCGCTATCGGTCTTGGGGCACTACTTCTTGATGGTATCGGGGATACGATGCGTGTCTCTATCACGGGTGAACTCGAAGAAGAGATCAAAGTAGGGCGTGCTATTCTCAAAGATAGCGGTGTGGCGAAAGAGGGGGTGAATATCATCTCATGTCCGACGTGCGGACGTATTGAAGCTGATTTGGTCACTGCCGTTGCGGTGATCGAAGAGCGGACGAAGCACATCAAAAAACCGCTGGATCTGTCAGTAATGGGGTGTGTTGTCAATGCTATCGGGGAAGCGAAACATGCCGATGTTGCTATTGCTTATGGCAAAGGTTCAGGGCTTGTTATGGTGAGAGGTGAGGTAGTTGCACGTCTTAGTGAAGATGCCCTTGTGGATCGTTTCGTCGAAGAGGTTGAGAAAATGGCGGCAGTGGAAGATTAATGGAGGAATCGTTATACAATTTATCCTTTGAGCGTTCGGTTCTTAGTTCTATTATTTTTGACCCTGCTGAGTTTGATGAGTTTGAAGCCGTCCTCAATGCAGAAGATTTTTATCTCGCAGCTCACCAAGAAATTTACCGTGCTATGGTCTCTCTCTCACACCGAGATCTCCCTATTGATGAAGAGTTTATCAAAAAAGAGCTCAGTGGAAAGCAGAAGTTCGATGAGCGGGTATTGGTCGATATTCTCACCGCTAATCCTATCTCAAACACGACCGCCTACGTCCAAGAGATCAAAGACAAAGCAATTAAGCGTCATCTTCTTACCCTCACAACAGAGATCAAGCGGGTAACTCTCGAAGAGAATCTAAACGGCAGTGATGTTGTCGATTTGGTCGAAAAAAAGCTGTATGAGATTACTCAAAATTCTCAATCAAATGATTTTAAAGATGCTGTGAAAATTACCGATGATACGATGGCATACATCGAAGAGATGCGTGAGCGTGGTGATGCAGTTTTGGTGGGTGTTGATACGGGGTATGCCGAACTCAACAAAATGACGACGGGATTTGGTAAAGGGGATTTGGTTATCATAGCCGCTCGTCCTGCGATGGGGAAAACAAGTTTTGCCCTCAATATGGTTCAAAATCTCATCGAAAAAGGGAAAGGGGTTGCGTTCTTCTCTCTGGAGATGCCAGCGGAACAACTGATGTTACGGCTTCTTAGTGTTCAAACCTCGATACAGCTACAACGGTTGCGTTTGGGAGATTTTAATCCTGAGGAGTACAAACGGCTCAATGATGCGGTAGACAAGATGCGTCATTCCAAGCTCTTCGTCGATGATCACGGTTCGATTAATATCCATCAACTGCGCTCTAAACTTCGTAAGCTCAAAAGCCGTCATCCTGAAATAGAACTTGCCGTCATCGATTACCTCCAGATCATGAATGGTACGGGGGGTAAAGATCGTCACCTAGAGGTCAGTGAGATTTCACGGGGGTTGAAAATGCTTGCCCGTGAGCTTGAAATTCCCATCGTTGCCCTTTCTCAGCTCAACCGTAGTCTTGAATCGCGCTCCGATAAACGTCCGATGCTCAGTGATATTCGTGAGTCGGGGTCGATTGAGCAAGATGCCGATATTATCCTTTTCGTCTATCGTAATGATGTCTATCTCTACAAAGAGGAAAAAGAGCGGGAAAAAGAGGCAATTTCAGCAGGCAAAGAGTTTATCTCCAAGTATGTTGAAAAAGAGGAAGAGGAAGCGGAGATCATTATTGGTAAACAGCGTAATGGACCTACAGGGCACGTAAAACTTGTGTTTCAAAAGAAATTCACCCGTTTCGTCGATAAGCCAACGTTTGGAGCGGCACAGATTGTGTATGAGAGTATTGATATGAAAAGTGCCACGATGAATATGGATGACAGCATGAGTTCAGGGAATATTTCGATGCCCATCATTTAATGGCAAAACTCGAACGTATTGAGCTTTTTGATCGACGTAGCGGTTCTTTTTTTGTCCTATTTCTTCTCATTATCGCTTCTCTCTCCCTTGCCTACGAATATTTCCAATTTACCAAACTCAAAACCTTTGATGATCCTCTCGTACGTGTTGAAGTAGTGGCACAAGAGATAAAGCTTATTCGAGATAAACCAAAAACGTCGATGAAGTTGCAGTTGGAAAATGGCGCATTGTGTCGTTGTGTGATGAGTCCTTATTTACGTGATCTTCGTGGGCGTGAGCTGTTGGTGGAGCTTCAGGTGAAAAACATTACTTTTTTGGATTTTCTCAAGGGGTTTCGTGCTAGGGGAGAGATTTATGAGGTCTATCCCACTTTGAGTCTCAAAGAGAAGTGGTATCGTGCCATTGCTTCAGGACATGAGAATCAACGGATGAAAGAGCTTTACGGAGGATTGTTCGTGGCGACTCCTATGTCCCAAGATTTTCAGGAGCTTATTGGGGCAATGGGTCTTAGTCCTGCCCTTTCTATCAGCGGATACCATTTCGGGATTTTGAGTATTATTGCCTATTTCTTATTCCGTCGCCCTTATCGGTGGTTGCACAATCGCTACTTTCCATATCGGCACGGAAATCGTGATCTCTCTTTGGTCGTGATAGGGCTTCTTTTTGCGTATTTGGTGATTTTGGAGTTTAATCCTGCGATGGTGCGGTCGTTTGGGATGATTGCGGTGGGGTATTGGCTTTATGATCGAGGAATTAAAATCATCTCGGTTCAAACCTTGCTCATTGCGGTGGGGCTTCTTCTTGCTTTTTTCCCACGTTTATTTTTCTCTTTATCGTTTTGGTTCTCGACGTTTGGGGTGCTCTCTATCTTTGTTTTCGTTCGTTATTATGGAGAGTGGAAGCCATGGCAAATATTTTTGGCATTGAATTTTTGGTGTTATGGGGCGATGCTTCCTATTTCATTGGCGATTTTTGGGACATTTGGGTGGTGGCATATTGGTTCTATCCCCCTCTCGCTCCTTTTTAATATTTATTATCCTACGGTACTCGCACTTCATTTTTTCACGCCGTGGGGGGATCTTTTTGACCCCTATTTATTGAAGATGTTTGAGATGGGGGATATTCATCGTGTATTTATCCCAATATGGATGGGAATTGCCAGCGTCGTTTTGGCGATGATGGCTATGCGGTGGCAATGGGCATTTTGGAGTTTAGGCGCTCTTGGAATCTGTACGTTGTTGAGCGCTGTGTATCAAATAGCATAGTTTCATCCCATAAATGACGATAATCCACGAAACATAAATCCATAAAAAGAAAAAGATAAGGGCAGAGAATGAGCCGTACATTGTGGCATATGTTTTGTTATAAAAGACATATTGGACAAAACTGTTCTTTGCCACGCCCCACACCACTGCAACAACAAACGAACTGATTGCTGCTGCTTTGGGGGAGACATTGGCATTGACGGCAATTTTGTAGATCAAGAAGAAAATCCCCCAAAGAAGTAAAAAGGGGAAGATAGAGAGGGCGTTTAGGGCAAATCCTGTGATATTGGTTTGGAGATATGCTTTGAGACTCATAGAAGCGATAAGGACGATAGGAGTGAGGGTAATAAGCGTCCAATAGGTGGTAATAGAGTCCCAAATTCCACGTTTGGATGTTTTGAATATTTTTTGGACGATGTATTCGAAGTTTTGAAAGAAGAGCAATGAGGAAACAATCATTGTACTAAATCCGATGGCTCCGAGTTTCACCGAATTTTTGGAGAAAGATTCGAAATACTCCGCAATTGCTGCCGTTTGAACGGGCATAATATTATCAAAAATAAAAAGTTGAATCTTCGTATATTGTGCTTCAAAAACAGGAACGTTGGCGATAAGACTGAGTGATATAATGAGCAATGGTACGACAGTAAAAATCGTATAAAAGCTAAGGCTAGAGGCATAAACCGTAATATCTTGATCAAACATCATCAAGACAAAACGCTTTCCCTTTTGCCAAATCACTTTTAATTTTTTCAATTAGACGAGTCCCATTTTGGCAGGATTGAGGATATTGTTAGGATCGAATGCCCGTTTGATGGATTGAAACAGTGCCATCTCCTCAAGGGTAAACTCCATTGACATATAGGGAGCTTTTGCCAATCCTATACCGTGCTCACCGCTAAGGGTTCCTCCTAGATCAATGGTCGCTTGAAAGACTTCACGAATCGCTTCATAGCCGATTTTGACTTGTTCGGGGTCTTTGCCATCGACCATAACATTGGTGTGGACATTTCCATCTCCTGTATGACCGAAGCAGGGGATATTGATATTGTATTTTAGGGCAATGGCATTAAACTTTGCTAACAGTTCAGGCAATGCCGACCGAGGAACGGTAACATCTTCATTGATTTTTTTGGAACCATAGACAGAGAGAGATTGGCTTGCATTACGTCGCGCGAACCATAAATCAGCTGCTTCTTGTTTGTTTTGAGCGATTCTAAAATCACTGCACCCATTTTCACCGAATACTTTTGCGATAATGCCCAGTTGGAAATCCAAATCATCTTCAAGATTTCCATCCACATCGGTGACAAGAATTGCACCTGCTTCCGTGGGTAGCCCTTTGTGATACACTTGCTCAACGGCACGGATAGTGAGATTATCCAAAAATTCCATCGCAACAGGGGTGACACCGCTTGCCATTGTTTTGTAGACGGCTTCCATAGCGACGCTTACGGTTGGGAAAATTCCCATAGCCGTTTTGGTCATTTTTGGCTTGGAGAGGAGTTTTAGGGTCACTTCCGTTGTAACGGCAAGGGTTCCCTCAGAAGCGATAAGAATTCCTGTAATGTTATATCCTGCCACGTCTTTAATCGTCCGTTTACCGGCTTTAATAATATCACCATTGGGGAGGACGGCGCGCATTGCCATGACATAATCTTTGGTAATACCGTATTTCGCCGCGCGCATACCGCCCGCATTTTCGTTGACATTACCACCGATGGTAGAGTACTCTTGGCTTGCAGGATCTGGGGGATAAAATAAGCCTACCTCTTCTACCGCCTTTTGGAGTTCCATATTGACGACTCCCGGTTGGACAATGGCGACCATATTTTGCATATCGATTTCTAAAATTTTGTTCATGTGTTTTTCAAACGCCAAAACAATACCGCCGCTGCTAGGGAGTGCTCCCCCCGTAAATCCGCTTCCTGCTCCACGAGGGACAATGACGATACGGTGCTCATTGCAATATTTCAAAATATCGCTCACGTCTTGCTCGTGACGAGGGAACAAAACGGCATCGGGTTGAAATTTCTCACGGGTTGCATCATAACTGTAGGCGATGAGGTGCGCTTTATCATTGTAAAGATTTTCTTTTCCTACTAAAGCGGTAAAAAAATCAAGGGCTGATGAGGGTAACATTAATGTTCCTTTACTTCAAAATGGCGCAATAGTGCGCTTTTTTCACCAAATTTAGCTTTGAAAAGTTCATATAACTCTTTATTCTTTGGGTTATTTAAAGCAATTTGTTCCAAATAATAAGGTTCATAGCTTTTTAGTTTCGAACTTCCCTCTCCCCACCAAGCACCGCGAATGGTTGCAACACGAGTGAAAAATGGGGTCATAGTAACATTATTTTCTGTAGTAGACGGTGCTATTTCAAGAAGGGCAAAATTCTTGCAGTCAAGAGTGAAGAGGGTGTCACTACTTTGAACCTTGAGAATTCCAATCGAGTTGGAGGTACAAAAATTATGAAAATCTTTCACCAATGGAGTTGGGTGTCCCTCGTAAGAGAGATAAGTGGCATAAAGATCAGGATGAATCCATTCGATAGAAGGGAGACTCTTAGCAATTTTTGTATAGGCATCATCATTGGGTGCGATGACCAATCCACGGGTATAATCGTATGCGATCACCACTTCATCGGATATTTTTGGAGTCCATTTCCCACTGGGGAGAGTGTTTTGTTTCACTCCATCGTACTGACTGAAAGAGAGAGTTGCACGGTGTGTTGAGGGGTTGACTTCTTCAACACGGGCGTTTGCTATGATAGAGCTATGCGTAGCATCAAAATGGCGAACCACAAAGCCACTCATCCCCTCTTTTGCTTGGGGAGCATCTATTGTCCCACGTTCCCCTTGAAAATCAAGTAGCGGGGAAGAGATAGGGGATGCTTCAAGCGCCGCTATACAGATGAGAGAAAAAAACCAAATGCGCATCATGGTAACCTTTGTCAAACGAAATAAGGTCAATTATAGCAAATAGAGACTTTGTAAACAGTTTTTTTGATATTATTTAAGACTCTTTTTAGAAGAAATGAGTGCTTAAGGATAGGAATGGGTCGATTAATTTGGTTGCTGTTGTTGCCCATTTTTTTATTTGCATCGCACGTTCAACCTTTTAAATGGAAAGATGGAGAAAGTTTTCTTACCTTTTTAGAACGTTCAAAACTCCCCCTTTCTCTCTATTATGATTTAGATGATGACGATCAAAAGTTGACTGAAGATATTCCTTATAACGCGAACTGTCAGATGCTTGTGAGTTCCAAAAAAACGATTGATCAAATTCTTATTCCTATCAATGATGAACTTCAAATACAAATTTATTTTACTCCCAAAAAACGATACGCCATGCAGGTGATTCCCATCGTGAGTGAAACCTATAAAGAGGTTCTTTATACCGAAATTACAACAGCTCCGTACGATGATATTCTTCACTCTACTGGGTCTAAGAATTTAGCTTCTACTTTTGTCCGTATGTTCAAAGGGAAAGTGAATTTTAAAAAAGATCTAAAAAGCGGTGATCCTCTGGTGATTGTGTACGATCAGCAATACCGTTTGGGAAAACCATTTTCGATGCCTGAAGTCTCGGGGGCAATGATTGAAATCGCAGGAAAGCGATATGCCCTTTATCGTCATAAAGATGGAAATTTTTATGATAATAAAGGGGCGCAGTTTGAGAAACTACTATTTAAAACACCCATACGCAATGCACGTATCACCTCTTTCTTTACGAAGCGACGTTATCATCCCGTATTGCACCGTTATCGTGCCCATTTGGGAGTTGATTATGGAGCGCGTCCTGGGACACCTGTTTTGTCTGCAGGCGAGGGTCGAGTAAGTTTTGTAGGGACATCGCGCGGATATGGCAATATCATTAAAATTAAGCACTCCAGCGGTCTTATTAGTTTATACGCCCACCTCAAAGGGTTCAAATCAGGGCTACACGTAGGTACGAGCGTGAAACAAAGTGATCTTATCGCGTATGTGGGTTCTACTGGTCTTTCATCGGGCCCGCATTTGCATTTTGGTATGTACAGTGGCTCAACCCCTATTGATCCTCTTAGTGTAATGACGAAAAAGACGGAAGGATTTAGTGGGAAGGAACATAATGTTTTTGTGGCGATTCGTAGTAAACTTGATCGGATTTTTGATAAACAGTTAGTGTTGAAACCATTGAAGCGCAAGGGTCTTGATTTCGCAAATATTTATTATGTAGATAAAGATTCATTCAAGCCGAAGATGTTTTAATTACCCCTCTAAAGGGGTGAAGAATCAACTGTAGCTCTCGCACGATGCGAGAGGTGACGAAACAGTGAGAAGAAGAATCGAGAGATTTAGAACTTATAGCTAAGTGTTGTGTAAAAATTACGCCCTGGTTCATTGAGAACAAGGGGAGCTGTCCCTGATGAAGCAATGAGCTGATTCCCGATGTAGCTATTATTAAGTGCATACGTGCGGTTGAAAAAGTTATTGATTCCTGTACTAAGAGAAAATCCTTTCCCCAATTCTGCCCCATATTTGAGATTTAAGAGGGCATACCCTGCAATCTCTTTTTCCCCATTATCCGAATCGATGGTTTGATGCGTTGCTGCAATCCATTCCGCCATTGCATAATAGCTACTGTCGTCAAACACCAATGCGGCACGCCCTTTAAGAGGGGGAATTTCGGCTAAGTTGTTGTTTGTTTGAGTCGTCCCAAGTTGTGAAGGATCTTTTTTGCTCCCTTTTTGGTACGCTGCACCTGATTCAACACGCCATTCATTCCCAAGGAGATAATCCCCATGAATATCTAATCCTACGATGGTGGCATCAATGTTTGCCCAACTGCTTGTTGTCGCACTGGTTTGATACGCATAGATAAAATCTTTTAAATCACTGTAAAATATGGTTCCTTTGACGTGGAGGTTACCAGCAGTATGTTCCGCCCCTAGATCAATTTCACGGTTCTTGGTTTCGTTGAGATTGGTGTTACCACTAGCAACCCAATACAGCTCTTTGGCATCAGGGACACGAATCGATTGCCCCGCACCGATGAACACATTGGTGTGTGCAGTGTAGTTGTATTTTGCAAGGAGGTTCGCACTGACATCGTTGTAACTACGATCTTTCATATTCGTTAAAAAAGTTTTATTGAGTGCAAGAGGATCGATAGCCGCTAATCCTTGATTGGGATTGATCGTTGTATCATCATAACGGACTCCACTGCTTATTTCATACTTACCGATGGTTTTGAGACCTTTGGCATAAAGGGCAATATTTTTGGTATCGACATCGGGAAGCATGATGTTTTGAGCTGGATTGGCTTTTGGCCCTTTTGTCCCATCCCAATTGCGTAGGCTCGTATCGACTCCGACGGCTACTTTTGCTCCTGAAATAGTCATAGTGTTCTCTACTAAAGCCCCTTGAATGGTTGCATCGACAGGGGCAACCATAACCATTGTTGCTGCACTGGCACGGAAATCGGTTCCCATGACATGTTTTACTTTGGAGTGATACCCCTCAATTTTCAATTCATCGGAGAAACTGGAGAGATTGAAAAATTGATATTTTGCTTTGAACATATCGGTATCATCGACTTGGGCATCCATGGGGTAACGGGGATAGAGGACATTATCGGCACGATCTCCGAAATAGCTAAGGGTTAGTTTTTGGTTGTCACCGATTTTACTTACAATTTTTGTCCAATAATTATTACGATCATAGGCACTCATATTTTTATTCGCAGTAGCGAATTTTTGTCCCTGAAGTTTCATAAGATTTGTTTGTTGAGTAGGGGTTAGTGAACTAAAATTTGCAGGTAAGTTTCCTATGAGAAAATCAGTTTGCTCTGTAAGTGTACGCCCATTACCATCTTTGTATTGCCCCGATGTTTCACGACTAAACCCAACTTGCGCTTGCACGGTGTCATTTCCCCCCTCTAGTGTCGTAGAGAGTTTACGATAATCAAAACTTCCCAGTGTTGCAGAAACTTCACCATGTACCCCTTTTTGAGGATCTTTGGTGACGACGTTGATTTTACCTCCAAGGCTCCCAAATTTTGTTACATCAAAGGGACCTTCTTGTACTTCTACACTTTTGATTTGATTCGAAGAGACGTGCATCGAAGGGGGATCCATACGGTTGGGACACGCTCCACATACTTTGGCATCATCAATGGTGATATTGAGATTATCTTTACGAAATCCGCGTAAAATAATATCGTTACCGACACCGCTATTACGTACCATGGTCACTTCAGGAAGGGTATTGGAGAGCATTTCGCCCAAATCACTTTGACGAGAGAATTTGACCATTTCGTCGGCAGAGACACTTTGCGCATCAGCCTTAGGCGCGGACGCTTCAACGGTAATTTTTTGGATAGTGACAGGCTCAGAGGCGAGGGCGAGTGTCGCAGCCAAAGAGAGGAGAACAGCATTCTTCATAGATTTATTCCTTTTAAGAAAGTTATCTATAAATTATAGAAAAGAAGTGTTACATTAGTGTTAAGAAGTTATAATTTTTCTATGAAACTAAATATCAAACAAACATTCCTCACCTTTATTCTTTTGGCTGCTTCGGGCTATTTTCTTTTTACGGGTTTTTCGATGTTATTTCACCCGTAACTCTTTGATTAAACTGCTCTTTACGTTAACTTTTTTTCGCACTTTTGTCATTGCGTTTTTCTTTTAACGTTTTTGTTGGTGCTTTTTTAACTGCTTTTTTTGAATCTTGACCTTTTGCCATAGTATCCCCTTTGTTTGGATTTTGTAATCACATAAATGCTCACACATAATATACGACTTATACTTAAAAGGCTGAATAAATAAATTTTTTCTACGGCTAATTTTTTGCCTATTGGATATACAAGAAACTGCTACAATAGTACAAACAAAGGAGTGACAGATGAAACAGATTCTATCTATTACAGCAATAGTGGCATGCTTAGGCGGAGTTCTTGGGGCAGCGAACTTTAACGTAGGGGTTTCGGGGTCGGACCAAGGGATTAATGGGTTTAGTCTCTCTATTGGCAATTATTATGGTGTACCACAACAAGAAGTCATGATAGTTGAGCGTTCGGTTCCTCGTGATGAAATGAGTGTGGTCTATTATTTGGCGCGTCAATCTCATCGTGATACCAACTTTATTATCAATATGCGTTCACGGGGAATGGGCTGGTGGGATATTACTCGTCGCCTTGGTCTGGATCCTCGTTCTGCGTATGTGGTTGAGGGCCGTAATCATCGTTTGAGAGATGCTGAAATTGTTGATCTTGTTAACGTCCGTTTTCTTTCCGACTATCATCATATTAGCCCAAATGAGGTGAGGGATCGCCGACGTGGTGGAGAGGATTACAACCGAATCAATGAAGATTATCAAGGGAAAAAAGAACGCCCTGAACATAGAGAAGAGCGACAAAATGATAAGCATGGTGACCGAGGTGAACACGGTGGGAGAGACAATAGAGGGGATAGATAACACATTTCGAGAAGAGTCGTATAAAATTTTGGGCTAAAGAGGCAACCCTTTAAGAAATTATGTTAGAATAATAACCAATACATTCATACCTAAGGTTCATCATGAATTCAGATATTACTCCTATGGAGCGTTTAGCTGCCCTTACCTCTCAGTTGGTTGACAAGCACGTTGCTACGGCAAACGAGCTAAAAGAACTTAAAGAAGAACTTTCTAGTCTTCGTGAAGTGCTTAAAAACAAAGATGATGAAATTGCCAAAATGGGCGATGAGTTGTTGGAAAAAGATATTGAAATTGAAGAAGTTGTCTCTAAGCTTGAAAGCTTGTTAGGGTAATCGTGAACGTCAAAGTCTCTCTTACTCTCAATACCAGACGGTATGATATTGACGTTGAAGAGGATTTTTCTCGTTTTTTAAATGCGAAAATAGAGGAAGATTTTGAGGTAAGTGGAAACAACGACCTTAAACTACTCCTTGAAGCGTATGTTCGTACAAACTTTTCCATTTATACGCAAGAACAACAAATTAAAAAGCTCATAGAAACACTTCAAAAGTAGGAGCTTGATAGCTCCTTTCTCATACTCTATCCCAATAATTGTGTCATATTTTGTCGAAGCAGTGCGTTTTGATGTGCCATAGCAATTTGCGTTGCATCAAGCTTTAGATTGCTTTGTTGAAAATCTTGGACGGCATTTGCCATATCCGTATCGGCTAGTTGACTTTTAGCCGCTGAGGTTGTTGAAATTTGATTCAAAAGAGTAGTGGTTGAACCAATGAGGGCATTGGTCGTTGAGCCAACATTAGAATTTGCTTGTGCCAAAGAATCTTGATACGATTTAAGAGAATCCTGATTCGTAATCGACAGCGAAGAGGGTGAAAGTGTTGGAATGGACGTGGATATACTCCCATCTCCCAATGTGAAGCTACTTCCAAACAATGAATTTCCATTAAAAGTGCTACTACTGATACTTTGCTGCATGGATTGAACGGTTTTGGTAAATTCACCTTGCAATGCTTGCTTTTGGGAATCATTGAGCGATGAACTGTTATAACGAACACTTAAATCACTGAGCGTTTGCGTTTGATCGCTGAGAGAGTTTAATGTCCCACCTGCAATTTGCATCATTGAAATACCGTCATTGTTGTTCATCAACCCTTGTGACATGGTGGAAATTTGATTTTGTAGCGTGTCGGCAATGGAGCGAGAGGCACTGTCTTGCATACCAATTTCCACCGCACTAGCAATCTTTTCGAGTGTTTTATCCCGCTTGGATGATTCTGTACCCATTTGTGGTAGTGGGTTGAAAGATGGTTCGAGCTTCATTGAGACTCCTTGTTGGATACTATTAATTACCAATATAATAACACTGGATTGTTTAAGAATTAATAAGCACTCCGTTATAATTCAAAAAAAGTTTTGGATGAGGGTGTGCAATGGTCAAAGTAGCGGCAATACAGATGCAAATGGGTGAGGATAAACGGGCGAATATTGCAAAAGCGGAAGCTATGGTGCGTGAGTCGGCACGAAATGGGGCGAATATTATTTTGATCCCTGAGCTATTTGAAGGACTTTATTTTTGCAAAGACATGGACAGAAAGTATTTTGAATGGGCGCAACCATTAGAAAACAACCCACTTGTAGCACACTTTAGTGCTGTCGCCAAAGAACTTGGGGTTGTATTGCCCATTAGTTACTTCGAGCGTGATGGTGAACGCTATTTTAACTCTCTTGTAATGGTTGATGCGGATGGTGCTGTACTAGAGAATTACCGTAAAACCCATATTCCTGACGGTCCAGGATATGAAGAGAAATTTTACTTTGAGCCAGGCAATACGGGATTCAAAGTTTGGGAAACACGCTATGGAAATATTGGAGTAGGGATTTGTTGGGATCAGTGGTTTCCTGAAACGGCACGTTGTCTGACTCTTATGGGGGCGGATATGATTTTTTATCCTACCGCTATTGGCAGTGAACCTGAAATCGGGGTGGACTCTGCATCGCATTGGCAACGGGTACAAATGGGGCACAGTGCTGCGAATATTATCCCCATTATCGCCGCCAATCGTATCGGCGAAGAGGTAGGGGAGAGTTGTAGCCTTACTTTTTATGGAAGTTCGTTTATCACTGATCATACGGGGGCAAAAGTAGCCGAAGCCTCACGGGATAAAGAGGAGATCCTCTATATCGAATTTGATCCTGTCACAATTAGGGAGCATCGTCACTATTGGGGATTGATTCGTGATCGACGACCTGAGTGCTATGAAAAAATAGTTCAATCATAGTTGGAACTCTTTTTGCTTTATTTATTTCAATATTATCATAATAGGGGGTTTCGTGAGAGTCGTTTTGCTCAATAATGCTATTTTTGTTCAAGGTGATTCTACGACCCTTTACGAGCCGTGGATGGAAGAATTTTTTGATCATCATATCCACAATACCCTTTTCTTGGATAATGGGGTTTTAGTGCTGAATAATGAGGGCTTAATGAAACAAAAAGAAGATTTTCTCGATACGTTGAGTGATGTTTATACTAAAAAGAATGATTTGACGGGTTCGTTTTATCGTCGATCACTGCGTAAATGTAAAAGTGCTGCAGTACGGATTGAAGTACCGTATAAGAAAGCAGAAAAAGTGGATATTGAACTGTTCGCATTTGGGCCAAATCGGGTTAAAGTTACCTTTTTGACTCAAAACGTATGGGTAATGCGCTATTTGAAACAACAACTCTCTTCCCTAGTCACCAACAGTACTTCTACGCAGCTTTACATTGATGTCAGTACCATGGCGGGTAAAACACGGCTAGAAAAAGCACTTAACCGACGAGAAGTGCTTCATTATCAGATCAACTACACCTATGATGATGATTTTATGCGTAAACTTTATGGGCAATTTCATGGATTTGGTTTTAAAAATGATGAATTAGATAAAATGATTCGCTATCATGCTATTTTCGAAATTCCGATGGGGTCAAAAGCGAATGATTTGAAAAAACGGTATCGACAGCTTGCCAAGCGGTATCATCCAGATCGTGTTCAAACCAGAAGCCCTGAGATCGTCAACAAATACACCGAGAAATTCCAGTTTCTCCAAGAGGCATATTGCGCATTGCAAGCGGCGAGCTGATGGTAACATTTAACGCCTAACCCGCATTTTATTCTTCACTTTTTGCGCTTTTAGCTCAGCTGGATAGAGCAACGGCTTCCTAAGCTGTAGGTCACAGGTTCAAATCCTGTAAGGCGCACCACCCACAAACAGTATATATATCATTAGAGGTTCATAACATATGGCGTATGCAGATTACAGAGACGTAGATCAAGGACAGCTTGAAAAAGATATTGACGCAATCAAAGTAACGATTGGATCAAGAAGTGAGGAAGATTTTCAACATTTATTAAAATTAGAGCGATGGGGAAGAGGTTCGACTATCGGTGGTTTTGTACTAATTTTTGCAATTATTGCATTGGATTATAGTGACTATACTATTTATCCTTCGGTATTTTGGCTTTTTGGAGTTGTGGCAGCTCTTCTTATCGGGGTTGGAAATGTTGGTAGATGGGCGAATGTAACGCACCCAATCTTACACGGTGCGTATGACAAAGTGCCCAATATTCCTTATAGATATACCAAAAAAGGGTATGCAAGCGGAAATAGACGATGGGTTGATTGGTTGGATTGGATCAAACCCGATGCTTGGGCGTATGAACATAATATTATGCACCATTACCATTTAGGCGAATTGGATGACCCTGATAATGTTGAGAGAAATCTAACATGGTTACACAATATAAATATGCCAATGTTTTTTAAATATGCCATTGTGTATTCTTTTGCTGCATTTTGGAAAATAGCCTATTATGCCCCAAATACACTCAGAATTTTAGAAAATAAAGAGCGTTTGCGTAAGAAAGAACCTCTAATGTTAGGGTATGAACTTACCCCTTTTACGAAAAATGGCTTAGAGCTTTGGAAAAATTATTATCTCCCTTATGGAGTTTTTCAATTTGTTTTCCTTCCGTTTTTATTCTACCCATTTGGTATGGAAGCGGTTAGAAATGTTTTTATTATCCTCCTGTTGGGCGAACTTTTTGCGAATCTTCACTCATTTTTGGTCATTGTTCCCAATCACTCGGCAGAAGATATTTATCAATTCTCGACACCGCATAAAAATCAAGGAGAATATTATTTGAGACAAATTATGGGGAGTGTTAATTATAACACGGGAACCGATCTTATCGATTTTGCTCACGGCTTTTTGAACTATCAAATAGAGCATCATCTTTTCCCCGATATGCCCCATAGTTTTTATCAAAAAATGCAGCCAATCGTCAAAGAGATATGCAAAAAGCACAACTTAGAATATCGACAAGATTCGGTCTTTAAAAGAATTTTGATGTCCATTGATTTGATGGTCGGCAAGACGAAGTTACTAAGAATAGAGGGAATTTAATGGAGTATCGTTATATAGGACGCAGTGGTTTGCGTGTATCGCCGATTTGTCTGGGGACAATGACATTCGGGAGTCAGTGTGATGAAAAGAATGCGTTTAAAATTATGGACAAAGCATACGATTCTGGGGTCAATTTCTTCGATACAGCAGAGCTTTATCCTGTCCCTCCTGAAGCAAAATTAGCAGGATTGACGGAGGAGATGGTCGGGCGATGGCTCAAAACCAAACCGCGTGATAGCATTATTCTAGCATCCAAAGTAGCAGGAGCAGCATCAGGGTGGTTCGTCCCCCCGATTCGTCACGGATACACGGCGTGTGACCGGTTTCATATTGAACGGGCTATTGAAGGATCGCTCAAACGTTTGGGAACCGATTATATTGATCTGTATCAGATGCACTGGCCCGATACGATTGTCCCCATCGAAGAGACCATGCGAGCGTTTGATTCACTAGTGCAAAGCGGTAAAGTGCGTTATATCGGAACGTCTAATGATACGGCACGGGGGACAATGAAATCATTAATGGTCTCAAAATATGAAAAGTTAGCCCGTTTTGAGTCGGTACAAAATAACTTTTCGTTGCTAAACCGTCGTGATTTAACTGAAATAGGGGCGTTATGCCGTGAAGAAAAAATATCGTTGCTTCCGTATTCACCGTTAGCAGGGGGGATTTTGAGTGGAAAATACAATCAATCGACCGTTGGACAGGGACGTTTTAGTGATTATGTAAACTCCACAAACCAACGTCAACGACTTATGGCAGCACGGTTTCTCAATGATAAAACCCTTGCCTCGACGCAAGAGTATCTCCGTATCGCACACGAAGCAGGATTAAATCCTGTAACGATGGCGATTGCATGGAGCAAACAATTCGATTTTGTCGCCTCTACGATCATCGGGGCAACAACAGCAGAGCAATTGGAGCCAAGTTTAGCCGCTATGGATCTGACGTTAAGTACTGAAATACTTCAAAAATTGGACGCAGTTCATGCCAAAATTCTCTATCCTATGGGCTAGCCTCCTCCTCCTTTTGATGGGAGGATGCGCGACCAAACATTACACGGTCAGTGAACCCAAACTCATTACGATCAAAAGCCCGAAACTTAAATTTTCCGATATGGGATATATCCGTTATGCCGATAATGCCGTAGAGGTGGAACTCTTCACCGCAGGGGTTGTAGTAGAGAAGATTTCCATCGATCATGATGTCTGTGTGAGTGCGGGATGTATGAGTGAAGAGGCGTTTAATCGTGAGTATCTTTATGAGGCTTATCCCCGCGATACGATGCGCCGTATTTTGCAAGGAAAAGATATTTTTGCAGGAGTGGGCAAAGAGGAAAGTCGCAATGGACTATCGCAACAAAACATTAAAAATGAGGGGATGGACATACTTTATCGCCACTGGGCAAAAGAGATCTATTTCAAAGATCGGATAAATGGATTGATGATAAAGATTGGGGATGTGCAGGAGAGTAATGGGACGGAGTAGGTTGCGATATAATAGTAAGAATTATATGAGTAGGAGGGGAACCTATGTTAAGTATTCAGATTAATAATCCTCAGGTTGAAAATTTCTTTCACCATTCGTCGGAATCGGTGCTACAGTTTCTCGAAAAAGCGGTTTTGAATTTTCAAAATAAGCCTTCATTTGTTATTTCTTCGATGGAGGAAGCACGTGCGCGTGTAGAGAATGCGAGAGGTTCTGATGATTATATTGGTGAGGAAGAATACAAAAATGATATGGAAGCCTTTTGGAAAACAGTATAGTTCGGATTGAACGCCACCGAAAATTTACGATTCAGCTTCAAAATATTCTCCGTTTTATTGCACGGGATAAGCGTTCTTCCGCAATTTATTTTCAAAACAGGATAGATACAAAATTTGAGCTTTTAAAAACTCATCCAATGATGGGACGAGTCTCATATTATGCTGATGATGAGAATGTTCGTGATCTCATTTATAGTGGGTATACGATTATTTATGAGATTAAAGATAAACAGACTATCCGTATTTTAGAGATTTTCAAATGGCAAGAAAAATGAGGGTGGGCTTTTGACACAAAACATGAGAACAAATCAACATATTCACAAATTCTTAAATTATTACATTTAGAGGCAATAGATAATGAACAATCTAACAATTAAAGACTCCCTAACCGAATTTTTACTCTACACAACACCCAATAGCGATGTAAAAGTCGAAATATTTCTGCATAATGAGAGTGTATGGTTGCCACAAAAGCGGATGGCGGAGCTTTTTGGAGTGCAAAGACCAGCCATAACGAAGCATCTGAAAAATATTTTTGATAGTGATGAATTGGATGAAAACTCAGTTAGTTCCATTTTGGAACATACTGCCCAAGACGGAAAAACATATCAGACAAAATACTATAACCTTGATGCGATTTTATCGGTAGGGTATCGTGTCAATTCAAGTCAAGCAACACAGTTTAGAATCTGGGCGACCAAAGTCCTAAAAGAGTACATCATCAAAGGTTTTGCGATGGATGATGAGCGGCTTAAAAACGGTCGCTATTTCGGTAAAGATTATTTTGATGAACTCCTTGAGAGGGTTCGTTCCATTCGTACGAGTGAGCGGAGAATTTATCAAAAAATTACCGATATTTTTGCTGAGTGCAGTATCGATTATGATAAAAATTCGGAAACGACTAAGAATTTTTATGCTACCGTTCAGAATAAATTCCATTATGCTATCAGTGGTCAAACGGCGGCAGAACTTATTTATGAAAAAGCGGATATTGCCAAACCGTTTATGGGGTTGCAAACATGGAAAAATTCACCAAATGGGAGAATTCTAAAATCCGATACAGTGATTGCTGAAAATTATTTGAGTGAAGATGAAATCAAAAAGTTGGAGCGAGCGATAACAGGTTATTTTGATTACATAGAACGATTGATAGAAAATCGTACAACATTGAACATGGTGCAGATCAAAGATTCGGTAGATAAATTTTTAGCATTCAATGAGTACAACGTACTCGAAGGTAACGGAGCGGTATCGAAAGGTCAAGCGGAAGAGAAAGCTTTTTGTGAATATGAAGCATTTAATCAAATCCAAAAAATCGAATCGGATTTCGATAAAGAAATCAAAAAACTTTTAAAAACCACACAAGGAAAAAACAATGTCTAAATATATCGGAGCACATGTCTCAGCTAGCGGAGGAGTTTTTAACGCCCCCCTTAATGCAATGAAAATCGGAGCAAAAGCGTTTGCCCTTTTTACGAAAAACCAAAAACAATGGGCGGCGAAACCTCTTGAAGAGGATACGATAGGACTCTTCAAAGACAATCTTGCCAAAAGTGGGATTTTACCCTGTCATATTCTCCCTCACGATTCGTATCTCATTAATCTTGGTCATCCTGAAGAGGAGAAGCGACAAAAATCTCTTGAGGCGTTTATTGATGAACTTCAGCGGTGTAATCAGCTAGGGCTTGATCGGCTCAACTTTCATCCTGGTAGTTATCTCAAACAAATCACCGAAGAGGAGTGTATTGACCGTATTGCTATGAGTATGAATGAGGCGATTAAACACGTTGACGGGGTTAATCTCACCATCGAAAATACGGCGGGGCAGGGGTCCAATCTCGGATGGAAGTTTGAGCAGATCGCCGCAATTATTGAGCGTATCGAAGATAAATCACGCGTGGGGGTTTGTATTGATACGTGTCATATGTTTACGGCGGGGTATGATATTCGCACCCGTGAGGCGTATGATGCAACTTGGAAAGAATTTGATACAATAATAGGGTTTAACTATCTCAAAGGGATGCACATTAACGATTCAAAACCTGATCTTGGGTCTCATGTCGATCGGCATGATTCATTGGGCAAAGGGAAAATAGGTTTGGATGCGTTTCGTTTTCTGATGAATGATCCTCGGATGGATAATATTCCACTCGTTTTAGAGACGATTGATGAGACGATTTGGGCGAGCGAGATAGAGCTTTTATATTCAATGCAGGAGTAGAGAATGAAAATTATTTTGATTTCGGCGGTTGCATCGGCAACACTTATGGCGGGAGGATACGCAATCCCTGAGAGTTCGGTCAATGCGACGGCACTGAGTGCGGCGTATATCGCTAATGCTCAGGGTGCGGATGCGGCGTATTATAATCCTGCGGCGATGGTCAACAATGACGATGCCAATTTACTTGAAGTGGATGCAACGTATATTGGGTTAAGTCCGATTGACTTTTCAGGAACAACGGGTAACTATAGTTCTAAAGAAGAGAAATTCTTAGTACCAACATTTCATTATACTTCTAAGAGATTGGGTGATAATGGTGCACGTGTTGGATTTAGTATCACAGCTCCAGCGGGATTGTCGAAGCGATGGGATAGTGCGGTTGCCAAAGCAAGTGCCGAAGAATTTACGCTCCAAGCTGTTGAGTTTAATCCCTCGATAGCAATTCCTTTGAGTGATAAAGTGAGTATGGGGGTTGGGTTGCGGGTGATTTCGAGTAGTGGTGTGGTGAAAGGGAGTAAGGCAGGCGTTTATTCACAAGATATGAATGGAAATGCTATTAATTATGGATATAACCTTGCACTTAATTACAAACCCGTTTCTAACCTTTCGTTGGCTGCTACCTATCGTTCAAAAATAAATCTGAATGAAGAGGGGAGTGCTGATTTAGTATATACACCCGCAAATTTTAGTAAAAATGTTCCTGTCTCAGTTAGCATTCCTATTCCAGCAACATTGAATTTGGCGTGTGCATATACATTTGAAACTGGCACAACAGTAGAAGCGGTGTATGAGAGAACCTATTGGTCAGCCTATAAGCAATTAAATTTTGATTATGCCAATACAACAGCAGAAACAGTATTTGGAACGATTAAACCTAAAAACTGGAATGACACCAATACCTACCGCCTAGGGCTTACCCAAAAATATGACCGTTGGGTAGCAATGGCAGGGGTTGCTGTCGATAAAACTCCTGTCCCCACGGCAACGCTTGGTTATGAACTTCCTGATTCGGATGCTATTATCGCTTCATTGGGGGGACGTTATCAAATCAATAAAGCGTGGAATATCGGGCTTGCTGGTCTGGTGGATATGAAAAAAAATCGTGAAGTCTCTCAATCTACAGGTATTAACGGAACCTTTTCCAATACTCGTGCTTATCTCGTCACAGCGGGAATTGAGTACCGTTTTTGATGCACTATCCGTACGATAATTTTTATGCGATGCTTCACGGTGTTGCAGCCCAAAATCCCTAAAAGTAGAACTATTAAAACTCAAAAATCGCATCCAAATCTTTATCTGTTGCTTCGTCCATATCATTGGCTAGCCACATATTGGTGATGAGCTGCATATTTCCAATATTGGAAGCATCAAAAAGATTTAATTTATTTTCGTCACAAGAGGATAAATCGGTATGCCATCGCCCTAAATCAAAGACAAATGTTTCAAGCAGCAAGAAGATATTTTGGATTCTCTGTGTATCCAAGGGAAGAGGATGGTTTTCTAATGTGTGTGAAAAAGAGGACATTGCCAGACTAAGCTCATCAAAAAAGGTATACATTGAGAGAGATAAGGCATATTTTTTAAATAATGATGCAAGCAGTGAGCGTGAATCAATTGCTATTGCATCTATATTATTGATAATATCGATAACAACCAAATCAATCTCCGTAAGAAGATCTTTTAGCTCTGCTAAGTCCTCTTCGATAAAATGGCTAAGTTGCTCTTTCAAGCGAAATACAGTACTATCAGATACAGCGGTAGTGGTTGGATAAGTCTGCTTGGTTGGGTGCAGTAGTTCGTTTTTGTGACTAATAGTATTGAGCAAACGTAATGATTTTTCAAGCTGTGCATTCTTTACAGCGAGTTCGTTATTTTGATTTTCTAATCGTAAGTTTAATTCTTCCAAACGATCTATATGTCCCTCAACAAATTTATGATCAAATATTGCCATAGAAGTTTTATAAAGTGCTTGATACAACCCTTTTTGCTTGATAGGTTTGGTAACAAAAGCAGATATTCCCATATCAATCGCTTCTGACAAATAGCCAGTCTCATCATGGGCACTGATAATGATGATAGCTTGATGGGGCGTTTGTTTTAGTATCATGCGACTTAGTTCAATCCCATTCATCTGAGGCATATTAATATCCGTTATGACCAAATCGTAGGGGTGAGCATTTTCATCAAGATAATCTTTGTATTTCGCTTCCCCTTCTTGTCCGTCATACGCAACATCAACCGATTTAAAAAAGTTTTCCAAAACTTCTCTCGTACTCTTTGACAAATCTTGGTCATCTTCAACGTATAACACATGTAGATCTTTACTGTATTCACGTATTAGCTTAATCATTATTTTCCTTTAATGTAATTTTAAACGAAACACCGTTGTTTTGATTTTTAACGCTTAACGCACCGTTATGATGTTCTTCTATAATAGTCTTTGACATATACAATCCTAGTCCCGTTCCATTTTTCTCACTTTTTGTGGAGAAATAGGGATCAAATATTTTCACAAGTATCTCATTAGGAATCCCCCCTCCATTATCACAAATAAAGAGATTGTTCGCATAACTTGTTATTTTGATTTCTGGGTTTAAAATGTTTTTTTCCTTAAAATTGTCTTGTGCATTTTTGAGTATATTGAGGATAACTTGCATCATCTCATTATCATACATTGCTAATGATATCTCATCTTTATACTCTTCGATAATAGCAATATTATCAACTTCAATCGACGATCGAATAATTTTAAGTGCTTTATGTACCACTTCTTTAAATGAACTCATAACTACTTTTTTATCAGGTTTATAAAAATTCCGAAAATCATCAATCGTTGTTGTGAGATTCTCAACATAATTCTCAATGTTGTCAAGTTTTTCACTAAAAAAGTGGTTTAATCCATCGCGTCCCTCTTGCGTATGCAAATCAAAACTTTCGAGTTCCAGTTTGAGTTTCATATTTAGTGCCGTAGAAGCAATGGAGCCTAGTGGCTGTCGCCATTGGTGAGCAATCATGGAAATCATTTCACCCATCTGAGCCAACCGTGATTGTTGTAGCATTTGTTGGTCTTGCTCTACACGTTCTTTTTTCAACCGATTCTCTTCGGTAATGTCATTAGTAATAAGAAGAAAGTTATCTGAATCAGGAAGAGCTATGACACTCATACTAGTTTCGATAATCCCTCCATCTTTTTTTATACATCTTTTTTCAATATTCTTAACATAACCTTCCTTGCTTACAGTATCTAAGGCGTATTGGGCAATTTTTATATCCTCGGGATGGGTTAATCCCGAACAGCTTTGCTCGTAGAGTTCGGCTTCAGAATATCCAAGCATTTCCGAGTAAGCGTTGTTCGCAAGTATAAATGTTGTCTTTTTATCCACAATACCAATTGATTCTTTCGTGGAATTAAAGATGGTTTCGAGTAATTGAGAACGCTCTTCAATCTCCCTCAATAAGCTCTGAAATCTTTTTGCAAGCTCACGAAGCTCAATACTGCCCGTGATGTAAAAATCAATATTAAGCTCACCTTGTTTGACACTATCTATATTCTGCATGAGTTTTTCTATAGGATAGATAATCGCCTTATTGAGTCTAAAGGCTAGAACTGCCATGGTTATTATCAAAAGGATACTCATCATAATAAAGATATTTATATTATCGACTACGCTTAAGTCTTTCTGATCAAAAAGTGTCAAACTAAACCATCCCACTTCAGGTGCGTAGGTGATTCCTAAAAGAGTTCTATTTCCTTGTATATCTACCCACAGGGTTCGGACAGCATGAATATCTTTAGCGTGTGATACTTCTTTCATTGCTTCTTGGATATGCCTAATATCAGAAGGATCTTTGATTAGCATATCCAATTTTATACCGGTACTTTTCCCCATGCTTTTATAATTACTAAGGTGAATATCTTTGATTAGTTGAATAGATAAATCATTTTTAATAAAGTAATTTTTTCGCTCACCCACTTCTTTGTAGGTGGAGGTATTTTTCAAAAATTGTTCGAAATCAATTCCAGTACCAATAATACCAATATTTTTTCCCTTCTCTTTAACACTATAGTTAATCCACACTTTGCTACAGCCTAGAACCCTATCGGTCTGAATATTAATATCAAAACGTTCATTTATAGCGAGAGCATCGTAAAACCAACGATCTTTTGAAAGAGTTGGGGATAGTTTATAGAGGGGATTTTTCACTGCTTTTCTTGAAGAGGAAGCATCATTAAAATAATAATTAGATGAATGGGCAAAGACTGCAAAATAGCTTTTGTCTTGAAACTGTGTCCGATATTTTTCCAGAATTGCGAGTCCATCTTTTCGCGATTTTGGATTATTTTCATCTTTCGCCATTGCAATGATTGCAGGTTCTTGGGCTAGCTGTTTTACGAGAGTTATTTCTGCAATAATAGGAGAGAGGGTTTTGTATTTCTCAAGTTCTACATGCTCTTGAATCAGTTTTGTTGCCCAAAGTTCATTGGCTCTTTCACTCTCTTTATTGGTGAAGAACCAAACAATAAAGCTGAAAATGACAAAAAGAAATATAAGCGTTGAAAAAAGTTTATCTTTAAGTTTCATTGGACTTCCCTTTATTATTGTTAATTGTATCTTTTTAGTGTTGCAATTAAGTTGCAAATTACCATTTTTTATCTAATTTTTTGCTTATTTCTTGATGATTGGATAATCCCTCTTTAAACGAAAGAAAGGAGGACTTTTAATGAGTAGTGAGTATGAATGATTGGGGCTTTATGCTACTATTACGAGTAAACGACTATTGAAAGTACAAGGAAACCATTGAAACATTTAATCGACTTTTTAGAAAATGAAACCATTGAGAAAAGCAATATTTTTTCACAGCTCAAATGCACTGTCGAAGAGGCGAAAATTTTGCAACTGTTAACCCGTAAATTTTTGGAGTCTCAAGAGGATGTCCCCGTATCGGAATTGTTACAAGAGATTTATGGGGCGGAGAATTATGAGTATTTGAGCCATTTTGGGGAGATTAAAACGCTTTTGGAATTGGGGTGGATGACGCATCACTCATTTACCCCCATCAAAATCAGTGAGCTTTCACAACTAGAGCTTTTCAATACCCCTGTTGCTTTGACTTCCCTTTTTATGAAGCTTCTCGAAGAGGGGTCGTTAGAGATGACGCTTCCTGAGATTAAACCGTATGCCGATCATTTGGAATATCTTCAAGATCAGTTTTTCCGTATTGAGCTTTATCAAAAGATGTCGGTCGTCCGTCACAGCGGAAACGATCATTCGATGGGGGTAAATCGATTTCAAAGTAAATTAGATTTACTCGAGAAACGCATTGATGAGCGAATTGCTCAAACGTCGCAAGATGTTGTTCTTGACCGTTTCTTCAAACAAAAGAAGTTAGAGCCCAAAGAACAAGTGATTTTTTTAGCGTTGCTCAAAGAAGAGTACAGTGCGACGGAGGGGAATTTACGGGAGATGAATACCCTCATTGATTTGATTAGTTTCGATGATTATGAACGGATTAAAAATCGTGCATTACTCGAAGATGGGGCTCGTCTTATTAATGATGATGTGATTGACTACGAAGAGATGCTCAACCCTTTTGGGGGTATCAGTCGTGCTTTTTATATCGTCGATGAGGTACTTCAAAGCATTATGCACCCTCAAAAAAAGAAAAAAGCAAGTAAACTCAAACTTGATATGCTTATCAAAGAGCAGGAAATTTTTGAATTGATCGAGCCTGTCACCTCTTTGGAAAATGTTGTTTTGAATCCCTCTACGGAAAAAACTCTCCAAAATTTGATGCGTCAGTTGGACAAAGAGGTTATTTCGCGTCTTCATCAATGGGGAGTGAAAGATAAAAAAGCGGGGATAGATGCACGGATTATCTTTTACGGCCCTCCCGGTACGGGGAAAACTCTTACGGCGCACTCGCTCTCCCGTTCGTTGAAGCGTCAGGTATTGAGTTTCGATTGTTCTAAAATTCTCTCTATGTACATCGGGGAATCCGAAAAGAATGTTCGTAAGATCTTCGATACCTATGCCGATTTGACCCGTCAAACCAAAACCGAACCGATTTTACTTCTCAATGAAGCCGATCAGTTTTTGGCATCCCGTTCTGCTGGGGTAGGTTCCTCTGCCGATCAGATGCACAACCAAATGCAAAATATTTTTCTGGAGCAAATCGAGAAATTTCAAGGGATTTTGATCGCCACGACGAACTTGCTTGAAAATATTGACAAAGCATTTTCACGTCGATTCAACTATAAAATCGAGTTCAAAAAACCCGATCAAAAACAGCGATTAGAGCTTTGGACGATGATGCTTCCTAAAAATGCTCCATACGAAAGTGGTTTTGATGTGAGTAAACTGGGTTCCCATCCATTGACAGGGGGACAAATTAATCTTATCGTTAAAAATACAGCGTATAATGTTGCTGCACGTGATAACGCTGTTTTTATGTTGAGCGATTTTGAAGATGAAATCACCAAAGAAAAGCAGGGCAATTTTGACAGCGAGAAATCAGTAGGATTTTTAAATCGGTAGGAAAATATGAACTACATTGAATTTTTGGGTACCAGTGGGACACGAACTCCCACCGAGGGGACAACATGTTTACGAGTGAGTCACCATTGTGTGATTGATGCGGGTAATCTAATCGGTGGATTAGGGCATCAGCTTTTTGAGATTGAGCATATTTTTTTGACTCATTCTCATCTCGATCACATTGTTGATATACCGTTTGTGGCTGATTTATTTGTTACTCAAAAACATACCCCTCTAAAAATTTATGGTTTAAAAGAGACCTTAGCCGATTTACACCAATTTATTTTTAATCATCGTATTTGGCCCAATTTTGAAGAGATTGATTTACTCGAATATGCGGCTAAAACGATTGAATTGATCGAAATATCACTTGATACCCCTTATGTGATAGATGATGTTATTTTTACCCCTTTCAAAACCAATCATACGGATGGCAGTTGCGGGTATGTGATCAAACATGAAAATCATAGTCTTTTATTCACATCGGATACCTATAAGTGTCCCAAAATATGGGAGTTGATTGATGGCGATGAAACGATACACTCTCTCGTTATTGATGTATCCTTTCCCAGTTCGTACGCAACACTTGCGCGTGATAGCAAACATTTGACACCGCAATTATTAGCCCAAGAGTTAAGCCTCTGTCGCCGTAACGATTTCAAGATCTTTCCAATGCACTTCAAAGCTCAGTTTAAAAGCACGATTGTTCAAGAACTTAAAACATTGGGTATTTTAGAAAATAGGGGACATGTTCTTGAGATTTTTTCACGACTCCCTTTTGACCCTCTTGAATCGTTACCCCCCTCACTCAAAGAGAAATCAATCGTTTCCAAAATTATTGCCATAGGGACGGCTCTTTCGGCGGAGAAAAATATTGACACGCTGTTAGAGATGATTATCATCCAAACCAAACAGCTTACGTGTGCCGATGCAGGAACTCTTTATCTCTACCACCCTTTAACGCGTCAACTTGAATTCAAAGTGATCCAAAATGATTCTTTGAATATTCAAATGGGGGGAACAGCGGAAAAAATTACATGGAAGCCGTTGGAACTTTTTGATGAGGACAATAACCCTAATCGTCATATGGTAGCTGTTCTTTGTGCCCTTGATGGGATTAGTATCAATATCCCCGATGTGTATAGCTCAACGGAATATGATTTTAATGGGACGATAAAATTTGACCAACAAACAGGGTATCGCTCCAAATCAATGCTGGTTCTCCCTCTCAAAGATCATGAAGATAATTTGATAGGTGTCTTGCAACTCATTAACAAAAAAGATTCTTTTGGGTATACCGTCCCTTTTGAAGCACATGATGAAGAGCTTGCTTTCTCTTTGGGTTCTCAAGCAGCGGTTACCTTGACGAAACAGCGTTTGATTAACGATTTGGAACTTCTTCTCGAATCTTTTTTACATACGATCAATGTCGCCATCGAAGAAAAATCACCGTATACGGCAGGTCATATTGATCGAATGGTGCACCTTTCTCTTATGCTTGCTCAGGCTATGAGTGAGGATAATCATTTATTTCCCGATGTCCATTATGATGAAGATCAGCTAAAAGAGATTAAGTTTTCTGCTTTGATGCACGACATTGGTAAAATTACCACCCCTGAACAGATTATTGATAAATCGACAAAACTAGAGAGTATTTATGATCGGATTGAAACGATTAAACTCAAATATGAGATTCTCAAACGGGATGCGTATATTGCGTTCTTAAGTGTATCTCCTCAATCCCAAGAGAGCTATAATGAGAAGATTGCATTATTGGACGAGGAGTATCTTTTTTTAGTCAATGCCAATAAAGGAGGAGAGTTTTTCAGCGATGAAAATATCAGTCGTATCGGAGAGATTGCCAAACGTACCCTTATCATCAATAACCAAGAACAACCTCTCCTCAGTGAGGATGAAGTGAACAATCTAATCGTTCAAAAAGGGACATTAACGGACAATCAGCGTCATATTATTAACAATCATGCAGCAGTCAGTCTACGGATGTTAAAAGAGCTCCCTTTCCCCAAAAAGCTGGAACGAGTCTCTGAAATTGCCTGTGGACATCATGAAAAAGTTAATGGCAAAGGGTATCCTCTTGGGCTCAAAGGGGATGAACTGAGTATGGAAGCACGTATTTTGGCGATTGCTGATATTTTTGAAGCGCTTTCTGCCTCGGATCGCCCGTATAAAAAAGGGAAAAAGCTTTCTGAAGCGATGAAGATTCTCTATTTTATGGCGAAGGATGAAGATATTGATCGTCGTATTTTTCGTTTCTTTTATGAAAGTGGTCTTTATTTACGTTACGCACATACTTTTCTTAAACCCGAAAATATCGACGACGTTCATATCACATTTGATTTTTAAGGAGATTTAGTATGATGCACCCTTACCGGTTTATTGCGTGTTCTTTGTTACTCGGCTCTTTTCTTTACGGACATTCTCTTTCCCCTGTGGATGCTGTTTCTTACGAAAAGGCAAAAAAACTTTATATCGAGCAATCGTATGAGGAAGCATACCCTCTCCTTTCGACTCTTTATCTTAATGCTCTTGATGATGTTGAACTCAATTTTTATTTGGGACGAAGCGCTTACGAGCTCAAAGAGTATCCTGCTGCATTAGCGGCATTTGAGCGGGTCACGTTTTTGGATCCCAATAATTTCGAAAATCAAATTGAATTGTCTCGGACGCAATACAAGCTTGGGTTGTACGATGAGGCAAAAACAAATTTTGAAGCGATTCGCAAAGCGCCTGAGCTGACAGAAAATATGAAAAAAACCATTGATTATTATCTGGATTCCATCGCCAAGCAACAACAGCGAAACTTTCTTTTTCTCACTACCCGAGGTGGATTGCTCTACGATTCCAATGTCAATTTTGGTTCTACCGATGAACTCTATACGCTTCCTACTCATGGAACGGCACGCAGTGATATGGCACATGAAGAGACGGCAGGATTGACGCATCTTTATGATATAGGGGAGAGGGGAGGTATTGTACTTCGTAACCGATTGAGTTTGTACAATCGTAGCTACTTCGATGAGACTGATTATAATATGATGCTCTTATCGTATTATCCAGCCCTTTCTCTAACAACGAAGCGTTCTGTGTATGAACTTATCGGAGGGATTAATCGCTTTTATTTAGGGGATAAGATTTTTTATACGGGCTACAGTATTAATCCCAAATGGAGCTATTTTTATACCCCCAATTTTCGTCAAATTCTCTCGTGTAAAGTGGGTCAGAAGAACCACTTCGAATTTTCGGATTTGGATAGCCACGCGGTTGAACTCTCTACGGGATGGGAATTTTCTCCCAGCTCTACGCATGTACTGCGAACCGATCTTGTGGCATCACGTCAAATCAAAGAGCGGGGAGGTCGTGCCGATGTCAGCTATCATGAATACATTGCCAGTTTTCTTTACACCTACCAGCTCCACCCTCGAATGATTTTTCAGTTTAATGCCAATGCCAAACAACGGTTGTACGAGGATTACGATCCCATTTTCTTAAAGCATCGAGAAGATGTGACAGCGTACGGCTCTTTCAACATGGTTCAACGTCTAAACGATGTGGTCTCCTTTCAAGAGACAGCGGGTTATACCCATACCGATTCGAGTGTTTCCCTCTACAGCTACGATAAGTATACTCTCTCGTTGAGTATATCTGGTCGATTTTAGGAGAGTGTTATGAATTATCCCATTGCCCTTATTTTTATCCTCTTTTTAAGTTCCTCCGTGTGGGGAAGTGTTGCCAAAATTACTGCATTGAGCGGATCAGCTTCGATTGAGCGTTTATCGAAACTCTCTCCTGTTACTCTTGGGGTTGCTCTTGAAGCTAGCGATATTGTAAGTACGGATGAAAATTCAAAGGTACAAATCACTTTCAACGATAGTACCGTTATCACTGTTGGGAAGAAAAGCCGTTTTTCCATTGATGAGTATCTTTTTGACAGCAGCGATGGCTCCCATGCTAAATTTAATGTCCTCTCGGGAACGATACGGGTAATGAGTGGCAAAATCGGTCAAATCGCCCCTGAAAAATTTACCGTCAAAACTAAAACAGCCACGATAGGGATTCGGGGAACCAACTTCACAGTGGATATGGAATCTAATGGTATTCTCTCCATCTTTTGTTTACAAGGGGTAGTCGATGTATTTGATCGTAATAATAATACTGCCAGTGTCCCAGCAGGCTCCTATATCCCCTTTAGTGCAGAGGGGATTATGGGAACTTTACGTGAATTTGTGACCGAAGACTTAAAAGTTTTTTTAGACAAAAGTTTCTATATTCCAGCGCTTGTGGATACGTTGAAAAAAAATCTCACAATCCCAGCCCTTGCCAATAATCTGGAAAAAACATTTCATATTTCGACTATTTTTAGTTATACCTTTGATGAAACAGCACCGCCGCTTATTGCTGCGGAAAAAAGTGGTGGTATCCTCAATTGGGATGAATCCTTTGATCAAGGGAATCAAGAAAATATGCAAGATGTGTTGACCGATTCGGCAATGAGTATGACGACGAATATCCGTCCCTAATGCGACTCACCTACCGACTCACTCAATTTTTTCTCTTTGTGGTGGTGAGTGGGGCAATCATCTATGCGTATCTTTTTTTGCCTGCCTCGTATCAAAGTCTCGACGACAGAGTTCGAGATTTTCTTTTTCTAGCACGGGGCGTTACGTCTGCTTCCCAAGAGGTTGTTATTGTTGATATTGATGAAAAAAGTCTTCATACGATTGGACAATGGCCATGGGAACGTTCTATCGTTGCAACAATGCTTCAAAATCTCACAGCGGCAAAAGCGGGAATTATCGGATTGGATATTGTCTTCTCAGAAGAGGACAAAACGTCACCTCACCGTTTTGGTGAGCAATTTCATCTTCATCGTTCCTTACCCAACTACGATACTATCTTGGCACAAAGCATTCATGATACCCCGACGATTTTAGGCTATATCTTCAATTTTGACCGCAGTTATAAGGTATCATCTCCCACAGTTCCAAATATTCCCGTTATTTTTATTGAAAAAAATATCCCCTCCACCGATTATCTCCTTGAACCCAATGGGGTACTCACCAATATCCCCTCCATCCAAAACAGCGCTTATTCGAGTGGGTTTATCAACAACGTCCCCGATGCGACAGGAAGTATCCGAAGCGTTCCCCTTATCATGCGATATAACGATGCGCTTTACCCCTCTTTGGCGTTTGAAATGTTCCGAATTGCCTTTGATGAGCATAAAATTACGATTAATTACTCTCCTCTTGGACTTGCCTCTTTACGTGCGGGTAAGAGGGAAATTCCCATCGATCGTAACGGACGACTTTATCTCAATCATCGAGGTCCTGGGAAAACCTTTCATTATATCAGTGCTTCTGATATCGTCAATAACACATTTGATAAAAGGGCAGTAGCGGGAAAATTCGTCCTTGTGGGGACATCGGCATACGGATTGATGGATTTGCGCTCCAATCCTTTTGATAATATTATCCCCGGTATCGAGATTCAAGCTACGGTTATCGACAATCTCCTCAACCACGATATGCTTCAACGTCCTCAATGGAGTGAAGTTGCCGAAATTTCACTGATTGTTTTTCTCTCTTTTATCGTTTTTTATCCTCTCACTCGTTTGAGTCCACTTGGATTGATCGTGGGATACGTGATTCTTTTTGGGGCACTGCTTTATCTCAACTATTATCTCCTTTTTACCCACCATATTATTATCAACCTCTTTTTCATCCTTGTGACCCTCTCTGTATCCATCCTCTCTGTCTTAGGGATGAATTTTGTATTTGAACATCGCCAAAAAGAGCAGGTCAAGAAGAAGTTTGCCCAAAAAGTATCCAAGCAAGTAATGGACGATTTACTCTCCACGGATATTGATGATGCTCTTAGTACCCGTGAGGTGGAAGTTACCATCTTTTTTTCCGATATTCGCTCCTTTACTACTATCTCCGAACAGTTGGGTTCTCCTCAAAAGCTCGTCTCTTTTCTCAACGAATATATGACAACGATGGCAGCTTCCATTATTGATTCTCACGGGACGATTGACAAATTTATCGGGGATGCGATCATGGCATACTGGAATGCACCCAACCATGTGGAGCATCATGCCGATAGCGCAGTGCAAGCAGCCTTGCATCAATTAGCGTTACGAGAACCTCTTAGTGATAAATTTTATGCCAAATTCGGTGTTCGTCTTGATTTTGGTATCGGGCTTAATTCGGGGATGGTTACGGTAGGAGATATTGGCTCGACAGGACGATCCGATTATACAGTTATAGGCGATGCCGTCAACCTTGCATCTCGCCTTGAAGGGTTATGCAAACATTATCACGTACGTCTTATTATCTCAGAATTTACGTATCAACAGTTACAATCAGCCTATATTATACGTGAACTTGATACAGTCAGAGTCAAAGGTAAATTGCTTCCGATAAAGATTTATGAAGTCATCGATAGCGGAATTCCTACGCAAGAGATGCAACATAAACTTGATGAATTTCACACTGCATTATAACTGTATTATGCAGGAAAATTTACCGAAGCGATTGAAGCATTCACCCTCTTGAAATCTTCGTCTAGTGAGTTGCTCTATGATGTTTATCTTGAGCGTTCACAATCTCTTTTAACATTAAATTCAGAGAATTTTGATGGGGTTTATGATTTTATGGAGAAGTGATTTGGTGTTTATTTAAGTATGAAATCAGTATAATATAAATAGATGATGATATAATACGCATTAGTGATGATTATAAACGAGGATAAAATTTGGCATCAACAATAAATTATTTAAAAAAACATCGTCTTTTTGCAGCTACTGTTGTAGTGCCTACATTGATTGCGTCTATTTATTATGGGATGATTGCCTCTGATATTTATATCAGCGAATCGCAGTTTGTCGTACGTGCCCCAGATAAACCGACGGTTTCAGGTCTTGGGGCGATGTTGCAGAGCACTGGTCTTAGTAGTGCGCACGATGATGTTTATACAGCTCGTGATTACATCCTTTCTCGTGATGCACTTACTTCTTTGGATCATAACCTTAGCTACCGAAAGCTCTATAGTGACACCAATGTTGATAAATTTAGTCGATTTGACGGTTTTGGACTGAATAATAGTTTTGAAGCATTGTTTAAATATTATCAAAAACAAGTAGGGATAACGATTGATTCTCAATCCTCTATTTTGACGTTAAGCGTGCAGGCGTTTGATGCTAATGAAGCTAAAAAGATCAATGAACATCTGTTGTCGATTAGTGAACAGCTTATTAATCGTCTTAATGCGCGCGGTCGTGCCGATATGATCGGTTTTGCAGAAGATGAAGTAGCTCGTGCGATGGCACGTGCAAAAGCGGCATCGTTGGCAGTATCAGACTATCGTGATTCCAAATCAGTCTTTGATCCGGAAAAGCAGTCGTCACTTCAGCTTCAGTTGGTTTCCAAGATTCAAGATGAATTGATAGCCACTCGTGCGCAGCTCTCTCAAATGATCAGCCTTTCGCCTGAAAATCCGCAAGTCGCGTTATTGCAGAACAAAATAGCAAACTTGACATCTCAGATCGCATCCGAAACAGCAAAAGTGACGGGAAGCAACACCTCTTTGGCGCAAAAATCATCGAAATATGAGCAACTGGTTCTTGAACGTGATTTTGCAGGCAAACAGCTGGCAGCGTCTTTAGCATCACTAGAGAGTGCACGAAATGAAGCGTTACGACAGCACCTTTATTTAGAGCGTATTAGTCAGCCAAATACTCCTGATATTGCACTTGAACCACGGCGTATACGTTCGATTGCAGCGGTATTTATATTGGGGCTTATTATTTGGGGAATCTTGACGATTTTACTCGCGGGTGTTCGGGAACATCAGGCATAATCGGATGAGTACGACACTACGCCAATCATTTCACATTCAACTTCGTGTTATTGGAGCGTTACTAATGCGTGAGATTATTACTCGTTATGGGCGGCACAATATTGGCTTTTTATGGTTATTTGTCGAGCCGATGATGTTTACGCTTGGCGTGGTAGCATTGTGGAGCGCAATGAAAATGAATCATAATAGTGATATGCCAATCGCTGCTTTTGCACTGACAGGATATTCAACACTCTTGTTATGGCGTAATGTTGCAAATCGATGTTCAAAAGCAATTGAACCAAATCTTAGCCTCATGTATCATCGTAATGTCAAAGTAGTTGATATTTTTGTGGCACGAATTATTCTAGAAGTTGTCGGGGCTACGGTATCATTAATTTTTTTAACGTTGAGCTTTTCTTCTGTTGGATTGATATTATTACCTAATGATGTTATGCTGATGATGGAAGGCTGGCTGCTTCTTGTATGGTTCTCGACAGCGCTTGGACTAATTGTTGGTGCAATATCAGAACGATCAGAAACATTCGATCGTATTTGGCATGTTGCTACTTATCTTTTATTTCCCTTATCAGGTGCAGCTTTTATGGTTGACTGGCTTCCTGTGATAGCTCAAAAAGTTGTTTTGTGGTTTCCTATGGTGCACGGCACAGAGATGATTCGGCATGGTTTTTTTGGCAATACAGTTATTACCTATGAAGATCCTATTTATTTTATGACAGTTAATTTAGTTTTAACATTACTTGGTCTTGCTCTTGTTCGTGAAACTGGTAGACGGGTAGAGCCAGAATGATTGAATTACAAAATATTACAAAGATATATCCTACTCATTCTGGTCAGCGTACTGTTTTGGATAATATAAATCTTACGATTAATTTGGGAGATAAAATTGGTATTTTAGGGCGTAATGGTGCTGGAAAATCGACTTTAATTAGGTTAATGAGTGGGGTCGAACAGCCAACAAGCGGTTATATAAATAGACAAATGAAGATTTCATGGCCAATTGCTTTTGCAGGAGGATTTCAGGGATCATTGACGGGAATAGATAATCTTAAATTTATTTGCAGAGTTTATGGTGTCGATTATCGAGAAAAGATTGCTTATGTGCAGGAATTCTCGGAACTTGGACAGTATTTGTATGAGCCAGTGAAACGATATTCCGCAGGTATGCGAGCGAGGCTTGCATTTGCTCTTTCTATGGCGATTGAATTCGATTGTTATTTGATCGATGAAGTAACTGCTGTTGGTGATAGTCGCTTTCATGAAAAGTGTCGTATTGAGCTTTTTGAAAAGCGAAAAGAGCGATCAATGATTATTGTTTCACATGATGCTACTTATATACGAGCGCATTGCAATCATATATGTGTCTTGAAAAATGGTCAGCTATACCACTTTGACGATATTGACCAAGCTTATGATTTTTACAATATAGACTAGTAAACAAAAAAGGATAGAAATGAATTTAAATAATATTAATACAATCGAAGAATTGCTTGCTTTCCAAGGACAAAAGTTTATTCAGATGGCATATAAAAGTCTATTAGGTCGTGAAGCAGATCCTGATGGATTGAATTATTATCTCAAGAGGATGGAATCAGGCATTAACAAGGTAGGAATTCTGATGCAGTTACGTGAGAGCCAAGAAAGTAAGAGTAAAATAGTTAATATCTCAGGGCTAGAAGAGGCGATTAGAGACTATAAATATCGAAAAATTCCACTGTATGGATCATTTTTAAAACTTATACACTTTGGAACAAAAGAAAAAAATAGTAGCTCATTTAAATCAAAAAGCACTTTTGTAGAGCATTTAAAAAATACACATCTAAGTGAGATTGATTTTATTCCAGAATCATTAACTCTTGAAATACTACATAGTCTTAATCCTGAAGAACAATTTTTAGATATGGATCAAGCTATTAGTGCTTTAATCAATCAGCCGCCTATTCGGAAATTACGTATTAATGAAAGCAATGAAGTCAATGCTGATTTTTATGCGACGCTTGCACTAAAACATGAAGAAAATGGACGTAATGCAGAAGCTATTGAATTGTATAAATTGTCATTATTATTTACAGGTACAGCCAAAGCGCATGAACACCTTGGTAATTTTGCCAAAGACGATAGCCATTACAACAAAGCACTATTACATTATCAAGAAGCACTTAAGTTTGATAGTAAAAGTGAATGGACATATCTAAATATAGCATTAATATATGGATTGATCGGTAATAAAAGTAAAGCCATTGATATACTTATTGAAGGTATCGTGAAATACCCTGCATCAGAACTTCTATTATCAAATTTTGATTTGGTTATACATGACTATTGGCACACAGAAGAACAGCATATAGAGTTTTTGGCGACCATCCAAGAGCGTGAGCAACTAATTGCGAAATATGATGAAGTGGCTACGGTTATCTCAGAAGCTTATACTAAGATTTTTATGAGATGTTCCGATATTCCAGTCAATATATCATTGAATAAAAATCGAGTATTGATTGTTGGTTTGACACATGATGCTGCTCCTCAATGTTATCGATACCGTATCGAACAAAAGATTGAGCAACTCGAATACGCAGGCTATGAAGCACAAACGATTGCATGGCACGAGAATGAAAAGGCGCTAGATCTGATCAATTTCTATGATTTGATTATTTTTTATCGAGTCCCTGCATTTCCGGGTGTTCTAAAGTTGGTGGAATACGCTAAATCACTTGGAAAGATTACTTTTTTTGAGGTTGATGATTTATTGTTCGAAGCAAATAGCGTACCGCCAATTGAGACTTATGGTGGTCAAGTATCATTATCAGCTTATATCAATGTTACTAAAGATATAGGAACCTATCGATCTATAGCAAAGCGATGTGACTATGCGATTGCTTCAACGCTTCCATTATTAGATCGACTTACTCCGTTAGTAAAAACAAAGATAGGCTTTTTACATCGTAATGGATTAGACAAATACAATAATTTGATTAAAAGTAAATCATCTAAAGATAAAGAAGTGATAACTATTTTTTACGGAAGTGGAACGCTTGCCCATAATTCTGATTTTATATTAGAGGCACTGCCAGCGATCATACGAATACTTAAAGAGCATAAAAATGTAAAACTTGCCATTATGGGATACTTGACACTGCCAGATGGATTTATGGAAGAGTTTCGAGATCGTTTGATACAAATACCTTTTGTCAAAGATGTTTCAGTTTATTACTCGTATCTTTCAGGCGCAGATATTAATTTAGCTGTACTGCACGATGATGAGCTAACCGCATGCAAAAGTGAGCTCAAGTGGTTTGAAGCAGCTACTTTCTCAATACCTTCAATTGTTAGTCGTACACAAAACTATCTCGATGTTGTTCATGAAGGAATAGATGGTTTTGTTGTAAAAGGAGAGGATGCTTGGTATAGCGCTTTACAAAAATTGGTAGTAGATCCAGAATTACGTGAAAAAATTGGAAACAATGCTTTTGATCGAGTAGTTTTAGATTATTCTACTCAAATGTTATCCGTGAATATAAATGATTTTTTAAGTAACACGATTACTAATTTTAAAAAGAGTATCAAATGAATACAATAAAAAAGATAGCAATTGTAAATGTTTTATTTCCGCCAAAAGCATTAGGTGGTGCAACTAGAATAGCAGTAGATGAGGCCTTAACAATCAGTAAACAATATAGTTCTGATTTTGAAGTAGTTGTATTTACAGCAGATGTCCAGCGACGACCAGTTGATATTTTAAACGTATATCCATTGAGTGGTATTCGTGTATATGAAATTTCTAAACATATCAATAATTGGATTGAAAAAGATGAAAAAAGTTTTGAAATATTTGAGAAATTTATTGATTTTGAAAAACCTGATTTGATTCATTTCCATTGCATTCAAGTGTTAACAGCTAGTATGGTTGAGGCTACGCAAAAGCGTAATATTCCTCATCTTATAACAGTTCATGATGCTTGGTGGATTTCTGACTATCAATTTCTTATAGATGAGAAAGGTAATGTTTATCCAGAAGGTCATCCAGATCCATTTAAGCCTTTTACATTGCCTGATGGTATAACGTTAGAACAATCAATCAAACGAAGAAATTATTTAAAAGAACTTCTCAATAATTCAAACGGTGTTTTGGCAGTATCCGATACGTTTCGACAAATTTATGAGAAAAATGGTGTCTCTAATGTCATTACCAATAAAAATGGCATATCCGATGATGTAGAGTGGAGAGATAAAAATACAAGTCATACAGATAAAGTCATTTGTGCTCATATTGGTGGTATGTCACCCCATAAAGGTTTTGATGTTTTTAAACAAGCCATTTTATCGCTTCATACATCGCATATTGAAATATTGATTATTGATCATACAAAAAATGAGAATCACTGCACTAAAACACGTTGGGGGAATATGGATGTTACTATTCTTGGTCATGTTAATCAAAATAAGATTGCAGATATTTATCAACAAATCGATGTATTGTTCGCTCCATCGACGTGTCCTGAGAGTTTTGGATTGGTGACGCGTGAAGCTACGGCGTGTGGTTGTTGGGTAGTTGCTTCTGATCTCGGTGGAATCGGTGAAGATGTTACACCTGAAAATGGCTTTAGAATAACCCCTACAAAAGAAAATATTTCTAAAGTATTTCACGAAATAGACAAAAATCCAAAAAAATATAAAGAGCTTTCTAAATCTGTACATATTCGTCGTTCGTCAGAGCAGGTGGAAGAAATTGTGGGGATTTTTAAGACGATTTTAAAAGAGAGTGAGAAGAGAAAGAATAGGATATCTCAATGATTACTGAAATAATAATTTTATTTCACAAAATTATTATAAGGTTTTTGCTTGTTTAAAATATTTCGCCTACGATATGGCTTGAAACATATTCATTTATCTAATAATAACTTATCGCTAAAACATCGTTTATCGACTGGTTGGTATATGCTAGAAGTACAGGTAAAAACATCAGTATTACGTGTAAATGGTTCATTCCATTTGAAGAGTCAGAATAATAGATCATTTGATTTGGAGATGTATTCCAATCGTATGTTTAAACGTCTTATTTATAATAGTTCTGAGTCGCAATTTGGAGTTGATTTTTTTCATGCAGAAGAAGATTTTGAACTGGTTTATTTTCGATTATTAAGAGTAAGTAAGAAATTTGCACGTTCGAGAATGTTGACAAAGCTGAATGCATTGCATCCAAATTATAAGCTCAAAGCAAGGAAAGATCATCAAAAGATAGATGAAAATAAGCTTGGAATGGCAACACTTTGGAAACATTATTGTAGACTTTTTGAAAAAGATTATGAATTAGTTTCATATAGTAATTGGATTCGCCAATATGATACAGTATCTAAAGCTGACAAGATAAAGATGCATCAGCAGGCAGAAATATTTCAGAACAGACCGCTTATCTCTATTATTATGCCTGTTTATAATCCAAATCCACGATGGCTTGAGCAGGCAATAGAGTCTGTATGTGCTCAAATATATCCAAATTGGGAGCTTTGCATCGCTGATGATTCTTCTACTAATTCGGAAATTCGTCTAGTTTTAGAAAAATATTCTAAGGCAGATAAGCGAATTAAGATTTGCTTTCGTAAAGAAAATGGGCATATTTCTGAAGCATCAAATAGTGCACTTGCTATTGCAACAGGGGCATGGATCGCTTTGCTAGACCATGACGATATCCTTCCTGAACATGCATTATTTTTTGTTGTTGATGCTATTAATAATAATCAAGATTCTCAATTAATTTATTCTGATGAAGACAAGATTGACGAAGATGGAAAACGCTCTAATCCTTATTTTAAATGTGATTGGAATCAAGATTTATTTTATTCACAAAATATGATTTCGCATCTTGGGGTTTATCGTGCTGATTTAGTGAGAAAAGTGGGCGGATTCCGAAAAGGGTTGGAAGGTTCTCAAGATTATGATTTAGCATTGCGTTGCATTGAGAATATTGCACCTGAACAGATTTGTCATATCTCACGTATCTTATATCATTGGCGTATCCATGTCGATAGTACTGCCCACGATTTGAATGCTAAGCCATATGCTGTAATTGCTGGAGAAAAAGCGTTAATGGAACATTTTATACGTCAAGGGAAGAGTGCTGTTGTCAATTTTGTAGGCAATGGCTATCGTACTCAGTATGCATTGCCCGATATATTACCGTTAGTTAGTTTGATAATACCAACTAAAAATCATCTTGAGCTCTTGAAAAAATGTATTAAATCTATTTTAAGAAAAACAAGTTATACAAATTATGAAATAATAATAGTTGATAATGGAACAGATGATTTTTGGACATTACGCTATTTAAAGCACCTTTCAAAAAAAGCTTACATAAAAGTAATACGTGATGATCAACCTTTTAATTATTCTGCATTAAATAATAAAGCGGTTGCTATTGCAAAAGGAGAAATAATAGGGTTAATCAATAATGATATAGAAGTTATCACTCCTGACTGGTTATCTGAGATGGTGAGTCATGCGATAAGACCAGAAATAGGTGTGGTTGGAGCAAAACTACTTTATGCCGACAAGACAATTCAGCATGCGGGTGTAATCTTGGGAATAGAAGGTTTTGTTGGACATGCGCATCGTGGATTAGCATATGGATCGTTTGGTTATGGAGGTCGTGCAAATTTGATTCAAGCATTTTCTGCTGTTACAGGTGCATGTATGGTCGTTAAAAAATCTATTTATAAATCAGTTGGAGGATTGAACGAAAAAGAGCTTCAAATAGCTTGTAATGATATTGATTTTTGCTTGAAGGTACGGGAGATAGGGTACCGTAATGTTTGGACACCGTATGCTGAGTTATATCATCATGAATCATCAACACGTGGTTTTGATCATACACCTGAAAAACAAAAAAGAGCTGATAAGGAAATAACATTTATGCGGAAAAGATGGGGAAGTGTTTTAAAATATGATCCTGCATATAATTCAAATTTGAGTTTAGATAATGAACATTTTACATTGTCATCACCACCAAGAGTTAGTTCCGCATATTTTTTAGAAAATAGGGTGTGTGTATCACAATGAAAAATTATAATAAACTTAATATATTAATGGAAATGCGCCCCGCTTTAGATGGTTACGCGGGAATTCCACAGGAAACAAGATTGCTTTTTCGTGGTTTGTGTATGATAGATACCGTAAAAATGGAGGGCTTACTTCAAGCTTCACATCAATTTTTAGCATCGGGAACAAAAACTTTGTTTAAGGTTGGTACGAATCAACATGATGGATCACAAATTCATAGAAATTCAAGAGTGATTATTTCGATTGAAACACAACCAGCTACGAAATCATATAATGGTTTAATCCGTTATTTAAAAAAACAGTATGTTGCTTATATGCTAACTTTTTCAGCATTATTTTTACCATATTTACGAAAAATTGCTATTACTGGATTTGAGTCACGTTTTTTTGAAGATTTTGTTTGGCGTACATTATTTGCAAAAAGTTTACCCCCATCTGATTTTTCTTTAGTGACAAATAAAAATTACCGTGTTTGTTCTATTCCTTGGAATGTTATGCAAACAGCAGGATTAAATTCACTTAAATATGTCAGTAAACCTGCTTATCCAGTTTTAGATACTTCAAGTGTTGATGTTTTTATTACTCAAACACCTTATCCTGGACGAGTAGATAAAAATACCACATTAGTTGTTCGTTATCATGATGCATTACCCGTATTTATGCCACATACGATTGCACATAAATCACGGCATGAAGCTACACATTATTATGCACTGATGAGTAATGTACAATCAGGTGCCTATTTTGCCTGTGTCTCTGAATCAACGAGACAAGATTTATTACATCTTTTTCCAGAAGTTCAAGACCGTGCTGTTACGATACATAATATGGTTTCACATCATTTTTATACAGAAGATTCAGATCCAAAACGTATTCGGGAGATTATTCGCGCTAGAATAAATCTTACAGTATCTCAAACAAGTTCAATATTTAAAAATTTTGATGATCATAGCTTAGATGATCCAGGCTTGAACTATTTACTTGTAGTTTCGACTATAGAACCAAGAAAGAACCATAGTCGATTGATTGCAGCTTGGGAGCGTATCCGAGTAGAAATGGATTCAAATATAAAGTTAGTTATTGTCGGTGGTTTAGGATGGGATTACGAACCTATTGTACGTGAGATGCGTGCGTGGATAGATCAAGGTGTGCTATTTGTTTTGAGTAATGTCCCAGCTGATGATTTACGCGTCCTGTATCGACATGCAGATGCGACTATTTGCCCAAGTTTGGCGGAGGGTTTTGATTATTCTGGAGTAGAGACCATGCGGTGTGGTGGAATAGTGATTGCTTCAGATATTCCAGTACATCGTGAGATTTATTTAGACGCAGCGGAATATTTTGATCCTTATTGTACAAAAAGTTTAATATACAGTATTAAAAAAGTATTATTTGAGCCAAATGCGTTAGAAATTCAAAATGGATTGAGGGCAAATGCAAAAATAATCTCAGCACGTTACCTACCTGAAAATATTTTACCGAAATGGGAAGACTTTTTAGGAAATATAACTAAAATTCAAAATAACAAAGGCTAATCAATGAAAGGCATCATCCTAGCAGGAGGCAGCGGAACGCGCCTCTACCCTATCACCAAAGGGGTCTCTAAACAACTTGTCCCCATCTACGATAAACCAATGGTCTATTACCCTCTCTCTGTCCTTATGCTTGCAGGGATCACCGAAGTACTTATCATCTCCACCCCTACCGATCTTCCCCGTTTTGAAGAGCTGTTAGGGGATGGTAGTGACATCGGAATACGTTTTGAATATTGCGTTCAGCCCTCACCCGATGGATTGGCGCAAGCGTTTATACTAGGGGCTGATTTTATCGGAAATGATGATGTGTGTCTTGTCTTGGGTGATAATATCTTTTACGGTAGCGGTCTCACCAAACTCCTAGCACAATCGGTTCGTAATGTCACCGAAGCAAAAAAGGCAACGGTATTTGGCTATTGGGTCAAAGACCCTGAGCGTTATGGGGTTGCTGAGTTTGACAAAGAGGGTAATGTCCTCTCTATCGAAGAAAAACCTGTAGAACCTAAAAGCTCATATGCCGTTATCGGATTGTATTTTTATCCCAACAGTGTTGTTGAAATTGCCAAAAATATCAAGCCCTCCGATAGAGGCGAACTAGAGATTACCACCGTCAATCAAGAATATTTGGCTCAGAATGCTCTCAAAGTAGAACTTATGGGGCGTGGATACGCATGGCTGGATACAGGAACCCATGAAAGTTTGTTAGAAGCCAGTATGTTCATCCAAACCATCGAAAACCGTCAAGGACTCAAAGTCGCCTGTCTCGAAGAGATAGCTTTT
>JBAZTZ010000011.1:0-77422 GCA_041661705.1 Sulfuricurvum sp.
TTCTCTTTTATAACAATCTCATTGAGTTTTTGAATTGTTTCTTCCGGTAAATCTTTAAAATGTTTCATCCCCTGCTTAAAGCAAATTCTATGCCAGTACTTGTGATTTGATTTGAATTGCTACTTATTCTGTATTTTATTAAGTAAGCAGATATAATGCAAAAAAGCAACTCAGGAATATTTAAGAATGTATAATAATAAACTTTACAAGTATAGAGAATTTAATCATTATACCGAACAGATTATCAAGGATTGTTCTCTTTATTTTTCTCCAATAGAACGCTTTAATGATCCCTTTGATTGTAAGCTTTCTTTTCAAGAACAGTATGATGGTGAAGAGTTGCAAAATGTTTATGAAAATTATTTAACAAGTGGGCAATTGCTTGCTCCGAAAGATAAAGGGCATTTATTAGAGCTTAAACAGAAAACAATTCCTAAGCTAATTAGTCAGATTGGAGTTCTTTCTTTGTCAAAAAACTACAATAATATTTTAATGTGGTCGCATTATTCTGCTTCACATACAGGGCTAGCTTTTGAATTCGAACCGGATTTAAATTCAGAATGTTTTGAAAGACCTATGCAGGTTGGTTATCATGATAATTATGAACTTCTTTCCTATGTAAAGTCATTTAGGGAAGAAAGTGTTAAGTTGATGCTTACAAAACATAGCAATTGGGTATACGAAGATGAATATAGATGTATTGATTTGGAGTATCAAGGTCCAAAGAAATTTTTTCAACGAGAATTAACAGGTATTATATTTGGAGCCAAAGCTAAAAAATGTGATATTCAAGAGATGATTAATTTGTGTAAAGAAAATGGCTTTGATCATGTAAAATTCAAGCATGCAAAGATTTTATCTAATGGAGAATTTGGATTAACTTTTGATAATCTTTAACAAAAAACATAGCTCAAGTGATACCTATAACTTTTTTCTCTTCATCTTATTTACCCTTAATCTGCTAGCCCAAATCTTAGGCTGACGCTCCTTTCTAAAGTGTGCTATAATTTTCAATAAAATTATAAATGAGGAGGGCTTCATCATGGCAGTACGTTACATGGATGATCAACACAAAGAGACTAGCGGTTACATCGTGTCGGGGAAAGAAGCCCAAACTGTTAAACAGCATCTTTTTGACAAATCAAAAGAGGCTAAATTAGAAACATTTAAAAAAACCTCCATCGCTATCAAAAATCTTATTAAAACATTTCATAATTAATGTCCTCTATCGTCGGACTAGGGACACTTTCCAATTCCGATTTTAAAAACATAGTCAAAAAGTTTGAATGTAGTGCTGACCCAAAACTATTTGAATATCTCAAAAATAATGCTCTCGGACATCATAAACAAGGACTATTTCAAACGTATTTGTTTCAAGATAGTGAGGATTACAAGGGATATATCTCTTTATCTTCCGCACAAATTGCTGTAGATGATACAGAACTTCGCAAAATTCTCGGTATCAGTGATGGGTTGCCCTATCCAATTCCTGCTCTTAAAATTACCCGTTTATGTATTTCTGATCCGTTCAAAGGTAAAGCAATTGGCTCTTTGTTGGCTATGTTCGCAGAGATTGTAGCGTATGAACAGCAGAGTAAAATCGGATGCCGTGCAGTGCTTGTTGATGCGAAAGAAAAAGCGGTTGGTTTTTATGCAAGTTTAGGATTTAGTGTATTGGGTGATATTGAAGATAATATTTGTTTGATGTTTAAAGATATAGAGTCACTACGTAGCAAAGATGTTGATCGTAAACCTGAGCAAAAAGAGATGGTTAAAGAGTTTATTGATTTTTGTAGAGTATTTGATTTACCGCAATTTTCAAAAACACTTGAAAAGATACTTTTAAAAAAATAGAGAACTCAATGAGTATTTATTGCCAAATTCGGCTGGAAGCATAACAGTCTGACAAACAGACTCTTACCGTGCTTTGGCTATAATCCTAGGGACATACTATGTTTTTAGGAAGGATGAACCTATGGAATTTCTCTACAAAGGGTTAGACAGCAGTGGCTCCCCCCTAAAAGCAACCATTGAGGCCTCCAACATCGAGGAAGCAAAAAAGAAGCTCAAAGGACAAGGGATTTTATTCTCCACCCTTACACCACATGAAGAGAGTTTTTTAGGGGTCATCGCCGCATTTGGGCACAAAACGCTTCCCTCTCAGGTGCTTTCCACTATGAGTCGTGATCTTGCCGTCTATCTCAATGCGGGGATTCCGTTGGTGCGCTCCCTCACCCTCCTCAAGCATCAAAATCGTAATAACCCCCGGATGGAACGTTTCTTTGAAACTCTTATATCTCACATACATGAGGGGAAAAGCTTCGCCCAAGCGCTCGAATCCCAAGAGCATTACACCCTCCCCGTATTTTATATCGGAACATTGAAAATTTCGGAAGATCGCGGGATACTTGCCGAAGTACTCAATGAACTCTCTAGCTATCTAATTCTCCAAGAGAGGATCAAAAAACAGCTCTCTCAAGCGTTGGTCTACCCCTCCTTTATCATCGTCGTCTCGTTGCTGATGATCTCGTTTATGCTCACCGTCGTTGTCCCCAAAATCACCGCCATTTTTGAGACGACGGGGCAAGCACTCCCACCCCTCACCCAGTTTATCATCACCCTCGCCCATTTTTTTGCTACCTATTGGCTCATTATGGCATTGGCACTCTTGATAGCCGTTGGAGCTTTCTCGTTCAAGATGGCAACAAGTACTTCGTTCAAAAAAACCATTCACGCCTTCATCCTCAAACTCCCTATCGTTGGGAAAATGGTCGAAACGGGTGATTTGGCTCGTTTTTGTACCATTGCGTCATTGTTGATGCGTTCAGGAATCCCGATGGTCAATACAATCAAACTCTCCTGCATCACCCTCTCCTCAGAAGTAATCAAAGAGCTTTTTGAGAACGCTTCTACCAAAGTCGTCGAAGGATCGTCGTTATCCAAAGCGTTGACCCAAACGCAAGGCTATCAAATCGACGATTCCTTTATTGAAGCAATTGCTATCGGAGAAGAGACGAGTGAAGTAGCCTCGATGTTGGATCACCTCTCCGCCCTTTATATCGAAACGAACAAAGATAAAATCACCCTTTTCCTTGCCGTTCTTGAACCCTCATTGATGCTCATTATCGGAGGGATTATCGGGGTTATGGTTACGGCAATGTTGTTACCGATTTTCTCGTTGAATTTGGGGTGATGGTATTTCTGCGTTTAACGACACCTTTCTTTAGAATCCTTTTTTAAACCCGCCATTTAAAGTTTATTGGGTATATAATTAAGTACGAAATTTATACGAGAAAAGGTTGTTTTAATGGATAACATTACAATAAAAATAAAATTTATATTGGTTTTGATTTTAGTTTCTCTAGCTTTCATAGGGGTTACTGTTGAGTCATTAATCTCAACGAAAAGCGAACTATTGGAAGCCAAAAAGACAATGCTTACTACCCAAATAGATACAGTAAGTTCTCTTCTTTCGTATTATGGTGATGAAGTAAATGCAGGACGTATGACTCTTGAAAAAGCTCAGGATACCGTCAAAGAACATATTAAACATCTCCGTTATAATAAAAAAGAGTATTTTTTTATTTTGAACGATCAGGTTCAAGGGGTAATGCATCCCATCAAACCAGCATTAGATAATACTGATCTCTCCAATATCAAAGATCCAAATGGAAAAGCCCTTTTTGTGGAGTTTGCCAAGGTAGCCAAAGCCAATAATGAGGGGTATGTTTCTTATATGTGGCCGAAGCCAGATACGCAGACACCTTTACCAAAATTGACCTATATCCGTGCATTTCCTACTTGGGGCTGGATTATTGGTACAGGTGTTTATATCGATGACATTGAGCAGGAATTTTTGAATTTAGTGATTACTAAAGGAATTATAATTGTTCTCTTAATTACAATTGTGATGGTGTTATTGATTGCGATACAGCGCTCTATCAGTCATAAACTCTTAACTATGCAATTAATGGCAGAGGAGCTTGCCAGTGGCAATGGAGATTTGACGAAGCGCTTAGGAATTACAGGAATGGATGAACCCTCAAAGGCAGCAGCCTCGATTGATTCTTTTATTACGGCTATTCAAACGATGGTTCAAAATGCTAAACACTCCTCGGATGAAAATGCGTCAGTTGCGGTAGAACTTTCAAAAACCTCTTTGGCAATTGGGCAACGTATGGAAAATGAATCAAAGCAAATGGATGCAATTTATCGCAGTACGGAAGAAATGATTTCTCATTTGGCGCTGACCAAACATGACAATGAAGAAACTGCTAAAGCAGTCGAAGAAGCCAATGAAATACTTCGTATATCCAAAGATGAATTGATTGCAATGATTGAAATGATTCGCCACAGCGTTGAAGTAGAGGCAGATTTTGCTGTTAAAATTCATGAATTGACGAGTAATGCGCATCAAATCCGAGAGGTACTTTCTGTTATCGGTGATATTGCAGATCAAACCAATTTATTGGCACTAAATGCCGCCATAGAAGCGGCACGAGCTGGCGAACATGGTCGAGGGTTCGCTGTCGTTGCTGATGAAGTTCGGAAATTGGCAGAACGGACGCAGGGTAGTTTGACACAAACCAATGTTACTATTTCTCTGATTGTTTCATCCATTGAAGAGGCAGCATTGCAAATGGGTCAAAATGCAAAAAGTATTGAAAAAGTTGGAGAGAAATCACAGCTTGTCGGTGATCAAATTCAGCAAACAGCTATTGTTATAAAAGAAACAAGTAACGCAATTAAAAAAATGGTAGCTGATTCAGATAATAATACAAAAGCAGTTGATGGTATTTCCAAAAGAATTTCAGTTATGAATGATCTTGCCCGAGAGAATGCACGAAGTATTGAAGAGATTGCTACAACCTCCCAATACCTGTATAAAATAGCCGATGGTCTTAACCAAAACCTTGGACATTTCATCGCATAATCGTACAGAGGTAGATAAAGTGAAGAGTTTTCCTCATGAATGTTTGTAGAGGCACTATGTTATAATTGCCAATCGTTAAACTATTTCGTCAAGGGCTACCGTGAAAGTTAAACAGTATTCTGTTCGGGTTTTTGAATTAACCATAGATTCTGAAAAAACGTTTTTAGCTTTTATGGATAAAAATATTGTTATGTTAAAGCATTATCTCATTTATCTAAAAGGGGAAATAACCCCTGTGATAGAAGAGTATCTTATTAGTAATGAAGTGACGTATACCACCCATTTAAGCGTAGCGGATAACAAACATCAGGAACTTGTTTTAAAACAAAGTGATCTGAAAATTATTGATGAGATTGTCCGAAGTGGGCAAGAGATCAAAGTAGAGAGTGATCTGCTGGTGCTCAACCGTGTGAATAGTGGGGCAAAGCTTTACGTGGAGGGGAATCTTATCGTTACGGGAACGGTCGATGGGATGATCTTTTGCAATGGAGATTTTATGCTGGTAAAAACATCTCCCAAAGCGATGATCGTTTTTAACGGCGCTGAAATTGACGGAAGCTTACTGGAAAACAGATTTAATAAAATTATCTTTAATGGTGAAGAGATCATTGTATCACCAATAGAAAAGGAACCTAAATGGGCATAGTCTATGCAATAATAAGCGGTAAAGGCGGTGTTGGAAAAACCACCACTACAGCCAATCTTGGAATCGGGATTGCGCAAGAAGGAAAGAAAGTTGTCCTTGTTGATTTTGATTTGGGGCAGCGAAACCTTGATCTTATTTTGGGTTTAGAGAATCGTGTTATCTACGATATGGTGCATGTTATGGACGATGAAGCTGGGTTAAAGCAAGCGCTTATCAAAAGCAAGCATACGGAAAATCTTTTTCTTTTAGCCGCTTCCCAAACCAAAGATAAATCGGCACTGGTTCAAGAGAAAGTGAAAAAACTGATCGAAACCCTCAAAGAGGAGTTTGATTATGTCATCCTTGATGCCCCTGCTGGAATTGAGAGCGGATTTGAACACACCATTATGTACGCCGATGCAACCATTGTTGTCGTTAATCCTGAAGTCTCTTCTATTCGTGATGCCGACAAAGCGATTGGAATCGTGGATGCAAAATGTGAGCGCGCCAAAGAGAACAAAAAAGTTCAAAAATACCTCGTTATCAACCGTATCAATCCCGCTATGGTGACAAGTGGGGAGATGCTGACGAGTAATGATATCTTGGATATTCTCTCTATTGACCTTCTTGGAAAAATCCCCGAAGACAAAGGGATAGTAGAAGCATCCAACACAGGTAAACCTATTATCTTAAATGATAAATCTCACGCGGGTCTTGCGTATAAGCGTATTAGTAAACGCCTATGCGGTGAAAATATCCCCTTTGAAGATGTTGAAACCTATAATGCACCTTCATTGATGGGTAAAATCAAAAGTTTGTTCCAATGAGTTTTTTTTCTTTATTTAACAAAAAAGAGACGAGTGCTGGCGTTGCAAAAGATAGACTTCGTATCGCTATTAGTTCCGATCGTAACAATACCGCTTATCCCTTTATGGCAGAGATGAAAGCCGATATTATCGCGGTCGTTCGCAAATATATTCAAGCCCAAAGTGTCAATATCACCAAAGAGAGTGACGGAGATGTTGATACCCTAGGAATCGAGATCGTTATCCCCAAATAATCACCCTCTTTTAGGGTGACGCTTTCAATGCCACAACAAGCCGATGCAACCACTTCTCTTTATAGACGGCTGTTTTAGAGTGGTAGTTTCCAATGGCTTGAAGATTAAACCCTTTCTCTTTGATATGCTCCGAAAGGAGCCAGCTTCCCACGAAAATATTGATTTGAGGATTAAGAATATTTTGCTCATTAATCCCCCACTGTGCCAAACGATGAAAATGAATAGAGTTGATCTGCATTAACCCGTAATCTTTACTTCCATTATCATTGCGTCGAATTGCATTGGGATTACCGCCACTTTCGATAGTTGCAATATTTTTGAGAAGCAAGGGGGGGATATTGTAGTGCGCCCCTGCTTTTTCAAAAACATCATTATAATCAGCAACTTTTGCCAAGAGAACGAAAGGAAGGATAATCACTAGTAGTAAGAATTTTAACATTCGTAATTTTAATCTCATATTCTCTAAAACTTCCTTATTCTTGTTTCAACTTGTTACATTTTAAGGAATTATTAGCAAAATATTTACTTTTCATTAACTTTACAACTACTTTGTGCAAAAATGTAACATATTTTACTATAAAAATAAGGAGTTTTTATGACCTCAACAAAAATCGTATTATCTTTGATTGCATCTGCTTGTATTGCTACAACCGTCTCGGCTATGGAGTTCCAAGTCTTGGGTGCTCGTGCAGCTTCTATGGGGGGCGCTGGTATTGCTACTTCTCCCTCATCTCTCGCAGCGTATAACAACCCTGCTCTCTTGGCAAACAATCCTGAGAAGTTTAGTATCCATCTCGGGGGTGGTGTTGGGTTAAAAGATACAGGCGCAGGGAAAGCGGTTGGAGATTTGAGTAATTTGGATTTTTCCAATGTGATGGATATTGCCGATGGGAATATCAATAATAGTAGCGTTGTTACCACAAAAGATATTGATACGATTTTGAAGGCTCGTGACATCATTGGGGGGATGGATCAAAAAGGATTTCAAGTTAGTCCAACAGTTGATCTAGGTCTTTCCTTTGGCTCGTTTGGGACAGGACTCTTTGGAACGTCCGATATTGGTGCCGTAGCAACAATCGATCAAACACGCACTCAACTTATTTTCCAAGGTAGTGACAATAACTATTATCAGTTAGGTTCCGATGGTTTACTATCTATGTCTGATGGAACTGCCTATGCCAACTACTCTTTATCCTACTCACTAGGTGATATAGCTACGAATCGACCGGCTACAACGTATGTTAATGTCGTCGGTCTCGCAGTTGCTGAAGTTCCCCTCGCGTATGGATATTCACTGAACACAGGATATGGTTCTTTAGCGGTTGGAGGAGCGCTCAAGCTCATGGCTGGAAAAACTTTTAACAAAAGAATTGCCCTCGACTCTGACAACGCTTTTAACAACCTAAAGGATAATACCAAAGATACTACTACTTATGGAGTCGATTTGGGTCTCGCTTACAAACCATCTTTCTCCGATAGTCTAACGGTTGCCTTAGTGGGGAAAAATCTTAACTCCCCAGCGTTTGCTCTTTCACAAGCTGCAGGAGGTGGAGAATATAAACTCAAACCTGCTGCTCGTGTAGGGACGGCGTATAAATTCGGCAACTGGGTCGAACTTGCTCTTGATGCTGATCTTACGGAAAATAAATCGGTGACGGGATACAAAACTCAGTATATCGGAGGGGGTGCAAATATCGACCTTTCTGTCTTGGAACTCAACGTCGGATTAATGCAAAATATGGCTCCAAATGATACATCAGGTCTTATCTATACCGCAGGAGTTGCGACAGGTCCTAAATGGCTCCATTTCGAGCTAGCCGCACAAATGGCAAGTCAAAAAGGGGCAATTGACGGAACAGCATATCCGATGCAAGCAATGGTGAATTTTGCTCTTTCATCGGCATGGTAAGTAGCTTTGCAAGCTGAACGATCCTCCTCGGATCGTTTGTTCTTTTAGTCTCTAAAATGCCATACGGCACTTAAGCCTGCTTGCATGATTTGCAAGCTATTATCTGGCCATAATACATTTCTTCCTGTCAGGTCTTGCGTCCGATCATCACCGATTTTGCGCTTATTGATATAAGATGCAAAAATACCAATCTCCAATCCTTTTATTACCGGATATCCTATGTAGCCATTGAGTTCAATATTGTATCCGTTTAAAGAGCTAAAGTTCACCCCTTCAAATCCAGTATTGGATGCATTATTCCAAATGGGTTGTGAATAAAGAGCAGTAGCTTTCATTCGAAACGTATTAGGAGTCGCAACGGGAGCACTTTCGTACCAATATCCAGCTGTTGCATAAAGCGTTGCTACCAACTCTTCTGCCAAGATTCCATCATCCTTACTGGTCTCCAACGATCTAAGAGCACCATTGTCCAGATAAGTATCATTAGGATTGGTATCTTTAAAATTATAACGCTTAAAACTGTTCAAGCTATACGATGGACCAGCAACAAAACGGTGCTGATTTGTTAATTTATACTGTGCCAAAAGTCGCATTGAGTTGATTGTAACATTCAAATTATTTTTTTGCATCGCTGCACCGTTCCGCGTCCAAGTTTCATCCAAAACAGATGGGAGAATGGTCGATGAAAAATCAAGTGAAAAATCGTAACGATCATTGACCTTTACTAAGCTTCCAGTTGTATAAACAGGACTTGAGCCTGTCGCTTTTGATTTGAGTGACCCTAGCGTTGCGCTATGTGCATCCTCTTGATAGGATATGGATTCAAACCCAACACCCCCATACGAATACCCATCAAACGATTTTGATTCCGCTGAAAGAACTGTTGCCATTCCCGCGAGGGAAAGAATAAGAAGATTTTTTTTCATGTGATTCCTTTTATTTAAATTTAGTAAGCATAGTGTATTCCAAATGCTAAACTCAGAGTCGATGCTTTATCGGGATTGATTTTGTCCGTTTGGAATCTGATATAGCCATAGTGTGAGGTTAATGCCAACCCATAGGAGTGAAAAAATGTTTCGTACGACACCTTTATCGTTGGAACATTAGCAAGGGTAACCAGAACTCCCCCTTCGGGAAAAAGATACCCCCTCGTCGTCGATGCTTCGACAAACGGGCTAAACACGCTACTGTTGTATCGAAGTGAAGCAAACCCTTTGGGGTCGAAATGTTGCGTAAATTTACGAGTTGTCTCTAACCCTGTGATCGTCGGAGAATATTGTACGTATCCATTGCTATCATAATGTTTGGTATTGGAGGAGATGATAGCATTAGTGTAAGGGGCATTATTCCATTGCATAAACCCGAATAGATCATTAACTACCAAGTCACTATGCCAATTTCCCCAATCTCCAATCACCCCTATATCAGGGCTAAAACCATATCCCGTAGGGAGATTGAGATCAAGATCATACAGATAGTTGCTCGTATAATAATAATCAACTACCCCTGCATAACTGTAATCCTTGCCAGCCAAAGCGGTAGCTGTACCATCAATCACCCCTTGCTGCATTCGAATACCGCGCAGTAGTGATAGTCCTATTCCACCTCTAATATTCAGATCATTACCGCTATATAAAGGGATAGATTTAGCTACGTGCAAACCATCGGCTTGAAATCCATTAATCTTCAAATTAAGATCATATTGTCGCCCTACGATTAAATCCTCCGAATGTTTAATAGAATCAAAGAGATCAACAAAATCGCGGCTTGCTTCGATCATCGTCTCCAATCGGTGGACGTACCCAATATGCCACCCCTTATAATTCCCCCCTATTTCAGAGCGCGCACTTGCCATTACAAGGTTCGTTCCATTTCTCGGAGTATAGTCGCCATTCCATTTATCCCCAAAGAACTCTTTTACCGAAACAGGATCACTGGCGATAAAGGCTGATGTACTCATAAATGCACCGTCACCCCTCTGCACAGTAGCAGGGTTGTCAATACTTAGAACATCACCCCATAGCGTCATGCTAGAGACACATACAAGGAGAGGGAAAATCCCTACTCCTTTTAAAAACACTCTTTTACTCATTACATAAGGGTTTCAAACGTACCGTCATAATAAATGACACGTGGTACCTTACTGAGCATATCAATGGTTCCGATTTTTATTCCGTCTTTGCTAACTATACCTATAACATTTTTACCCGTTGCGTCACTTGTGACATCAATGGTAACCCCAGCTTGGTTTTTAAACTGCGCCGTATAAGATACATCAGTACCATACACAGTATTAGTTGTTGAAACTAGACCTGTTATATCGATTTTTGTTTTATCGTACGTATAAGAGAGGGTAACATCTGCCTTATTCGCATCTTTATTTTTCATCGTTAAAATAACGGTCGTCAACGGTCTGCTTGGGACATTGAGTTTTCCAGTAAAAGAAATATCAAATAGAGCGTTATTTATATTCGTGATTGTATTTGTAATACTTCCATTCACCAATCCGCTGATATAACTTCCATCAGAAGAGTCTGATGCTTTTCCGTCAAAAGTTACATTTTTAGGAATATGAATCATTTGACCATACCCATTATCAATATCTATATACGTGGATGCAGTAACCTTACCTGTCAATGTATACGTTTTCATTTCAAATTTCCCATCAAAACTTAATGGTTCATAGATCCACGTCGTACCATTTTTAATCTGGTTATATCTTGCATTAGTAAGGGTAAAGGTCGAATCAAGAGACCCATTTTCTGCATACGTTTTAACCGTTCCTGCATAATTAAATTGCCCTGTTGTAGAAGATACTGCTCCAACGGTTCCTGTCACATTAACATTAATAGTATTGTGTACTGCAGATGCTACTTGACTATAGTAATCATAGTTCCATACTGTTGTAACGTGTAAATTTCCACTCATATTCATTGCCAAATTATTGATTCCAAACGTTCCCGTGTATGTTTTTAGACTATTCGCATCGGTAAAGACATACGTGTAAGTATGATCTTCCGTTCGAGTTACAACTAAACTATGCGGTGTATCATTCATCCAAAGCAATCGTTCTAATTCATACGGTTGATACCAGAAATCAGTACTTCCAAGAATTTTTACTGTGTACTGATTTCCATACATATCTCCATAATTGGCACCTGACGTTACTTTTGTTGCTTCAATAACAGGGACAGGAACATTTAACGCAAAGTTCACGATATTTTTATCTGCCCATTGCATTGCACTTACAAAGTAGCCAATTGAACCCATATCCGGTCCTGTAATATTGCGTGTTGCTTCTTGAACCGCTACAGCTTTCGTATTCATAAATCCAGGGGTACCACTGTTGTTATAATCAACTAACGAAAGGGCTTGAGTCCGAAGCTCTTGAACCATCGCTTTGGATGCAGCAATTCCATTAGCAGCTGTCGGAGCGACAACGGCAATCTCTGTACTAAGCTGTCCATTGAGAACCACATCCCCCGTCACAAGACTACTGTGATCGGTTGTAATCCCTGTTGTTCCACCAGTAGGAGTAACAAGAGTTTGTGCATACGCCAATGTATCTGCTGAGCCTCCCGTTGTTCCAGCATCATCAACAACATATTTGATCGCACCCGCTACTTTTACAACCGTATCCGAATAGCCCGATTCAACAGTAAGCATCGTACTATCTAGCGTTCCATCCGTTAGAACCGTTGGATTTAATATTTGAGCAACGATTGCTTTGGCTGTCGTAACGTTTGAGACGATCAAATCGCCATTCGTTCCAGAACTCGCTTTGTTATTGATCGCATAATCTACCAACTTATCGGTTGAAATCAACGACACGAGCTTAATATTTTCACTAGTAGAAATCGACTTTTCAGCCACAAAGCGAAGCATCTTTCCAGCAGGAACTTGAGTGTCATCAAGCAAGAAAGTGTAATGTCCAAGGCTATCTGACGTTGTAGTCGCCAATGCAGACGAACTGTTACCAACATACAATGAAACATTTGCGCCAGAAATAGTGGCATCATAAACAAATCCACTCACACGGATTTTATCATCCGTTACTTTTGCGCCTGCCATAGCAGTCAATGCATCAGCTCCAGTTCGTACTGCACTAACGCGACTGTCGGCAATAAATCCACTGATTTTGACACTACCAAACTGACTAAGAATCGTTGGATCGCTTGCTATTTTGGTAACAGCTTGCTGAATCGCCGTGGTCCCAGTCCCAGTAGCATTGACAATCTGTTGTGCAAGAACAGTACCGAATGTCAGAACATTCAACCCATTTTCACTCGCTCCAGCCAATATTGCATTTACGTTACGGCGCAGCTCCTGAGTTTCCGTACCCGTTCCAAACAATTTTGTTTTATCAATTCCAAGTTTTGTTGCCAGTGACGTCACTTCACTCTCGGTAAGCCCTGCCGCCAAAGTTGTCAATGGTGAAGCTACGAAGGTTGTTCCACTCATCTGAGCGGTATTGATAATCAATGGACTGTCCTGTGTTGCTTCACTCGTATCCAGAGTTCCATTACCATTTACGTCAATGAATCCCCCTTTAGCCGTGATACTTGCTGGTTGGGCACTGCACCCACTTAAGGTATATGTCCCACCGCCATTATCTTTGGAAGTTGTACATCCCCCTCCTATGAGCGTTGCACCAACGATATTGTCATCGACAACACTCACAGTATACGAGGTTGTAGTGGTTGGAGTACTTCCACCTCCTCCACAACCGATAAGTAGTCCAGCCACTACTCCCGACATTACTAATAGCTGTTGTTTACGTATTAGCTGAATTAACGATCCACTTTTAGTATTGTTTTCATTCTGCATGTGATCCTCCGTTGTCTAAAAATTAAAATCTACTTGTAGGTTACGCCCTTAATACTAATATTTAAATTAAACCAAAGATAAATCAAGTAATTTTTATGAAAAAGTATTTAAATACGAAACATTTTGCGTATAATCGCAAAACTTACCCCATCATCCCTATCAAAGAATTCACACTCTCCTCATAGCCACTCACACTCATCGCCTCTTGGGATAAAAATGCCTCCATTTGGGCTTTTTTCGCAATCGCTTCGTCCAATTCCTTGTCACTTCCTCTCACGTAGGCTCCGATACGAATTAGCATCTCATTCTCTTTTAACAGTGTATAGAGACGACGAAAACGGCGGACGGCGGCGAGGTGTTCGGGGGTGACAATGTCGTTCATAACACGCGATGCGGAGTTGAGGATATGGATAGGGGGATAAATCCCAAAATCGGTCATTTCCCGTGATAGGACAATATGCCCATCGAGAATAGAGCGAGATTGGTCGGCTATTGGGTCGGACATGTCATCCCCCTCTACGAGGACGGTGAAAAATGCGGTGATCGAACCATGTCCCTCCTCTTTGCCTGCTCGTTCCATCAATTGTGGTAACAGGGTCAGTGACGATGGTGGGTAACCTTTGGAAGTTGGGGGTTCGCCCAGTGCGAGACCGATTTCACGCTGTGCCATGGCAAAACGAGTGACGGAGTCCATCATAAAGAGGACATCATGCCCCTGCGATTTGAAATACTCTGCCACGCTCATGGCACTAAACGCTCCGTATTTACGCATCAAGGGGGAGTCATCACTGGTAGCGACGACGACGACGGTATTTTCGAGATTCCCACCGAGACTTTTTTCGATAAATTCGGGAACCTCCCGTCCCCTCTCACCAATGAGGGCAACGACTTTGATGGGAGCATCTGCACCACGGACGATCATCCCCATAAGGGTCGATTTTCCGACACCACTTCCTGCGAAAATTCCCAGCTTTTGCCCTTTGCCACACGTCAGTAATCCATCAATTGTTTTCACCCCGACACTGAACACTTCATCGATCATACCCCGTTTCATCGCAGCAATAGGGGCTTTGATGATAGGTTCCGTATGACTTCCATAAATGGGACCTTTGCCGTCGATTGGCTTCATAAAAGGGTCAACCACGCGCCCCAAAAGTCCCTCTCCTACTTCGATTACCATCCCCGTATGATTGGGAAAGACTCTATCTCCAGCCCGAAAGCCTTCCACAAAGCGAAAAGGGGTGATAAAGAAACGGTTCCGCTCGACTTCACTCACCATTCCCATCGCTTCTGCACCATCTACGTCGGAGACAATCATCACAGTATCGCCGATACTGACATGAAGCCCCTCCGCAACAATCATTGTGGGAGAGATTTTCGTAATTGTTCCAAAAACAGTATGTAGTTTTTGAGAACCCAACCGTTCTCGTAATGCTTTTAATGACATAAATTAGTAACGATTACCGCTATGAGAATTAATAAGGCTAAAAAACTCCATACGGGTCTTTTCATCCCGTTTAAAGAGTCCGCGAAGAGCACTGGAAGTCGTTGTTGAACTGATCTTTTCCACTCCGCGCATCTCCATACACATATGACGCGCTTGGATTACCACTGCTACTCCTTTGGGGGCAATCGATTGCATTAGGGCATCGGCGATTTGCTCGGTGAGCTGCTCTTGGATTTGCATACGACGAGCAAAGACATCGACAACTCTAGGAATTTTAGAAAGTCCCACCACTTTCCCATCAGGAATATAAGCAACGTGAGCACGTCCAATAATCGGAAGTAAATGGTGCTCACACGTCGAATAAAACTCGATATCTTTGATAAGCACCATCTCATCATTACTGCTCTCAAACATTGCCGAGTTTAAAATTGCTTGAGGATCTTCTTTGTAACCGCCATAGATAAATTCATACGATTTTAAAACCCGTTCTGGCGTTTTGAGAAGTCCCTCACGCGTCACATCTTCCCCAACGTGAGTAATCATCGTCTTTACCGCTTCTAAAAATTGATCATTTAATTGCATACCGTCTCACTTAAAAAATAGTTACTATTACTCTAACACGTCTTTGCTTTTATTCAGCCATTTATTAACCATTTTTGGGTACTATTGCCACCATTTACTCGATCTAAATATAACCTCCCAAAGGAATTCAATGCAAATCACTACCAACAAAATCGATTCGGCTAACGCGAAAATCAATGCGGCTATTACTCGTAATACAATCGACGCAAACGTCGAAAAAATTGCACTTCAATTGAGCAAAGATGCAAAAATTGCTGGTTTCCGCAAAGGGAAAGTTCCTTTGAGTGCGGTCAAAAAACAATATGGTGAACGTCTCGTTCAAGATGCAGAAGCGCAAGCTCTTCGCGATTTGTTGAATGAAGGTCTTATGTTGATGGAAATTGTGGCAGACACCCTTATCGGTGAGCCAAACATCACAAAATTTGAAAAAAATGATAACGGTATTGATGTTGAAGTAACCATCGCCATGCGTCCAGCTATCGAACTTGGTGATTATGCAGCAATGGTTCCTGAAGTAGCTAAACCTGCTATTGATGATTTGGCAATTACAATCCGTATTGAAGAACTAGCGGGTGCACAAGCTCCTCTTGTTAATATTGATGAAGATCGCGCATTGGTAAGCGGTGATTCAGCATTGTTGGATTTCGAAGGATTTGTGGATGGAGAGCCTTTCGAGGGTGGTAAAGCCGAGAATTTCTCACTTCGTTTAGGTAGTGGTCAATTTATTCCAGGATTTGAAGACCAAGTGATCGGAATGAAAAAAGGCGATGAAAAAACTATCGACGTTACTTTTCCTGAAAACTACGGCGGAGCAAAATTAGCAGGTAAACCCGCTCAATTCAAAGTAAAAATTAATGCTATCCAAGCAAAAGAAGCGGTCGTTATCGATGATGAACTAGCGAAAAAAATGCTTCCAGGACTCGATGATGCAAACGTTGACATGCTCAAAGAAAAGGTCAGAGAGCAATTAGAAAGCGAAGCCATGAGCACTCTTTATAACGATGAGCTCAAACCAAATCTTATGGATGTATTCGTAAGCGCATACACTATTGATCTTCCTGAATTCATCGTTGAACAAGAGATGGACATGGCGTTGAATAAAACAGCACGTGATATGACCGAAGAGCAAATTCAAGAGATTCGTGAAGATGCTGAAAAATTAAAAGAGTTGCGTGAAACATTCCGTGAGGATGCGTGCCGTGCTGTTAAAGCAACTTTCATCGTTGATGCACTTGCCCGTGCTGAAAGCGTTGTGGTTAATGAGCAAGAGCTAATGCAAACTATCTATTACGAAGCAATGCAAATGGGTCAAGATCCTGCTGCTGTATATAAAAATTACCAAGAATCAGGTTATTTGCCAGCTATCCAAATGGCAATGATCGAAGATCGCGTGTTGAGCAAATTGCTTAACGACAAAATCAAGTAAGCCCGATGAGTTATATCCCTTACGTTATCGAAAAAACAGGACGTGGAGAGCGGTCGTATGACATCTACTCCCGTCTTCTTAAAGATCGTATTATTATGCTTAGCGGTGAAGTAAATGATCAAGTATCCTCTTCTATCGTGGCGCAAATGCTCTTTTTGGAAGCAGAAGATCCTCAAAAAGACATCTATTTTTATATCAACTCTCCCGGTGGTGTTATCACCTCTGGGATGGCGATTTATGATACAATGAACTATATCCGTCCTGATATTTGTACCATCTGTATTGGGCAAGCGGCTTCAATGGGGGCGTTCTTACTCAGTTCTGGTACGAAGGGGAAACGTTATGCGCTTCCTCATGCACGTATTATGATCCACCAACCTTTGGGTGGTGCTCAAGGGCAAGCAACGGATATTGAAATTCAAGCCAAAGAAATTTTGCGAATGAAAGCAGAGCTGAATGAAATTTTGGCGAAAAACTGTGGACAAACGGTCAAAAAACTTGAAAAAGATACCGATCGCGACAACTTTATGTCCGCCGCTGAAGGTGTAGAATACGGTATCATCGACGAAGTATTGCTCCAAAAAGAAAAAGAAGAGAAATAAGGATCTGGATTGGCAAATATTAATAATCACAAACGTTCATCCATCAAAGATGAGAGTGGTGTTATCAGTTCAAATGCACTTAGTGACCCCACGAGTGATTTAGAGATTTTTGCCAAAGAGGTTCTTAATGCTCTCATTATGGACAATCTTCCCCCTACCCCCAATAATTTTTCCCTCTATTTTGATCGGATTCTTGACGATAAAAGCGATGGTCTCCGTCGCCAAATCGGTGCTATTCTTGAGCTTGAAGAGGGAAATGGGGATGAGAAAAATATAGGACTTGAACGAACACTAAAGCAAGGTTTTTCTTCCATTAAGAGCATCTTACAGCTGACGGTAACACTCTATAAAAATATGACTTTAATGGAAAAAATTCTCAATAAACGTCAAGATGAGATGAAAAACACCCCTTCTATAGCCGTCGCAGGCGATCTTCTCGTCTCTCTTAGCAGTGATATTGGTAAACTTGGGAATATCCTAAAAAAACAAGTCTCTCACATGAAAGAGCTCTACAATGAAACGGCTACCGTTGTCCGACAAGTAGAGAATGAGACTATTTTTGATGACCAGTATGGTGTCTATAATAAACGTTATCTTACGGCTAAACTCACGCAAGAATCACACCTTATTGAAGAATTTCATCACAAAAGTTCTCTCATTATGGTTCAACTTTCAACGACAACCATCTCTCAAATTTCAGGGGAAAAAGCCAAGGGGCTCATGATGCGAACCGTTGCCCGTTTGCTCCTTAAAACTTCACGTCGAAGCGATACAGTCGCCCATTACGGGGAAGGGATTTTTGCTATGATGCTGAAGCATACGGATATTGAAAGTGCCAAGCGTGCTGCGGATAGGCTCTATGATTTGGTTTCGGGAACGAACTTTTTTCTTGGAGAAAATGAGATTCAACTTCGTATAGCAATAGGCGTTTCTGAGATTAGTCCCACTCGCACAATTGAAAATACACTAACATGCACACTAGATGCTATGGAGAAAGCTAATAATGAAAAAAAATACCACTACGTTATTTGTAACGGCTAAGAAATTTTAATCCATGCAGTTAAAAATAGTCACTTATCCCAACAAAACACTTAAATTACATTCAAAGGCGGTGGAGAATTTCGATAATGATCTCCATACCTTCTTGGATAATATGTTTGAAACCATGATGAGCAATAATGGTATTGGACTTGCTGCAATTCAGGTTGCTCGTCCCATTCGTGCATTGCTTCTGTGCATTCCCGATGAAGAAGGGGAACAAAAGAGAGAGAATCTTCTTGAAATCCTCAATCCGACCCTCCATAATCCCAAAGGGCAAACCCTTTACCAAGAGGGGTGTCTGAGTGTCCCCGGGTTTTATGAAGATATTGAGCGGTTTGAATCACTAACCCTACATTATCAAAACCGTCACGGTGAGGCGTGTGTACTTGAAGCCAACGAGCTTTTAGCTATTGCGATACAGCACGAAATGGATCACTTGGAGGGGAAACTTTTTATTGAAAAACTCTCGTATAATCGCCGTAAGAAGTTTGAGAAAGAGTATAAGAGAGCCCTTAAAGAGAAACGATAGTTAAAAATTATTTATTTCGCTACAATCATCGTATACAACTTGGGAGAGACACGATGAAACAATTACTCTGCGCAACGTTCGAGGGGATTGACGCGAAAACTGTCGAAGTGCAATTTACCGCCACCAAAGGGCTCCCTGCTTTTACCATTGTGGGAATGGCGAACACGGCGATTGCCGAGTCCAAAGAGCGGGTTAAATCAGCCCTACTGAGTAACAGTTTCACCTTTCCTCCCAAGCGTCTTACAATCAATCTCGCTCCCAGTGACATACGAAAAGAGGGTTCCCATTTCGATCTTGCCATTGCTACGCTTATTGCCCTTGGAGAGAGAGCCGCATTACTTGAGGGGTGGTATGTATTTGGAGAGCTAGGTCTTGATGGGAGTGTGAGCGAAAACACCCTCCTTTATCCCATCATCCTCTCTCTTGCCAACCAAGGGATCATCACCAAAGCGATTGTCCCCGCCAATGCCCTTGAGAAACTCTCCCGTATTCCCCATATTCAGTTTTATGGAGCTCATACCCTCAATGAGACGCTCGAAATATTGCAAAACCTTCACCCAAGCGTCCATGTTAGCCCCACCACTTTTACCTATCCCTCCCTTACGCATGAAGCGAAAGACTATTTTTACCACCAAGAGTATCCTCTCGATTTCAAAGAAATAAAAGGGCAAGAACACGCCAAACGTGCTGCTCTCATCTGTGCCGCAGGGATGCATAATATTCTCCTAGAGGGTTCCCCTGGATCAGGGAAATCCATGATCGCCAAACGGCTTCACCATATCCTCCCGCCTCTGCATAATGATGAGATGTTAGAGTGTGCGAAGCTTGAGATACTCGATGGGAAAGAGCCTTCGTTTTCTCCCGTTCGCCCTTTCAGAGCCCCTCACCATACCAGTACCCAATCCAGTATTTTCGGAGGAGGAAGTCACAAGGCGCAGATTGGAGAGGTAGGATTGGCACATGGGGGGATGCTCTTTTTTGATGAGCTTCCCCATTTTTCCAAAAATATCCTCGAAGCGTTGCGCGAACCTCTCGAAGATCGCCATATCCGTATTTCCCGTGTCAACTCCAAAGTCACCTACGCCGCCAATTTTCTCTTTGTTGCGGCGATGAATCCCTGCCCATGCGGAAACCTCTTAAGCAAAGTCACCCCCTGTCGATGTTCCGATGTGGAAATCAGCCGTTACCGTTCCCGCCTCTCTGATCCCTTTTTAGACCGTATCGACCTTTTTATCCAAATGCACCAAAGCAATGCCGAGGATCAGCCCTCATTTACCTCCGAACAGCTTCACCAAAAAGTACGCAATGCGTTTATGCAACAAAAAAGACGGGGTCAAGTACGTCTCAACGGCTCCCTCACCGATCAAGAGATACCAAAATTTTGTCCTCTAGCAGAGGAAGCGCAAAGAATTATGGATCAAGCGATAGGGCGGTTTGGATTGTCGTTTCGAGCGGTAGGGAGGATTTTAAAAGTAGCACGGACGATTGCCGATTTGGAAGAGTGTGAGGAGATACGAAAAGAGCACCTCTTGGAGGCACTCAGTTATCGAAGAAGGTAATTAAAACGTCGCCACAACCCATTGAGTAATAGCAAATCCACCCACAACGAGCCAAAGGAACATAGATCCTGCCGTATAAATCGGTGCAAGTCCCAACCCTTTAAATTTCGCAAAGCGTGTTCCCATCCCTAACGCCGTCATCGCCATGGTGAGCAAGAAGGTGTCGATAAGATTGATATTACCAATTACCCCTTTAATCACCGTTGCCATATCAACGGGAGCGGTTAAAGTGTAGTTTTGAATCAGAGAATTGACCCCTGCCATGCCGATAAAGTAAACAGCGAACCACGGGATAACAAGTTGCATCTTCGACGCTTCGCCCCCCGATTTTTTCGCCATCATCCCAAGGACTAACCCTAAGATAATCAACATTGGTGCAATCATAATAACGCGGGTCATTTTAACAATAACCGCTGTATTCGCCATATCTGCACCCGCCCCTGGAACCGAAGCAGGGACAGCAACGACTTGAGCAACCTCATGAATTGTCCCCCCAACATACATCCCAAACGTTGTAGGGCTCATGTGCAAGAAGCCAGAAGAGGGTTCAATAATCGTCGCATAAAGGACAGGATACAAGAACATCGAGATTGTCCCAAAAAGGACAACCATCGAAACAGCAACCGCTGTTTTGTACTCTTCTGCCTTAAGAACAGGTTCCGTCGCCAAAACAGCCGCCGCACCACATACCGATGCCCCCGAAGCAGTCAAAATAGATGTGTCTCTGTCCATCTTGAACACTTTCGTCCCGAGCCAGATACCAATGATCATCGTCGAAGAGAGGACGAGCAGTGACACCATAAACCCTTGCATCCCCACCTCCGCTATTTGCTGAAAGGTGATTCGAAAACCATAAAAAACGATAGCAAAACGGAGAATCTTTTTTCCCGAGAAGGTGATCCCGCTCTCCCATGCCGACGGAAACTTATTATGAAGGGTATTGGCATAAAAAATACCCAAAACGATACCCACAACTAAGGGTGAAATCCCTAAGTTTTTGATAAAACTTAGGTCGGCAATCATCGTTGCAGCCGCTGCGAAAATAGCGACAAAGAGGATACCGCTAAGGGTACCTTTGCGCTTTTGAGGTGAAAATGGCATATACTGCCTCCTATATTAAAATCTTATTATAGCAAACGGTTATTATCGTACTGTTAACTCTAAACGGGTGGATATTCCCTCTTTTGCATTAAATGAACTCTTTTCATGGGTTCCTATGGAGATACGACTTGCTACGGCTGAATCTTTTGAGAGACAGTCTGCAACTGTTTTTGCCCGAGTATCTCCCAAACTTTCTAACTCTTCTTTTGTAACTATTTGAAGAGCGCTCAGCTTCTCAATCAAGGATGCGGTATAGTTTTGGATAAATTCCGCCTCTTGCGGATATTTCTTTTCTGTCGTTATACGAAGGTCTTTAAGTTGCGAAGCTGCCATCTGTTTTTTTGCCATAAATTCAAGGTTCTCAACACTTATGGCATCCGCTGGACTCAACTTTTGCTTGGGGTGTTGCGCTATGATAGTGGTGATAAGTTTTTGTACTTGTAGCGCATGGGTATCCTCTTGCGTTGCGTATCCTCCGTGTACTGTGACAAAAAGTTTCGGTCGTTTTGCCATGACCGTGGCAAGCTTATCCAATTTTTCACGCATTGGGGGTGACACCGTTACCTCTCCCTCCTCAAACGAGACTTTTGAAAGAGCATCATCTTCTGAATTCATTCCCATTAGTGACCCCAACAGACGAAAAGGGGAAGTGACCGCTTTCGTGAACAAATTACCGATTACTTGCCATACCACTTTTCCATAGCGGAAATTCGGATCGGTGACATTTCCTTCGATAGGAAGATCAATGTCAATCACCCCTTCGCTGTCTTCGAGTAGTGCTACCACCAGTTTCATCGGCCACTTCGCACCGCCTTCAATCTCTTCCCCTAGTGCTATTTTTTTGATAACAACATTATTTTGAGCATTAAGAGCTCCTTGGGTAATCTTGTAGCCTAGATTTAAAAAGAGTCTCCCATCGGCAATTTTGTACCCCATAAACTGTAGGGAGTAGGGGGTATAGTTCTTGAGTTCCAGATTTTCAAATGCCACGTGCATATCGGTAAAGCCTTTTGGGTCTTTCGTATTGAGCGATCCATCTATTTTCGCCAATCCATACGCATCGACTCCCCCTCGAAGTTTTACGATGGTAGAGACATTTTGAGTCGTTGAGATCCCCAACACCTCTCCGCTCAAGTCATGGATAGTGGTTTTAAACGGCAAGGGGAGAGAGAGATCACTAAACGTGGCGCTACTGTTCGACACCGCCAGCTTCACAATATCCAGACCAAAAGTGTTGCCCCCTTTCGTCGTCGCATTGCTCTCGTTTGTATCGCTTTTAGGCGCTTTACCCAGCGTTGAAAAGTTCACTGTTTTATTCTGATCGATAAGGATATTGGTATAAAGTCCCTCCACCGATAGATGATTGATTTTGAGCCGATTATCAGGATAGGCATATTTGAACGGTGTTACCCCGATACGATTCCACCCCAACACGACACTTTTATCCCGTCGATCCTCCACTACCCAATCGTTAAGAGAGAGTTTCCCAGCCACAGAGGTTTTTGCTAGAGTAAAGGAGTAAATCCCCTTAATCCCTAGATCACCCCGACGCAATGCCGCATAGCTACTAGGCTCAATATAAGGGTCGATAAGGGGGAGGGGAAAATGAGTTAGTTCGAAATTTCCCGTGCTTTGCAATGTTTCACGACGAAGTTTGGAGGCAATTTTTAAGGTTGTTTTTTCATTGATTCGTGCACGACTTTCTATTATCATCGTCTCTTTTGGATTACTCGAAAACCCTTTGACATCCAAGAAAAGATTATCAATATTCACTGCTATATTTTGAGAGGGAAGGGTGTCAATAAATCCGATTTTTCCATTGTTCACCCCAAAATTATCGACACGATAGTGCCACGGTTTCTCCTCCGATTTTTTTGCTTGAGTCTTCGTATTAGGGGAGGGGGCGATCAATTGCTGAAGATCAATCGTCCCATCTTTGAGCCGTTTGAACGATGTTGTTGCTCCATTGATACTCACATTTTGAATATGAGTATTTTGCGCTTCACGATTTAGGGCTAGCCCCTCTACTGCGATGCTTTCGAGAGAGGCGATTTTTTTACTATCACGGAGGGTATGCACCTCTACTTTCCCCGTGTTCAATTGCCCATTAAGAAGCTTTTTTGGATCAATACTGAGTTGTTGTGAAGAAAGCGTTATCCCCCCCATGGTTGCACTATAGGGAATTTTTGGTTGATGATCGCTCCACGTAACCCCCATATTTTCAAGGTTTACATCACCAATCATGACTTTCCATGGCACTTTCGTCTCATTCTCATCTTCAGGGAACGCTTTATTGATCTGCTCTATATAGTCCAACCAATCAATCACCGCTGTGCGTGAACGTGACGCACTGACATCTAACCCATTTAGGCTAAAACGATCAGCCTTTAATTCCTTACGCAGTGGAAACACCGTCCCATTTTCCAGCTTCAATGACTCCAAACGCAAAAGATTATGGTGCGCCCCGTTGGGGACAACGTGGACATTATCCACATTCATCCAAAGATGAGAAAGTTTCGTCGCGTTAATATCATCGGTATTTAGGGCGTAATCCAATCGAAGCCCCAGTTTTCCCTCTGTCACTTCAATGGGCAATTTATCTTTAAAATAGCTCCAAAATGTTGAGAGTTCTCCTGAGTCAATTGCCACACTTCCATCAATGGCAAACGGATTTATTTCCGAAATCTTTCCCCGTAGATCAATAAATCCCCCCTCATTCATCGTGGCATACAGTCGCATCAATCCGTGATTGTTCGAAATATCTTTCAAATCAATATTTTCGAGATGAAACCCTAGAGACGGAATCTTTTGATGATAATCTCGCCCTTCGCTTTGATCAAAGTACTCAATCACCCCCTCTTTGAGGGTAAAGTTATGAATAGACAACGGCAAAGGTTTCGAGGGTTCCTTCGTCTCGTTCGTCTCATCATTGCCTAGGAGCCATCCGAAATTCATCGTCCCGTTACTATCTTTTTGAACCATAATGTGAGGATTCGTAATTTCAAACGTATCTATCACCATTCGCTTTTTCGACAGATAATCCACTAAATCGACATTGATTATCAATTGTTCCACCGCCACAAAATCACTATTATTCGGCGTTTTGAAAGAGATTTTTTTCGCGCATAGGCGAAGAGTAAAGGGGTTGAAAGAACTCGATTCAATACTCAAACGCCCCCCATTACTAGCTGTGGCTACCTTATCAGGAACACTATTTTTAAGGAGATACGGAACACCTAAAAATCCAGCAGCTGCATAGACGCTCACCGCCGCCAAGGCTCCATACGCCCAAAATCGTTTTTTCATACAGTTCCTTTTTCTAAATTAAGATCAATTTTACCATAATTAGGGCGATAGCAATTTAAGTTTCCTTGGGGTAGAATCTAAAAATGTCTCCGAAAGAGAGAAAATAGGGAATTGGGGATTTTATTGGAGAATAAAAAGAGTGTTATGGACGAGTTGTTAAAAAACGATAATAATGAGACTCAAGCCGTTGACGCATTGGTGGCAACAATCGAGCTAAGAGATGCCTATACCAAGGGTCATTCGAAGCGGGTAGCCTATCTTGCTGCGCAACTTGCCACAACACTTCAACTTCAAGATCAGGAGATACGGGATATTTATTTTGCGGGGTGGGTGCATGATTTAGGCAAAATTGGTATTCCTGATATTGTTTTGCTCAAACCAGATCGTCTGACAACAGCTGAATATGCACTGATTCAACAGCATAGTGCCCTCTCTGGAATCATTCTTGAGCGAATGGATGCATGGAAACATCTCATTCCTCTTGTCCGCCATCATCACGAACGAATGGATGGGAAAGGGTATCCTGATGGTCTTGCAGGTGAAGATATCCCCTTGGGTGCTCGTATTTTAGCCATCGCTGACATTTATGATGCTCTGACTAGCCGACGAGTTTACCGTGAAGGGGTGGAGCGCGAAAAAGTAATAAAAATAATGTTAGAAATGGTCGAGGAAGGGCATATTGACCCTTTTTTAACCGAAATATTTTTAGCACAAATAAAAGAGTACCATATTCCAGAAGACAGTGATGGTATCTATCTCCCCCATCTTGAGCTTGCGCGTAATACCTTTTTTTATAAAGATCCATTAACCTCTGTTTTCAATCGTAATGCGCTACTGATTTTAATCAAAAAAGGGATTGCAAAAGGACTTCGCCTTTCCTTATTGAAATTCGACATCAAAGGGTTCAAGTATATTAATAGTCGATTCGGTCTCTCACACGGAGACAAACTCCTGATTCAAATCGGAACATTACTCCAAGAATATGCACCAACCGATGAAGTTATTGACGTTCACGAAGAGGTAATCCGGGCTTTTCGCACGACTGGAGATCGGTTTCTTCTCCTCTATTTTGGTGATGCTGTCGATTTTTTTGAATATAAATCTAGGCTCTTGCTTGAAAAGATTGGGAAAGAAACAGGGATCGCCCTTAACCAAGAGATGATTTTTCACCATTATCGTGCTGACAATGTTAATTCACTTGAATGGGGCTATATGCTATGAGGCGGCTTCGACGATTTTCCATAACCAATAAAAGTGATCTGATTTATGCCAAAATCGAGATTTCCCATTACATCAGTGACCGCCATCAAAAAGAACTTTATGCCTTTGCCGTCATGGAATTGGGAAGCAATATCCTTAAACATTCGCAAAGTAATGGTGAAATTTGGCTTTTGGAGCGGCAGGGGTTGGTTGCTTTGGCGGTGTGTGATCGGGGGAAGGGGATAGGAAATATTGAACTTGCGTGCCAAAAGGGGTATTCTACCTATGAACAATCATCATTAGGGATTGGGCTTAGTGCACTAAGTGCAATCGATGGGTATATGTTCTCTATCGTCTCCTCAACCAAAAAAGAGATCCATGGTACCGTTGTTTTTTTTGGTCCCAATGTTCCTAAAGATCAAACCGAATGGCTCTCCCTCTCTTTTGATGAGAACTATAATGGTGATTTCACCCTCCGAAAGGGACGACTTTTTGCCTTTGGAGATGTGGCAGGACATGGGCTCAAAGCCTCGACTACGGTTGCTGCGATAACCACATTTTTTGAGCGGCACTGTCACTCTATTCTAATGATCAATGATTTTTTTAACTCTCTTCACCGCTATATTATTGATACAAATTTACGCTGTTGTGATTTAGTCATTGGTGCCGTTGACGCAGCTCTTGTTACTTTTTCGGGAATCGGAAATATTAGTGCTTGGAAGCTAGTAGATGAAAAATTTTATCACTATCCATTACGTTCAGGAAGTATCGGAGCCCATTATTCTAAGCCCTTGACCGTAGAATTTGATCTTACGGCGACTTCTTCACTTATTCTCACTAGCGATGGTGTATTAAAAGAAAAATTTAATCTATTGAATACTAAAATGTTCATAGATGAGCCAGTTGCTGCACTGTGTGCTACGCTCTATTTTTGTGGTTCGCTTTCTGACGATGCGTCCATTATCCATATTACACACAAGGGAATAGTATGAATCAATTATTAGAACCATTAGCCAAAATTGTACAACATGAGCGGACAGCTCTTGTTGCAGATTGGATTGAATACTTTCCCTCTGAAGAGAGAGAAAGTGAGATGCGTTATTACTCCGATTTCTTAAGTTTTTTCGATGAATGTCTCGAAAGTGACCTTGATCCCGTTAGTGATGAAGCGATAGCCTTGTCAAATTTTTTGAAAAAGGTGGCTGAGATACGTGGCGAAGAAAGTTTTTATAATTTTCGTAATTCTGTCTATACGTGTTATCTTAAATTTCCCCTTTTCAAAGCGTTGGACCAAAATCAGCTCTTCCATTATCCATTAGCTGCTAAATTGACCGCATTTTTCGAAGCATTAACCTCGAAACTTATTTTTTCGGTCTTGCAAGAAAATAACAAAATACAGCAAGCATCAGCAGAAGAACTCTCGGAACGGGAAGCTCCTATTAGCGAAATATGGAAAGGAATTTTACTTGTATCCATTGTAGGAACACTTGACTCGAATCGAGTTATCCAAGTTATTGATAAAATCCTCGAAACATTGGAACGTCTCGAATCGGATCATGTTATCATTGATATTAATGCTATTTTTGACATCAATACTGAAGTGGCGCATCAAATACGTAAGCTTTATACGGCGATTGGAATGATGGGTTCACATGCGTATTTGACCGGTATTAGTAAAAATATTGCTATTGCTATGACCCATTTGGATCTTTCCATTGGGGAAGTCAAAACATTCCGATCTACCCGTCAAGCCGTTGAATTTATCTTGAAAGGGGAATCGCTCGGTTGAAATTTAGATATCCTACTACCCTCATTTTTCAGCAAGGGACAGGAGAACGTATTTTTCCAAAAAATGAAGAGAGCTATTCCTCGTATCCCTTATCATGGGAGGAATATCTACTATGGTATCAAAATAAGCAAGGGGTTGACGCGTGTCCACTATACGATGTGATAGAAGAGGAAACCCCTTGTTTATTAGTCGTATGTAATGAGGGCGGACACATCATCTGTCATCAACTTCCTACGGAGCAGTTGGGTAATATTCTCAGAATTTCCACGACATCTTCCGTGAATGATCCTTTGACGGGTGCATTACGCAAAGAACAAACCAAGAAGGAAGTGGAAAATGTTTTAAACAAATTTGTCCGCTTTGCAACTCCTTTTTCGATTATGTTTATTGATTTGGATCATTTTAAAAAGGTTAATGATGCGCATGGACATTTGGTCGGTGATCATGTTTTAAGTGAAATGGGACAAAGGATTAAACTCGCGTTACGTGAGAACGATCGTCTCATTCGATATGGAGGCGAAGAGTTTATTGCTTTACTTCATCAGGCATCATTACCCGTCAGTCTAAAAGTTGCTGAACGCATCCGCCATGCTGCACAAAGCTTACCTATTCTTATAAATGGAAAGAGTATCGAACTCACACTGAGTATTGGAATTACGACACCTGAATTTTCGGATACGGTATCATCGATTATCGAGAGAGCAGATAAAGCGGTGTATAAAGCAAAACAAAATGGTAGAAATCGCATAGAATATCTTTAATCACCCTCGCGAAGAAGGATTTGGTTGGATTTGCAGTTAAAGTCGGATATATTATTTCAGATTTAGTTTTAAATCTTTCTAAATATGACTATAATAACAGGCGATAAATATAATAAAAATGTGATAGGACAAGAACATGGGATTAGAACACAGCCTTCAAAATATCAGTGTCAAAAAGCGAATGAATTATCTAGTAACAGTAGCGACCCTTTCCATCGTCGGGGCTTCAATCTTTGTTTATTTTGCCTTTAGCAATTTGGAAAATCAATACAGTGAACTCCAAGAAAAGACTATTACGGGAGCTTTGCTCACGTTGGAGATAGAAAAAGATCTCAATTATATTAGCCGTACAAGTCGCGATATTATGCTAGGAAATGAGTACTCTTCCAACATTGAAAAACTTGAAAAGCGAAGTCAATCAATCCGTTTGGCGTTTACCAAGCTTGAAAATACAATCACTGAGCCCACTGAAAAAGAATTAATTTCTGATGCAAAAGAGAGTACGGGTATCTTTGTCGATAATACTATAAAGATGATGAAATCACTTGACGCTGCCACGATTGAAAGTAACTCTATTACTATTTATACCAACTATAAAAGAGAACTCACCCCTTATGCAGATGCTTCACGAATGAATTTTGAGAAAGTAGTAGATCTAAAACAAAGCAAGCTCCAAAACGCATCTAAAGAGCTGCATCAAGAGATTACTTTTTATAAACTTTTTGTCCTTGCGATGGGGCTTATAGTTGCCATCTTGATCTTTATTTTTGCCAGTATGATTCGCCGCTCTATCACAACTGCTTTGGAAAAATTTACGGAGATTATTACGCACGTTGCTCATGGAAACTTCGCCCAAACGGAGGTTGATGCAACTTCTACTACGGAACTTGGGATTATGGGGGGAGCGTTACATCAGCTTATTGGACAAATCGAAGATTTTATTCACCAAATCAATACCTCTATCTTGGGTGCGACCAAAGGGGATTTTTCGCATGAACTCTCGGATAAGGGTATGCACGGTGAATTTGTCGATGGTATTGCCAATGTTGCTAAAAGTATCGCTGTTATGAAAGAGCAAGATTACAAGAAACGCCGAGATGCTCTAAATTCCGAACTCAGTCAGCTTAGTGTCAAAGTGACTGAGAGCCTTAGTGTTATTCAAGATAATCTCCACAATAATATACACAACCTCAAAGAGGTCACTCATGCGACCACAAATTCGGCAAAACTGGCCCATGATAGCCGCCAAACAATCGCGATAATTATTAATGAGCTTAATATGCTTAATGAAAAAGTTGGCAATAATAACGACGCGATTACTCATATTACTATGCGTGCCAATGAAATTAATTCTATTATTCAGCTTATCACTGATATTGCCGATCAAACCAACTTGTTAGCGCTCAATGCCGCCATTGAAGCAGCCCGAGCAGGGGAACATGGACGTGGATTTGCGGTAGTCGCCGATGAAGTACGTAAACTAGCGGAGAGAACCCACAAGGCTACGGGGGATATTTCCCTCTCTATTAGCTCTCTTCAGCAAGATATGGCTGATATTCAAACCAGTGCAGAGGAGATGAATAAAGGGGTAGAGCGTTCAAACTCCAGTATCATCACGTTTGAGAATACCCTTATCCAGCTCAATGAAGGCTCTTCTAAAATTGTAAACTCATCTCGCGCAATGGAAAATAGTTCCTTCATTGTTTTGGCAAAAATAGATCATATCCTCTATAAATCAAGGGCGTATAATGGTCTGATGGTGTGCGATCATAAGCTTAAGGCGGTTGATTCACATCAATGTCGATTGGGACTATGGTACGATGGAGAGGGGAAAGAACGATTTAGTACCTCAAAAAGTTATGAACTCATGAAAACACCTCATACCTCCGTTCATCAAAATGCCAATAAAAACTTATCCTATATTGACGAAGGAGAAGAGTATATTCTTGCGCACAGTGAAGATATTATTAAAAATTTTAAAGAGATGGAAAGAGCGAGTGAACAATTATTTACGTTGATGGATAATGTTCTCACAGAAGTGCATTGATTTTTAGGTATCCTAAATCTATATTTCGACATAATGCGATTCTTCATTCCACCAGTAGGTTATTCACATGCAACGCAAAAAAATATACAATCCATCCTCCACTGAGCATGTCAATGACCGTCGTATTTTTGGTGGAAATCCAACGGGTATTTTTGAACTTAACAATATTAAATATCAATGGGCATATAACCTTTGGGAGATGATGCTCAACAACACGTGGTTCCCAAAAGAGGTCGATATGACCCGCGATGCTGTCGATTACAAGTATCTCACTGATATGGAAAAAACAGCGTACGATAAAGCCCTCTCACAGCTTATTTTTATGGACAGTCTCCAAACGAATAACTTGATGGACAATATCAATCCGTACGTAACCGCTCCCGAAATCAACCTTATTTTGGTACGTCAAAGTTTCGAAGAGGCGCTCCATTCTCAAAGCTATGCGGTTATGGTCGATTCTATTAGTCAAAACTCTGAAGAGATTTATGATTTATGGCGTAGAGATATGATGCTTAAAACTAAAAATGACTCCATCGCCTCACGTTATGATGAACTTGCGAATGATCCCAGTGAAAGTGCTTTTGTCAAAGCGTGTTTTGCAAATCAGATTTTAGAGGGGATCTATTTCTATAGCGGATTTACCTATATCTACACCCTCGCACGCTCAGGGAAAATGTTAGGCTCTGCTCAAATGATTCGCTTTATCCAACGGGATGAAGTAACCCATTTGGTTCTATTTCAAAACATCATCAATACATTGCGTCGTGAACGTGCGGATCTCTTTACCGAAGAACTCCTTGAAGAGGTCTACGATATGTTCCGTAAAGCGGTAGAACTAGAGACTGCATGGGGACAATATATCACTCAAGGTCAGATCTTAGGTCTTACTAACGAAATTGTTGCCCAATATATCCGATACTTAGCCGATGAACGTCTTCACGCTGTGGGACTCAAAAAACTTTACAATGTCCCCAATCCGATTAAATGGGTTGATGATTTCTCGAAGTTCAATGACCAAAAGACCAACTTTTTTGAGGGAACCGTTACCAATTATTCCAAAGGAAGCCTTAGTTTCGATGATTTCTAAACCTATTGTTTCCCTTTGTATCCCAACCGATACCTCTTTTGAAAATAATCTCACGAAGCTAATCTTACATCTGTCTCAAGCACCCGAAGATGCAATAATTGTTGCTCCTGAGGTGTGTCTCACAGGATTTGCCTACGATCGTTTTGAGGAAGCCGCTGCATTTACCCCCATCGCTCTTCAAAAACTCAGTGATTGGATAGGAAATCGTCTTCTTATCTTTACGGCTATTACCCAAATTGACGATCAGTTTTACAATGTTGCGTATGCTCTTCATAACGGTAAAATACTCCATGCACAAGCAAAAACAAAGCTCTTTAATCTTGGCGGCGAAATGGACTATTTTAGTGCAGGTGAAGAATCTCGAATTATGCGATTTGACTTTAACGGTATAAAAATTGGAATACTTATTTGCTTTGAACTTCGTTTTAAATCTTTGTGGCAACAACTAGAGGGGTGCGATATTATCGCCATCCCTTCACAGTGGGGTAAAATTCGAGCAGAACACTTCGTCACCCTAACAAACGCCCTTGCTCTTATGAATGAGTGTTACGTTATTGCAAGCGATGCCAACAATAATGATACCAGTGGGATGAGTGGAATTATCAACCCTTTTGGGACTGAATTACGAAACAATAGCGCAGAAACTCTCTCTTGGACGTATGAAGAGCAGACCGTGCTCTCTATGCGCCGCTATCTTAATATAGGGATAAAATCGTGACGGACAAAGTAACCATTATAAAAACCACGCGAATGGCAGACGAAATCAACAAAAAATTTGTTCTTCGTCCCGTGATTAAAAATGCCCTTATTCAAACCAATCGTGAAGCATTTGTCCCCCTCGCTATGCGTCATAATGCGTATCGTCTTGACGCTCTTCCCATCGGAGCACAGCAGTACATTTCTTCCCCTCTTACTGTTGCCAAAATGACCCAATATCTCAGCCCTGAGGGGTGTGACAGTGTTTTGGAAATCGGATGTGGCAGTGGCTACCAAGCAGCCGTCCTCTCCCATCTTTTTCGCCGTGTATTCACCATTGAGAGGATAGAATCATTGTTGCTTGAAGCCAAAGATCGTTTTCGTCAGCTGAAATTGGGAAATATTCATACCCGCACGGATGATGGACAAAACGGTTGGGAACAATATGCCCCTTTTGAACGAATTTTATTCTCGGCATCAGCACGAGCTATTCCCCAGAAATTATTGGATCAGCTCAAAGAGGGGGGAATTTTAATTGCCCCTATCGAAAAAGGGAATCAACAAGTTATTACCCGCTTTACCAAAAGAGGGACAAAAATCATGGAAGAGCCTCTCGAAATATGTGATTTCGTCCCCATACTTGATGGAGTCATTCGATGAGTCTTCCTGAAGCCTTTAAAGAACGATTAGAAAAGATTGTTCCCCCTGAACAATTTAGTGTCATACTTAAAACCTTTGACACCCCTAAGCAGGTCACTTTTCGTGTTAACACGCTCAAATCGACCCCTCAAAAACTCGAAACAGAACTAACAAAAGCAAACATACCGTTTGAGACTGTAGGGTGGCAAACAACCTTTTTGGAAGGGGTATATCGTATCTCCCCGGAGCATAAACTCGCCCTCACTCAAACCGATGCGTTTTACAGTGGGAGACTTTATATCCAAAATCTTTCCTCAATGATCGCCCCTATCTTGTTGGCTCCCAGGCCTGAAGAGACCGTTCTCGACCTCGCCGCCGCTCCAGGGGGTAAAACACTGATGTTAGCAGGAATGATGGAAAATACGGGGTGGCTTTCTGCGGTAGAACTCTCACGAGAACGATTTTTCCGAATGTGTGACAACCTGAAATCTCAAGGGGTGACCAACGCCCATACATATATGACCGATGGGCGAAGTGTGGGAAAAAAATGCCCTGAAATGTTTGATCGCATCCTCCTTGATGCACCGTGTTCTTCTGAAGCACGTTTCAAAACCCATGATCCCAAAAGTATGAGCTTTTGGTCTATCCACAAAGTCAAGGAAACGTCCAAACTTCAACGCCGATTGCTCCTCTCTGCCTTCGATGCTCTCAAAGTGGGGGGGAGACTACTCTACTCTACTTGTTCTTTTTCCCCTGAAGAGAATGAAAGCCCTCTGCAACATCTCTTAGAACGCCATGGAGAGCACTTAAAGACATTACCCCTCACATTGCCCTTCGATAACATCCAAAAGCCTCTGAAGCGATGGGGAAAAGAGGTCTATGATGAGCGGATTCAAAACGGCGTGAGAATTTTACCGACGGATACGATTGATGGATTTTTTATCTGTTTATTGGAGAAGGTTTAACTTACCCACCAAACGGCAATTCTTCACTCTCCATCGAAGTACCGATAATATAAAGTGGTGCTTCATACACTCGCCCTTTATACTCCCCGATTGCTAATGCACAAGAATTGGCATTTATTTCAACGGTAATTCCTTCCGACATATCAAGAGAGGAGAATACATTATCACTTACCAGTTTTGCATCACACACACCACTAAGAACAAACCTTATATCAATCCAATCGTACCCACGAGCAATATCCTGAACGCTAAAACGAATTTCAATGGAAGTAGGAGAGAGAGGGATAAGAGAATGAATTTTTCCTTCTCGGGCAAAATCAATACGCTCCAATAATTTTTTGAGAGAATGGGTCGTCAGTGGTGCCATGATTTTCCTTCGATTTTTATTATTTTCTCCTAAAAGCAAATTTTATACCAGAACAAATCTGCCGTGAGCCATTGGTTTTTCCTCTCTCATAGTTAATAAATATGGGGTATAATCCTAATGTTTAAATTTACTTTGTTAAGGAAAAGGCTATGGCTTTATATGATCGTGATTACGCACAACAACGTGCATTTGGTTACGAGAGCGCATCACGGGGTGAAGCGCAGATCGTTTCATTCGTAAAAGAGACTTATAAATTGTTTGCTGCATCAATGATGGCGGGTGCGGTAGGTGCATACGTGGGTGTTCCAATGGCAGGTACTATTGCTGCTAATTTTTGGCTTTTATTCGCCCTTGAAATTGGTTTGATAATCGGATTACAGTTTGTTAAACATAAACCCGGTATCAATCTTCTTGTAATGTTCGGATTTGTCTTTATGACGGGATTAATGTTGGCTCCACTTTTATCTCATACATTGGGAATGAACGGTGGGGGTACCATTATCGGTAATGCTTTTGCAATGACCTCTGTCGTATTTGGGGCGATGAGTTTTTATGCTATCAAAACAACAAGAGATTTTACAAGTTACGGAAAACCTCTTATGATTGCCATGTTTGTTATTATGGGCTTTTCAATTCTAAATATCTTCCTAGGTAATCCTCTCTTGCATGTAGCGATTTCTGGAGTAGTTGTTATTCTTTTTAGTATCATGGTTATTTATGATACTCAAAATATTATGAATGGGGGATATGAAACGGCGATTGATGGTGCACTTGCCCTTTATCTCGATTTCCTCAATATCTTTACAGCATTGTTGCAACTCTTCGGAATTTTCGGTGGAAAAGACGAATAATCTCCTCCCCTCGCACATCCTGCGAGTGGTGGATGCCAACCTTAACCGTCTAAAAGAGGGTATTCGTGTGATTGAGGATATCGCGCGCTATGTTCACAATGACAAGAAGCTCTCAACGGCACTCAAAACCCTTCGCCATCAATGCCGTATCGAACCACTGGAATCACTTCTCTCCTCTCGTGATAGTATCAATGATGTATTACGTCCTACGATGCAAAGTGAAATGAATCGTACCGATTTACGGAGTATAGTAATCGCCAACTATAAAAGAGGGCAAGAATCTTCGCGTGTTTTGGAAGAGGTTTATAAGATTATAGAACCTGAAATGAGTGAAGTGTTCAAACACATTCGTTATGAACTCTATACTTTGGAAAAAGAAAATATTTTAGGCTTAGGAAACTAATATCGTTGAAAACTAAGCACGTCGTCATTATTGGAGGAGGCCCAGCTGGGTTGATGGCAGCAGATGTTCTCTCTTCACAGGGGATAAGTGTTGATATTTTTGAAGCGAAACCCTCTGTGGGGAGAAAATTTCTCACAGCAGGCAAAGGGGGATTAAATATTACCCACAGTGAGCCTATCGGTGATTTTCTTCGACGTTATGATAGAAGCGATTGGTTAGAACCGATGATACGAGAATTTGATTCCAATGCTATTCGAGTATGGATGGAAAGTTTGGGTGTATCGTCGTTCGTTGGAACTTCGGGAAGAGTTTTCCCCATAGAAATGAAATCTGCTCCTCTGTTACGTCGTTGGCTCTCTTCCTTGAAAAAACGGGGAGTTCGTGTCCATTGTCGCCATTATTGGCAGGGGTTTACCGATACAGGAGCTTTGCGTTTTAGAACCGATGATGGTGAAAAAACAATAACATCGGATGCGACGATTTTGGCTTTGGGTGGCGGAAGTTGGGCTAGTTTAGGTTCAGATGGGGCTTGGGTCTCTCTTCTAGCGGATAAGGGGGTGGCTATTGCCCCTTTATTGCCTTCAAACTGTGGTTTCAAAGCAATCTGGTCTCCCTTTATGCAAGCGCATTTAGGTAAGCCCTTAAAAAATGTATCGGGCTGGGTTGACGATGGTGAAAAAAGGGAAGGCGAAGCTGTCTTGACAACCTATGGCATCGAAGGGGGATTAATATATGCCCTTTCACGCCATCTTCGTGAGGAGCTTATCGCAAAGGGTTCCGCCACTTTATATTTGGATCTCTTGCCACATCTAAGCGAAGCCCAATTGCTCTCACGCCTTGCACCATCAGGAAAGCAATCCACCGATAACAAATGGCGAAAAGCTGGATTGGATGGCGTGAAAGCGGCACTCATTCGCGAACTATTACCAAAGAACCAATGGAACGATGCCCCAAGTGTTGTCGCGTGCATTAAGCAATACCCGATTACGCTCACAAGTATGCAACCTATTGATGAAGCCATCAGTACAGCAGGTGGAGTGAGACAAGAAGCACTTAACGAAAATCTGATGTTAGTGGCTTTGCCAAATGTATTTTGTGCAGGGGAAATGCTGGATTGGGATGCCCCTACGGGGGGGTATTTATTGACCGCCTCTTTTGCCAGTGGCGTATATGCGGCAAAGGGTGTTTTGAAAACGCTTCGATAATAATTCATTCAAAAAAAGAGAAATATGCACACATTACATCAACTTCGTTCAGGCGAGCTCAAAGGGATCAAACGGCTGACCCTCAGTGAAAATTTAACCTCTTTTCCCGAAGAGATATTTGAGTTAGTAGATACATTAGAGATTCTGGATTTGAGCAATAATCTCCTCACCTCTCTCCCCAAAGAACTGTGTAGACTCACAAAACTAAAAATTGCTTTTTTTTCCAATAACCGCTTCACTGGGGTTCCAGACTCTTTTAAAGAGTGCCATAATCTCTATATGCTAGGATTTAAGTCCAATCAAATCGAGGTGTTTGATGAAGATATTCTTCCTCTTAGTATTAGTTGGTTGATATTGACCGATAACAAACTTCAAGCCCTCCCCAACTCCATCGGTAAGCTTCATAAACTCCAAAAATGTGCCCTTGCCGGTAATCAACTGGTAAAACTTCCCGATGAAATGGCTAGATGTCAAAATCTTGAACTTCTCCGCCTCTCAGCAAATCAGCTTGACGAAATCCCATCATGGTTGTTGGCTCTTCCCAAACTCTCTTGGCTTGCTTTTTCAGGGAATCCGTGCAGTGGGAATCAACAGTTTGAACTTCCAGAAGTCACCTACGAAATGTTGGAAGTGAAAGAACTTTTGGGAGCAGGGGCTTCGGGAGAGATTTTCAAGGCGTACTCAAAAGTACATGAGTACGAGGTTGCACTCAAACTTTTTAAAGGGGCGATAACCAGTGATGGCTATGCGCACGATGAGATGAATGCCTGTATGAGCGTCGGGGAACATCCAAACCTTATCAAAGTTTTAGCGAAAATTGAGGGGGATGAACGGCTAGGGCTTCTCTTGGAATATATCCCATCGATCTATCAGAATCTCGGTTTTCCACCCGATTTTGAAACCTGTACTCGTGACACCTTCGAAGAGGGAGAAGAATTTAGCCCCGAAACCATCCGCGAAGTAGCAAAAGCGATTGCCTCTGCCGCAGCGTATCTTCACGCGCAAGGATTGATGCACGGTGATTTATATGCCCATAATATTCTAATTAATGACGAAGATCACTGCTATCTTGGGGATTTTGGAGCAGCAAGTTTTTATGATACTACGTGTGGAGAATTTGAAAAAATCGAAGTAAGGGCTTTTGGATGTCTGTTGGAGGATATGCTCACTTTATGTCCGATCAAAGAGGGAGAAGTGTATGAAAGACTTGAAGAACTCAGAGGACAATGTATGTCTGAAAATAGGGATGATAGACCGCTTTTTAGGGAGATGGGGTTTACGACCGAATAAACACCACCTCAAATTCCAAATAATTCAACGGATACACTTCCATCAACCGTTTCGTTTGTGAAAAATCAAGTACCCTCCGACCTCCGCTCACGCCACTTCGTTTGATATAGCGAAACATCTCCCGTACCGAATCAAAGTCCAGAACATAGTGCACGATCTCATAGTGGGCTGTGAAATGGCGGTTGGCGATCTCGATTACTTCGTCGGAGGATTTTAGAATTGGTGGAAGTCCTGCACACTCGTAGAGGGTTTTAAATGTCCCTGATGTAAATATTGCCAACGACATAGGGGTGTCGAATAAAGAGAGTTGTTCAAACACGCCTCCCAAATCATCCGCCCACTGTAGCGCCGATGCCGAATATATACGCTCAAAAGTTTCAGTACGGAGTGTTTCAAAAAGAACGGAATTATTAAAATCACCCAGAAATAATTCGACGCTTGAGCCTTTAGGATGGTGATTGAGCATCTCTTGGGAAAAATCGACCCCCACAAAATGCTCTATCTCCCAATCTACTAGAGAATAGAGGGTTCCGTTGCCACATCCTAAATCAAGTATCCGTGTAGGATTTGCCACGGTATCCTTAATAAGTTTTTGAGCAACATTTGCCTGAATCACATTGCATTCCCCGTACACACTCGCGCAACGGCTGAACTCTTCTTTGACTCTCAATTGAGTACCAATGCCACAATAAAAATACCCAACAAACACAACACAATAGCCGCCCCACTAGGAAGAGAGAAGAAAAAAGAGACACTGAGTCCGATTACGACAGAAACGAGTGCAATAGCAATCGATAAAAGGGTCGTTCTAAAGAATCCCATCCCGAAACGAATCGCGGCAACAGGAGGGATAACCATCAGTGCACCGATAAGAAGTGTCCCCACAATTCGTATCGAGAGGGCGATAATCACGGCGATAATGCTCACGAGCATAAAGTTCAGTAGGGTAACACGAAGACCACTAGTGCGCGCCACCTCTTCATCAAAAGCGATAAAATAGAGCTCTTTAAAAAAGAGGCTCAACAACGCCATGGAGAGGGAACCGAAAATGCCCATCGTGATGAGATCATTATTGCTCACCGAGAGGATAGAGCCGAATAAATAGCTAAAGAGAGAGGCGTTAAACGATCCCGACAACGAAATAATAACGATTGCCAAAGCCAAGGAGCCTGAGAGAAAAATTGCCAGTATCGAGTCGGAATAAAGACCGCGCGAACTGCGAAGATACTCAATGAGCCAAGCTGCCGCGAGGGAGGTCGCCACTGCCATCCACAACGGGCTCAATCCTACTAACAATCCAACAGAGACCCCTACGAGTGAAACATGGGCGAGCGTTTCACTCAGAAGTGAATAACGGCGAAGGACAATAAACGAACCGCTAAGGGAGGCTAAAACGGCGATCATAAGTCCTGCAACAAATGCTCGTTGCATAAAGGGGTAACTTAACATTTCTATCATAATGACCTCCTAATGGTTATGACACACGACGTGTGAGGGGTTGCCATAGAGGCGGCTCATTTCGTCGCACCGTATCATTTCGTGGGGATTTTGAGAGACCAAGAGGGTTTGATTGACAAAAAGGACACGATGAATATCGTCCGCAATCACCCCAATATCGTGGGTGATAAATAAAATACTCACTGATTTAGACCGATTAAGATGGCGAAGGAGTTCATAAAATCGGTGTTGAGACTCTATATCTACCCCTGTATTGGGTTCATCGACGATCAGTACCTCAGGACGTGAAGAGAGGGCACGGGCGATCATCACCCTCTGACGCTGTCCTCCGGATAAATGACCAATCAGACGATTGGATAAATCACTTACCCCCATCAACGTCATTGCCTCTTCAATCGCCTCTTTGTCCTCGGAGGATTCAAATCCAAAAAGTCCCCTAAGAGCATAACGCCCCATCGCCACCACTTCACGAACCGTAGCAGGAAAGGCGGCATCGACCAATACTGAACGCTGAGGAACATACCCGATACGATTCCATTCACTGAATTTTGCTTGTGATGTTCCAAACAAATGAATGGTTCCACTGCTAGGTTTTTCCAGTCCCAATAATAATCGAACGAGAGTCGTTTTCCCCCCACCGTTGGGTCCAATAATGGCACAATACTCCCCAGGAGGAATAGTAAAGCTAACTGATTTTAGAATTTCATTATCTTGACGGGTAAAAGAAAGGTTACGAACATCAAAAAGGCTGGGGGCAAATTTCAACGGCACTCCATCGCTTCATGTAATTTGGCAAGATTATCACGCATTAGTGACTCATACGTTTGGTGAGATTTTAGCTCTGCTTCACTAATATTTTCAAGGGGCTGAAGGCTCTGTGCCTTTGCACCACCCTCTTGGGCAATCGTTTGGGAAACATGATCATCAATCAATTCCTCAAAAAAGATTGTTTTTACCTTCTCTTTTTTCACCAATGTAATGATTTCACTGATCGTTTTTGCACTGGGCTGTTCATCGCTTGACAACCCGATAACCGAAATATTTTTAAGTTGGTTCGCATGAGCTAAATAACCAAATGCGTCATGGTTCGTAACGAGAGTCCGATTTTTACACGTTTTTAAACCCTCACTGTAATCACTTTTGAGTTTTTGAAGATTGGCGATATAGGTTGTTGCATTCGTATGATAAAGTTTTGTATTGGTCGGAATAAGTTTGGAAAATTCACCCTCCATCGTCTGTGTCACGCGGATCATATTGTCAATATCTAGCCAATAGTGGGGGTCATATACGCCATGATCGGAATCATTATTTTTTAATAAGGTAACGTTTTGACTCATATCTACGATCTTTACACTCTGTGGCAAGCTGTTTTTGAGTGGCTCTGCCCATGTTTCAAATCCTGCACCACTATAGATAAAAAGGGGAGATTTTGAGATCGCGGCTACTTGTCCAGGTGTTGGAGAGAAAGTATGCGCATCGCTTCCCAAGGGGATGATAGAGTTGATTTCCAATGTTTCCCCCGCCACACTACGCGCTGCCTCATAGAGGGTAAAGGTGCTCACCGAAACAATCGGCTTGGTGTGTATCGGAGTGGGTTGTTTGGAGTGGGTATCCGCCCAGTAAAATGCCCCAGCTGAGATGATAATACCAAAAAAATAGGCGAGCATTTTATTTTGTTTTTTACATTGGGTACACATAAAACTTTTCTCCTTTTAAAAAAGGTATTTTAGTCTAATTTCACTGATAATATGCCGTGAAGTACCCTTTTAATCACACTGTGCTATAATCGCGAACTTTTTACTCTATTCAAGGATAACTATGACAGGCATTTTGCTCATCGTGCAAATCGTACTCGTGGTGATGATCGTCATCGCAGTACTCTTACAAAAAAGCTCTAGCATCGGATTGGGTGCATACAGCGGTTCCAATGATTCTGTTTTTGGTGCTAAAGGCCCAGCAGGATTTTTGACCAAAGCAACGTTTTTTCTCGGATTTTTATTCGTAGTCAATACCGTTGCCTTGGGATATTTTTATGCTCAACAAAAAAACGCTTCAGTTGTTGATGAAATCGTCGACAAGAATACGATTGCCGCTCCTACGATCAACGTGGTTAGCGACACTAACGCTACTAAGTAAGGAGAAGTTATGCTAGAAGAAGTATATTCGTTTTGTGAAGAGAAAATGCAAGGGTCAGCGGATCATTTGTTGGTCAATTTTCGTACCCTTCGTACAGGTCGTGTCACGACAAAAATTTTGGACAATGTCCGTGTTGACAACTACGGGTCTATGACCCCAATCGATCAAGCGGCAAGCGTATTGGCAACCGATGCGACAACGATTTGTATCTCTCCGTGGGATAAGTCGATGTTAAGTGTTATCGAACGCGCGATTATGAAAGCTGATATTGGGGTCAATCCCAATAATAACGGTGTTGAAATTAAACTTTTCTTCCCCCCTATGACGGTCGATCAGCGTCAAGAAACGGCGAAAAAAGCCAAAGGTATGGCGGACGATGCCAAAGTAGCGATACGAAATGATCGTAAAAAAGCGAATGACAAGATCAAAGTGCTCGAAAAAGACAAGCTGATTACAGCAGATGAGTCGAAAGTAGCGCAAGATAAAGTTCAAAAAACTACCGATAAATTTATTTCAAAAATTGAAGATCTGCTCAAAGTTAAAGAGCAAGATATTTTGACGGTATAACCATGGACGTAAAATCTATTTATATGAACGCAAATGCTCTTCTTGAGGGGCATTTTAAACTCAGTTCAGGAAACCACTCTCAATACTATCTTCAATCAGCAAAAGTCCTTGAAGATCCAAAAACAGCGAAACTCCTATCCGATGCTTTGGCTGTGAATATTCAAGCCAGCGGTTTGGCAATCGATACCGTTTGTGCACCTGCCCTTGGTGGACTGATCGCTGGATTCGCTCTCGCAACCGCGTTGGACAAACGCTCTATTTTTGCCGAACGGGTCAACGGAGAGATGCAAATTCGTCGCGGATTTGAGATCACTGCGGGTGAAAAAGTCCTCATTTGTGAAGACATTATCACGACAGGCGGTTCAGCGATGGAAGCGGCTAAGGCTATCGAAGCGCTTGGCGGTATTGTCGTTGGTTTCGCCGCATTGGCAAACCGTGGATTTTGCAAACGTTCGGGCAGTGAATTGTCACGAAAAGTGAATTGTGCATTGCCTGAGGATAAACCCCTTTTTGCCCTTGCTGATTTCGATTTCGAAATGTATGCACCGGATAATTGCCCATTGTGTGTGAATGGCAGTGAAGCAATTAAGCCGGGATCACGCGGGAACTAAAGACTATACTTTCTCTAAATCACAATAAAGTGCTTCACATACCAATCGTGAAGCAACCTCTTTTTTCCCATCGACCGTGACGCTAATAGGTAGCCCATGAAGAGACCGTTTCTCTTCCAAGCTGATGACTTTGACTACCACCTTTACAGTTGGGGCAAAGTTCAAAATAGCTTCACATACGAGTCGTTTTTTCTGTGTATTATCTAATGTCACAATGACACTAATAGACTCTTTCGTATGCAATTTTTCGAGAATCGCCGTTTTGGACATATCTCCGTAATATGCTTTCTCTCCCTCGCTAAGAGCTTCTTGGACGTGCTTATAACTGTTATCGACAATAATGTAAGCTATCCCCTCTGCACGAAGCGCTTTGACGACAAACTTCCCCACAATACCGTATCCGCAGACGATCACATGGTTACTGTAGGTCGAAAGAGTATTAAAATCTTCGGTCATACTGGTCTCTTTAAAAATCAATCCTGAAATGGCACTGATACGAGAGAGGATAAAAGGGGTGACAATAAGAGAGAGGACAACGGCAAGCACCAACAACTGCGTGAGCTCGCCGTCAAGGAGGTGTTTATTCCCCGCCAATGCAAAAATAGCAAATGAAAATTCTCCTACTTGTGCGAGAGCAATCGCCGTTTTAAAGGCAATCTTCGCTTTGGAATAGATCCGAACGACCCCAAACAACACCACCGCTTTGAGAAGTAAGATAGCAACCAAAAGGGCAAAAATCTCAAGGATATGGTTAGCAAAAAAGTCAAGATCAATTTTCATCCCAACTGTGACAAAAAATGTCCCTAAGAGTAAATCTTTAAAGGGGGCAATATCAGCCTCCACTTTATGGTGATAGTGCGTTTCGGCAATAATCATCCCTGCGATAAAGGCTCCCAATGAATAGGTAAATCCAAACGCATGGACGGCAAGTGATGCCCCTACGACGATCAAGAGAACGGAGCCCATAAACAATTCATCGACATTACTAGTAGAAGAGAAATGAAGCAACCACGTCATAACCCGTTTTCCAACGACAAAAAGTAATCCTACAATAACGATGGCACTTAAGGCAGTGTTCAAAAGAACTGCACCAATATCAGTAGCTCCCGAACTCAAAAATCCGATTAAGAGCAAGATAGGGATAACGGCAAGGTCTTGATAAATCAAAATTCCCATGGAGCGCTGTCCGTACGGTCTCGTAATCTCTTTGGTCGATTTGAGATGACTTAAGACCACCGCGGTAGAGGAGAGAGACAAGGACATCGAGACAATCAAAGATGTGGCTAAATCAAGATGAAAAAAACCGTAGGTGACACCGAAAAAAAGAAGTGCGGTGAGGGTCGTTTGTAAAAAACCATTGAAGAAAACATCTGTTTTCATGGTAGCAAGACGACGTAATGAGACTTCCAGTCCTATGGTAAACATCAAAAAGACAACCCCAAATTCAGCAATCGCTTCCAATGTGTGTGAGTCTTTTAAATGACGTAAATCAAATGCGTACGCCACTAACGTACCTGTCATAATATAGCCGATGATTTGGGAAACACCAAATCGCATGAGGATAAGATTAACAATAATCGAAATTCCCAATGCAATCGTAAGATAATACAGAGCCGATTCCATTTGATATTGTCCTTTTTATAAGTCTTAACAGTATATAATGGCAGACTTAAATTACGACCGTAAAACGTCGATACACGTGCCCCTTTGGCCTATTATTCAACCAAAAATGATTAAGGATTAGTTAAATGACCAAGTATATTTTTGTAACCGGCGGAGTATTGAGTTCTCTTGGAAAAGGGATTACCGCTGCCAGTGTCGGCGCACTTCTCAAGCACTCTGGCAAAAACGTTGGGATGCTCAAAATCGATCCCTATATCAACGTTGACCCTGGAACCATGAGCCCTTTGGAACACGGTGAAGTGTTTGTTACCAAAGATGGTGCCGAAACCGATTTGGATATTGGGAACTATGAGCGTTTCTTGAATGACTCCTTTTTACGTACGAGTAACTTCACTACAGGTCAAGTTTACAGCAGCGTTATTGAGCGTGAACGAAGTGGCGGGTATTTGGGTCAAACGATTCAAGTCGTCCCTCATATCGTCGGCGAAATCGTTGATCGTATCAAAAAAGCGGGAGAAGGGCATGAGATTCTTGTCGTTGAGCTTGGCGGTACGGTAGGAGACATCGAAGGGTTGCCATTTATGGAAGCGATTCGTACGATGAAGCATGATGACGAAGTAGAGGGGACATTTTTCATCCACGTTACCCTTATTCCGTTTATCAAAGCAGCAGGGGAACACAAAAGTAAACCAACCCAGCACTCTGTCCAAGAGCTTCGCCGTATCGGAATTACGCCTCAGATGATTATCGCCCGAAGCGAAGAGAAACTACCGAAAACATTTAAAAAGAAACTCGCTCTTGCCTGTGATGTGAGTGGTGACAGCATTATCGAAGCGATGGATGAACAGACGATTTATGCCGTTCCCTTGAGCTTTTTACAACAAAACATCCTTGTCCCTATTGCGAAAGAGCTGGGTCTTGGTGAGTTGAAACCCGATATGGAACAATGGGATTTATTGGTCAAAAAGATCGTCTCTCCTAAGCATCTCGTCAATATTGGTTTTGTGGGTAAATATTTAGAACTCAAAGAATCGTACAAATCTCTCATCGAAGCGCTTATTCACTCAGGAGCACACCTCGATACTCGTGTTCACATCAACTGGATTGACAGTGAAAAAATCGAAGTAGTGGGTGCTGAAGCGTTATTGGCTGAGTGTGATTCCATCCTTGTTGCAGGAGGATTTGGGAATCGTGGCGTAGAGGGGAAAATTCAAGCAATTCGTTATGCGAGAGAAAAACGTCTCCCGTATCTCGGAATTTGTTTGGGTATGCAGCTCTCTCTTGTCGAGTATGCTCGTAATGTTCTAGGCTATGAAGATGCGAACTCCATCGAATTTAATCCCACTACGAAGCATCCGATGATTTACCTTATCGACAACTTCATTGACCAATCAGGACAAGCGCAGTTACGTACCCACCATTCACCTATGGGGGGAACTTTGCGTCTTGGAGAATATCCGTGTGAGACGAAAGAGGGTTCTCATTTACGTGCAGCATACAACGGTGAAGCTCTGATTCATGAGCGTCACCGTCACCGTTATGAAGCCAATCCGACCTATCGTACGGCTCTCGAAGAGGCTGGAATGATGATTACAGGTGAGTCCAATGGTCTTATTGAAGCCGTTGAAATTCCAAGTCATCCATGGTTTTTAGGGGTACAGTTTCACCCTGAGTTTACCTCTCATCTCCAAAGCCCAAACCCTTCTATCCTCGCATTTGTGAGAGCGACTTTTGAGCAAACCAATCCTGCCTAGCGCTCCCCTTCTGACCCATCAGGGGTTAGAAGCTTTTTTAAGTGAGAGATTCTGTCACACCAGTGAAAAACTCTCTGATATTCCTCACCCCTCCCTTCTCAAAGATGCAACCAAAGCCGCCAAACGTCTTGCGGGTGCGATTCGTAATGGAGAGAGAATTGCCCTTGTCGGGGATTATGATGTGGATGGGGTTACCTCTACAGCACTTGTTAAACGATTTTTTCGCTTAATCGATTATCCCCTTCAAGCAACTATTCCCAACCGATTTACTGATGGATATGGGGTATCCAAAGGAGTTCTGGAACGGATCGATGCGCATGTTGTTTTTACCGTTGATAATGGTATCAGTGCCATTGAAGCGGCGCAGGTGTGCAAGGACAGAGGGATAGATCTTATCATCACCGATCACCATACCGTAGGAAATATTCTCCCCGACGCTTATGCCATTGTGAACCCAAAACAACACGATTGCCCTTATCCGCATAAAGAGATTTGTGGGGCGCAAGTGGCATGGCTTTTGATGGGACTTCTTAAAAGTGAGCTGGCTGTTACCCTTGATATGCGCCAATTTTTCCCTTTTTTAGCCCTCGCAATTATCGCCGATGTGATGCCACTGACGGGAGCTAACCGTGCACTGGTAAAAGCAGGATTGGCAATGATGAGTACGTCAGATATTCCTGCCTTTATCATCATCCGTGATATTCTTAACAAAACTCGTATCTCCTCTGAGGATATTGGTTTTCAAATTGCTCCGCGTATCAACTCGGCTGGACGACTCGAAGACGCTTCTATCGCATTGGATTTTTTAAACGCAGATACCACTCAAAGTGCTTATAAACAGTTTGAAATTCTCACTTCTCTTAATGCCCTACGAAAAGAGATCGAAGCCCTCACCACCGAAGCTGCTATGCTGGAAGTAAATCCAGAGGACTCCATCATCGTCGTAGCTGGTGAGGGGTGGAATGAGGGGGTAGTGGGAATTGTCGCTTCACGTCTTGTCAATCATTTTCAAAAACCTTCCATTGTTTTGAGTATTCATAACGGTATTGCCAAAGGTTCTGGTCGCAGTATCGGAAACGTTGACCTCTTTACTTTGATCAAATCGCAAGAGCATTTATTAGGGAAATTTGGTGGACACAAAATGGCGGCAGGGATGGCGATGAGCATTGAAAATGTAAATGCCTTTCGTGAGGGGATTAACATCGCAAGCACTTTCGTCCATCCCGATGATTTTATCCCCCAAAATGAAGTAATCGGGGAACTAGCCCATGACGCTATTACCTATCCATTACTAGCATTATTGGAAAAATATGAGCCCTACGGTGAGGGAAATCCTCGTCCTCGCTTTTTGATGAACAATGCTCACGTTGTTCAAATCAAACTCTTCGGAAGTGATAAATCCCACAGCCGTCTCGAACTTCGCCCCAACCCACTGCATCCTCAGAGCGTGGAGCTTATCGCATTTAGACGTATAGTAGAGTCTCCAAAAGACCAATTAATGAGTTGCAGTTATACTGTGAATAAAAACGAATTTAATGGTCGTGTCTCGATGCAACTGATGGTAGAGAGGTTCTTTTAATGGATACGTTTTTTATTGAATTTCGCGATCCCCTTTTTGGGATAATCGTCTTCTTTTTGCTCCTCTTCCTCCTCTCCTTTATCAGTTACTGGTGGGGGCGACGAAAAAGTGCCAATGAATATAAAGAGCTTGAGAGTTTTTTAGAAAATTTCGATACGACACATGATGAAACAACCATTACGTCTCAAATTCAGGGAAATGTCATCACCAATGAAACATGGTTTCTTCTCGCACATGGATTTGAACATCAAGGGAACTTTGAGAAAAGTATTGAAATTTATATCGCCCTCTTGAGCAAGCAAAATGATAAAATGGTTCAAAAAGAGGTGCTTCTCAAGCTGGGGCGTGCCTACTTTAAAGCAGGCTTTTTAGAACGCTCCCGCCAAAGCTTTTTGCAAATACTTCAAAATCACCCTAGAACACCGCAAGCACTTCATCATTTAATTCTCATTTATGAACAACTCCAACAATTTGGTAATGCGTTAGAGGTGATGGAATCCCTCACCGAACTTCAAGGCACTGCAGGATGTGAAAAACTCTATTTGGAAGCACGCCAAATGATTGCCAATCCCAAAACATCCGTTGATGAAACAGCCGCCTTTTTAGTTAACCTCTATGGTAGCCATGCTCATCTTGGCTATTTGGTCTTTGAATACCTCTTCACTCACCGTCCTGCTTTAGCTTGGATCCATTTTGACCCTTCCCTTTCACAAAGAGTTACTGATATTTTATGGCGCATACCGTGCAATCATCTCGATTTCGATATAATTGCACGCAACGGATTTTTACGAGAGCTCTTTAGTGCCAAAGGCGTTTGTGATCTTTCACATTCAAGCAGTATTTTTGAACTTGACACCCTAATTACCTTAAAATCGTGTGGCAATTCCAAAGCGACCTTACAATTTGAATATGTATGCAAAGAGTGTCATCAGCCCTCTTTCTTTCCTTTTCACCGTTGCCCATCGTGTCATGCGATTGATTCGATTGAGAGTATTATGAGCTTAGCAAAGGAACGATTTGAAGACAATAACTCTTTTCAGTGATGGAAGGGGTATGAGTACGAGGACACTGCGGTCATATTGAAAACGAACGGTGTGATCAAATCGCCCGTGAAGAAGCAGAAAAACAAAAAGGATACTAATTCAATGAACAACTTACAAACCCTGCAACAACGTTTAGGGTACCAATTCCACGATTCGAAGCTCATTATTGAAGCGCTGACGCACAAAAGCCATAAGCAGCCCTACAATAATGAGCGACTCGAATTTTTGGGAGATGCGGTACTTGATCTTATCGTCGGTGAATATCTTTATAAAAAGTTTCCCCACTTCGATGAAGGGAATTTATCCAAAATGAGAGCTTCCCTTGTCAATGAAGATGGCTTTACTCTCCTCGCCAATTACCTTCATTTGGGAGAATATATTTACCTTTCTAATGCCGAAGAAAATAATCATGGAAGAACCAAAAGCTCATTGCTTGCCAATGCCTTTGAAGCTGTTATGGGGGCGATTTATCTCGAATCAGGACTTCTCACGGTTCAAAATATTGCCGTAGAACTTCTTGAACTCGTTCACCAAGACATCTCCCTTGATTCCCTGTTCAAAGATTACAAAACATCTCTCCAAGAGTTGACTCAAGCGCACTACGGTATCACTCCCGACTACCAACTCGTCGCCTCCCATGGACCCGATCACAAAAAAGAGTTTGAAATAGCCGCGTTTATTGATGGGAAACGGTACTCCTCTGCTTTTGGAAAAAGTAAAAAACATGCGCAACAAGAGGCAGCAAGAATAGCGCTTGAAATTCTCTCTAAGGAACTTAAATGAACCGTTTCGGAGAACGTTTTACCATTAGCACCTTTGGTGAATCCCACGGAAAGGCAATCGGGTGTCTTCTCGATGGTGTCCCTGCCGGATTAACCATTGATGAAGCCTATATACAAAGTGAACTTGACCGTCGTAAACCAGGGCAAAATGAGTTTGCAACCGCACGTAAAGAAGCCGATAAAGTTGAGATCCTCAGCGGTGTCTTTGAGGGGATCAGTACAGGAACCCCTATCATGATGGTGATTTACAACGCCGATCAAAAAAGCGGTGACTATGCGAATATCAAAGATATTTTTCGCCCAGGACATGCTGATTTTACCTATTTTCATAAATACGGCATTCGTGATTATCGTGGAGGAGGGCGCTCATCTGCTCGTGAAACAGCCGCTCGTGTTGCAGGGGGTGCGGTGGCAAAGCTAATGCTCACACCTTTGGGGATTGATTTTTCCAGCGGTATCAGTGCTATCCATGGAATCGAAGCTCAATCTCTCGATTTTTCGTACCCGCAAAATAGCCCTATTTATGCCCTTGATAAAGATGTCGAAGAAGCTCAAAAAGAGGCGATTTTAGCCGCTAAAAACAACCATGACTCCGTCGGAGGAGTTGCTACGGTAAAAATATCAGGGCTACCAATAGGATTGGGTGAGGGGTTGTATACCAAGCTTGATGCTGTCCTAGCCTCCGCCATGATGGGTATTAATGCTGTCAAAGCGGTCGAAATAGGAGAAGGGATTCACAGTGCTGAACTTTTAGCCAGTGAAAATAACGATGCCATCACCCCAAACGGTTTTAAAACAAACCATTCAGGGGGAATTTTGGGGGGGATGAGTAACGGTGATGATGTCCTCATTCGGGTACACTTCAAACCGACCCCTTCTATCTTCGTCGATCAAGAGAGCACCAACACCTCAAATGAAAGCGTCCACGTATCTCTCAAAGGACGACATGATCCATGCGTTGCCGTTCGTGGCTCCGTCGTTGCCGAATCGATGGCAGCACTCGTGATTGCCGATATGCTACTGCTTAATATGGGGCGTACCATGACGGGGATTGCAGGCTATTATCAAAAAAAATAGCCAAAACGAGAGAAAAAGACTAGACAAATAACGTAAAAAAGTCTATAATACGCTCAATATTAGCTTGGGGTATAGGCAAATGGTATGCCAACAGTTTTTGGTACTGTAGATTGGAGGTTCGAGTCCTCCTACCCCATCCATCTTTAAAAACTCTTGACAAAGCTAAAAATTTTAGCTATAATCACCCTCTACGAACTAGGTTTAGTTTGTTTATCGTTACACTTCTTTTATCGCGGAATAGAGCAGTCCGGTAGCTCGTCGGGCTCATAACCCGAAGGTCGTAGGTTCAAATCCTGCTTCCGCAACCAATCAAAACTTCTTAAAATCATCAAATAAAACACAAGCCATTTAAATATTTTTACTAATCTTCTAGTGTACGGAATTGTGTAGCAATTATCTTCTCTTACTCTGATGGTATCGATAATTTTTTTGCTTACAATGATTATTTTTGTGGTATCATCAATGATATATTTATATTAAGAAGATTTAATGTTGACCGCTAGATATCCGAAAAAGCGTGCTATTTTTATTGCTTTACTGTATTTCGTTATCGGTATTTTATGGATTTATTTTTCCGATACTATGGTTGCTAACTTAGCCAAAAATGATAGTGAGCTTAAAATCCTTCAGACCTATAAAGGGTTTTTCTACGTCTCAACTACAGCTATCCTCCTTTATATTTTAGTATTGAGATTTTTGAATGAACAATTCAAAGAATATAATAAACGTATCCAAACGTTAGAGCTAAATTTCAAACTTGAAAATTCGCTTCAAAAAACAAGTCTACTCCTCAATACCATTATCAATAGTACACCCGACGCGATTTTTGTCAAAGATCTTGAAGGGAAATACCTATTATTTAATCGTGGTGCATCTGATGTAACGGGAAAAAGTGAGCATGAAGCTATTGGGAATACTGATGAACTGCTCTTTTCTCCTGCAGGGGCAAAAGTACTTCGGGATATCGATCAAAATATTTTAAAAGATGGAGTGATCAGAAGTCAAGAAGAGCATCTTAGCACGCTTAGTGGTGAGGAGAAAGTTTTTTGGGCAACGAAAGGTCCTATTTATAATGAAGATGGATCGTTACTCGGACTATTTGGTATTTCACGTGATATAACTGAACGCAAGAAAAATGAGATTCAGCTTCTTAAGCATAAAACTATATTTGACAATATCGGTGAAGGAGTTTATGCCGTCGATTTAGAAGATCGCTGTACCTATATCAATGCTACAGGTTTGAAGCTTTTAGGGCTTGAAGAGAAGGAGGTCATAGGGCAATTTCCACATGACCTATTCCATTATAATGATTACAACGGTAAAGACGTTACAGTTGAAGATTGCCGGCTTAGATTGGCCGTATTAAATGCGGATACCATTCATATCGAACACCGCTTCCGCCACAAAGGTGGATCTGATTTTCCGGTTCATGTCACTGTTTCACCTGTCACATATGATAACGAGCAAGTCGGAGCTGTTATTACGTTTGAGGATATTACAAAAGAAAAAGAGCATGAATACTGTATAAATGAAGAAAAAAACCGTTTTGACTATATGGCACACCATGACACACTTACAGGTTTGCCCAATCGTCTTTCTCTTGTCGAACTATTGGAAGTGAAAACAACGCAAGAGAGACCATTTGCACTTATGTTTGTTGATCTCGATGGATTTAAAGAGGTCAACGATTCGTATGGACATCGATTTGGAGATCAGCTTCTGATAATATTTTCGCAACTACTAAAAAATATTCTTCCTGAGGATGCTTTTATCGCCCGCACTGGAGGAGACGAATTTGTGATACTATTATCGTGTAACAAAGATCAAAATGTCCTCCATCGGCATATGAGTGATCTCACCGAGAAACTTGATCTGCCGTTCAAGATTGGTAATGTTGATGTCTATATCACTGCCAGTATTGGAATTGCTCAATATCCGCTCGACGCGACTACAACGGAAGAGCTACTCCAAAATGCTGATGCTGCTATGTATAATGCCAAACAAAACGGTAAAAATACCTATAGTTTTTTCAATTCACGATTCACTGATGATGCATTATTTCATATTACCCTCTCTACTAATTTAAAAAAAGCACTCCTCAATCAAGAGTTTACCCTTTATTTTCAGCCACAGGTTGACCCCAATAGTAATCAAATTGTAGGATCTGAAGCACTTATCCGTTGGTTTACACCTGAAGGAGCAATATCTCCCGCAGATTTTATACCGATTGCTGAAGAGAGTGGATTCATTATCGAAATTGGTAATTTTGTATTAAAAGAGAGTTTTAAAACAGCAAAAAAATGGGCTGATTCAGGTATTTTAGTGGGGCGTATAGCAGTGAATGTAGCAGCCCGTCAATTTGTACACACTCATTTTATAGCTACGTTAAATGAAATACTCAATGAAACTCAATGTGATCCAAAATGGATAGAAATAGAGATCACTGAGCGCTCCATCATCTTAAACCCCGAAAAAGTGATTATCATATTAAATGAATTGCGTACTATGGGATTCCACATATCAATCGATGATTTTGGAACGGGATATTCATCATTATCGTATCTCAAAAATCTTCCAATTAATAAACTAAAAATTGATATATCATTTATTAGAGACATTATGCATCAGCCTAAAAATCAGACTATTGTTAAGACAATCATCGCATTGGCAAAAGGTTTGGATATGGAAGTACTCGCGGAAGGGGTAGAAACGCATGAAGAGATGGTGTTCTTGCGAGCTAATGGAATTGACTCAATTCAAGGTTTCTATTACTATAAGCCAGTTTCTTCAGATGCAATCGAGATGGTCATTAGAAATGAGGGCAATTAACTTCGTCATCTTGCGTAAATATTTTTATAGCCAGACAAAAAACGAGTCAATAACTGATATTTATTTTAAACTATTCCTTATTAAAAGGAAACAAATTAAAGAAAAAATCCAGTTTTGCTCCCAAAATCATTGACCGAACCCCCATATATTGCTATAATTCACCTTGCCTTATTATAGTCAGCATTGACTGACGAGTTCTTTATAGAGGAAAACATTATGGAAAAGATTCGTTTGAAACTTAGAGCGTACGATCACCGTGTACTTGATCGTTCAGTAGCCTCTATCGTTGAAGCCGTAAAGCGTACAGGTGCGGAAATCCGTGGACCAATACCTTTGCCAACCAAGATTCGTAAATATACGGTTCTTAAATCACCTCACATTAACAAAAGTTCACGTGAGCAATTTGAGATTCGTATGCACGCACGTTTGATCGACATCGTATCAGCTACGCCTGACACTGTTGATTCATTAATGAAGCTTGACTTGGCTCCGGAAGTGGACGTAGAAGTTCGCTCTATGGACAAGTAAGGAGTGGGTATGGAATATATAGTAGAAAAAATCGGTATGAGCCGAACAATCGGTGTAAACAGCCAAGCGGTTACTCTTTTAAAAGTAAAAGAAGTAAAAGTTTGTAATGTTGCAGATGGCGTAGCTCTTGTAGCATATAGCCAAGGAAAAGCACACAATAAGCCAATTGAGGGTCAGCAAAAGAAGTATAACCTTTCTGCTGAATTCAACAAATTCGCTACATTGGAAGTTGCCAATACAGAAGCAGGTGATCAAGATATGACTCCTCTAGCGGACGCAAAAGTCGTTAAGAGTGCATTCAACACCAAAGGTCGCGGTTTTACCGGCGTTATGAAACGTTGGAATTTTGCTGGCGGACCAGGCGCACACGGTCACCGTTTTCACCGTACTGGTGGATCTATCGGTAACCGCGAATGGCCAGGTAAAGTCCAAAAAGGACGCAAAATGTCTGGTCAATACGGTAACGAATTAGTAACTGTAAAAAATCAAGTGATGTCTTTTGACGCACAAAACGGTGTATTGGTTGTCGTGGGCGCTGTCCCAGGTGCAAACGGTGCGCTAGGTCGAGTAAAGGTTGTTAAACAATGAGTGCTATTGTCTTAAACGAAAAATTCGAAAGAGCTTCTGAACTGGCATTGCCTGAGAGTTTTAGCGGTATTAATACCCATAACCTCTGGTTGTACGTTAAATCGTACCAAGCAAGTATCCGTTCAAATACTGCGTCAGCTAAGACTCGTTCTGAGATGCGCGGTGGTGGTAAAAAACCATGGGCTCAAAAAGGTAAGGGTGGCGCACGTGCTGGTTCACGTCGTTCACCAATCTTTGTTGGTGGTGCGGTAGCTCACGGTCCAAACACTGGACGTAACTACGATCAAAAAATCAACAAAAAGCAAAAGAAATTGGCGCTTAAATGTGCGTTGGATGCTTTGGCAACTGCTGGTAAATTGTTTATCGTTGATTCGATTGACGTTCCAACAGGTAAAACTAAAGATGCTTTAGCGTTGTTCAACACATTGAACGTACGTGACGCATTGTTAGTTAAACAGATTCTCGATGAGAATACCTATCTTGCATTCCGCAACATTGCTTCTACGTACGTTATAGAAGAGAATGAACTCAACGCCTTTTTGGCTGCGACATACCGTTCGGTGGTTATCGAAAAAGCGGTATGGGAAAATCTGACGAAAGAGAGCTAAGATGGCAGATATTACTGATATCAAATCGATCCTGTATACAGAGAAGACTTTAGGTCTTCAAGAAGAGGGCGTCATCGTAGTTCAAACGTCAACACGTATGACTAAGAACGCTCTTAAAGAGGTGTTTAGAGAGTATTTCGGAATTGTTCCGACGCGCGTTAACTCACTAAACCAAGACGGAAAAGTAAAACGTTTCCGTGGTCTTACTGGTAAGCAAAATAACTTTAAAAAGTTTTATGTTAAGCTTCCAGAAGGCGCACAAATCGATAGTTTGGCGGTGTAATTATGGCAATCAAAACCTATAAACCAACTACTCCTAGCCGACGTTTTATGACGAATGTTGACAACTCTGACATTACAGCAAAAGCGTCTGTACGGTCATTGTTGACAAAACTTCCAGCGCATGCAGGACGTAACAGTAACGGACGTATCACGTCACGTCATAAAGAAGCGGGAGCTAAAAAGCTTTACCGTATTATCGATTTTAAACGTAATAAACTTGGTGTTCCAGGTACAGTAGCAGCGATCGAATACGATCCATACCGTAACTGTCGTATTGCTCTTATTAACTATACTGATGGTGATAAACGTTATGTTCTTCAACCAAAAGGGTTAAATGTAGGTGATGTAATCACTTCAGCTGAGAGCGGTTTGGATATCAAAGTCGGTAATGCTATGAAACTGATGAATATCCCTGTGGGAACTACTATTCATAACATTGAGCTAAAACCAGGCAAAGGCGGACAAATCGTTCGTTCAGCAGGAACTTCAGCACAAATCATGGGTCGTGAGGGAAAATACGTATCACTACGTCTTCCATCAAGCGAAATGCGTTATGTTTTGGGTGAATGTATGGCGACTATCGGTACTGTCGGAAACGAAGAGTATATCAATATCGTTATCGGTAAAGCAGGTCGTTCTCGTCATATGGGTATCCGTCCTCAAACACGTGGTTCTGCGATGAATCCTATCGATCACCCGCATGGTGGTGGAGAAGGTAAAACCAATTCAGGACGACACCCGGTTACTCCATGGGGTAAACCGACTAAAGGTGCTAAAACACGTCATAAAAAAGCAAGTGATAGACTTATTATTACTCGCCGTAAATCAAATCCGAAGAGGTAGAGTATGGCTAGATCAGTAAAAAAAGGACCATTCGTTGATGGACACCTTATGAAAAAAGTGATTGCTGCCAAAGAGACAAAAAGCAACAAGCCTATCAAAACATGGTCACGCCGTAGCATGATCTTGCCAGATATGATCGGCTTGACGTTCACTGTCCACAATGGCCGTCAGTTTGTACCCGTTTTCGTAACAGAAAATCACGTTGGTTACAAGCTCGGTGAGTTTTCACCGACACGTACGTTTAAGGGCCATAAAGGTTCTGTACAAAAGAAAATTGGGAAATAAGGAAGAGGTATGGCAAGAGCACTATTAAAATTCGTTCGCGTATCTCCGACTAAATCTCGTTTGATCGCTCGCGAAGTACAAGGTATGAATGCAGAACAAGCATTGGCAGCGTTGGAGTTTACTCCAAACAAAGCAGCAAAAATCATCGCTAAAGTTGTTGCATCAGCAGTAGCAAATAGCGGTATCGAAGCGGAAGATTGTGTTATTAAATCATGCCGTGTTGACAATGGTCCAGTATTGAAGCGTTTTACGCAACGAGCACGTGGAACAGCGTCTGGTATCCGAAAGCCGACTGCGCACATTTTGGTAGAAGTAGAGGGTAAATAATTATGGGTCATAAAGTTAATCCTATCGGACTTCGTCTTGGTATCAACCGCAACTGGGAATCTCGTTGGTTTCCTAACTTTAAAACAGCTGCGGTATCTCTTGGTGAAGATCATAAAATCCGTACATTTTTGAAAAAAGAACTCTATTATGCTGGTGTGAGTAACATCGTTATCGAGCGTACTGCAAAGCGTCTTCGTGTCACTATCATTGCGGCACGTCCTGGTATCATCATCGGCAAAAAAGGTTCTGATATTGAGAAGATCAAAGAATCTCTTAATAAATTAATCGGCAAACCAGTTGCACTTAACATTAAAGAAGAGAAAAAAGCACAAGCTTCAGCACAACTTGTTGCTGAAAATGTTGCAACTCAACTTGAAAAACGTGTAGCTTTCCGTCGTGCGATGAAAAAAGTTATGCAAAATGCACAACGTGCGGGCGCAAAAGGGATTAAAGTCTCTGTTGCAGGTCGTCTCGGTGGTGCTGAAATCGCTCGTACTGAATGGTATCTTGAGGGACGTGTTCCTCTTCATACTCTTCGTGCGAAAATCGATTACGGTTTTGCAGAAGCTCACACCACTTACGGTGTAATCGGTATCAAAGTTTGGATCTTCAAAGGTGAGGTTCTCACTAAAGGGATTCAACCAGAAGCCAAAGAATCTAAAGAAGAGCGCGGTGATGATCAACAACGTCGCCCTCGTCGAAAGGTTAACTAATCATGTTAATGCCTAAACGTACGAAATATCGTAAACAAATGAAAGGGCGTAACCGTGGTTACGCTTCTAGTGGAAATAAACTTGAATTCGGTTCAATCGGATTCAAAGCAACGGAAGCGGGACGTATCAACTCTCGCCAAATCGAAGCGGCTCGTATCTCAGCTACTCGTCACATTAAACGTACGGGTAAAATCTGGATTCGTGTATTCCCTGCTAAACCTTTGACTGCCAAACCACTTGAAGTGCGTATGGGTAAAGGTAAGGGAGCTGTGGATCAATGGGTTATGAATATTAAGCCAGGCCGTATCATTTTTGAAATGGGTGGTGTTGAAGAGACTCTTGCTCGTGAAGCGTTAGCGCTAGCGATGCAAAAACTTCCGTTCAAAACCAAAATTGTAACATTGGAGATGAGCAATGAAATATACTGATTTAAACGGTAAAACCGCTGCTGAACTTCAAGGTGTGCTCAAAGAGAAAAAGATTGAGCTTTTCACTTTGAAAATTAAGCAAAAAATGATGCAATTGACAAACACGAGCGAACTTCGCACGGCGAAAAAAGATATTGCACGTATCAACACCGCGCTTAGCGCAGTGAAGTAAGGGTTTATCAATGACACATAAACGTGAGATTCAAGGTATCGTCGTTACAAATGGCGCAGACAAAACAGCAACAATCGTTGTTGAGCGTCGCGTTATGCACCCACGCTACCACAAAACGGTAAAACGTTTCAAAAAATACATGGTTCATGATGAGAACAACCAACTCAACGTTGGTGATGAAATCATCGCGATCGAATGCCGACCATTGAGTAAGAGCAAATCATTTCGTCTTAAAGCTCTTGTCAAAGCAGGAGTAAGCGCATGATTCAAAGTTTTACTCGTTTAGCTGTAGCGGATAACACAGGAGCGAAAGAGATCATGTGTATCAAAGTTCTTGGCGGTTCAAAACGTCGTTATGCAACAGTTGGAGATGTTATCATCGCCTCTGTTAAAAAAGCGACTCCAACCGGTAAAGTAAAAAAAGGTCAAGTTGTAACAGCAGTTGTTGTTCGTACGAGAAAAGAGATTCACCGTGATAACGGTTCTTTGATCCGTTTCGACGAAAATGCAGCCGTTATTCTTGATAAAAAACGTGAGCCTGTTGGAACACGTATTTTCGGACCTATCGGACGTGAAGTTCGTTACGCAGGTTTCATGAAAATCGTATCCCTTGCTCCAGAGGTTGTATGATGGCAAAATTTAATTTCAAAAAAGGCGACATTGTTGAAGTGATCGCCGGTGATGATAAGGGTACTAAAGCAGAATTGCTTCAAGTTATGCCTAAGAAAAACAAAGTAATCATTAAGGGTGTTCGTGTTGCAAAAAAAGCGATCAAACCTACTGAGCAAAATCCACAAGGCGGATTCTTGAGTAAAGAGATGCCTGTAGATGCTTCTAATGTCCGTAAAGTTGAGGCGTAATCATGGCACGACTAAAAGATAAATATTTGGCTCTTAAGCCTGAGCTTCAAGCGGCTCTTGGTATTGCTAACACTATGCAGACTCCAAAACTTGAAAAAGTGATCATTTCTGTTGGTTGTGGCTTTGCTATGAAAGACAATAAATTGATCCAAAATATTCAAGACACTATCAGCAATATCGCTGGTCAACGTGCTTCAGTTGTTGTTGCACGTAAATCAGTTGCTGGATTTAAAGTACGTGAAGGGATGCCAGTTGGTGTAAAAGTTACACTTCGTGGCGCTCAAATGTACGATTTCTTGGATAAATTAATTAGCGTATCTCTTCCTCGTATGAAAGATTTCCGTGGTATTCCACGTAATGGTTTCGACGGTCGCGGAAACTACAACTTCGGTTTAACCGAGCAGTTGATTTTCCCAGAAGTTGATTATGATTCAATTATGCAAATCCACGGGATGAATATCACCGTAGTAACAAGCGCTACTGCTGACCGAGATGCTTTCAAGCTTCTTGAAATGGTCGGTATGCCGTTTGCAAAAGGGAGAGAATAATGGCTAAGAAGTCAATGATCGCTAAGCAACAACGCACACCAAAATTTGCAGTTCGCGCATACACTCGTTGTCAGATCTGTGGTCGTCCACACTCTGTTATCAGCGATTTCGGAATTTGTCGCATATGCTTTCGTAAGATGGCAAATGAAGGGTTACTCCCAGGCGTTAGAAAGTCAAGCTGGTAATCCCAGCTCGATACTACTTACGATTTAGATAAGGAAAATAAATGATTAATGATTTGATCGCGGATTCGTTGACTCGTATCCGTAATGCTGCAATGCGTCGTTTGGATTCAACTACACTTATGCATTCTAAGACTGTAGAAGCTGTAGTTGCTATTTTGGCAGACAAAGGGTACGTTGAAAGTTTTAATGTTATTGAAAATGGCGTTAAAAAAACTATCAACGTAGTATTAAAGTATGATGTTAATGGTCGTACAGTAATTAATGAAGTAAAACGTATTTCTAAATCAGGACGACGTGTTTACAAAGGTGCAGGCGAGCTTAAACGTTTCAAAAACGGTTATGGTACGATCATTGTCAGCAGTTCAAAAGGGGTTCTTCCTAACGATAAAGCATTTGAGCTTGGCGTTGGTGGTGAAGTCCTTTGTACAATTTGGTAAGGGGATAAGATGTCACGTATTGGAAAACTTCCTGTTTCTATCCCAGCTGATATAACTGCAACTCTTGATAATGGAGTAATCACTTTTGTAAAAGGTGAAACAACTCATACTCTTGATACTCGTGGAAATTGTGGAGTAACACTTGAAGATAACACTTTGAGCTTTGCTACAAATTCTGACCAACGTGCGGATCGTGCTTTTTGGGGTACATACCGTGCATTGGCACAAAATATTATTGTTGGTCTAACCACAGGTTACGAGAAAAAACTCGAAATCAATGGTGTTGGTTACCGTGCTGCTGTTGAAGGCGCTATTTTGAAACTCCAATTGGGCTTCAGCCATGATATTCTTTTCGATATCCCAGCTGGTGTTACAATAAGTGTTGAGAAAAACGTTATCAGTATCAAAGGTAGCGACAAGCAACAAATTGGACAAATTGCAGCGGTTATTCGTTCATTCCGCCCACCTGAGCCATATAAAGGTAAGGGTGTTAAATACTCTGATGAGATTATCCGACGTAAAGCCGGTAAGACATCTAAGAAATAAGGGGCGATGATATGACAGCTAAAACACTCAAAAATAAATCGGCAAAACGTTTACAACGTAAACGCCGTATTCGCTCTAAAATTTCAGGATGCGCGAGTTTGCCTCGTGTTTCAGTATTTCGCTCTAACCGCTTTATCAGCGCACAAGCGATTAACGATGAACAAGGGACAACTCTTGCCAGCGTACACTCAAAAACTTTGGGTCTTAAAGCTAATATCGAAGATGCTTCTAAAGCAGGCGCTGTATTTGCTCAAACCCTAAAAGATGCTGGGATTAATGAAGTAACGTTTGATCGTAATGGATTTTTGTACCACGGTGTCATAAAAGCATTTGCCGAAGCACTTCGCGCGAATGAAATCAAGTTTTAAGGGCTGAATGATGAATCCTATTAATAGAGAAGAATTTTCAGAAGCGATCGTAAATATCGGTCGTGTAACCAAAGTTGTAAAAGGTGGACGACGTTTTCGTTTTACCGCACTTGTGGTTGTTGGTAACAAAAAAGGGACTGTAGGTTACGGTGTCGGTAAAGCGAAAGAGGTTCCTGATGCTATCCGTAAAGCGGTAGATGAGGCGTTCAAAAATCTTACAGTTGTAAAGATCAAAGGGACAACCATTGCTCACGATATCGAAGTAAAATACAACGCAAGTCGTATGTTGCTTAAACCAGCATCTGAAGGTACAGGAGTTATCGCCGGTGGCGCTGCTCGTCCTGTTCTTGAGCTTGCTGGAATCCAAGACATTCTTACGAAGTCTTTGGGTTCAAACAATCCAAACACCGTGGTTCGTGCAACAGTTGATGCACTTTCACGTATCAAAGGATAAGGTATGGCACTCGAAAATTTAACACCTGCTGCAGGGTCAACACACCCTACAAAACGTCTTGGACGTGGTGCTGGTAGTGGTACTGGTAAAACTTCTGGTAAAGGGCACAAGGGTCAAAAAGCTCGTGGAGGTTACAATGAAAAACGTAACTTCGAGGGTGGACAACAACCTCTTGCTCGTCGTTTGCCAAAAATTGGATTTACATCACGTGTTGTAAAACCAACCATTATTAATGTTGAAAAAACAAATGTAATCGCTGAACTTGAAGAGATTACTATGGAAACAATCCGTAGTGTACACCGTTTGAAAAAATCGGTTACACAAGTTAAACTCGTTGGTGCAACAGCCAAAGATTTAGCATCTAAAATCAAAGACGAAAACGTTACAACTACTGGTAAGTAATGAACCAGCAACTTGTAAACAAGATCTTAATTACGATCGGTTTTCTTTTTATCTTCCGTCTACTGGCATATGTGCCAGTACCGGGTGTTGACACGGCAGTTATTGCTTCATTTTTTGATCAACATCAAGCAGACGCTTTAGGTCTTTTTAATATGTTTAGCGGTAATGCCGTAGAACGCCTCTCTATTATCTCCCTTGGTATTATGCCTTACATTACCGCTTCTATTATTATGGAATTATTAGCAGCCACTTTCCCTAACTTAGCTCAAATGAAAAAAGAGCGTGACGGTATGGTTAAATATATGCAAATTATCCGTTATGCAACGATAGTTATTACGATTGTTCAAGCGATTGGTGTAAGTGTTGGATTGCAAAGTATGACGGGTAAAGATGGGGCAAGTGCAATCTTGGTAGATCATTCGACATTTATGTTGCTTGCCGTCGTTTCGATGTTAGCGGGTACAATGTTGTTGATGTGGATTGGGGAACAAATCACGCAAAGCGGTATTGGTAATGGGGTCTCTTTGATCATATTTTCTGGTATTGTTTCGGCAATTCCAAGTGCCTTTTCTCAAGCGATTACAATGGTGAATACAGGAGCAATGAGTTTTATATCGGTTCTTGCCATTCTTGCCTTAGTCATTGTGACAGTATTGGTCATTATTTATGTGGAACTGGGAGAACGTCGTATTCCTGTTACTTACGCAAAGAAAACGATGCTTCAAAATCAAAATAAACGGGTTATGAACTATATCCCCGTCAAAGTAAATCTTTCAGGTGTTATTCCTGTTATCTTTGCATCGGCAATTTTGATGTTTCCAATGACGGTATTATCAAGTAGTACCAATCCTACAATTCAAGCGATTGCAGATGTCCTGAATCCAAATCACTATTTCTTTAACTTTTTGACATTTGTATTCGTTGTATTTTTTGCGTTCTTTTATGCATCTATCGTGTTTAATGCCAAAGATATTGCGGATAATTTAAAACGTCAAGGTGGATTTATCCCTGGTGTTCGTCCTGGTGAATCGACTAAAGCGTTTTTGAATGATACGGCAGGTCGCTTGACCATTACGGGTGCAATTTATCTTGGATTGATTGCAACCTTGCCATGGGTTATTGTTAAAGCGATGGGTGTTCCATTCTTCTTCGGAGGAACAGCTGTTCTTATCGTGGTACAAGTCGCTCTTGATACGATGCGTCGTGTTGAAGCGCAAGTGTACACGAGCAAATACCAAACCCTTAGTGCGGTTGGTCTTTAAAAATGGCGATTGCACTACGTAAACATGAGGAGATAGCGAAACTTCGCGTCGCGAATAAAATCGTGGCGGGGACGTTGGAACTCTTGAGAACTCATGCAAAAGTGGGTGTTTCTTTAAAAGAACTGGATGCAATGGGGGAGGATTATATCCGTTCCCATAATGCTAAACCTTCTTTTAAAGGGCTCTACGGCTTCCCAAGTGCCGTATGTACTTCTCTCAATGAAGTGGTTATTCACGGTATCCCTACGGACTATAAACTGCAAGAAGGTGACGTTGTCGGCTTTGATGTGGGGAGTGAAAAATCGGGTTATTTTGGAGATGCTGCAATTACGGTTGGTATTGGAGAAATTTCAAAGGGAGATGAGGCATTGATCGCGTGTGCGAAAGATACTCTTTATCATGCCATTGAAATTATCAATGACCGTATGCGATTTAAAGAACTCTCTCATGAGATGGAAAAATTCATCCTCTCACGTGGTTTTGTCCCATTACGCAATTTTTGCGGACATGGTATTGGCAAAAAACCACATGAAGAGCCTGAAATCCCTAACTATCTTGAAGGGGATAATTCCAAATCGGGACCGAAGATTAAAAACGGAATGGTTTTTTGTTTGGAACCGATGATTTGTCAAAAAGAGGGTGGATCCAAAATTCTAACCAATGGTTGGGATGTGGTGAGTACAGATGGGCTGAGAAGCTCTCATTACGAGCATACGGTTGCGATTATCAACGGTAGAGCTGAAATATTATCAATCGTATAAAGGAATTTTATGGCAAAAGATGATGTCATCGAAGTTGATGGAAAGATTGTTGAAGCACTACCGAACGCAACGTTTCGTGTGGAGCTTCCAAATGGGCATGTGATCTTGTGTCACATCGCTGGTAAAATGCGTATGCACTATATCAAGATTCTGCCGGGTGATACGGTTAAACTCGAACTCACCCCGTACAGTCTTGATAAAGGGCGTATTACATACCGTTACAAGTAATTATTTATAATTTTCCGTTCGCCCTGAGCTTGTCGAAGGGTAAACGGTTCATGGTTCGACAAGCTCACCACGAACGGAACCTTTACTTCACAAAACTACAGCAATAATCACTCACCGTTTTAACCTTTAGATTAAATACACTGTTAGCAGGAACATCGAAACTTTGAGGTCCAGTAATACTAATCCACTCTTGAGAATCTGGAAGTTGAACGTCCATCTCACCGCTCATAATCTCCATAATTTCTTTATCACCTGTGTTAAATGTATATTCCCCTGGCAACATAATTCCCAATGTTCTAATACTTCCATCTTCAAAATGAAGTGTACGACTGGTTACTTTTCCCTCAAAATAGATATTAGCTTTTTTATCTGCGGTGACGTTACTGAATGATGACATGAGTATCCTTTAAAAAATATGGTGTGATTATAGCTAATAGTCTGTTTTTTACGTTACAATCCTTGTCCATTATCCGTGATTAAGTTGAAAATAGAGTGATTTAAATGAACATATTACTAGAAGAATATTATCGCAACGATATCCATCAAAGTGGTTTTATTGAGCGTAAAGTATCGCTAAATGAAGAGAATATATGGCTTTGTGGTATTGCTCAGTCAGGGAAAACGGCACTGATTAAAAACTATTTGCTTTTCCATAAAAAATCAACCTATCTTTATCTCGATTGCCGTGATATTCGAATAGATATGCGTGAGCTTAATGAAATACTTAATCCGTTTTGTCGTGAGAATAAAATCAAAATATTGGCTCTTGACAATTATCGCGAGGAGATAAAACTTTTTGATATAGATCAGATTATTCTTTCTTCTGAATTTTCGAACCCTACTGATTTTGAGACACTTCCCCTCAATCTTCTTGATTTTGAAGAGTTTCTTGCCTTTGAGGCAAAATATGACTCTACGGCATTGAACCACTTCTTCCAGCTAGGCGGTTTTCCTGCAATGCAAAACGTCGCATTGGAAGATCGTCCCCTCTATCTTCAAAGAACGTTAAGTAATGCCCTCAATGAAATAGAACTTTCACTTATGATCCAAGCTACTAAGATGGTGACTCAAAAAGTTTCTGCATATACCCTCTATGAGCGACTCAAGGAGGAGCGAAAGATTTCTAAAGACAAACTCTATGTCTGCTTTCGGATGATGCTGGATAAACGCTATTTGTATGTTTGTGAGAAATATAACTATCCCAGCGCGATCAAAAAGCTTTATCTATGCGATATCGCTATTAAGCATGCGTTAACCCTTCAAAAACATTTTGGAAAAGTGTTTGAAAATCTAATCTTTTTGGAACTTATTAAACACAAGATAGAGTGTTATTATGATGAGGGGATTGATTTTTATTTGCCACAAAGAAATCAAATTATTTTGGCATCAGCGTTTGCGAATGAGCATGCCCTCTTTAAAAAGGTAGAAGCGTTAGAAGGATTTATTATTACGTATCAAGTGAAAGAGATAGTTGTGATAACGATGAATTTAGAAAGTACACTAGCCCACCCGATTGCTCGGATAGAACTGATCCCTTTTTCCCAATGGGCATTGGGAGAGGAGTAATTAAAATTTATACCCAAGACCGACAAAAGGCCCTTTGAACGTTGCATTGGTTGTAATATCAAAACGCTTGTCCAATTGCAATGATTCGTAACGATATCCTGCATGTACTTGAAGACCTGCAACAATATCCCATGATGCTTTTACACGTGCATCCGTTAATGAATCACCACTAAAGCTAATATATTTTACATTTCCATCAACGCTAAGTCCCGTTCCTGGTAGCATAACCGCTGCGGCTACATACCCCATTGGGATAACAGCGTTGAATGTTTCTTCGGTTATCACTTTCGTTTTTCCACTAATCGTTTTGGCGGTAATCCCAATATCAAGATCGACGATATTATCAAGAATCTCGTAATAAGGGGTGATGTCAAGCTGTTTTAAAGAGACATCATTGCCAACTCCGCTAAAGGTCATATTTGAGGTGTAATCAAGACGGATATTAGGGATAAGGGGAATCGGGTGTTCTAAATACGCACCGATTTGATACGCACTTTCTGTTGTACCGTTAAATACAGTATCCGAATTATTATAGTTCAAATGCCCAGTCGCTGCAGGTGCCAAATAATCGGCTTCTACTCCAAATCCAAGTATCATTGCTGCTGACGCGTTAGCTGCCATCAAGGTCATTGCTAATAAAGCTGATTTTTTCATGAAGATTCCTTTTTTGTGTATGATACCGAATTTCACGATAAAATACACTATTACAAGGGAGAGAATATGAGATTTTGTGGAATTGATGAGGCGGGGAGAGGGCCACTTGCTGGATCGCTTACGATAGCAGGAGTAATTTTACATAAATCTATAGTAGGATTAAATGATTCCAAAAAGCTGAGTGAAAAAAAACGGGAAGCTCTTTTTGAAATTATTATTGCGCATTCGACATACCATATTGCCCGTTTTGATTCGGAACAAATTGATACGTTGGGACTTTCGGCGTGTTTAGCGTCAGGGTTGCGAGAGATTATGGAGGCGATTGGGGAAGCGGAGTATCTTTATGATGGCAACTCCACCTTTGGGGTGAGCGGACTCTCCACCCTCGTCAAAGCTGACGCGACAATCCCTGAAGTGAGTGCTGCTTCGATACTTGCCAAAGTGACGCGGGATCGAGAGATGCTTAAGCTTGCGGCTTTGTATCCTGAATATGGCTTTGAGGGTCATAAGGGATATGGTACAGCGACTCACGTCGAAGCAATTCGACAATATGGTTACTGCCCAATTCATCGTAAAAGTTTTAAACTAAAATCACTTCAAGTCACTCTCTTTTAGAGATGATGGCTATAATTTCGGGAAAAAGGATATTTTGATGGTTTCACTTACCCACCTTGAATCGGCATTGGCGGCTGTTGATGTCGAAGTTAAGGCATTACTCTATAATCAGTCCTTATCTCTCAGTGAAAAAGATGAAAAGATGTTGCCATTATTACGCGAAAGTAAGGTTCTTAAACAAGCTCACGAAGATGTGTGTTATTTACGAGACAATCCACCAAGCTCACCAACAGGGTGTAAGGCTGGAAGCTATCGGGAGGATTAATCCTCTCCTACGCTGCGGATAAAATCTTTGCTACAGACTCGTCAAAAAGATTTTGATCCATCCCGTACTCTTCGATTAGGCTACGAGCAATTGCGAGAGTTGCATCCGTCATTTGTCCCTCTAGCGTAATCGCTTCTTTGGATACTTTTAGAAATTTTGCCATCTCTTGTGTTTCAGAATCAGACGCATCCTCAGGTTCATTGGCAAAACGGATTAAATGTACCAAATCGGGATCAAAATTCCATTTATAAAAGATAGTGGCTGTTACATCTTCAGATTTACTGCCACACGATGCCACTTCAGCCTCGCTGGTTGAACCTCCATGATGTAACACGTCATGCAGTAGTGAGGACTTACCTGATTCGATCAAATAACGACTAATAACTACTTTCCCCAGTTCCAATAAAAAAGAGGCCAAAGAGAGGTGTTTAAGCAAGGACCGATCTACTTTACCCGCCCATCGGCTCACCAGTGCATTTTGCATCTGTGCACGCGCTAAATAATTATTTTGTGTCATTCCGTAAGGGGATAGGTCAATATCCATACACGAGTTTGCTGCAGAAGCTACGGTGAAGGTTCGGACGGTATCCTTGCCTAAGAGCGAAATGGCTTGTGTCACATCGGTAACGGTACGACTTAATCCGTACAGTGGAGAGTTGGCTGCTTTGAGAATGTAGGCAGTGACGATTGGGTCGTCTTTGATCGCGACGGCCATATCGGCTACACCACTGTTTGGGTTATTATAGACAATTTCCACTTTCCGAACTGTTTCGGGTAGCATGGGGATACGGTCGATTTGTTCCATCAATTCAGGATTCATGGTTTCCTCCAAATTATTTAAACTATAGATGAAATTATTATAGAATAGTATAGGTTAAAGTAGGGCGTTGTTTTTTATGATTTCAATGAAATAGGTGAGAAGTGAGATAAAAAGTAAAAAAAACTCCCCATCAGATACCTGCGGCACAAAGTACGTCTAGGTGTGCTGCTGTATTCCTACCCTGACACGATGTCTAAGCGCACCCTTGCACAGGTCTAATGAAGAGAAATCGCATTATGCCTATCTTTAGCTTATGATACAATTAGAGTAAAAATAAAAATACGAATTTTGGGTGATGATTATGATTAATCTACATGTAGATGAGTGGACGCAACAAGAGTATTTGACGAATAAATGTGAATTAGAATCACAAGGGGTAATCGTGGTATTGGTTGATACTATTTTAAATCCTATCGAGGGGATAACAACGATGACGTATAATCCACCGTTATTGCGGGAATATCCGAGAGGAAGCGTGTTTGTATTTTATTGTGACAGCGGTAAAAGTTCCCATGAGCGTTTGAGAGAATTTCGAACAAAATTTCCTGAGCATATTTGCATCAGTTTACGAGGAGGACGAGGGTATTGGCGGAAGAATTTACGAGTATAACAACAGTAGCACAAGCGTGTGAAGCGTTTGTCCTTTCTCTAAAGGAATCGCGTTATTACGATGCCCATGAGGATTTGGAAGCGATTTGGTTTCCACGTCGTTTTGAGGATGATGATGAAGTGAAGCTGTGGAAAGGGTTTATTAATGCGGCGGTGTGTTTTGAACTGATCCGTAAAGGTCGCTTAAACGCATCCCAAACCGCATGGAAAACGTATCTCAAATATTGCCCCTTCTTGGAGACGCTTACGGGGGAACATTGTGGAACGTATGTTAAAATAGTGCATTTAATAGAAGAAATAAGGAGTTACCAATGTCCCAATTCCTAGAAGCCATGGCATTTCGTCACGCATGCAAGCAGTTTGATAGTGAAAAACAGATTCCAAGTGAACAATTCGAGCAAATTTTAGAGGTTGTCCGTATGTCTCCCTCCTCGTTTGGCATGGAGCCGTGGAGACTGATTGTCGTACGTGATCCGAAATTGCGTAAAGCTCTCAAATCGTCGTGCTGGAACCAAAATCAGATTACGGATTGTTCCGAGTTGGTCATTTTTACCACCGATAACGATATTGTTCGAAGTGATTCCCCCTATGTACGTAAAATGTTTGAGCGTCGGGGCATGAGCAGTGAAATGGTCGATACTTATTTAGGTGTGTATAAAAATTACCTTGATCCCATAGAAGCGGATGAAGAATTGCTCGAAAACTGGACAGCCAAGCAGTGCTATATCGCCCTTGCCAATATGATGACCTATGCGGCGACGCTCGAAATTGATAGCTGTCCGATAGAGGGGTTTGACAAAGAGGGGGTTGAGGCGATTTTGGATCTTGATTATGGACGAAGTGTGGCGGTTATCTGCGCCCTTGGGTATCGAATGAATCCTCAAAGTGAGCAAAAACGGCTTGAGTTAAAACAAATCGTTGAATATCGCTAAGAATGGGGTTATGATGATAGTTCAGAAGATGGAACATTACACGGATCTCATTTTACAGTATGGGACAGAGTATGGATTGAAAATTTTGGGCGCTGTTGCTATCTTTTTTCTCGGAAAATGGCTTGCTCGTAAAGCTATTTTGCTTATGCGTAAAGCGATGGAGAAAGCGCACGTTGATGCGACCCTTGTCTCTTTTTCCAGTAATGTTGTTTATGTTGCCCTTATCCTTGCGATCATCGTTGCGGCAACGAGTAATCTGGGGGTTAATACTTCCTCCTTTATTGCTATATTCGGAGCAGCAGGTTTGGGAATCGGACTTGCTCTCAAAGATACCCTTGCCAATGTCGGGGCAGCAGTGCTTATTATCTTTTTTCGCCCTTTCAAGGTGGGGGATTCAATCGAAGTTTCCGCAGTTATGGGAACGGTACACTCTATCAATCTCTTCTCTACCACTCTCACTACCGCCGATAATCGTTCTATCATTATCCCCAATGGGACGTTGGTAGCCGGAAATATTATCAACAATACGGGAAATAAAGAGCGTCGGATTGATATGACGTTTGATATTGACTATAAAGATGATCTTAAATTGGCGAAAGAGGTGATTACTCAGGTGCTCGAAGGACATCCAAAAGTTTTGGCAGAACCTATTTTTACGGTTGCGGTAGGGGCGTTGGCTCCCAATTCGGTGCAACTATATGTGCGTCCATGGGTACTTACGGAGGAGTATTGGGATGTTCGATTTGAATTGATTGAAGCGATAAAATTAGAGTTTGACAAACACGCTATTACCGTGCCATTTCCACAAGTGGTTACGCATGTGAAGCAAGACGGGTAGGTTTATAGGCTCTAAATGCTACGCCTGCCCCCAATGCAGCAAGTGCGCCCCCTACAAAGAGATAATCGGGGGTATATTGATACAATATCCCTGCTCCTAATGCCCCCACAAATCCCCCTAATCCGTACGAGATACCGAAGAAAAATTGCTGAGAGAGTCGACGTGCGCTATACAGAGAAAAGAGTACGCTAATAGCCGCGGTATGAAAAAGGGCAAAACTAAAAGCATGGAGCGTTTGGGAGAGGAATAAAAGGGGCAACGAGGTGGGAAACAAAGCAACCATAAGCCAGCGTGCTACGGTGATAAAGGCGGTGAGTTGCAAAATGAGCCATAAATTTCTCCGCAATAGAGGTCCTTGGAAATAAAACATCAAAATTTCAGCAGCTACCCCAAACCCCCAGAGCCAGACGGTTGATTCTAACGAGATCCCATGATCGGTTGCGTAAATAGTAAAAAAGTTGTAAAACGGTCCGAAGCTCACTTGCATTAAGAAAAAGCCAATCCATAGGGGAAGATGGGGCAGGGGATTAAAGGAAGTATCTTCTTCTTGCGCCGAAGGGTGCTTTCGGTGCCATGATCCGACTATACCCCCAAAAATCAATGTCCCCACCGCCATTGCGATCAAGAAGCCGATTCCTACCTGAGGTGAGGTGAGCCATCGTACGAGCACCAGTGCGACAGCGATAAATCCGAGGGAGCCAAAAAGTCGGATTTTTCCATACCGTTCGCCCCCTATTCTCTCCAATGCAATTACTTCGACGTAAGGGAGGACGAGGGCAATTCCTATTCCAAAGAGGATATTGACCCCTAACAACGCCCAAAAATGTTCCAAAGCGGGGTAAAAGCCAACTGCCCCGATGCTCATTAAAGAGAGTGAGGTATAAAATGTTCTTGAATCAAGTTTGAAACCGCGTAAAAATAAAAAAGGGATTGCAAAACGTACTAGAGGGGCACATGCAAGGATAACACCGATCTCCATCGAACTCATTCCGCTCATGGAGAGTATTTTAGGGACAAAAATAATATGCACCCCAATAAGGGCAAAGTAGAAAAAATAGAAGAGGGCGACGAGAACGATCACGCTATATGACGCGAATCACGGCCGTACCGCTGAGCAGATCGTGGAGGGTACGTTTATCACGACGGAGTAGTCCAATGAAAAAGCCAACAAGAGTGATAAGAGAGATAAAATAACCGATAAAACGGAGAATAAGTTTCCAATAGGGGGCATTTTCCAAAGTACGGGCATCGACGACGCGAATGTGTGTCATCTTTTTCCCCGGGGTTTGTCCACTTTTATGCCATAACACGACGGTGATAGACATAAATAAGAGAAGTTGTGCTAGGGAACCAAGGGGATTGGGTGGATTTTTGAGGGCTTCTTTGTTGTGTAAGAGTACATCTATCCCTCCTGCGGTATGGGTTTGATCGTAGCCAAAGAGGAAGATGATGAGGAGAGAGATGGGTAAGCCGATCATAAAAATGTCGGTAACCAATCCCAACGCGCGTGACCAAAAAGTGGCGTAAATAATTTTTTGAGGAGCCACTTGGGATATTTTTTTATTTTTTTTAAGGGTTCTATATTGCATAGCACAATTATAACGGGATTACCATTCATTTACTAAATAATCGCATAATTCTCGAATCCCAATTGGTCGCAGCAACCAAAGGGGAGTTTTCATTTTTTCGATACTCCTTAAGATCAAAGCGCTCAGGTTACTCCCCCTGAGCAACTTCTCCTTTAAAATCTACCGTTTAATACCTAGTAATGTTTCCAAAAGTGTATCTGATGTCGTGATCGTTTTACCGTTGGCTTGATAACCACGTTGAATAATGATGAGATTGGTCAACGATTTGGATAAATCAACGTTCGACGCTTCAAGGGATGACGCTTGCATAAATCCTCGCCCTGCCGTTGCGGCTGTGCCGATGATCGGTTCCCCTGAATTCGCTGATTGGAGATAGGTATTGCCGCCATCACTGACAAGCCCCTCATTGTTGGTAAATTTTGCCATTCCGATTTGAGCCAACCCAAATGAGCGACCATTGGAGAAGCTTCCGATTAGCGTACCGCTTTGATCGATACGAATACCCGTTAAATCACCGCCAGGGAAACCATCTTGACTAATTCCACTGGTTGCAGAGGGGTTGTCAAAACTCGTGATACCACCAAAACTTCCTGCTACTCCGAAGTCAAGGGCAATTGTTTGATTCCCACCAGCACCATTATTGGGTGAAAAAGTGATACTTGGAATTGTAGCTCCTAGCATTGCCCCACTGCTGTTAAAGGAAATGACCCCCCCCTCAAGAATATTCTGATTGGGTGCTGTTCCTCCGATTGACCCTGGAAGTGGGACGCTCATACTGTAGCTCCAATCAGTTGTTGCGCCGACGCTTTGTTTACGAAAATCAATTTTTACGGTGTGTTTAGATCCAAGAGAATCGAAAACATCTATACTCGTAGAGTGGATTGCCGCATTAAGAGATTGACTTTGCTTGGTCGCCCCAGTGGGTAATGAGCCACCTAAGGTGCTAAAAGTATCGGTAAATCGGGTGTTGGCTACGGTGTCAAGATCTGTAATCGCTGCCACGGTAACGGTTAGTGGGGCGGTTCCTACCGATGGATTATTAATCTCAAACTTACCTTGAGAATTAATAGTGACTGTTGTTCCTGTGGAGGCAAGGTCAGCTTGAGTCTGTAATCCTTCCCGCAGTTGGTCGGTTGTTCGAAAGTAATAGGGATCACCTGCAACATAGGGTGTGGTAGTATAGTCAGCTAGCGTTGCACTGTTCGTATAGCGGAAATTTTGGGTAGTTCCCCCATTGTCAAATGAGACGGAAATCCCCTGCCCACCAGTTGTTACACCAGTAATGGGATCTGTTACTGCTGCGGTTAGTTGAATCGCTTGTCCTGCAGCATTGAACATAACGCCCATATCTTCCGATTTTTCAGTGATGTTTGTCGTGACATCAGTATTTAACCCTTGCGTCGAATTAAGAGTATTAGTCGGGGCAAATTGAGTGACTAGTGCACTAGAGCTGAGATTGGCTTTGATGGCAATCGTGCTACTAGCGCTGGCGGGGGTTGTTAATCCAGGAGGTATGTTGATGTTGGTGATGGGTGCGGTAGCATCCACTACCCCTGTTTGGGTGTCTCTAGGCCAACCTTGGACAATAAACCCATTATTATCGACAAAATTTCCTGATGCATCAAACTTAAAATCTCCCGAACGAGAATATTTATAGGTATTTCCTCCATCGGCTGAAACAACAAAGAACCCATCCCCTTGGATTGCAACGTCAGTATTCTTGTCGGTATTTTGTATCGAACCTTGTGAATGGATACGAGTAACCGAGTTGATCGTTGTTCCTAATCCAATTTGGACAGCGTTCTTACCTCCAAGTGCACCTTGTGGTGCTGTTGCAATTTGGCTCGTTTGCGCTAATAAGTCTGAAAAGTTGGCGCGCGAGTATTTAAAGCCGATTGTACTTACGTTGGCAATATTGTTGGATTCTATATCCATTGCAATTTGTTGCGATTGTAATCCGCTAATACCTGAGTAAAGTGATTTTAACATACTGTAATCCTTTTAAATTCAACATACTTCAGGAAAAATAATTCTCCCAAATTACGATAACCACTTGGGTCACTAAAGCCAGCCTCTGATGAGGTATAAAGTTTAATTCAATTTAAGATTATAAGCAAAATCTGTACCAAAAATCAGCGATGCATTTGTAATGCTTTTTGAATCATATCATCAACGGTAGTAATTGTTTTGGAGTTAGCTTGATAGGCACGTTGCATGATAATCATATCCGTCAATCCCACCTCCATTTTTACATTTGAAGATTCCAAATTCCCACTTTTAATGGTTGCCCCTGCCATCGTATTTCCAGCAGTATCTGTCCAAAATACAGGCTTACCACTATTGGAACTTTGCTGATAATACGTTCCTCCTTCGCGATTGAGCCCTTGGTCATTTTGGAAATGATAAACGGCAACACGACCAATGGCGCTTTGTTTCCCGTTGGAAAAATCAGCAATAATAGTACCATCAGAGTTGACACCATATTTTGTCAGTGTTCCTCCTGCCATACCATCCGATTGAGATGAACCACTAATCGCCATCCCCGCCGTTGAGATCAAGCCACTGAAGTTACTCCCTAAATTAATAGCAACAGAACTTCCATTATTATTGACTGAGGAGAGGCTGGAAGTTTTGAGTTCTCCGGATACTCCAAAAGTTACTTGACCATTTTGAGTATCATAAAGAGTTGTTCCATCATGCGAAGTGACGGTTGCTATTACGTCCCATGCTATCCCTTCTGTTGGTTGTGTTGCGCTTTGAGTAAAGGTGAGTTTTAAATTATTCTTTTCATTTGTACTACTGATGAGGTCACTACTGATAGCGCGCGATTGAGGATCAATGCCTAAGTTACCAAAAAATTGAGCTTGAGTAGTAGGTGTGACAGGATAGGTAAGACGTGTTGGAAATTCAAGCGGTCCTTGTGCCCCAACACCACCCAATGGTACATCAAGGGTTGGCTTCGTTAAGACGTAAGCACCGCTTGCTCCATTGGTAGTCTTATCCCCATAATCAAGTGTTGCATTGTAGGCAAAATTAGAAAGCATAGTTCCCGTGACATACATTCCATCCGCATTGACCAAATGGCTAGTGGATGAGTTGATATCTCCTTTAACGCTTTGGGCCGCATCAAACGAGAAGCTTCCATTTCGGGTAAAATAGTCCTGATTGTTACCTGTAACACCAAACCACCCATTTCCTTGAAGGGCTAGATCTGTGACACGGTCTGTGGGCATTAATGACCCTTGATTCATTTGAGCGCTAGTCGCTAGCAATCGAACCCCAACTCCTACGTTATCTGAAGTAGGGCTTGAAGCATTGCTACTTGCGATTGCTTCCGTAAAAAGATCAGCAAACTCCGCCGTAGAGCTTTTAAATCCTGTGGTTGAGACGTTGGCTAGGTTATCTGAAATAATATCCAAGGCATATTGATTACTCACTAATCCTGATATTCCCGCATAGTACCCTTGTGTCATAGGATCATCCTCCTGTTATCTCTTTAATCGTACTAAAGTCCACATACCCAGACCCGAGTTTAGCGTAGGTGATACCGTTGTCAAATTTGATGGATTGAATCGGATAAATCCCGACGCGTGTTGTAGCAGCCGTGCCATCTGTTTTGGTATAGGCTGATTCAGCGTAATACGTTCCTGCATCCAGTTTCGCTCCTGTATTATCAGTACCATCCCAGCTGTATTTGGCAACACCTGCATCAGTTGCCCCGATGGGCAGTGTCTTAAAAATTTTACCATTGACATCAATAATATTAACATTACCAGTTGTTGCAGCACTTGGAAAGTACATTTCAAAATCAGTTGTTTTCCCGGCTGTTAAGGTGATCGCATTACTTCCTGTATCGGCGATTTTACCAATGGCGGAGATACCAGAATATTGTGACGATGCGGTGAGTGAAGCTGCCAAACCTGTTAAAGCGGTACTCGTATTTGTTGCTGATTCCAATGTTGCTAATTGAGACGTTTGGGTCAAAATAGTGGCTGTATCCATAGGAGCCGTTGGATCTTGATTCTGCATTTGCACCATAAGAAGTTTCAAAAAGTCGTCTTTTCCTAAGACACCATTAGGATTGGTCACGTTTGACGATGAGGTCGTGGTAGCTGCTGTGGATGATAATGTATTTCCGTATGCGTCGATTGCCATAATAAACTCCTTAAGTTACGCGTAATGCGGTAAGATGATTTCGAGAGCACTTAATTGCTCACCATTGGATTCCAAGTCGGAAAGTGATTTATACGCTTGAAAACGATTTTGTTGCTGTTGCTGCTGTGGATTAGGATTTTGAGATTGATTTTCTCCACCTGACATAAAATTCATTGTTGCATTACTAACGCCTTGCTGTGCCAATTGAGTTCTTAACTCCATAGCATTTTGAGCAAGAAAAGTAATACTGCTCGCATTGGGGGATTGAATATTTACATGAATATTATTACCCCGTTGAACAAGTGTGACCTCCACCTCTCCCAACTTTTCAGGATTAAGCTTCATTGTAATACGCGTAAAAGGAGGTTTGTAATTCTCCGCTGCTTCTTTGAGATCGGTAGCAAAATGGCTCAAGCTTTGTACTGCTTCTTTTGATTTTACTTCAATCGAACCTTGTGTATGTACTTGTAACAATTTTGGTGATTCTTCTAGGGAGGGACTTTTTTCTTTGATTTTTTCTGATTTTTCTACGTCATTATTATCTCGAAGAAATGCCGTCAAAACATTCGTAGAGGTAACTGTAGCCGTTTTTGGTATTTCTTTAAAAACCTCTGGAACTGCTATTATTATAGAAACAGGTTGTGCTTGAACAGAGACAGGTTGTGCTGGAACAGAAACAGGTTGTGCTGGAACAGAGACAGGTTGTGCTGGAACAGAAACAGGTTGTGCTTGAACAGAGACAGGTTGTGCTGGAACAGAAACAGGTTGTGCTGGAACAGAGACAGGTTGCGCTTGAACAGAGACAGGTTGTGCTGGAACAGAAACAGGTTGTGCTGGAACAGAAACAG
>JBAZTZ010000012.1:0-73102 GCA_041661705.1 Sulfuricurvum sp.
GATGAATTGTTTGTCGTAAAATGATTTTACTGAAAACATCGGAAAACTCGGCTTTAATGAGCTTTTTTCAAACTTCCAAGAGTCTTAAATTAGAGGATGAATTTGGGGATTTGCAAGAGGCTCTATAAATAGTAATTATTTAAAGACGACTTACCTCGGCGAATGATTACACTGGCATCGTCCCCACAAAATAAAAGAAAATCACCCCAACAATAATCCGATAAAGTGCAAACGGTACAAAAGTATGACGGCTCACGAAACCGACAAAAAGTTTCACGGTAGCAAGGGCAAAGATAAACGCCGTCACAAAAGCGACAATGAGCATCGTGTAATCATCCACAATCATTGCATCACGGTGTTTAATCAAATCGTAGGCAGTGGCGATCATCATCGTAGGAATTGCCAAGAGAAACGAAAACTCTGCGGCACTTTTGCGTTTGAGTCCCAAAAATAATCCGCCTATAATGGTTGCCCCTGAGCGACTTGTTCCGGGAATCATCGAGAGGCTTTGAAAAATCCCGATCAAGAAAGCCTCTTTGTAGGTGAGTTCGTTTAGCTCTTTCCCCTCATCAATCGCTTTGTCCCGACGGAAATATTCTACGGCTAAAAATACAATTCCCCCAGCAATTAACATCATACTGACCGTTTCAACACCGAAAAGGGCTTTAATATGTTTGTAAAAGAGAAAGCCCAATACACCCGTTGGGACAAATGCGACGGCAAGTTTGATCCAGAGGGTTTTATCTTTCATAAGATCTTTAGCGTATAGAAATAAGACGGCGAGGATACTTCCCAACTGAATGGCTACTTCAAACGCTTTGTGTGCGTTCGTTTGCTCGAGCCCTAATAATTGGGAAGCCAAGATGAGATGACCCGTAGAAGAGACAGGGAGAAATTCTGTTACTCCCTCAAGAGCCCCTAGGATTAATGCGTCAAATAGTGTCATACGTACCTCTTTTTTTAAGTGTCATTATAGCTTAAAGCTCCCCTAACTTCCTCTTAGCTATAATTTGCATACTTGTAATGAATTCCAACAAACACGCCTAAATCAAGGAAAAATATGTTACTTTTTACCCCAGGACCTACTCCCGTACCTGAATCTGTTCGCGTTGCGATGGCGGGCGAGACCCTTCACCACCGTACCCCTGAATTTGAAGCGATTTTTGAGCGCACTCGTGCATTGTTGTTTGAGCTTTTAGGGATGAATGAAGTGTTAATGCTTGCTTCTTCGGGAACAGGAGCTATGGAAGCTGCTGTAACCAATCTCACCACCTCTAAACTTCTCTCGATCAACTCGGGAAAATTCGGTGAGCGTTTTGGCCTCATTGCACAAGCTCATGGTATTGCCAATGTTGAGATCAAGCATGAATGGGATACCCCAGCAACGGTTGAAGAAGTGCAAGCTGCTTTAAATGCCAACCCTGACATTGATGCTATCGCAATTCAAATCTGTGAAAGTGCAGGCGGTTTGCGTCACAGCGTTGAAGCTATTGCCACCGCAGTAAAAGCCCATAATCCTTTTATAATGGTGATTGCTGATGGTATCACCGCTGTAGGTGTTGAAAAAATAGACATTACTAATATTGATTGTCTTATCTCTGGAAGCCAAAAAGCACTTATGCTTCCTCCGGGATTGGCGATTATGGGTCTTAGTAACGCAGCGATTGAAAAAATCGGCAAAGGGAAAGGATACTATTTCAACCTTGCCACTGAAATCAAAAATCAGCGCAAAAATACAACGGCATGGACAGCGGCTACGACGATTACGATTGGTTTAGAAAGTATTTTGAACCGTATCAAAGCAGAGGGGGGACTCGAAAAACTGTATGCCACGACTGCTCTTCGTGCACGTGCTACTCGTGAAGCGATGGTAGCAATTGGTTTGAGTATTTACCCAAAAAATCCAGCGGATTCGATGACAACAATTGGTGATCCAGAAGCCAAAAAAATCCGTTCATTACTTCAAAAAGAGTTTGAAGTCAATGTAGCAGGTGGTCAAGATCATATCAAAGATACTATTTTTCGTATCAATCACATGGGGCTTATAAATGTCTATGAAGCCGCTTGGGTTGTTAATAGTGTAGAGCTTGCATTGGCTTCCATGGGTCGACGAGCATTTGATGGGACGGCAAATCGCATATTTAACACCGTCTATTTTGGGCTCTAATATGATTTTTGAACACGAAATTCCTGAGGGTTCCAAACTCTACTTTGCATCTACAGCAGCAACGAAACGTTTTATCGAAAATCGTGCCAGCGAGTTATTGAGCGAAGCGGGGTTTGAAGAGATTATCACCCCTCTTTTCTCGTATCACCAACACCAAAGTATTTGCGATGAGCGTGAGCTGATTCGTTTGGGTGACAGTGACAACCATTCCATGAGTTTGCGTGCTGATTCGACAATTGATGTCGTTCGAATATTAGGAAAACGTCTGGGTGGCAATACAGAGCATAAAAAATGGTTTTATATTCAACCCGTTTATCGCTATCCCTCTATCGAGCAGTACCAAATAGGGGCGGAAATTTTAGGGGAATCCAATCTTGCCGTTGCATTGAAACAAGCGACCACGATTTTTAAAACCTTAGAGCTTCAGCCTCTTTTACAAATCTCTAATATCAATATCCCTAGACTTCTTTCGGAACTATTGGATCTTGAACTGGATGATTTTAGACACGTTAATATCGAAAAATTCTTATCATTGAAAATACAATGGCTAACTCAGTTGGTCTATTTGGAAAAATTTGAAGATATTAAGCCTCTTTTAGAAATCGCTCCTGAAGCCATTTGTGTTGAATTACTGAAAATCCAAGCCTTATGTGCAGGATTAGAGTATCCGAATGTGGTTATCGCACCGTTATATTACGCTAAAATGCTTTATTATGATGAGCTTTTTTTCCGTGTCATTGAAGCCAATGAAGTGTATGCGATGGGTGGACGCTATCGTGACGAAGAGACCGTATCGGTTGGTTTTGCGATTTATACGGATACATTAATAGATAAAATAAAATTACGTTAGGGATTATAAATGAAAGCAGATTTAATTGTCGGTATCCAATGGGGAGACGAAGGAAAAGGTAAGATTGTTGACTTGTTAGCACAAAAATACGATTGTGTTGCCCGTTATCAAGGGGGTCACAATGCGGGACATACTATCGTGGTCGATGGTAAAACTCACGCATTGCATTTAATCCCATCTGGGATTTTGAACCCAAAAGCGATCAATATTATCGGGAATGGTGTCGTTGTCTCTCCTGAAGCGCTTATCAAAGAGATGAAGCAGTTTGACAATCTTCTCGGACGATTATTCGTGTCTGAATCAGCGCACATGATTTTGACATTCCATACTCTTATCGATCAAGCCAAAGAGATTCTTCGCGGTGAAAAAGCGATTGGTACAACAGGTCGTGGTATCGGGCCAGCGTATAGCGAAAAAATCGCCCGTGCAGGATTTCGTTTGGGCGAATTGCGTAATGTTGAAACCTTAACCAATCGTGTACTAGAATATTTTGTCCAAAACAAAGCAATTTTTGAAGCGTTAGCAATTTCACTGCCAAGCCGTGAAGAGTTGACCGCTGAATTGACTACCTTTGCAGAAGCACTCGTCCCTTTCTTAGCAAATACTACTCAAATGGCATGGAAACTGATGGACGAGGATAAGAAGATTCTTCTTGAGGGTGCGCAGGGGACATTGCTTGACATCGACCACGGAACGTATCCATACGTTACCAGTTCATCAACGATTTCAGCAGGTGCATGTACAGGTCTTGGTGTCAATCCAAAAGACATCGGAAAAGTAACAGGGATCGTAAAAGCCTACTGTACCCGTGTCGGAAATGGCCCTTTCCCAACAGAAGATCATGGGGAACAAGGAGAGCGTCTACGTAAAGCTGGGCGTGAGTTCGGAACAACAACAGGTCGTCCACGTCGTTGTGGTTGGTTTGATGCCGTAGCGTGCCGCTTTGCGAGCCGTATCAACGGATGTGATGATCTCTCTATTATGAAGCTTGATGTTCTCGACGGATTTGAAGAGATTCTTGTGTGTGTTGCCTACGAACTTAATGGCGAAGTGATCGATTATATGCCTCTTGATCTCGAAGCTGTAACACCGATTTATAAAACTTTTGCAGGGTGGGACAAAACAGAGGGTGTTCGTCGTTTTGAAGACCTTCCAGTAACCGCACAAGAGTATTTAAAAGCGCTTGAAGAGTTGACACAAACAAAAATCGGGATGATCTCTACCTCTCCTGATCGAAACGATACTATTTTACTCTAACCACTCCCCCTCTTCTCGTTATTCCCGATTCAATCGGGAATTATTGCCCCACATTGGAATGTTATTTGCTTGTAAGAAAGTATATTTTTTCTTATTCAAGGAATGTCATGATGAAAATGGTACACACAAAATATTCTAATTTTTTAACTAATATTGAAGATCATTTAGAGAGATGGTCACGCAGATTATTCTGAGTTTTATTATTGAGAATAACACAAGAGAAGAAAAGCATCCCCAGTAGGGGATGAAAGAGATTATTATACGCGAGCTTCTTCACGACGTTGAAGAGCTGCCCATTTGGCATCAACACGTGTTTGCCACTCATCAATAAGGTATGAATACTCTTTTTTGAACAAGTGCTTGAAACGCCCTTGAGCACCGAGGTAATCACGAACAGGAACAATATTTTTTGGACGGTAAGTAATATTCAATTCTGTACCATCGATAATTTCATACAATGGGAATACCAACGAATCCGTTGCCAAATCAGAAATTGCAATAGTATCTTCAGGAGCAAATTTCCATTCTGTCGTACATGCTGACATGGCATTGATAAACACTGGACCCTCTGCAGCAAACCCTTTTTGGATTTTAGCTACCATGTCTTTCCATTTGTTTGGAGCAACTTGTGCTACGTATGGAGAACCATGTGCTGCCATAATAGCAACCATGTCTTTTTTATTTTTCTTCTCACCGTAGCTTGTAGTTCCAGCAGGAGTCGTCGTAGCCGATGCTCCAATTGGAGTTGAGCTTGAGCGTTGTCCGCCTGTATTTGCATACACTTCATTATCCAAACACACATACATCATGTTGTGTCCACGTTCAAAACATCCTGAAATCCATTGGAATCCGATGTCGTATGTCGCACCATCTCCGCCAAATGCGACGAATTTAGGAACACGATCAGGTTGTTTTAAACGACCTTTTGTTTTAAGAGCTTTGTACATTGCTTCTGCACCAGCAACTGCTGTGGAACCATTTTCAAAACCGATATGAATCCATGAAGCATCCCATGAAGTATACGGATAAACTGCCGTACATACTTCCAAACATCCCGTAGAAGCTGCAAGAATAAGATCATCATTCGTAGCATTCAAAACTTCACGAACAATAATCGAGTGAGCACATCCTGGGCACAAAAGATTAGCACCCTCAAAACGATCTGCAGAGGTTGAAAACTCTTTTAGATTTTTAATTTTTTTAATTTCTGACATGTCGACTCCTTAGAAAAACGAAAGCTTCGGTCCACGAAGACCGATATACTGTTGCAATGGTGTTGTAAGTTTTCCTGCATCCACATTTGCTTTCAAATCATTGAAAATTCCTACTACATGCGCTTTGGTTAAATCACGTCCACCCAAACCATAAATATAGTTGTTCAATACCGCTTTTGTATCGCAGTTAAATAACGTTCCAGCGATTTCATTGTAAAGCATACCCACTGTACCGTGAGGACTTGAACGGTCCAAAGTACCGATTGCTTTTACATTTTTAAGGACTTCAGCCAATTGCTCTAATGGCCAAGGACGGAAAACACGGATTCCGACAACGCCCGCTTTGATCCCTTGAGCACGTAATTCATCAACAACTTCCATTGCTGTTTCAACCGATGTACCCATACAAATAACGGCCATTTCAGCGTCTTCCATTTGGTGTGTTTCAACAAGGTTGTATTTACGTCCACTCAATTTTTCGAATTCAGCAAATGCTGCTTCAATTTTTGGAATAACGGCTGTCATCAAAGCGTGTTGTTGACGTGCTTTATGCTCAAAATGCCAATCTTCTTCCGTTTGAACTCCGTGCGTTACAGGATGATCGAGATCAAGCATATCATTCATCGGTTGAAATTCACCAACAAAACCATACGCTGCTTCATCGGTTAACGTGTGAACACCTTGTGCAGTATGTGATGTCATAAATCCATCTTGGTGAACCATAGCTGGAAGACGAACATCGTGATCTTCTGCGACTTTGAACGCAATAAAGTTCAAATCGTACGCGTGCTGAGGATTATACGCATCGAGTTGAATCCATCCGCTGTCACGCCCCATATACATATCAGAGTGATCTCCATTTACATTCAACGGCGCACCAATTGCACGGTTAACAACGTTAAGGATAATTGGTAGACGCATTCCTGATGCTGAATACAATGTCTCAACCATCAATGCAAAACCTTGAGATGATGTTGCTGTTGCAACACGTCCACCTGCAGCTGATGCACCGATACAGCCAGACATTGCTGCATGCTCAGATTCAACCATAACAAACTCACCATCGACATAACCGTTAGCTTTGTAGGTCGCATACCCCTCAACGATAGGGGTTGATGGAGTAATCGGATATGCCGCTACAACATCTACTTGCACTTGACGAAGCGCTTGCGCCGCTGCCATATTCCCATCCCAGACTTCGATGTCTCGTAATTCCATAGTATCAGCCATTATTCTTCCCCTACTTCATCTTCTTTTTCTTTTTTCACTTTTTTAGGCCACTCAACGAGGGCGCTCTCTTCATCTTTTTGTTCAGGAAACATCAAAAGTGATTTTGGATTGGTTGGACACACTTCCACACAAATTCCACACCCTTTACAGTGATCAAAATCAATTCCAATCATCTTTTTATCACGAGAAATGATTGACATATCGGGACAAAAAATCCAACAAAATTGGCAATCAATACAATAGTCTTTATTAAATAACGGTTTTTCAATACGCCAATCCGCTACACTTGCTGTAAACGAACTTGATTGAGAATAGGCTCTATCTTCTGGCAATGTTGTTGCAATATTTTGTATTGCCCCATCAAAGGTTCGAAGCATTGCGCCGATTTCAAATCCATCCCATCCTGCTTTTTCCATTCTAGGCTCCTTACTTTACTTCATCATAAGCGCGTTGGATCGCGATCATGTTGGCGTCAATGATTTTTTGTGGCAATTTTTTCAATACACGAATCATATTCTCTTTGAAAAAATCCATTTCATACATTCCCGAAACCTTCATCAATGCGCCGAGCATTGGTGTATTGGGGATCGCTTTTCCGATTGTCTCTTGCGAAATTTTAATACAATCAACGGTGTGTACTTTTTTACCCTCAAGCTTTGGCTGAGAAGCAATAAGCTCTTCAGTTGTGAGATGGGTGGTAATAATATAAACAGTATCAGGCTTTTCAAATGCCGTAAAATCAGCTACGTAGACTAATGCAGGGTCAATAACAAGAACGTAATCTGGAGCCATGAATTTCTCGTGATTCATAATTACTTTATCATCAACACGGTTATAGGCTGTCATTGCAGCACCCCGTTTAGCTGAACCGTAGAACGCAAACGCTTGAACGTGCTTACCTGTAGTAGATACAACGTCTGCTAAACCTTTTGCACCCGTTACAGCACCTTGACCGGCGCGACTATGCCATCGAATTTCGAGCATGGCTTCTCCCTATGACTTCAATTTTTAAGCTTGTATTATCAGTGTCTGTATTTTAGGAAACTTGCTCTTAAATGTAGCTTTCCATTTTTGATAGTGTTCAAAGCATTGGGTAAAATGTTACTTTATCCCCTCTTTTTCAATATGACGAACTGCTTCAAGGGCATTATTGTGAATACTAAATGCAAATGGCGACAATTGTTCCAACGTATGATAACCGCTCAAAACGCCTACTCCTTCTATCCCAGCACGTACTGATGCCTCTAAATCCAAACTCGTATCCCCAATCATCCATACGTTTTTGCTACCTGAATTCATCTCTTTTAATGCGGTCAAAATAGGTTCTGGATGGGGTTTTGTATTTGTAACATTTTCAAATCCAATAAGTACTTCAAAATAGTGCATGAGTTCAAAATGTTCCATTAATTCGCGCGAATAGTGTCCTGTTTTAGTCGTAACAATTCCCAGTCGTGCAAATTGGGATGCCTCTTTTATCGCCTCTATTGCGTGAGGAAGCATAAAAGTCTTGAAACGTGAGATTTCACGATAATGCAATTTATACGTAGCCACATGCGCTTCAATATTTTCGCTAGATACTCCAACGCCCGTAAACATTGTCTGTAAAGTATGTCCAATTTGTCCTGTTATCATCTCTTCCGTTATATCACTAACTTCGCCATGCGCATTAAGTGCGTGATAAAAACTCTCCAAAATCGCCTCCGTTGAATCAATCAACGTCCCATCTAAATCAAACAGTATTATTTTTTTCACTTTTTCTCCCAATCAATATAATCTTCCCAAATCCCGTTTATCGTCGGTTTTATCCCTTGTATTTGTCGATTATAGACATGAATATCATTGGGAACGACCAAAAAAAGATACGGATTGTCGTGTACGATGGAACTAAAAATATCTCGTTGTAACGCCGCTGTCTTCTCAGGCTCTGTCGAGTTTTCCATTTTTTCGATCAATCTATCCGTTTTTTTGGAGTGATACCCAATCATATTAAATCCTCCGACAACATCCGAATCACTGTGCCAAATCATATACGGATCAGGGGTGAGAGAAAGTCCCCATCCAAGTAGCACCGTTTCAAACTTTTTGGGCATAACGACGGTGTTTAAAAAGGCTTGCCACTCCATTACTTTGAGGCTTACTTTCACCCCAATTCCTAAAAGTTGCCGTTGCAATATCTCCGCCGCATAAGGGCGAATAGGATTTGAATTGGAAGTTGCAATCTCAAAACACAAGGGATTTTTTGCATCATACCCTGCCGATTTTAGAAGCGCTTTTGCTCTGATTAGATCCCGTTTGGGCACTTGTACCATTTCGTTAAACCCTTTGCTTCCTGGTAAAAAAGGACCGCTACAAATGTGTCCATGATTGAGAAATAAAATATCTACTAGCTCTTGGCGATCAATGGCGAGGGACAATGCTTCACGAACACGAGGATCTTGAAACTTTTTCAATCGTAAATTAAAACCCAAATAGGTGTAGCTGTGAGAGGGCAATTCCAATTGTTTAAACCGTTGATGAAATGTTTTGTCCAGCTGACGTTGAGCTTGCATCGGTTCTAATCCATCAATATCAATTTCACCGTTTTTGAGCATCAAAAAGCGAGTCATTGGGTCGCTGATAACGTGAAAAATAATCGTCTCAATTTTAGGACGATGTTCAAAATAATGGGGATTAGCAGCCAGCTCAATTTGTTTGGAAAACTCCAGTTTCTTTAAGATATACGGTCCTGTTCCTATTGGGTGGGTGTTAAAAGAACTCCCCATAATATCTTTTTCTTTTTCAAGAATATGACGGGGGACAATCCCCATCATCCAAATCTCTAACGCTTTAAAATAGGGCTTTGTATAGGTGACACGCACGGTATAGGGATCCATCGCCCGAACTTCTTTTACCACCCGAAAATCGGTCGCATAGGGACTTGTTACGCGAGGTGAGGTAATAAGATTATAGGTAAATACAACATCGTCCGCACTAAAGGGCTTCCCATCACTCCACATCACCCCACGGCGAAGTTTGAACTCGATAACGGTGGGGGAGACTCTTTTGTAGGACTGCGCTAAATCCCCGATCACATTTTGCCCTGTAGCGTCGTATTTCACAAGAGCATTAAAAATAAAATTAGCAATTTCACCACTCGCGGAGTCGGTTGCGATAAGGGGATTAAGACGGGCAGGATTGGAGGAAGCACTAAGATGAAGGGTTGAAGCGATAAGAGAGAGGCTAAAAAGGAGGAGTAAAGATAAGGATTTCAATATTTAGCCTGTTTTTAGCGTGAATTATAGCGTAAACCCCTAACTCTATTTTTATATTTTATTACATTTTGTGCTATAATCCCTTCTGTGAGTGTGACTTTTCTGTTGAATCAATGGAGCGACAATATGAAGGTTGAGGGATTAATTACCCCTTGACCTTTTTTTTTGTCCTCCAAAGATTCAATAGAAGGGGGTCGTTATGGATAAGATCATACTCACACTATTTCTTATGTGCGTTTTTGCACCACTAATTTATTAGTGCCAAGGGGTCTATCCCCTTGATCCCCCAATTTTCCCCTCTTTAAAAGTTCATCACACCCTTGCAAAATAAGGAAAAACAATGTCTGAAACATTGATTCTAAAAGCCCAGAACAACCTGCATAGTCTCGTAAGCATCGCCTTTAACTACACCGACAAAGAACGTGCCGTCGTCGTGTATGATACCGATTGTCTCCTCTCTACATTGTTGATGCAAGGGTATAAACGTGCTTTACCCAATGCCTTACTTATTGATTTTAATGCTAGCGCACCTGAAGAGATACTGACAATTTTTGATTCTCTGCACCCTTTTGATTTAGTCATATTGATCCAATCCAAAAGTTTTCGTCTCAATGAGTTTCGTCTGCGGGTCGAGTTGTTCAAAAAACAGATCAAAGTGATCGAACACCCTCATCTTAGCCGTATGTCGGATGATGAAGCGGAGTATTATATTGATTCATTGGCGTATGACGCTGACTATTATCGGGGGGTTGGTCGTGGTCTCAAAGCCAAGATAGACGCTGCACCCATGGGTATCATTGATAGCGGAGGGGAACTTTTGATCTATGACACCCCTTTTGAGCCTGCCAAACTCAATATCGGTGATTACTCCGATATGCCCAATACTGGGGGACAATTTCCATTGGGGGAGGTCTTCACCGAAGCGCAAGATTTACGTGCACTGTATGGACGGGCGAAGATTTTTTGTTTTGGGGATGTAACCTACAAGCTCAATACACCCGCAACGCCCATTACCATCATCGTCGAAGAGGGGCAAGTCATAGCGTGTGAAAATTCAACCCCTGCGTTTGATGAGATACTTTTTAATATTCGTAGAGATGAGGGGACAGTTTGGATACGAGAGCTAGGGCTAGGACTTAACAGAGCTTTTGACAAAATACGCACCGTTGCGGATACAGGAACGTATGAGCGTATGTGCGGTGTTCATTTGTCGTTGGGGGCAAAGCACGGTATCTATGGTAAACCGGGATTTAAACGCCGAGACGGCAAATACCATGTCGATATTTTTGTCGATACAGACACATTTACATTAGGAGATGAAATTGTTTATCAAGGTGGAGCTTGGATTGTTTGAGTAATGAAGTTCACTGTTTTAAGAAGATACGGATGGAGCGGGAAACGAGACTCGAACTCGCGACATTCAGCTTGGAAGGCTGACGCTCTAGCCAACTGAGCTATTCCCGCATCCGTGGTAGAAGTATACCAAAAAGAAGACCTTTTTGGCAAGACTTTCTAAGTCTTTATTCACGCAATTTGTACGTTACTACTCTTAATTTTCCACTTGATGAAACTATCCACTCCTCGAACGATCAATAATATCAACAGCCACGCCAAAATCATCGTAATTACCGAGTGGCTAAAGAAATGATCCCCGATAAGCATTTTATACGTCCCCATACTCCAACCGATCACCATCGCACTGCTCATAGCTAGCACTTTCGCCCGTCGTGTTTGAAAGAGAAAAACCAATGCCATCAAAGCAAATCCCCCACTCGCATGTCCTGCTGGCCAACATTTTTGCTTCTCTTTGGGGCACTCACTCTTTCCGTATCTCTCCCACACGCACGTATGAGGATAGGTTCCCCCAAAGATTTCAACATTTTTGGGACACGGCATATTTGTCACCGCTTTGAGAGAACCAATCACCAAAGGAACAAGAATTGAAGAGGCAAGGAGAATAATTAGTCCCCGTCGATACGGTTGCAAAGAGGAGCGTTTCCATCCAATAATTAATCCAACTAAAACAACAACGCCAATAATGATCAATAGCCGTTTGATTCCATCGTAAAAAACAAATTTCAAAATGGCATTGTTGGAATCAACCAGCCATGTATGCGTTTGAGAATTGTAAAAAAGGCTTTGTATCGCAATATCTGCACCGCTTAATCCAAAAAAGAGGATCGTTCCAAAAAGGAAAAGAGCGGTAAGGAGAATATTTTTAGTGGATGCCATGCAAAATATCCAGCTCGCTTCGGTAGACAGAGGTCTTCACTTCGTCCATCCCCAACAAGGTATCAAAAATAAAATCTTGGCTGTAGGGTTTCGATGCACGTTGCTTCAACGCCACTTTATTCACCTTGAATTTTTCACCAAACCACATTACGGCAGGGACATGCTTTTGTGCTTCAGGGGCAATGGCGTAGGGAAAACCATGTAAATAGAGACCATTTTCCCCCAATGACTCCCCATGATCGCTTACATAAAACATCGCTGTTGCAAAGGATGAATCATTCGTTTTGAGAAAATCAATCGTTTTCTTCAAAAAATAATCAGTATAAAGAAGGACATTATCATACCCATTGGCAATTTCCGCTTGGGTGCATTGTTCCAACTGATTGCTTTTGCACACAGGGGTGAATTTCTCAAATTCTTTTGGATACCGTTTGTAATAGGCAGGACCGTGATTGCCCATCTGGTGAAGAACGATAACAATATCCCCTTTGGGGTGAGCCTTAATGTACGTATCAAGCCCTACTAACATCCCCTCATCACGACACTCACCATCTTCACAAATCGTATTGTTAGCCGGTATTTTGTAATCCTCGTAGGTCACACGCTCCGCTACCCCTTTGGAATCGGAGTTGTTATCCCTCCACAAAATATTCGCCCCTGAGCGTTTGAGAACATCCAAAATATTTTCGGTATGTTTCGCTTTCTCCCCATCATATTTCTCTCTCCCAAAAGAGGAGAACATACACGGTACAGAGATCGCCGTCTCCGTACCACATGAGGTGAACTGGGGGAAGTTGATAATATCCTCATTTTTGAGCAAGGGATTCGTTTCACGTGAATAGCCATTGAGAGAGAAATGATCCCAACGAGCCGCTTCTCCAACGACGACAACAATCAGTTTTCGGTTTTTATCCGTTGGTGATGCAACGGCATCTTGAGCATAAAGTGCCAACCCCGTATATGGATGGGAGAATGATTTTTGTATATACGAACCACCCGAATAGAGATAAAAGGCTGGATTCGCATAATAACGTAATGGCTTATGCTCTCGAAAAAATGACGTATAATTTTTGCTAAAGGCAAATAAAAGTACCGCGACAAAAGCGAGGGAAATCCCAATGATTTTTCCTTTCTCAACAAGTGTCACTTTAAGCTTCATTGGAGTTATATTAGCTTTATAGACGATAAATGAAGGAATTACTCCGATCAAAAGAACGTACAATACAAGGGTAAAACTAAACAAATCAGACGATTCACTCAGATTAGTTTCTAACGTGTTTTGAATCATATGGGTATCAATCACCGTATTGTACGTATCCATAAAATAAGCAACAAACGACGATAAAATTAAAATTAAAATGATAACAGGCTTGATGGTACGACGGAAACTAAGGAGGGATAAAAGAATGATCGTAACACTCATCAATACCAATGCCAACGATACAATAAAAGGGGCACTGTTCCATGAAAGGGGATAAACTTCTAGGACATGTTTGAAGAAAGCGATATTGGCAACGAGGGTCAAAAAGAGGGCTACCGAAACGATAAGTGTCCACGATCGGACTTTAAATGATTTAAAAAAAGAGACCATAATTGCTCCAGTAAAAAAGGTGTGGTATCATATATTATTTTAGGCTAATGAGAAGATGAAAATCAAGAAAAAACCCTCGGAGAACCCGAGAGAAAGAAGAAAATAAAACGATTAACGTTTTGAGAATTGAGGTGAACGACGTGCTTTACGAAGACCTGGTTTTTTACGTTCAACGATACGTGAATCACGAGTCAACATACCGTACGGTTTAAGTACAGGACGGAATTCAGGATTAAACGTACAAAGTGCACGAGAAATACCGTGACGAAGTGCATCAGATTGACCTGAGAAACCGCCGCCTGTTGTAGTTGCGTTGATGTCAACTGATGTGTCTTGTTTTGTAAGTGAAAGAGGTTGCGTTACACGCAATTTTTTCGCTTCAAGACCACCAAGCCATGCGTCAAGTGAAAGACCGTTAACGGTGATTTTACCAGTTCCTGGAGTCAACCATACTTTAGCGATAGATGTTTTTCTTCTGCCAGTTGCATAAGTTTTTGCCATTATTTATCCTTACTTAGCGATCTGTGCTGAGTGTGGGTGTTCCGCATCAGCATAGATTTTTAGTTTTTTCAACATCGCACGACCTAATTTTGTTTTAGGAAGCATACCGCGAGCTGCGAGTTTGAAGAGTTTTTCTGGATTAGTTGCCAAAAGCTCTGTCATTTTAACACTTTTAACACTACCGAAGTAACCACTATGAGTGTGATACTCTTTTGTTGCCAATTTGCCCGTACCGTTAATAACGATTTTAGACGCATTGATGATAACAACAAAGTCACCACAGTCAATATTTGGAGTAAAATAAGGCTTATCTTTTCCGCGAAGACGAGCAGCAACATCCGTCATTAAACGACCAAATGTTTTCCCCTCAGCGTCGATCAAAACCCATTTACGGTCGATTTGCTCAGGTGTTGCAATTTTAGTAAATTTCATGTGAGCCTCCTTTTCAAGTCTTTAATAAATAGTGGTGAAATTGTATCCATTTAGACTTTATATTAGCTTAAATTAAGTTTATTGTAAGGGTATTGGTTCTCAACTTCCCCACGATCTTCACCATCGCCAACGTATCAAGATGACAATAATCCAAAAGTGCTTTTCTCTTTTCTTCTCTCAACTCAGGTGCCATATACAATAAAGCCGCATACGTTTCCATCGCCATTCCACCGTTTTGTACACCGAGTGATTTATAGCTGAGATCTTTATCATTGGGGAACATCGCAGGTAAAACAGATTTGATCGAGAAACTGCCGTTAAAATCGGGATGATAATACGCCAAAGAGCGGAACGGTTCAATAAGATCAATAAAACGGGGGATGAGAGCCAATAAGGGTTCTTTTAAATCACTAAACATTTCGGCGAGTTTTGATACGGGTGATTTCGAATGACTGATTAAAGGCGATGATACTGCCACTCTCTGGAATATCCTGCAACATTCTTTCAGCTAATTCACGTCGTGGATCGTACCGTTCATCTGCCAAAAACTCTTTGTGCTCTAGCTTCCTCTCTAACGACTCAATATGGAGTGAATACTGAAACGGCATCTGCTGATAAGGGCTTTGGGTATCAAATCTTGGTATTGCATCCATAAACGTCTCAAAATCAAAATAGGACAACGGATAGAGCAGTTTCTCTAAAAATAGCTCTATCTTTTTTGGATTATAATGACCCCTTTTTTCAAGACCAGTAAAGCAAGTTTTTTAATTCCACCTCTTTACGATACCAGTGGTAACAGTTTTACTCCTTTTGAGACTAGATTATTGTCAGCTTGATAGTAAACTTCATTGGGAGTTTTGTAGCCAATAGCTGAGTGTAATCTTTTTTTATTGTACGAGTCCATATATTTTGCAATAGCTTTTTGTAGCTCTTTGATGTTTGAATATTCATTGAGATACACTTCTTCATATTTGATACTTCGCCAGAACCTCTCGATGCAAATATTATCAGTAGCTCTGCCTTTCCCATCCATTGATATCTTAATGGCGTGTTTTTTGAGAATATCTATATGGGCTTTAGCGGTATATTGGCTCCCCTGATCTGTATTAAATATTTCTGGTTTAGGATAGAGCGCTAAAGCCTCTCTTAGTACACCTGTTGTCAGTGAAATGTCCATGGTGTTGGATAGTTTCCATGAGAGTATTTTTTTACTGTGCCAATCAATAATCGCAGCCAAATACACAAAGCCTTTCTCCAATTTGATATAGGTAATGTCAGTGCTCCATACTTGATTGGTTCTTTCGATTATAACTTGAGCAGCGTCATTTCTAAAGTCTTTTAGAAGATAGGGATTTTGATAACTTCTACATTTTAGACATCCATAATGCTATCGCTGATTTCGAAGAAGATTCCATCTTACAAACGGACGCTAAAGACCGCTTTACACTCATCAGTTTAAAATCCTACACCAAAGATAAAACCTATTTAGGATTATTGCGAGAACACCTCCCCTCATTAATCGATTCGATCCAACCAGATATGATTTTTTACAATGGAGGAAGCGATATTTTAAAGGGAGACGCATTAGGACATCTCTGCATCACACCAGAGGGGATGAAAGAAAGGGATTTGTTTGTCTTTGAAGAAGCGAAACAACGGTCAATTCCAATCATGATGTGTTTAAGTGGCGGATATGGAAAGGACAATTACAAACATGTCGTAGATAGTCTTGAAGCGGTTATTGAGCTGATGGAGGGGGAATAATGATTCAAGCGTTAACCCGAGGATTATAAGTTGCGGTTTGTTGGGGATGTTTATAATATTTCCGATAGTGCTAAAACGATAGGGTATAATTCGAATATGGATAATTTCAGACAAATTGAAAATAACTTTTTAAAATCGCTTGATAATTTTGATGTATCTTCAAAAGAAACGGCTTTGAATACTTTTTGGCGCTTATGGATGAGCGAAGATAAGTGTTTTGAGCATTATGAAAAAAGAAAAAAAGAGGGGTTTATAACGGATAGGTTTGACTATATATGCAAAACATTTAACACCCTAAACAGTAAAGAAGTATATTTTGAGACGTATGAAATGCCAGAGTTGTGGGATAGAGTATTTTATTCGAAAGATGATAATACGGCCGTTGTATTGGCTAAAAACGGCAAGATATTGACTTCATATCAAATAAAGACTACAATTGAAGACACGTTTAAAAAACATATAGATTACTTAAAAGCTAAAATAATAAAGGTGGAGGTTGGTGATGAATTTTCAAGACAGATTAAATCGATTACAGACAAACTTACAATTTTTTGATTTAGAATCATTTTTTCATGATGAAACTTTTTTTGATATTTTAGAAGATAGAAAAATATTAGAAGAAAATATTAAAGACCTGACGTTCGGGGAGCGTGAGAAGTTATTTTATATTGACAACATTATAAACAGTTATTACAATCTATACAAAGATGAGAAACTGGAAGGTTATGCAATGATGAGTTTTAAACTATTGAGTGAAGTAGAATATATTTCAAAAAAATCAATTGAAAACTATACAAAAGCAGCCTAAACTGCTATTTGCCATTTCTCTTTCACCCCACACAACCCCCTCCCCCTCATTAAGATAACACAAAAAAAAGAGTGTCATCACCGTACCAAAAAATCAAAATACGTCGTAGGATAGGGTTCATTTTCAAGGGTAAAATGCCACCACTCCTCTTCCAATGGTCGAAATCCGTGACGAAGCATAAGAGAACGCAGCAATAAACGATTGGCACGTTGCTGTTGTGTTACCTCCCTACTTGTGGGGGAGGATAGAGGACTAAAAAAATCAAAACTTGTCCCCATATCAAGTTCATTACCTGTTACAAGATCAATGAGAGTCAGATCAACTGTACTGCCACGAGAATGACCCGAACGTGTAGCAATATACCCCTTTTCAAAGAGTTCCGATTTTTGGACATTGGGATAATACGATTGCTTCATTGTCGTATCATTCAGATCTTTTGCCCAACGGACAAAATGGTTGACAGCACGCTGGGGACGATAACCATCGAAGAGTTTCAACCCTAATCCAAACGATGACAGCTCCTCTTGAACTGCTTTCAGTGCTTCTGCTGCTGAAATACTCACATAACAAATTGGCGCTTCATAGCCATCGATGCGTTGACCAATAAAATTATTTTCACCATAATAACGAAGCTCTACAGCAACACTTGGAACAGTTTCTTTAAGATTCACAAACCCTGAGGGAACGATTTGCGCTAAAAGCGTCGTGCTCAACAATAACATCAAGATTAGATTCTGAAATTTCATTTCACCCGCTCCCAAACAATCGCATCTTCATTGAGATAACACAAATACCCCCGCACTTCACCCCCCGTAAAGGTACGGGTTGCCTCCATATAGCTGCGGACTTGATTATGATGTTCTTGGCTCATTGCCTCTCCCGTTTTATAATCGATCACCACCCAATACCCCTCATCGTGCTCCACCAGCAAATCAATAATGCGCATACCGTTGTGATAAAAGAAACGTTGCTCTTTATAAAGAATCCCCTGTGTCAGATTCTTAAATGTCTCATCCCCCATCAATTTCTCCAGTAGTGAGCGTAAAAGTTCCATCTTCTCATGAGCAAGGGTCATTCCGTATCGCTTACGGGTCGATTCAAGGGCATCATACATCGCCTCTTCTCTCAAATCTCCCATCATTTCAAGGGCATAATGGGTCGCCAATCCAAACTGTACCGCATCATAATCGTGCGTCATCTCTTCATTCAAAACAAGAACATCCCCTTGGGAACCATACGCGGTATGTTTGTAGTCAAACGGTTGCAAAGGTTCAAGAAGCGGACGATGGGCTATCTCAAATTCTCTCGCTCCCCATTGCCCCGCTTCCAGTTCCAACGGCTCGAACCACGAACTTTTGGATTTGATGATGAGAGTAAGCGATTGGACGGCACGGGTCAATGCCACATACAGCGCGTTGAGCTGATCCTCTTTTTCTAATACTTTCTCTTTGAGCAACGCCCTTTTATACACCTCATCCAGCTCTTCACGCCCTTTGATTCGATAAAACATCCGCTCTAAGCTCACCCCATTGTATTCATAAACGATACTTTCACTACGTGAGCGTGCTTGCCCCAAACGATCCAATATAAGAACATGCTCAAACTCCAACCCTTTGGATTTATGGACGGTCATAATCCGAATCCCGTGCAAATCACTCTGCGGTGAGGAGGCATCAAGTCGCTCAACCTCATACACCACCTCTTCAATATCGCGAAAAGCCTTGAGTTTTTCGACAAACATCATCGCACTTTTATCCCCGATGGAGTGTTGGACGATAAACGCCGTTGCTTGCTTTTGAAGATCAAAAATGTTGGCGCGCTCTAGTGCTTCGCGCGCACACCCCAATAACGCCGCACAATTATGGGCATAAATCTCTGCACCAAAATAACAATAACGCAAATACTCAATCACGCAACGAACACTGCGCTGATGGATCAGTTTCGATGTTGCTTCACTGACAACACTAATATGTCGCTCTTCCAAGTGCTCCTGTGCTTTGGTTGCATCGGCGTTCGTCACACACAAAATCGCCATATCATCCTGTGCAACCCCCTCACGTCGCAATACGTCGATTTGCTCAAAGAGAGTTTGAAGGGGTTCATCACTTTGGTGAATTTCAACACACCCCCCACGTTTAGAAGCAGGAGAGCGTTGAGGGATATAGCGGTTCATTTTTGCACCAAAGACACGGTTAACAAACGATACAACTTCACTACGAGAACGATAATTGACCTCTAACGGCTTCACTTTGACATTAAAATGCTTCGCTACGTCATAAAAGAGGGCACTCACACCGCCACGGAAACGGTAAATCGATTGCTTCACATCCCCAACGAAGAAAAAGCTCCCCCCCTCATTGACCCCTTTGCCAGAGCGTATCTCTTCGATCAACGGGCGCAAAATATCGAACTGTATCGTACTCGTATCTTGAAACTCATCGAGAAGAAGGTGTTTCATCGTCGCATCAAGACGAAAATAGAGAAATTCACTCTCCAAATTGCTCCGTAACAGCTCGTGAACCATAAGGGTAATATCATCAAACGTCAGCTCATTATTTTGGGCGATCAATGCTTTTCGACTCTTGATATAAATCTTTAAAATACGGTGAAATGCACTCAAAAATTCACTCTCACGGACGCTCATCTGCTCTTTTATCACCCTTTGGATCTGATGCAACAAAGCATCCATCCGAGGCTCATACACTTTTTTAAAATCCCAATATTCCAACGAGGGTTTGAAAATCCACGATTTACTCAACAAATCATCATAATCGGCTATGGTCATTGTTTTACGAGAACGCTCACTGAGAGGTTTAGCAAGCATAATCATAGCCAGCTCGTTGGCAAGCTCCATCGCGTGGGTATAGGGATTAACCGTGAGGCTTTTTTGAGGAATCTCTAACCCCTCGAACTCTTTATGCTTGGCATACAATGAAGACAAGAGGTCAAAAATATCATCAAGGCGTTTGGAGCTAAGAAGAGAGAGTTGCGTGAGGGTTTCCATCTCCCCTGAGATCTCAATTTCGTGTAAAAATCGTTTCAGAAATTTTTGTTCATGATGAGACGTTGAGGATTGAAACGTCGGCTGTATTCCAGCATTAAGGGCAAATTTGCGTAAAATTGTCCCGAAAAAGGTATCAATCGTCGAAATCTTCACATCGGAGCGCAACAGTTTCCACAAAATACGATCCCGCATCGCCACAATTTCTTCGGATGGCAACCCCGTTATCGTCGCAATCTCAGAGAGTTCTCCGCGTGTTTCCAAAGAGCGTAACGTTTCGATCACCCGCTCTTTCATCTCATTCGCCGCTTTATTCGTGAAGGTCAGGGCGGTGATTTGGGAAGGCTCTTCCCCCATAAATAGAAGTCCGAGATAACGAACAACAAGATTAAAAGTTTTACCGCTCCCCGCACTTGCCTCAAAGGCTAAAAAAGGTTCAAAAGTAGACATTACAACTCCCTATCGCATAACACGGCATAGGGGCAAAGACGACATGCTTTGAGCTCTTTGCACTGCTCCCACACCCACTCTTTATAGGAAGCCAACCCATGTAAAATGCCGCGAAGCGTCTCTATTTTCGCTTCCAAAAACTGTTCATACACCACCCGACCACTTTTGAGATCATAATACCCACAACGGCTGACACGCCCGAACTCTTCCGCCAGCAGTGCATAAATCGCCAACTGATAATCAACATCCCCCTCTTTGGGCGGATGATCGGTATCGGCAAAATTGCCCGTTTTATAATCGAGCACCTCCAACCCCTCGTGGGTAAAATCAATACGATCAATCCGCCCCCCAAGCGGTATCCCCTCCACTACTTTTTCCCCTGTTTTTTCATGGTAAGCCACACGAATTCCCTCTTCGAACCGCTGGATCTCATTCTCATAAAAAGGGGTGAGTTTCTCAATCCACAGATGTTGAACGTACCGTTGCATCACGTCCCCCTCCTCTTCTTGGCTCAAGACTTTGACCAACGCCTCTTTGATGGCTTGCGCCGAACCATAATGATCCCGCCCCATATAAATCTTTTCCATCGCATTATGGAGACGATTGCCGATGTCTCGCTCACGGCTTAGATCCTCTTGCAACTCATGATCTTTGATGCGTGCCACGTATTTATAATAAAACTGTCGCTTGCAGGTGAGAAAACTTTTCAATCCGCTTGCCGAAAGAGTGTGTGCTGTAAAATCGTACACCCCTGCCATCTCTGAGACCAAACGCTCATTAAACGTAACATGGGGAAAAAGAATATGTCCATAATCAAACATCGCATCACGAGAGGGTATTCCCAATTGCAACAAGAAGCGTGAGGGTATCGTTTCACTGTTTTGGACACACGAAATTGCCACTTTTTGCGCACGCTCAAACAACATCCAGTAATAATGTTTTTGGAGAAACTCCCGATCCATACTTGTGGGCAAATCGGCGAACTGACGGGTTTTCGTATTGAGAAAAAGATCCTTTTGACTCCGATGGGGGACGAACCCTTCATTAAAATCGACCACAATCACCCCATCATACGCCACACCACGCGTTTCCAACAACCCCATCACCGTAATCTTCCCACCACCGACATCATCAAGGGAACGGCTTTTCAAACGGTTCATAAAAATCTTCAATGCCGACTTGAACTCATACTCCTCTAATGCGGTTGCAATGGGTTTAAACTTCTCCAGCTCCTCATCCAAAATCTTCTTCACTTCAAGACGGTGAATATCGCCGCTCACCATTTCAGCCAAACTCTCCAAATCGTGAAATGAAAACGGCTCATAATAATGCTCTTTAACCCACGTGTACAGCTGCTCATTTACCCGTGTCAAACGCGCTTTATTCTCCGCATTCTGCTCACTCATAAAAAGCTCAATCGCATCAATATCACGAATAAAACGCTCCTCGCCAATCGAATGCCCCATCGCAAAGTTAAAATTACCCTCTTCATCAAAAAGAGCCAGATACGCAACATACTCCTCATCAGGAACTACCACGACAAGTCGCTCAGGTGCGATTCCGCTATCAATCATCATCTGCACATGCGCTTTCACAAATCCTACTTGCGTCAGTCGGTTATGAAACACCTCACACGTCACATTTCTCAAAGGCTCAATTTTAGACCTCTCCAAAATAGCTCGCTCACTCAACGAAAAACGATACCGATACCCCACCTCTATTTCCAACGAACACTCCCGCAAACGCTCCGTCATTTTTTCGTTATACACCGTCGCATGGTAGATACACTCCAAGGGGACAAGGGAAGCACAGACCTTCAATACTTCAAGCTCATAACGACTCAAATACCCTTCGATAAAGAGGGTAATCGATTCAAATCCTCTCACATATTGCTCATTGATTTGCACCGACGATTTAGAAAAAATCGGGTCACTCCATCCACGCAATGCCACAATCTCTTTATAATTCTTCCACAAATGCCCCAATATCGTAATATGCTCTTCATACTCCCCATACACATCCGCATTTTCCAATGCCTGCAACACCACCATCTCACCACTGAGCTCTTCAAAAAAACGGAATAAATAGGTAGAATTTTGAATAAACGTAAAAAAATTACGCTCAATATGAAGCTTATCAAACGCCGAAAAATTCGACGCTTCATGAAGGGCTAATAGCCGTAAATCATCATCAGGGGTAGTAAGTTTTTCACTTTTGATCACCCGATCTAGAAAATCCCCCATCCCCATATACGTCGGCAAAAATCCTTCATTGCACCCTTGCAATGTTTCACGAATAGCACGAGAGGTGGGGAAAATAATCAATTCTTTTTTCATGTCAATCTCCCTAAAATATCCAATGGACACTGCGTTTATTCTAACATATTTGAAATTCATCTATTCTGCTTTTTGGATTTTACGGTATTTACACGATAATCGTACGAATATAATGAGCGCTAATGAAGCCAAGGTTATGGAAAAAAGCTATAGAATACGTGAAAATAAAATATTGATTATTATTGCCTATCGGATAAAGTTGATTGAAGTGTGTGAAAAAAGGTAACCCATGTCGTTGAGTAAAAATGCCATTATCCTCCAAGTTAAAGAGATTATTCTCAAACACGCCAAACCAACACGCATCTATCTTTATGGTTCCAGAGCAACGGGGGAAGCGCACGAGGGTAGTGATATTGACATGGCTTATGATGATGAACAGTTTAAAGATCATTACGCCATTGAGGAAGAAGTCAAAAATATCAATACGTTGATTGGTATTGATGTCAAAAACATTGCTAGAACCGAAGATCGATTTAAAAACCGTGTGAAGTCAACAGGAAAAGTACTCTACAGCTCCTCCAAACAACTCCGTGCCGAAGATGGTCTTCATAATTTTTCAAACGCCCTTGATCGTTTTGTAAATGCCGTTGATCGCTACGAAGAGTTTAAAAATGAAGGGTTTGAAGATGTGTATCTTGATCTACTCGTTAAACGGTTTGAATTCACCTACGAAATGAGTTGGAAAGCACTTAAACGCTATTTGGAGTTTTTAGGCTTTGAACCCAAGAGTCCGCGAGGAACATTCAAAGAAGCCTATGCACAACAAATCATTACCGATGAAGATGTTTGGCTGGACATGATAGAGCAGCGAAACCTCTCCTCGCATATTTATGATGAATCGGAAATAGAAGAAATTTTAGAGAAAAAAGAGAAATACAAAGAGGCATTTTTGGCACTGAAAACAAAACTTTTGGAAGGGTTGGAAAAAGTATAGTGAAGAAAAAATAACCCCAAGCTTTATTCTATTTCAAATAAAGACTTATTGGGGGATTAGAATTGTATTATAGCAAAGATGAAAAAAGGTGTCAATAGTGAGAAAGTGCATAAAATTAAAGAACAAATTTATATCAAAAAATAGAATGAAACAATATAAAAATGTTAATGAATACTTTGATAATCTAAAATTATGTAAAAATTACTATATCCCATTGTCCTTAGTAGAAATTGCATTGCGAAATAGTTTAAATAATCATTTTAACGTTAAAGTATCTGAAAATTGGCTCTTAGATAAAAAGTTTATCCAACCGCAACATCAATCAAAAATTGATGTCTATATCCGATTGTTGAAAATTGAAGGAAAACATATTGTTCAAGATAATATTTTAGCTGAATTAAGTTTTGGTTTTTTTGTAACATTTTTTAAAGCTGCCTATAAAAACTATTTTCGATACAATGACTTAAAACAAATTTTTCCAAATCTTCCATCATCTAAAGATAAATCAATAAATAGACATTTCATATTTACAAAACTCAATAACATAAGACTTTTTAGAAACAAAGTATTTCATCACGATAAAATTATTGCTAAGCAAGATTATAAAAACATGATGACTGAGATATATGAAGTATTGAGCTTCTTTGATGATGAGATCGTACAGATCACAAAGGATTTAAACAAATGACCAAAACAATAATTCTAAATTTCTTATCCGCCCATAAAACCCAATTGGAAGAAAAGTTTGGTATTCAAAAAATAGGTTTATTCGGTAGTTTTAGACACTATTACAGAGCAAGAATAGAAAAAGAGATGATTTATGTCTAAGCGAATTTATGAATTATTTTTGTTTGACATATTCGTAGCCATTTTAAAAATTGAATATGTATTCAATAGATTTGATGATGCAGAAAAATTAAAATATAATTTTATCTCTTGGGATAGCGTTATACGAGAATTTGAAATCAAAAGTGGCAAATATGAAATCAACTGCAAAAATTTCTAGTAGTTATTAAAAATGACAAATATTATCCTATGTGGCGGTTCAGGAACCAGACTTTGGCCTATTAGCCGTACCTTGATGCCCAAACAGTTTGTTAAGCTGTTTGAGGGGAAGTCACTTTTTCAGCTAACGATAGATCGTAACAGCGCGGCGTGCACCGAACAAATCATTGTCTCCAATACTGAACAGTACTTTTTAGCCTTAGATCAACTGGACGAGTTAAAAAAGCGGAATAATCGATATCTTCTGGAACCAATCGGGCGGAATACTGCTCCAGCGATAGCGCTTGCGTGTATGGCGGTTAAAAGTGAGGAAATCGTTCTTATAACTCCAAGTGATCATCTTATAAAAAATCAGCTAGCCTATTTGAAAATCCTTGAACGAGCAAAACAATTAGCGCAAGAAAACTATCTCGTTACCTTTGGAATTACCCCATCATTTGCAGAAACAGGGTTTGGTTATATCGAAGCGATAGGAGAGGATGTCAAAGCCTTTCATGAAAAGCCAGACCTTCAAACTGCTCGTGGGTATCTTGATGCGGGTAATTATTATTGGAACAGTGGAATGTTTTGTTTTAAAGCAGGAATTTTTTTAAAAGAGCTTCAGAAATATGCACCAGACATTTACAGGACTTGTGAACAAGCTTACGCTAATAGTTCCCAAGAAGAGATGATTCGAATCAAATATGACGATATGTTTGCCATTCCAGAAAAAAGTGTCGATTATGCCGTGATGGAGAAAAGTGACCGAGTAAAAGTCATCCCCTCGGACATTGGCTGGAGCGATGTAGGAAGTTTCGACGCGCTCGCAGAAGAACTGCCCAATGACGAACACAATAATTTGATTATTTCTAATAAAACAGTCAGTCTTATAGACATTGAAGATCTTATTATCATTGATACAGAAGATGCTTTATTGATCTCCAAAAAAGGCTCCAGTCAGAAAGTCAAAGAAATTGTTCAAAATCACAGGCAAACCAATCCTGAACTTACTCATATCCACCGAACAGCTCACCGCCCATGGGGAACCTACACTGTCCTTGAAGATACTATGGGCTATAAGATCAAACGCATTATGGTCAAGCAAGGCAAGCGTCTCAGTCTTCAGAAACACTTTCACCGCAATGAGCACTGGATTGTCTTGAGTGGAACTGCAACCGTCACCGTTGGAGAAAAAACCTATCTTGTCCATCCTAATGAATCTACTTATATAAAAGCCGGAGAGATTCATCGTTTGGCAAATTTGGGTAAAATCCCCCTCACAATTATCGAAGCGCAAGTGGGTGAATATACGGGTGAAGATGATATTGTGCGAATTGAAGATGATTATAAAAGAGAGATAGAATGAATCAAAAAGTTGCATTAATTACGGGTGTCACAGGACAAGATGGGGCTTATCTGAGTGAGTTTCTTCTTAAAAAAGGCTATATCGTCCATGGGATCAAACGCCGTACGTCCCTTTTTAATACCGATCGTATTGATCATCTCTACGAAGACCCCCACATTGATAACCGTAACTTTATTCTGCATTTTGGTGATATGACCGATTCGATGAATCTTACCCGTATTATTCAAGAAGTTCAACCCGATGAGATTTATAATCTTGCTGCCATGTCGCACGTAGCCGTTAGCTTTGAAACGCCTGAATATGTTGCCAATGCAGATGGAACAGGGACCCTTCGACTTCTCGAAGCTGTCAAACTTTTAGGTCTGGGTAAAAAAACAAAAATTTATCAAGCCTCGACCTCAGAGCTTTACGGTAAAGTGCAAGAGACTCCCCAGTCTGAAACGACCCCATTTTATCCCCGTTCTCCCTACGCTGTTGCCAAAATGTATGCCTATTGGATCACCGTCAACTACCGTGAGGCGTATGGGATGTTTGCCTGTAATGGTATCCTGTTTAACCACGAAAGCCCAGTGCGTGGAGAAACGTTCGTTACGCGTAAAATCACCCGTGCCGCTTCTAAAATCGCTCTAGGTCTTCAAGAAAAACTCTATCTTGGTAATCTCGATGCCAAACGGGACTGGGGTCATGCCAAAGATTACGTGCGCATGATGTGGATGATCCTCCAAGCCGATGAGCCAGAGGATTGGGTTATTGCCACTGGGATAACCACCACCGTGCGAGACTTCGTTCGTATGGCATTTGAGTGTGCCGGAATCACCCTAGAATTCCGTGGAGAGGGGATCGAAGAAAAGGGGTATGTTGTCTCGTCTAATCATCCCTCTTATCCAGTTACTGTGGGGAAAGAAGTAGTCGCCGTCGATTCACGCTATTTTCGTCCAACCGAAGTCGATCTGCTCCTTGGTGATCCAACCAAAGCCAATACCAAACTGGGCTGGATTCCCGAATATGATCTCAAAGCACTCATCGAAGAGATGATGGTATCAGATCTCAAACTGATGACCAAAGATCTCTATCTCCAAGAGGGTGGCTATAAAACAATGAGTTATTTCGAATGATGGATAAAAATAGTAGGATTTACGTCGCAGGGCATCGTGGACTCGTGGGCAGTGCTCTCGTGAAAAATCTTCAAGAACGTGGCTATACAAATATCATTACCCGCACCCACCAAGAGCTTGACTTAACCAATCAACAAGCCGTTGCCGAATTTTTTACTGCAGAGAAACCCGAATACGTTTTTCTAGCAGCAGCAAAAGTGGGCGGTATCATTGCCAACAATACGTATCGTGGTGAATTTATCTATGACAACCTAATGATTCAAAACAATGTTATCCACCAAAGCTATCTTAATAACGTCACAAAGCTTATGTTTCTAGGAAGCACCTGCATCTACCCACGAAATTGTCCTCAGCCCATGCGGGAGGAGTATCTTCTCACCGATACCCTCGAATACACCAATGAACCTTATGCTATTGCTAAAATTGCGGGGATAAAAATGTGTGAGAGTTACAATCTCCAATACGGCACCAATTTTATCAGCGTTATGCCAACCAACCTTTACGGTCCCAACGATAATTTTGATTTGGAAACTTCTCACGTCCTTCCTGCACTCCTTAGAAAAATACATGAGGCAAAAGTCTCCAATGTTTCAAAAGTAGAAATATGGGGAAGCGGTAAACCGATGAGAGAATTCTTGTGGAGTGAAGATATGGCGGATGCCTGTGTATTCTTGATGGAGAATCGAGATTTTAACGACACCTTTAGCCCTACTCCAGAAATTCGGAATACCCATATTAATATCGGTACCGGTATCGAGATCAGCATCCATGACTTAGCATATCTGATCCGTGAGATTGTCGGTTATAATGGGGAACTTTTTTTTAATACTGATAAGCCCGATGGGTCAATGAAGAAACTCACGGACGTTTCAAAACTTCACGCTCTTGGATGGAAACATAAGGTAAAACTTGAAAATGGGATTAGAACTATGTATGAATGGTATCTAAACCAATGACACATTCCAAAACATTGACAGTCAGTGAACTTATTGAGAAGCTTTTAAAGTTACCACAGGATGCACTTATGGTTGTTGATGGATATGAAGGCGGATTTGATGGAGTCGTTGATGTTTCTATGATAGGTGTGAACTATGATGAAAGTAAAGAGTGGTATTATGGTCCTTATGAACAATCAGAACAAAAAGAGATAGTAGCAGTTTATTTGCATAGTACGAGAGGAGAAAGGTTATGATAAATATCGAAGGACTAAATCCTGAGAAAATCATACTTTTTGGAAGCTATGCGTATGGAACAGTAATATTGGATAACTTATGTATAGATTCACGGCACCTATGTGAGATAGTAGTTTGATTACTAAAATCAGATCTTTGAAAAATCATCAAGGTTTTATGAAGTATTTTAAAAACACCTCATGGCTTTTTGGAGAAAAAATTCTTCGTATGATCGTGGGTCTTTTTGTCGGTGTATGGGTGGCTCGTTATCTTGGTCCTGAGCAGTTTGGATTATTTTCTTATGCGCAGAGTTTTGTGGGACTTTTTACTGCATTTGCTACTCTTGGGCTTGATGGTATCGTTGTGCGAGAACTAGTCCATGACGAGAGCCGTAGAGATGAGCTGATAGGTACAGCTTTTTGGTTGAAACTGATGGGAGCCATCGGGGTGCTTCTCATCTTAGCAATAGCCGTCAATTTTACCTCAAACGACAGCTATACGAACACTTTGGTTTTCATCATAGCAAGTGCCACAATATTTCAAAGTTTTAATGTCATAGATATGTATTTTCAAGCTAAGGTGATGGGAAAGTATATTGTTTATGCGAATGTCATAAGTCTTTTACTCTCATCTATCGTCAAAATAGCTCTTATTTTAAACGAAGCATCACTCGAAGCTTTTGCATGGACAATAGTTTTTGATAGTGTTGTTTTGGCAATGGGGTATGTGTATTTTTATATTCGCTCCCGTCATTCCGTACCAGATACGGAATCCATCTCCCAATGGAAATTCCACAAATCAACCGCTGTCTCTCTACTAAAAGACTCTTGGCCATTAATACTTAGTGGTATGGTTATCGCTATTTATATGAAAATTGATCAAATTATGATTATGGAAATGATGGATGCCGAAGCCGTTGGACAATATGCTGCGGCTGTGCGAATAAGTGAAACGTGGTATTTCATCCCGATGGTGATAGCCTCATCTCTTTTTCCTGCTATTATCAATGCCAAAAAACATAGCGAAGCGCTCTACTATGCCAGACTCCAAAAGCTCTATAACCTGATGGTCTGGATGGCGATTGCTATTGCACTTCCTATGACTTTTTTGAGTGATTGGGTTATAAATCTACTCTATGGAGAACAGTATAACCAAGCCGGTAGTGTTTTGATGATACATATTTGGGCTGGGGTTTTTGTGTTTTTGGGGGTAGCAAGTGGAAAATGGTTTACTGCTGAAAATCTACAGATGTTGGCTTTTTGGAGAACTTTTTATGGGATGGTACTGAATATAATTTTAAATTTTGTATTCATCCCAAAATATGGTATTCAAGGGGCTGCTATGGCAACACTTATAAGTCAAAGTGTCGCAGCTTATATTTCTGATTTGTTTAATGGGAAGACAAAAAAAATGTTTTTAATGAAAACAAGATCATTACTTTTTATCAGGGACAATAATGTTTATTAAAATAAAAAAAGTGCTAGGTACACTTAAAAAACCTAAATTATTGCGAATACTATTATCTATGAATTCAAATGGGTATTTAAAAGAATCAGGTTGGATAAACTCTTTTGACAAACAAATGCCAATAGATACAAATAACAATCCTCTACCATGGGTAACCTATCCATTTATCGATTTTATATCCAATAGATTAAAAAGTGAGATGGAAGTTTTTGAATTTGGCTCTGGCAATTCAACGTTATGGTATGCAAAAAAAGTCAAATCCATTACTTCAGTGGAGCATGATAAAAACTGGTATGATATTCTAAAAAAAGAAATTCCTTTAAATGTAAATCTATATTTTAAAGAATTAATATACGGTGGTGAATATTCGAAAATTTCTACTATGCCAACAGAATATTTTGATATCATATCTATAGACGGTAGAGATAGAGTTAATTGTATGAAAGATTCTATTAAAGCTTTAAAAAGTGATGGAATTATTGTATTGGATGATTCAGAAAGAGTACAGTATACGGAAGGCATTCAATTTTTACTTGATAATGAATTTAAAAGAATAGATTTTTGGGGAATCTCTCCAGGTCTTTTTTACAAAAAAAACACTACTATTTTCTACAAAACTAATAACTGCTTGGGTATTTAAATGATAAAGAAGAAAAAATGAAAATAGCCATAGCAGGAACAGGATACGTCGGACTCTCAAATGGACTTTTACTCGCTCAACACAATGAAGTTGTAGCACTTGATATCATCCCTGAAAAAGTAGCGATGCTTCAAAATAAAATATCCCCCATAGAAGATAAAGACATAAGTGAATACCTCAAAAATGATGAATTGAATTTTAGAGCTACTTTAGATAAAGTGGAAGCTTATACGGGTGCTGATTACGTTATTATCTCAACACCTACTGATTATGATGAAACTACAAACCATTTTAATACAAAATCTATAGAGGTTGTTATAGCAGATGTTTTAGCTATAAACCCTCAAGCAATCATGATAATAAAATCTACAGTTCCTGTAGGCTATACAAAAACCTTAAAACAAAGATTTAAAATAAATAATATCATCTTTTCACCTGAATTTTTGAGAGAGGGGTTGGCTCTTCATGACAATCTATATCCAAGCCGAATAATAGTTGGCGAAAAGTCAGAAGGTGCTAGGATATTTGCCAAACTGCTTGAGCAAGGAGCCATCAAAAAAGAGATACCGATTCTTTTTACAGACTCTACAGAAGCAGAAGCCATAAAGCTCTTCTCAAATACATATTTAGCCATGAGAGTCGCCTATTTTAATGAGTTAGATTCATATGCACAAACTCACGAACTAAATACGAAACAAATTATTGAAGGGGTAGGACTTGACCCTAGAATTGGGACTCATTACAACAATCCAAGTTTCGGATATGGCGGATATTGTCTTCCGAAGGATACAAAGCAATTGTTAGCAAATTATGCGGCTGTACCTTCAAATCTCATCAGTGCTATCGTAAAATCAAATAGTACTCGAAAAGATTTCATTGCAGACTCAATACTCTCTAAAAACCCAAAGACAGTGGGCATTTATAGACTGGTAATGAAAAGTAGCAGTGATAATATTAGAAGTTCCGCTATCCAGGGAATTATGAAGCGAATCAAAGCAAAAGGAATAAATGTTATCATCTATGAGCCTATAATAGAAGAAGAAACTTTTTTAAATTCAATCATCATAAAAGATTTAGCAGTGTTTAAAAAAATGAGTGATGTGATCGTAGCCAATAGACTTAGTGATACTATTATGGATGTAAAAGAGAAAGTCTATACAAGAGATATTTTTAACAGTGATGGATAAAAAGCATAATGATAAATAATTCAACATCAACACTAGCCCCTATTGTCCTTTTTGTTTATAATCGCCCTTGGCATACCCAACAGACCATCGAAGCATTACAAAAAAATGAATTAGCAACAGAAAGCGAACTATTCATCTTTTCTGATGCGGCTAAAAATGACTCTGCAATTGAGAAAGTAAAAGAGGTACGACATTATATTAAAAGTATTGACGGTTTTAAAAGAATCACGATCATTGAACGCGAAAAAAATTGGGGATTGGCTAACTCGATCATCGATGGTGTGACCAAAATAGTCAATGAATATGGGAAAATTATTGTTCTCGAAGATGATTTGATTACTAGCCCTTATTTTCTAAAGTTTATGAATGAAGCACTAAATTTTTATCAAAATGAAGAAAAAGTAGCTTGTATCCATGGCTATATTTACCCGATTGAAAATCTACCTGAGACCTTTTTTATCCGCGGAGCTGATTGTTGGGGATGGGCAACTTGGAAAAGAGGTTGGGATATTTTTGAATCGGATGGGAAAAAGCTATTAGATCAACTCCAACAACAAAATTTGGTGCAAGAAGCTGATTTCAATCATACTGCAAATTATACCCTGATGTTAAAAAATCAAATTACAGAAAAAAATAATTCCTGGGCAGTCAGATGGTATATCTCTGCATTTTTAAACAATAAACTCTGCTTATACCCAGGTAAATCATATGTGCAAAATATAGGAACCGATGACAGTGGAACACATTGCTGTGCAACTGATAAATACTGTATTGAGCTTTCAGATAAAACTGATTTGGTGAAAATACCCTCTATTGAGAATATTGCTGTACGACGCAAGATGGAATCTTTTTTCCGGTCACTTCAGCCTTCAATGACAAAAAAAATACTCTCAAAAATCAAAAAGGTTTTCATGTGAAAAAAATTCTCAAAAGCCTAACTCCTCCTATACTTTTTAACTTGTCAAACCAATACCGCACTAAAAACTACGGTTGGTTTGGTGACTATTCTTCATGGGAAGAGGCACAAAAAAATTCGAGTGGTTACGATAATAAAAAAATTTTAGAGAAAGTAAGAACTTCTCTTTTAAAAGTCAAACATGGAGAAGCTTTATACGAAAGAGATAGCGTACTTTTTGATGAGATACACTATTCATGGCCTTTATTGTCTGGGCTTTTACTAGCATCTTCAAAATCGGGAGGTTCTTTACGAGTACTAGATTTTGGTGGAAGTCTAGGAAGTACTTATTATCAAAATAAAAAGTTTTTAGATCAATTGGAAAATGTATCATGGAATGTCGTAGAACAAAAACACTTTGTAGATGTAGGTAAAAAAGATTTTGCAGATGAACGGTTACATTTTTACTACGATATAGATTCGTGTGTGCAAGAGCAGCATCCTAATGTTTTAATTCTATCAAGTGTAATGCAATATATAGAAAGTCCATATACATTACTAGACACTCTTTTGAAAAATAATTTTGATTTCGTCCTCCTAGATTTAATGGCAATCTCTACATCTAAAGAAAGATTAACGATACAAATTGTAGATCCAAAAATTTACACCGCAGACTATCCATGTTGGATGTTAGATATTGATATAATAAACAATATTTTTATAAAGAATTCATTCGAATTGATTTCAAATTTTACTGCATTAAACGACTATAAAGTGATTTCAAATGGATCAGAAATAGGCAAATATATTGGTCAAATAAGGATAAAAAATGTTAAATAAAATAATGCAACAAAAATCTATACAAGATAAACCGCCTATACTTTTTGACATCGGAGCATCAGGAGATATTCATCATTCTTGGAAAGCAATTGCAAAATATTGTATTTGTGTAGCTTTTGACCCAGATGATAGGGAGATAAATATTGCAAAAAATTCTGGTAAAGGTTTTAAAGAATTTATTTTAATAAATAGAATTGTTTCAGATCAAGATGGCAAACAAAAATTCTATCTCACAAAATCTCCATATTGTTCAAGTAGTTTAAAATCTAATTTAGAAAAGTTAGAACCTTATAGTTTTAGAAATTTATTTATACTAGAAAGTGAAATAGAATTATCTGCAATTACGATCAATTCTATCTTGAAAGAAATTGGATATGAATATATTGATTGGTATAAAAGTGATACACAAGGAACAGATTTTAGAATATATGATGTAATAGAAAAAAAAATTAAAAACAAAATATTAGTATCCGAATTCGAACCAGGCATACTTGACGCTTATGCAGGAGAAGATAAACTACATAAGATTATGGCTAGCTTTGATAATACTTGTTTTTGGTGCGATGACTGTCTTATTAAGGGAAGTAATAGACTAAATGAAGATTTTTTAAATAAAAAATTTTCATTATTTCAAAAAAAACTTATACATTTTTCTCATAAAAAATGTGCTTTTTGGGCAGAAATAAGCTATATGAATGATATGAAAAATAGTGATTTCACAGAAAGAGATTATCTTTTGATGATTGCTTTTGCTATTATAAAAAAACAATATGGATTTGTTATTGAACTTTGTAATATTATAATAACAAACACTAATTACAATCCAATTTTCAATGATATTCTACAATACGTAATGAAGAAAATTAAAATTGATGCGTATCTAATCTTGCCTAAAATCATTTTCAGAAAAGTATTTTCATCATGATATATAACTACTGTACCCTATTTGACAGCAACTATTTAACGCGAGGACTCGCTATGTATGAGTCTCTCAAAGCGCATAGTGACCCCTTTCATCTCTTTATTTTTGCTTTTGATGATAGAAGTTATGCTTTACTAAGTACATTACAATTAGATTATGTCACCATCATTTCACTCCATGAATTTGAAGATGAAGAATTGCGAGCAATAAAAGATAGTAGAAGTGCCGGTGAGTATTGTTGGACATGTACACCATCAACAATAAAATACTGCATTGAATATTATAAATTGGATAGTTGCACGTATTTGGATGCTGATCTCTATTTTTTTTCCAATCCTTCTGTATTAATCGAAGAAATGGGAGACAAGTCTGTTCTTATTACGGAGCATCGTTATACTCCTATATATGATCAAAGTGCCACGAGTGGAATTTATTGTGTACAGTTTATGACCTTCAAAAACAATGCCAATGGTATGAAAGTGCTCAATTGGTGGAGAAATGCTTGCAACAACTGGTGCTATGCTCGCTTTGAAGACGGTAAATTTGGTGATCAAAAATATCTCGATGATTGGACTACCCGATTTGATGGTATTCATGTTTTAGAAAATCTTGGTGGTGGTGTAGCGCCATGGAATATCCAACAATATAATTTATACGATTCTAACTTTACATTGATTTTTTACCATTTTCATAATCTAAAATTTCTAATGAATAATAAAATAGAGCTTGGTAATTATCGATTAGATAAACACAATTTGAAATTTTTATATACCCCTTATCTACAAGAGCTTGAACAAATCAGCCTTCGACTACCAGATAAAAGCTATGATTACAATGGTATCGGCAAACAAAATTTAACATGGAAAACACCTTTCCAGATTATAAAAAGATTGCTAAATAGTAGTTATAATATCTACTCAAAACCAAAACTACTAGGGATGTAACATGGCTTATATTATTGATTTACCAACTTTTGGGGATGATCGAGGAAAACTTACCATTATAGAGAAAGCGCTTCCTTTTGAGATAAAACGATTTTATTATGTTTACGATGTTAAAAGTAAAAGAGGTGGACATAGACACCATAAAACACTCCAAGCGTTAGTTTGTCTTGGAGGAAGTTGTGAAATATATACCAATAATGGCAATAAAGAAGAGACCTTTTTCCTAGATCATTCAGACAAATGTCTTATCGTTCAACCTGAAGATTGGCACACAATGGATAAATTTACAAATGGATCTACTTTGTTGGTATTTGCTTCAGAATACTACGATGTTAATGACTATATTGATGAGCCGTACCAATGATAGAGTATGAGAATTTGCACCGTTCCAATGAAAGACTTTTTGATAAATATAAAGAAAGATTTGATCATTTTTTACAAAGTGGTTGGTTCGTACTGGGTGAAAATGTATCACAATTTGAAAAAGAGTTTGCGACTTTTTGCAATACACGCTATTGTGTCGGGGTAGCCTCAGGGCTAGATGCCCTCATTCTCGCTATTGATGCGTTTCAATTTCCAAAAGGGAGTGAAATTATTGTTCCTTCAAATACCTATATAGCTACCATTTTAGCAATTGTCAGAAATGGTTTTACACCCATATTGGTTGAACCTAATATACTGACTTATACTATAGATCCTAGTAAAATTGAAGAAAAAATCACCCCAAATACAAAAGCTATACTTGTAGTGCATCTCTATGGAAAATCATGTGACATGAATCCCATTCTCGACATCACAAATAAATACCAACTTGAACTTATCGAAGATTGTGCACAAGCTCACGGTGCAATATATAAAGGTCAAAAAGTGGGTTCATTTGGGGTAGGTTGTTTTAGTTTTTATCCTACTAAAAACTTAGGGGCATTAGGCGATGCCGGGGCGATTACAACTGATAATGATATATTAGCACAAAAATTTAGATCATTAAGAAATTATGGTTCATCCGTAAAATACCATAACGATGAAGTGGGCTACAACTCACGACTCGATGAACTACAAGCGGGATTTTTATCGATAAAGCTTGAAATTCTAGCTGATATAACCAACCATAAAAGGAAACTGGCAAAAATTTATCTTGCCAAATTGGATGATAGATTTATAAAACCTGTTGTACACCAAGATTATTTTGATGTTTACCATATTTTCAATATTAGACATAAAAAACGCAATGAAATTAAAGAGTATCTTTTGAGTAAAGGGATCAAGACAGAAATTCACTATCCCATACCCCCACATCAACAAAAAGCGATGCAGTTAATATTAAATGGAGAATACCCCATAAGCGAAAAAATACACGCGACAACACTAAGTTTACCAATATCTTATTGTCATACAAAAGAAGATATTCTGAAAGTATGTGAAGTAATAAATGAATATTATTAAATTAGATCCAAACTTTCGTATCACAAGAATGATTCCGATACAAAAACCATGTATTGTGAACAAATCTGAAAACAAATTTGAATCAGTTTTATTTTTACCTGAGGTCGAGGGGCGAAAAGGTGAAGGTGGACTAAGAACAAATGGATATTTTAAAAAGTCATACAATGACAAACCACTCATAAGTATCATAACAGTCGTCTATAACGGTGAAAAATACCTCGAAGAAACAATTCAAAGCGTCATCAACCAAACGTATGACAATGTGGAATATATCATCATTGATGGTGGAAGTACGGATGGGACGGTGGATATTATCAATAAGTATGAAAATCAAATTGATTATTGGGTAAGTGAGAGGGACAAGGGGATTTATGATGCTATGAATAAGGGGATTGATTTAGCTTTTGGGGATTATATTTTCTTTTTAGGTGCGGATGACAGACTAGAGAATATTTTACATATAATTTTTAAAGATATTAATAAAAGATATTTATTAGTTTATGGTAATATCAAATATAATACTAGTCTATTTGTGAAATCAAAATTTTCATTTCAAACATATCTTCATAACACAATTCATCATCAGTCGGCTTTTTACAGTAAAGATCTTTTTACTAATTTTAGATATGACATAAGATACAAAATCGCAGCAGATTATGAGCTGAATCTATTGGTATATAAAAACCATAAGGTGGAGACTCTGTACTCAGACAATATAGTTTCCATCTGTGAAGATGATGGAATAAGTAGGATCAATTACAAAGAATCGCATGCTGAGATGCAAGATATCAGACACAAATATTTTAATCATTTTGGCAATCTTTTTTTTGATATAGGGTTGGCATTAAAACTTTATTTACATACATTTTTAACAAGAGCGCCCTCGTGAAGATATCAGTTTGTATGGCAACATATAATGGTGAAAAGTATATCAAAGAGCAATTGGATTCAATACTCTTACAATTAGGCGATAATGATGAAGTAATCATATCAGATGACAGTTCTACGGACAATACTTTACAAATTATTGAAAATTTTCAGGATTCTCGAATACACTTATATAAAAATCAAAAATTCAGTTCACCGATCTTCAATTTTGAAAATGCCCTTAAACATACAAGTGGCAACATCATTATTTTGTCTGACCAGGACGATATTTGGTATCCAAATAAAATCGATGTTATCAAAAAAAGTGCCTTTAAAAATAAAGTATGGCTCAAAATGTACAATGGGAATTGTATTGACAACAAGGGTATTATCATCGAAAACAGTTTATTTAACTATAAAGATGTAAATCCTGGATTAATATCAAATATAAAGAAAAATAGTTTTATGGGATGCAATATCGCTTTTAGTAAAGAGCTCTTACATGTTATACTGCCATTTCCTAAGGACATTCCGATGCATGATATGTGGATTGGCTCATGCACTTATTTATTTGGAGATGTAGAGTTTGTAGATAAATGTGTCTTTAGCTACAGGATACATGAAAATAATTTTACGGGTAAAAAAACTTCATTTATACAAAAAATAAGCTGGAGATATAGATTAGTCAAAAATTTAATGGTAAGATACTTTTATGTCAAATACTCAAATTAACATCTCCATCGTCCTCTACAACAACCCCTTCCCCATGCTTGGAAAAGCAATAAAAAACATGCCAAATAACTACACTAAGAACAACTATAAAAAATTCTACTTTACATTACAGCGAATTATCTATCCAAAAAAAATAGAGAATTCGTTACAATTGCAACATATTGACAAAAAAGGTCTGCTATGATTTTTGATACTCAAGAGATCAATGCTATTGAGACAAGTAATCTGGATTTTAAATCCGACAAAAAACGGTATCTCTTTTTAGCCAAAAAAGACAAAATCGATTTTATTTACAACACCTCTGCTCTCGAGGGAAATGCCATGACGTACCCTGAGGTCGAAACTTTGCTGGAGGGGATTACCGTTGGTGGGCATAAACTAAGCGATGAGCAACAAATACTCAACCAAAACCGAAGTGTCAATCTACTATTTTCTCTACTTGATGAAAACAAATTTGACCTAAACAAAAAAATATTGTGTGCATTACATGCGCAAGTTGCTCGAGAAGAGGCTCTAAGCTGGGGTGTGTTTCGTGATGGCAATGTGAATATCGGAGGAACGGACTATCTGCCCCCGTCGCCCAAGGAACTGGATACCATTTTCGAAGATGGGATCCATCTCATCAAGCAAATCAAACATCCTATCCTCCAAGCTTTGAGCTATTTTTTATTTGGGGCTAGAACACAATTTTTTTACGATGGTAATAAACGGGTCTCTAGGTTGATGATGAATGGAATCTTACTAAACGCTGGGTATCCTATGCTCAATATTAAAGCAAAAGACAAGTTGGAGTTTAACACACGGATGATTGAATTTTATGATTCTGCTGATTACGTACGGGCTTTAGAGTATTTACGTGACTACTACACTTTAAAAAATAACCATATAAAATAAATGAGACTCTCACATCAAGAAATAGCTATAATAAAATCTACCATTTCAAATGTATTAATCGATAGTAAAATAATCCTGTTTGGAAGTCGTGTTTACGATGATAAAAGAGGGGGAGATATAGATTTACTTATTCAAACAAATCAAAATGTCGATATTCAAAGACAAATTAAAATTTTGGCTGAAATGGAAGTAAAAGGGATAGAAAGAAAGGTGGATTTACTCTTTCAAACTCCTTTTACGAAAGAGCAGAGCATATTTAAAACAGCACTTAAAGAGGGGATAGTTTTATGATGAATGATATTTTAGCAAAAATAGATCTGCATAAAAAAAGGGCGAAAGCTGCATTAAATGAAATAAAAGCATGGTCACAGTTGGATAGTGAAATCTTTGAAGATTTTGAAAAAATCAAAACCATTGATACTTTCATATACCGATTTATTAAACTACAAGATATTATGGGTGAGAAACTATTTAAAATATTCTTGGATGAAATAGGCGAATATAAAGACTCTATGTCTTTGGTGGATATGTTGGATAAATTAGAAAAATTTGAGATAATAGATGATTCCATAAAATGGATGGAATATCGAAAACTGCGAAATAAACTAACACATGAATACCCCAACAACGAGCAAGATATAATAGATGGAATCAAAGTAGCCATGGATGTATTTAGCGAGATAGAGGTGATTTTGGAAAATATTGTACGCTATAAAAATAAAGCACGTTAAATATGAAAATTGAGGGCTATCTAATACCTAAACTAACCATTTCCATCGTCCTCTACAACAATCCCGTTTCTATGCTTGAAAACGCAATAAAAAGCGTTTTAAATACCGCTCTCAATGTTAAACTTTATCTTATTGATAATTCACCAATGGATGAACTAAAACAATTAGCTTTTTTAGATCACCGAATCGCATACATTCACAATCCCTCTAACCCCGGATTCGGTGCAGCACATAATATCGCACTTCATAAGTCAATCCAAGAAAAAAGAACCTACCATCTCGTCCTTAACCCTGATGTTTACTTTGACAGAGGGGTTCTCGAAGAAATCGTAGAGTATATGGACACCCATTCCGATACGGGACTGCTAATGCCAAAAGTTCTCTATCCCAATGGTAAAATACAATATATTGCAAAACTTTTACCGACCCCTTGGGATCTATTTGCTAGACGTTTCGTACCGATCAAAAGCTATCTTGACAAACTTAATCGCATCTACAGCCTCACATTTTTCGATTACTCAACCGTTGTGGAAATCCCCTTTATATCTGGTTGTTTTATGTTTATACGCATAGATACACTCAAAAAAATTGGGTTTTTTGATGAACATTATTTTATGTATCTCGAAGATGCCGATCTCTCCAGACGTATTGGAACCGTTGCGAAAACTGTCCTCTATCCCCATGTCTCTATTTATCATGAATATGAGCGGGGAGCACATAAAAACGTCAAGCTTCTATGGATTTTCATCTGCTCTACGTTTACCTATTTCAATACATACGGATGGTTTTTTGACCCATATAGACGAAAAATCAATCAACAGACTCTTAAACAATTTACTCAAGGGATAAATCCGTGACACTTCTTCTCACCGGAGCAACAGGATTTATTGGAAGCTTTTTTAAACATGCCTATTCTCACACCTATACCATTGAGACTTTTTCATTTTTGCACGATAATTTTGAGCATCTGAATTTAGATGGAATAGAGACCATTGTTCATCTCTCCGCCCTCGTCCATCAAATGAATGGAGCGGATCCGAAAGACTACGAAGAGGTAAATCGGGTTCAAACTCTCAATCTTGCCAAAAAAGCCAAAGAAAGCGGTGTCCGTCATTTTGTCTTTATGAGTACAGTAAAAGTATATGGTGAGGAGAGCGATACGGTATATATCGAAACCGCCCCCTGCCATCCAAAAGATCCTTATGGAATAAGCAAATATCACGCTGAGCAAGAGTTACAAAAAGTAGAAGATGAAACCTTTACACTTTCAATTATCAGAACCCCCATCGTCTACGGATACGGAGTAAAAGCAAATATCAAAAATCTTATCTCTCTAGTACAAACATTTTCACTTTTACCTTTTGGTAATATTTCGAATAAACGAAGCATAGTCTATATCGGTAATCTATCTCATCTGATAACGTGTATCATAGAACAACGAAAAGGGGGAATATTTTTGGCCAGCGATGATGAGCCCCTCTCCACAACTCTTTTTATCCAATTAATCGCAAAAGCGTTGAATAAAAAAATCACCCTTATACAAATACCTTTTTTTGAATCCCTATTACGATTCGTTAAATCCTCTTTTCATAAACGTCTTTATCAAAGTTTGGAAGTGGATAACACCCTCACCAAAAAAATTCTCAATTTTAAAAATCCCTACACAACCGAAGAGGGAATCCAAAAAATGATCCAAGGTGAACACCCATGACAAAAAAACGACTCTTTGACCTCCTCTTAGCTCTCATTGCCTCTCTCTTGCTACTGATCCCCTTTCTCCTCGTAGCCCTATCGGTACGTCTCACCTCCAAAGGACCGATACTCTATTGGTCACAGCGGATCGGAAAAAACAATACTCTTTTTTTGATGCCAAAATTTCGTAGTATGAAAGTAGGTACCCCTGCCATAGCTACCCACCTTTTAAATAATCCAGAATCCCTTCTCACCCCTATTGGCTCCTTTTTACGTAAAAGTAGTTTGGACGAACTCCCACAACTGTGGAGTATCCTCAAAGGGGATATGAGCTTCGTTGGGCCAAGACCCGCATTATTTAACCAAGAGGATCTCATAGCACAGCGTACAAAAGCAGGGGTTCACACTCTCACTCCAGGACTCACCGGTTGGGCGCAGATCAATGGTCGTGATGAGCTCCCAATACCGCAGAAAGTAGCACTTGATAGTGACTATTTGAAGCAAAAATCATTTTGGTTTGATATGAAAATTATCGCTTTAACGTTTTTAAAAGTAATGAGAAAAGAGGGAGTGACACACTAATCATTCACCTCATTGATAAAGTAACCTCTTTTGGCTAAAATACACCTACCAAAACAGGGAGCAACAAAAAATATGCTGAGATTAAACGAAGAAAAAACCTCTTTACGATCACTGCTCATTCTTATCGCTATCGCCTATCTTTTTTCGATTGCGATGCGTTTGATTTGGGTCAATCAGTTTAACCCTATGCCTCAATTTCATTGGAATAATGAACTAATGATCAATACCAATGACGGATATTTCTTTGCCGAAGGAGCCCGCGACATTCTCGCCGGTCATCATGAGAACAATGATCTCTCTCCGACGAGTGAACCGATATCTCTTCTCACGACATGGCTCTCAAAGATCATCCCTGTCAGTTTTGAAACACTCATCCTTTATATGCCTTCATTTATCGGATCACTCATCGTCATCCCCTTAATTTTGATTGGACGAGCTTTGAATCAAACAACGATGGGCTTCATCGCTGCACTTATTGGTTCTGTCACCTACAGCTACTATAATCGAACAATGACTGGCTATTACGACACCGATATGTTAAATATTGTCTTTCCCGTATTGGAAATGTATTCCCTTCTCCTTGCCCTTACCCATCAACGGTATCGATATTTGATTCCCATCACCCTTTCGATTGCTCTTTATCAATGGTGGTATCCGCAAGCGTACGCATTTGATACTGCCTTGTTTATCATGATTATTTTGTATGCCTTGCTTTTTGATCGTAAAAATATTTATTTTTATAAAATTTCCCTCTTTATTCTAATCGGAATTTTAACGATTCCTATCATTGCTAAGATTTCACTAGCACTTGCTATTTTTGCATTCTTTCACTTTCGTGAAGAGCTTTCTAAAAAAACTTTTTGGCCTCTTTTTGCAATCATTGTAGGTATCTACTTTTTTACAGGAGGTATTGATCCGATTTGGTTCCGACTTAAGATTTATATCTTTACACAAGGTGGAGAAAATACGATTATTTCCTCTCTTCATTATTACAATGTTATGTCTACCGTACGTGAAGCAGGACATATCCCCTTTTCTATTTTTGCTGAACGAATCAGCGGACATACAATCACCTTTATACTGGCAGTGGTCGGATATACCATGGCACTCATTGCCTATCGTCCTCTCATCGTAACGTTACCACTGGTGGGACTTGGCTTTATCGCTTTGTCTTCAGGACTGCGTTTCACCATCTATGCCGTTCCAATGATGGCTCTTGGATTTGCGTATCTTCTTATGTTTCTGACACAACGAATTGAAAAGGCATGGCTTCGCTATGTTTCACTCATTGTATTTACAAGTGTAGCTCTTTACCCCAACTATATTCACATCAAAGAGTATATGACCCCGACAGTATTTACCGCCGAAGAGGTAGCCTCACTCGATCAACTAAAGAAAATAGCCTCACGAGAAGATTATGTCGTCACATGGTGGGATTATGGCTACCCGATTCGCTACTACAGCGATGTCAAAACATGGATTGATGGAGCCAAACACACTGGTGATGTCAACTATCCTGCCTCATTTGCACTCACAACACAAGATCAACTCTCCGCTGCCCATTTAATGCGTCTTTATACCGAGTACACCGAACGTAGCTTTAAAGATACCAATAAGACGCAAAATGATTTTGAATATATGATAAGCAAGGAAGGTTTTAATGAACCCGATGAATTCTTAACCGCACTTGCCTTACCCGAATACAAGCTTCCGATAAAAACCCGAGATGTATATCTCTATTTACCCTTTCGAATGATGGAGATACTCCCTACGGTGACTCTCTTTAGCAATCTTGATCTTAAAACCCCCGATAATCGTCAACAGCCTTTCTTCTATGCGACGCAAAACATCCAAGATACAGGTAAAATCATCGAACTCGGTAATGGTATCTCGATACTCAAAGAAAAAAGTATCCTAAAAATAGGAAATCAAGAAGTCCCTATTCAATCATTTTACCAAGTGGGCTACGACCAAACCAAAAAACTTCAAGTTAATGAACAGCACTTTGCATCGGAAGGATTAAGTGTCATTTATATGGCAAGCTACGGGCGATTCTTAATCGTTGATAATTTTTATCTTCACTCTACCTATATCCAAATGTTCGTATTTGAACATTATGATAAAAATCTCTTTGAAGCCGTCATTGTCAATCCAATGACCAAAATCTATAAACTAAAAATATAACCAATGCAAAAAAAAGTAGGATTTCTCGCCCCAAGCTTTGTTAAAAGAGTCCTCTTTTTTCTCATCGCCGATAGTATCCTTTTCTTTGGTTCACTCCGCTTTGCTTACGAATTGCGGTTTGATTTTGACATTCCATTTGATCATTTAGCCAACTTTTATACGGTGCTCTTCACCCTTACTCTCTTAAAAATAGGAAGCTTTTATCTTTTTGGGATTTACCGTCTAACATGGCAATTTTTTAGCTTGCAAGATGCCAAGAAGTTATTTTATGCTCACTTACTTTCTTTTACTCTCTTTTTTATCCTCTTTTGGCTCAATTCTTCCCTTTTTCTCCCCATGCCCAGAAGCGTTATCGGTATTGATTTCATCCTATCTCTCGTAGTTGTCGGAACTTTGAGACTCTCCAAACGGCTGATTCTTGAACAGACCCACAATGTAGGTCACAACCCCACCCTCATCGTCGGCATTTCCAATCACACAGGCAACCTCATCAAAAGTACCCTTGAAAATTCCAATGATTATTACCCCCTCGCCATCCTTGCCCTCCAAGAAAAAAACCATAATATGATTGGTTCCACAATCCAGAACCTGAAAATCATTGGGGTTGAAAAGCTGCAAGAGACGATCAAAACCCACCATATCACCACCGCTATCATCGACGGGTCCCTCTCTGACACCTATTTGCGTGAAGCGTACCAACTCTTGAGCGATGCAGGAATCCAAGAGATCAAACGCTCACGGTTACTGGATGAGTCCCACAACACCATCGAATCGCTCTCTCTCGAAGAGCTTCTCGCCCGTCACCCCAAAGATCTTGACCAAAAAACCATTGGAACATTCATAGAAGGAAAAACCGTCGTTATCACAGGAGCGGGGGGGAGTATCGGAAGTGAGATAGCGTTGCAGTGTCATACGTTTGGAGCAAAAGCCCTTATCTTGATCGACAATAGTGAGTATAATCTCTATCAGATAGGGGAAAAGCTCCCGAGTGCTTCTCTCCACTTAACCAATATTTTAGACAGAAAAGCTCTTGATACCATTATTGGCTCCTCCAAGCCTGATATCCTCATTCACGCCGCCGCCTACAAGCACGTGCCTCTATGTGAAGCAAATATCCACGCTGCTATCACGAACAACATTATAGGAAGCCGTAACGTCATCGACAGTGCTATTTCCCACGCTGTTTCTAAGATTGTTATTATCTCAACCGATAAAGCGGTACGCCCTACCAATATTATGGGGGCAACGAAACGGATTGTAGAGCTCTACGCCCAAAATGTTGACCCCAAAGAGAGTGAAATCGTCTCCGTCCGTTTTGTGAATGTTCTAGGTTCTAGCGGGAGTGTTATCCCCAAATTTAAAGCCCAAATCGATAGTGGCGGACCCATCACCCTCACCCACCCCGATATTACCCGCTATTTTATGCTGATCGGCGAAGCGTGCCAGCTCGTTCTTCAAGCCGCTGCTATTGCGAGAGGGGGGGAACTCTTCATCCTCGATATGGGGGAGCCGATTAAAATCATTGATTTGGCGCGCACGATGATTCGCCTCTATGCAACCAAACCAATTGAGATAGTCATGAGTGGCTTGCGTCCGGGAGAAAAACTGTACGAAGAGTTATTAATTGATGAAAGTGAGCAAAAAACGGTGTTTGAATCAATATTCATCGCCCGTTCATCTCCCTATCCGATAGAGAAACTATGTGACGATATAGAAGCATTAGAAGAGAGCAACACCCCCGTTGAAGCGTTGCAAAAAATTGTGCCAGAGTTTAAACCCTCGGGGAAGTAACCCGTTCGTGGTGAGCTTGTCGAACCATGAATGCACCCTTTGACAAGCTCAGGGCGAACGAGTTATTTACAACTCTGTTTTTAACGCGGCACCATTGGAAGCATTGGAAACAAGTAAACTATAGCGTTTAAGCCATTTGGACTTAATCTCTTTTTTGAGAGGTTTCCAGTGAAGTCGTCGTTGTTCAAGAACTTCATAACTCACATTGAGTTGCAAGAGATGTTTATCGACATCAAGACTGATCTCATCCCCATCCTCAACAAGTCCGATCAATCCCCCCTCAGCTGCTTCCGGACTCACGTGACCGATACTAGCTCCCCGAGTCGCACCCGAAAAACGTCCGTCGGTGATAAGGGCAACGCTCTCACCAAGCCCCATACCCATGATGAGAGCCGTAGGAGCTAACATCTCCTGCATCCCTGGACCCCCTTTTGGTCCTTCATAACGGATAACGACGACATCACCTGATTTGACTTTATGACCCATAATCCCTTTGATCGCTTCATCTTGAGAGTTAAAACAGATCGCTTTGCCCGTAAACTGACGCATATTAGGGGTAATTCCAGCGGTTTTTACAACTGCCCCCTCTTCCGCAAGGTTCCCGAAGAGAATCGACAGTCCACCTACAGGAGAGAAAGCATTTTCATTGGTGTGGATGATATTCGTATCTTTAATCACCGCATCTTTGATCCGCTCACCCAAAGTCTCACCAGTAATGGTCATTGCATCAAGATGCAAAACACCGCCACGACGACTCACCTCTTTCATAACAGCATTGACACCGCCTGCGCGGTTAATGTCATCCATGTGTACCGTTGAGAGTGACGGAGAAATTTTCGCAATATGGGCAACTTCTTGGCTAATTTTATTGATTTGGGTAATATCGAAATCAACTTCTGCCTCTTTGGCAATGCTCAACAGATGAAGAACCGTATTGGAAGAACCGCCCATCGCCATATCAATAACAAACGCATTGTGGATGGCTTTGTCATTGAGGATATTACGCATATTCCATTTTTCACTGTTTTCATCTTTGACCATCGCAACGATCCGTTTTGCTGCCTCTTTGACCATTGCAATACGCTCAGGAGTCATCGCCAAAACCGTACCATTTCCAGGCAATGCAACCCCCATTGCTTCACAAAGAGTATTCATCGAATTTGCCGTAAACATCCCAGAACATGATCCACCACTTGGACATGCTTCGCATTCGATTTCATAAAGCTCTTCATCGGACATATTGCCATTAGCGTGTTGACCGACCGCTTCAAACGCTGTCGCAAGATCAATCGCTGTTCCATCTTTTTTGTGCCCTGCCTTCATGGGACCACCAGAGACAAAAATGGTTGGAACATTCACACGCAAAGCACCCATCAACATCCCCGGAACGATTTTGTCACAGTTAGGGATACAAATCAATCCATCCAACTTGTGGGCATTCATAACCGTCTCGATACTATCAGCAATCAGTTCACGGCTAGGAAGGGAGTACAACATTCCATCATGCCCCATAGCAATCCCATCATCAACACCAATAGTATTAAATTCAAATGGAACACCGCCCGCTTCACGAATCGCCTCTTTGACGATACGACCGTACTCTTGGAGGAAGAAGTGCCCTGGAATAATATCAATATGAGAATTGGCTACCCCAATAAACGGTTTATCGAAATCTTCATCTTTTAACCCTGTTGCTCGTAGCAAACTTCGGTGGGGAGTTTTATCAAACCCTTTTTTAATTGTATCACTGCGCATAAATATCCTTCATTTTACTTTTGATTTTTCTATATTATTATAACCAAACTCCACTTTTTTCTAAAATTATCGAAAACCTCTTTACAACACTTATTTTTTTTGGTATACTTCCACTCCACAAAGAAAGTGCGGGAATAGCTCAGTGGTAGAGCACGACCTTGCCAAGGTCGGGGTCGCGAGTTCGAACCTCGTTTCCCGCTCCATATATCTCAGTTAAAGTATTAGAAATAATGTTTTAACTGAGATATTTTTTGTTACCGTTGCCCGGATGGCGAAATCGGTAGACGCAAGGGACTTAAAATCCCTCGGTGGTAACACTGTGCCGGTTCAAGTCCGGCTCCGGGCACCACAAGTGGATGGTGGCATGGCCAAGTGGTAAGGCGCTGGTTTGCAAAACCTTGACCCCCAGTTCGAATCTGGGTGCCACCTCCAAATTGTAAGATAGTCTCATTTTTATACGGGTCACTGGCAGAGTGGTCGATTGCACCGGTCTTGAAAACCGGCGAGGGTTAAACCTCCTAAGGTTCAAATCCTTAGTGGCCCGCCACATACACATTACAAAATCCTTCGCAACGCCCTTAAATACGACACTTTCAAAGATTATAAAATCAATACTTCTTATATCATCAACCAAATAGTATTCAGCTGATTTTTTTACGACTTTTTGCATTTTGTCTAAAATATGTTATCATTAGATGATAATTAAAGGAGTCCAGTTTGGGTGATTTAGAGAACCTTCTTTTGTTAGATGGCGAAATCTTTCCAATGGATAACGGCTATTGGGTCAAGTTTGAAGTCAAAGTAGTTGAGGCTAGTGAAAACATCCCTCATGGTATTCGCTACTCTTTGACATTGCATGACAAGAACAATCATCGAATCATTGGGTATGACAATGCCCATAGCTACAAGCCAAGCAGTTTTCGTTTTGGTGCTCGTAAAACAACATGGGATCATCTGCACAAAAAAGAAGAAACCTTTCCGTATGAATTCGATTGTGCTGGAGCTCTCATGGAAGACTTTTGGAACAGTGTCAATTACTATTTAGAAAACCATTAAAGGAACAAATGATGAAATCTAAAATTTTATACGTCGGTATCATGAATAAAGCCGATTACATCAAACGAACCATCAGCATTGCAAAAGGTGAGTATAAACCCAAAGTGGATGAACCAAAGGTATGGTTCGAATCGATCAAATCACTAGCTCAAGTACTTAGCAATGAGAATCAAGAACTTTTGAAGATTATCGATAACAAACATCCTCGTTCACTTACTGAACTTGAAGTACTTAGCGGTCGAAAAAAATCAAATCTTTCCAGAACGCTCAAAACATTGGAACGATACGGGATTGTTGCGCTTCATAAAGAGAAAAACAATCTGATTCCAACGGTACAGGCAACTGATTTTCGGGTTGAATTCGGACTGAGTAGAAGTGCTGCATAATTAAAAAAAGATTGTAACCAACGGGGTATTAACGTCATCCAGCAAGAGAGAAAATCCCCCTATACAAAACAAAATTCATTCTCTTTAAAAAGCGAAATACACGCATCAACGACATCCGAATCAAGCTTGGTTCCCCTTTCTTGGGTAATAATCTCCATTGCAACTTCAACGCCAAGTGCGGCACGGTAGGGGCGATGATTACTAACTGCTTCGACGATATCGGCAACTGTCAGGACTCGTGCTTCTATGAGAATCTCATCCCCTTTAAGTCCACGAGGGTAGCCTGAACCATCCAGTTTTTCATGGTGTTGTCGGATCATATCGGCTATGCGCCATGGAAATTCAATATCTCCAAGCATTTCATATCCTGTTTCTGGATGCAATTGGATTAGCATAAATTCAAGTTCACTGAGTGCGCTAGGCTTAATCAGTATTTCTACTGGAATCTTAATTTTTCCTATATCGTGAATCTTAGCGGCTAACTCAAGCCCCTCTATTTGGTCTGTTTTCATCCCCATTTTTTTGGCAATGGCAACGGAAAGTGCCGCAACTCTTTTTTGGTGTCCAGCGGTATAGGGATCACGGGCTTCAACCATCAAAGACATAGCTGTAATCGTACCAAGAAGGCTTTTATGTAGTTTATCTTCGGTCTCTTTACCCTTCGTTATATCATAGAAAACAATGCGAAATTCCGAAGTGCCCTTATCATTTTGAACTACCGTAGCTGTCACATGAGCCCAAAATGGTGTTCCCTCATTTTTTACCATCCGAAGCACGCAAGGCGCTTCATTACCTCTCTCTATCATCCCTTTTTGGAACAGATAGTAGATGTCCTGATCCTCTGCGAGGATAAACGTACTAAAAAGAGAGTTGAGTAACCTACCTCTCGTCAATTCTAACAAAGTAGCAGCCGTGAGGTTGGCTTGGAGGAGAACCCCTTTCTCATCAACAGTGCAATAACCGACAGGAGCTAAGTCATAGAGATCACGATAAAGGGCACGCTGTTCATCCAAGGTTGATTGTATCATGCGCAACTCCTCATTTTGCATTTCTAGTTCTATCTGATGAACCTTCAATTCGTGAAGTATCTCCTGTACTTCAGTGAGGGGGATAGCGTCAAAAGGATCTAGCTCATTTTCACTCGCAATTTTTTCGGCTTTTTTGCGTAAATCAGCTTTTAATGTCTCTGAAATGGCATCGCTATTCGAATATTCATCCATTACGTATCCCCCTAACCATTTATTTATCAATTTATCCGCTCTTAAAAGTATTTTATCGTAATATATTGCTTTTAAGAGCTGAGCTTGAGTATAATGGCTCATTACGACAACAATGAGGGAGACAGGCAATGGGATGGTTTAGTGATGATACGGATTTAAAAAATGAACTCGCACAAACAACACAAGAGTGTGAAAGACTAAAAGAAGAAAATAGCCGATTACATGAGAAACTTCATGAACAAGCTCTTTATATTCAAGAGCAAGACACGCTAAGTATCTCTAAAAATTCTTCTGCTATTATGACCTATCAGAATGAAAAAATCAAAAAAAATCTGGTTGACATTCAAGGAAATATAACCTCATCTGTCGCTTCCTCAAAAGAGAATATTACTCAATCAACATTATTACTCGAAAATATTGTTGCGCTAGGAAGCAAAGCGTCAGGAATTTCTGATACTCTCGAAGGACTGAATCATTTAGCCCTTGATTCGATGGAAACCGTGCAAGCGCTTTCTCAACGTGCTCAAGATGTCGCAAGTATTTTGGGGCTTATCAAAGATATTTCCGATCAAACCAATTTATTGGCACTCAATGCCGCGATTGAAGCAGCTCGTGCAGGTGAACATGGTCGAGGATTTGCCGTAGTTGCCGATGAAGTACGAAAGTTAGCCGATAGAACCGACAAAGCAATCGGTGAAATCAATATTTCTTTGCAATCGATGAAACAAGATGTATCGACAATCGGTGAAAAGTTCGAGCAAATTCAAGCACATATCAATGTCTCCAACGATGCTATCAGCCATTTCAGTAATAATATGGAAAGTAATGTTGAAATGATGAAAAAAACATTTAACAATACGTCTCATACCGCCGAACGCATTTTTATGAGTTTGGCAAAACTTGATCATGTTATTTGGAAAGTCAACACCTATTTATCTGCGGTAACAAGCAAAGAGCAATTTGGCTTTGTCGATCATCATAACTGTCGGCTTGGAAAATGGTATTACGAAGGGGAAGGGGTAGAGTTTTTCAAAAAAACATCCAGTTATTCTTCACTTGAGTCTCCCCATTCAATTGTTCATAATGCCACCCATAAGATTTTCGACCTGATAAAAACGGATGAAATAGGTTCTGCACAGTTGATGAAAGTCTTCGAAGAGATGGAGCATGCGAGTGATGGAGTGTTTAGTATCTTGGATCGGATGTTGCAAGAAAAAGTATAATAGCGAGTTTAAAAAAATTGAAAAGATGTAAAAATGATGACTATTTTACTTGTAGATGACAGCAAAATAATACGTATGCTCCTTAAAAATGTTTTAACGACTTTTTTTGGTTCTACTGCTACGTTTTTAGAGGCAGAAAATGGGGAGGTTGCTGTTAAGAAAATGGCAACCTCCCCTGTTGATCTTATGTTTTTGGATTGGAATATGCCTGTTATGAATGGGGAGCAAGTGGTCGATATCATTCGCGCTAATCCTACGTATAAAAATACTCGTATCATTATGGCAACAACAGAAGGTGGCAAAGAAGGGGTATTGCGAATGCTCAAAAAAGGGGTCAATGGGTATCTTGTAAAACCATTTCAAGAAGCTTCTATTCTCAAAGCCGTTGAAGTTTTGCGATTGCGCCCACTTGTCACTGCACCCACTAGCTCTGCTACAAAAGAATAAAATGAATCGCGTCGATAATGAGCACTTTTATCAAGTAGGTATTCAGGATCATGGGTATACTCCGCAAGGGCTACGCTGGCATTCACGTGAATCACAGGAAGTTCGGTTTGATCAACTCGTGTCACTTTTACCGTTCGATACCCAATCAATCGTCGATGCGGGGTGTGGCTTTGGTGATTTGTGCGGCTATATCCGTTCTCGGGGAAAACATACCCTCAGCTATATTGGTCTTGATGCCCTCGATGTTATGGTTGATGAAGCATCCATGCGAACCAAAGAACCTATCTATCAATGCGATATTCTCGCCGATCCCCTCCCCGAAGCAGAGTTTTATCTTTGCAGTGGAGCCCTCAATATTCTCACCCGTCATGCTTCTACCCTCTTTCTTCGACGATGCTATGATGCGTCCACACGCGGCATAATTTTCAATTTCCTAGAGGGGACAAAACAATCCAAAACATTCAACTATCTGCAAGCATCTTCTCTCCAAAAATTGGGGGATAAACTCGGTGCACGAGTTGTTTTTCGTCGTCATTATTACGACAATGATTGTACAGCAGCCTTTTATAAATAACTTCTCTCAATACGGTACGATTTTTGCTTGTACTAAAAGTGTGTTATAGACACCAACTTGCAAGAGGAGTTCAAGATGACAGTCAATAGTAATGCTATGATGGCTAGTTATGCGTCTCAAATAAATTCGAATACCAACTCGAACAGTAAAGTACAGTCGCAAAGCGGTGCGAGCGGTACATGGACAGGAAATACGCAAAGCACGAGTCCCGATTTTAGTGCCATTGCGCAACAGTTTATGGCATTGCTTGATACCAATAAAAGTGGTTCAATTGATAAAACTGAATTTAGTCAAGCGGCGCAAGCACTTTCTAAAAATAGTGCCAATAGCACTCAAGTTGATAATGCTTTTAGCAAAATCGATGGAAATAGTGATAGTCAAATAAGTTCCGATGAAATGTTGACCGCACTCAAAGATGCGATGACGGCACAAGCTCAAACGCAAAAAGGGCATCATCAGCATCAAGCCTCTGCAAATCCTGCTGATTTAACCTCACAGTTAACCCAATCTACCACATCAACACAACAATCATCTCCTGCCAATGAGATGCAAAAAGTATTGTTCAATAAAATAATGGCAGCCTACGGAAGTTCAACAGCAACAACAGGATCAACAACTAATATTTCGGCATAATAGGCAACTGAGAAATTTTTTATTAAGTGGTATAAATGAGAAGCTACAAACATATTTTGGGTGTAAGTAGTCTCTTATTCGCCATTCTCCTTAGTTATCTCTATTTTGATCGTCCACTTGCCCAATGGTGCAAGCAATATTGTGTCGGTAGTTGCCACACTTTTTTTGCAACTATCACAACGGTTGGGATGTCCAGCCCTTATTTAATCGGATCAGCATTACTTTACTTCTATTTCCTCTATTTTAAAAAATCTCTACCCTTTTCGCATCATGCACTTCTTCTCTTTTCATCGGTAGCTTTTGCTGGAATTGTAACCGATACTCTAAAAGTATTTTTAGGTCGTTTTCGTCCTTGTATGCTATTTGAACAGGGGCTTTATGGTTTTGATTTTTTTCATATACAATTGGCAACAACCTCCTTCCCCTCTGGTCACACAACAACCGTATTTGCAGTGGCAATGGTTGTTTCACTTTATTGGTCAAGATGGGCGGTAATAGCATGGAGCGTGGCAGTTGTAGTAGGACTGAGCCGCATTATGTTGAGCGCCCATTATCTCAGCGACGTTATAGCAGGGGCAGTTGTTGGGATCATGAGCGTAAAAATTTTAGTCTACTATTGGCCAAAGAGATGGAGATTAGATACAACCTAAATTTACGATCAAAAGAACTCTATTTTAGTAGACAAATCCCAGTCCAAAACCTAATCGTTGCCCTTCATGATTACTATCACGATATTCGGCTTTGGCGACGAGATGCGGGGAGAAGAACCAGTTTATCCCTGTTGCACATGCGGATCCCCCTAACGCTTCAGGGGCTAGTGTCTGTGCTGGCTGTGCGTATTCGGTGTGTGCAAATACAATAGCTTGGCGATTTTTTAAAGCAAAATAGCGTCCAACATCGTATCCGATCGTCATACTCGCCCCTTGCGCATTTTTGGCAATCTCAGCTCCTGCCGCTATTTGAACACTCTCAATATTACTAATCCACCCTTTAGACATAATTGCCATAGCTTCCCACCCATTTTCCATACGCATCGCCGCATGAGCCTCAAAGAGCGTTGCTTGTCCGCTTGAGCCTGATAAGGGAGTTGTAACAATACTGCTCCCGATTAAGGTTTTTTCGATTTTTCCATACTCCAAACGGGCAAGCCACCCTGCTTTTCCTCCACCTGTCAAATGGGACTCTTTCCCCTGTAAAATCCAACTTCCCTTATCCAAGTTTTTCGCATTCATTCCACTCATTGCACCAAATGTCAACGAATACTCACCCCATTTTTGCGTTACAAGAGCTGCTGTTTCATGCCACTCCGTAGGAATAACCAAATGTTCAACACGAGAGGGCTCTAATGTCAAAAAATAAATCGGTTCATGATAAAGATTATAGAGCCCGACGGGCATGTGCATTTTTCCCAATGAAAGATCCGTCTCTTTCGCCACTGTCGTATCGAGAGAAAGAACCTCCAGTTCTGCTTCAAAAACACCTCCATCCTCAGCAGGGTGAGCAAAGCCAATCCCAAGATTCACTTTTACCCGATCATTTAGATGAATCGTTGGTTCCACCATCATATTGGTAATTAGCGTACTTTTATCAGAGGGTTTTGAGAGTACATATCCCTCTGCATAACCCCCTATCGTGATAAGATCCTCGGCTCCAAATGCACATAGTTTGACGATCAAAGTTATCAGTAAAAATTTAACTAGCATTTCAACCCCTTTTATTATGATAACTATACTCAATATTAAATATATTCTTCCTTAGTCTTTATCGAAAGCGTGTTATTATTCCCTAAAAAGATCCGTTTAATGCACTCTTACACTTCTCCGAAACTTTCCCTAATCACGATACTCAAATGGCAATTTTTGAAGCGTTTCAATCCACCTCATCCTCCCCTCACCCCAATGGAGATCACATATCAAGATACCCTTCCTGAGGGTGACTATGCCATCTGGCTTGGGCATGCGAGCGTATGGATACATCTAGGAGAAACAACAATAGCCATAGATCCGATAGTGGGGAATATCCCTATGTATCACCGATATACTCCTCTCCCCGTCCCTGTAGAACAGTTGCGCACCGATGTGATCCTCCTCACCCATGCCCATTATGACCATTTTGACAAACCCTCTGTTTTGAGACTGCTTAAAAAAAATCCAAAGACGATTATTGTAGCCCCCGAAGGATTTTGGCGCTATCTAAAAGGGGAAATTGCCCGTGAGAAGTGTTTTGAGTTAGGGTGGTGGGAGTCAGTGAAGATAGGGGGTCTTTTGATTACCCTCACCCCCTCCAAACACTGGAGCAAGCGAACCCCTTTTGATACCAATAAAGCATTATGGGGAGGATATATCATCCAACAAGAGGGGCGAACGATTTACCATTCAGGAGATAGTGCGTATGGGGAACATTTTAAAGAAATTGGGGAGCGTTTCGAGATTGATGAAGCGTTTTTACCCATTGGTGCGTATCTCCCTGAAGAGATTATGAAACACAATCACACCAATCCCCCAGAAGCACTCCAAGCGGGGATTGATTTAGGAGTGAGAACAGTGATCCCCATCCATTACGGGACATTCAATCTCTCCGATGAACCGATGAACGAACCGGTAGAGTGGTTTGAGCGATTAACGCAAGAAAACACCTACCCCTTTAAAGCCAAATCTCTCCAAATAGGGGAGATTTATCGTTTTAGAACAACATCAACATTCAAATCAACTTGATCACGTACGGTCAAAAATACCATTTTGATCGGTTTGATTCCAAAATCGGTCATTTTGATGGCACTTGTCGCTTTGATATGGACTTTGCCGCTCTCATCGGCAATCGTCCCATCGAAGCTGATTGGTTTCGTGACACCATGCAAAGTCATAGCCCCTTTGAGAATATAATGATCTCCCCCTTTGGCAACAACCTCTTTGATATCAACAGAAACTTTAGGAAAATCAGGTGACTCTAGCGCTTCTTGCATGTGTTCATCACGCTTTTTATTATCACTGAAAAGATCCGTAACAGATACCTCCATCGTCCCTTTTAGTGTTGAAGGATTAGACTCCATCGACAAATGGGACGTTGCTTTTTTAGACATTGGATCAATAGTTTTATCACCAAATACTTCTGTATGGGCTTTGATAACCCCTGACTCAAAACTCAAATTACCCGCATACATCGATGCAACCAACGCTAACACTACGAGACTTACTTTTTTCATACTACTCTCCTAAAATAAAATGGATATACAAAACCAAACAACGTTAAAACCGCTACTACCACCCATAATTGATGGGTCAGTGCGACCGCATTCGCGACCGATGTGGCGATCCAACCTACCCCAACCATGGAGAGGGCAATAAGACGAATATCTCGTATCTCAACAAGGGTACGAAATAATAAAACATTATAGTACGAAATAACAAGCGGATAGACAATCGCCAGCACCAACGAGTAATGCAAATAATAGCTCATATAGCTAAGGATAAATAAGGTCAAAATGACCCACCCTTGAGAGGTGAAGCTTTTCTTGTACCGATACGCCAGATACACCCCAAGTACGTGGGAGGTAAGTATCAATAGCGTGTAGTGGCTCCAAATATCCATACTTCCCGAACGACTCAACGTTTCAAAAAGTGCTGAATCTGCAAAAATCCACACCATCATCATCACGACGATACGCCAATCAAGATTCCCCTTTACGGGAGACTCTACAGCAGAGAGACGGGTCAATAGTAATGCCACCACCGAGATCAGAGGCAAAAGTAGTGCAATATCCCCACGCATCGAAAAAGGGGTCGTATACAATGCCGTCCCAACGACGTATGAAATCGCCAATCCCAATGCCAACTTAAAATGACTTTGTGCCCCAAAGAGATAGAGCAATAAGGGGGTCGTATACCCTACTACAAAGCCTAGTACCAATAACATCTCCAACGAGTAATCAGGATAAAACCATGAGATAATGATCTGTATAACAAACAAAAAGTAAAGCTCTACTTTTATCCAACGATGCTTCCAATAGGCACTAAGCAACGTCCCAATCACTCCGCCAATAGGAAGGGTATACAAATCGTATATGTGCGAATCAAAGGCTCCGACAACTCCTGTTTGTGCAATCAACAGATAATAAAGTAACTGCGAACTAAGAACAAGTACGAGAAAATTCACCTCCTACCTCGTAAAATAAGCCAATAGATCAAAGCATAGCCTCCGTCATAGAGGGCGACAAGAAGGGCGATTTGATCCAAAACCCCTGCCATATACAGCGAGGCGAATGTTGCCGAGACAATTAGACGAATCGTTGCACTAAGTGCTCCCATTGCTTCACCATCGTGGTGTAATCCAGCCCAATGAATCATCCCCGTACCAATCATAAAGGCAAATACCACATACTCATACGTTCCGCTAAAATGAAACCCAAGGAGCCCAAAGAGCCAGCTTCCTGCAAGTATGAGGATCAATCCTCCCCCCGCATCACTCAAAAAACCGCTCAAATGGTAGAGCTTTAAGAGAGAATCGATAGGGAAACGGACTCTATCGTAGATAATTTTCACCACCAATAGTATCAATACCACACCCAAAAGTGTCCGTAATCCTAAAAACAGATCAATATTTCCGTTCATAATCCACGCTTCAATGAAACCTGCACCACTAAGAACCAGTGCCATTAAGCTCATCACAACTGTCCATACAATGGCATACAATCGACGAAATAGCTGTGGAAGCAAATGATGAACAATTGCCAATGCCATAAACGCCACCCCAAGCCCCATCGCGATATGGGCATGTCCGACAACCAAATCGTTACGATGGATCAATGCTCGTATTTCAGGGATAAAAAGGATGTTTCCCTCAATATCGACAAATATAAATGCCGCGATAGAGAGAAGTAGATACGCATTCGTACGAAAAGTTACCCCTGCATCACGAAGCCATTTCCATAATAATGGGAGATAAAGGAGGGTTAAATATTGGAAAAACCACTCTTCGTTATAGCTCAAACTATGGAAAAAATTACGGATGAGTAGGGAGATGATGTATCCGACAAGAGGAAGTATCCAAAGCCCCCTCCATCGTGGGACAAAGGGTTTCGACGCACTGAGTTTGATGAGTAAATAATATAGCGGGATAAGGGCGAAACTCATCCCAAGCGTGTTATCCCCGTGAGGTCCCACTAAGGTTTGTTCCACCTGACCGTATTGCGGATTCATTAGCACAACAAGGGCGATAGGGGCAATAATTACCACCAATAAAGAGATATTGACCCACAGAGGGCGTTTCTCGTACGTATGCAACGCATCCACTAAGGCGATACAATAAAAAAGTCCACTGAAGGCAAGGATAAAATTGAGCTGATAGGGAAAATCATAAAAAGGTAATCCTCGAATATTGCCAAAGAGGATCGAAAGGCTCATAAAGAGTAAGAAAACGTTCCAAAGGACGAAATAACGGCGCAAATTCTTAAGGGCATTTTGAGTCAATACCCCCTCTTTTTCAAAGAGTGCAAAAGGGAGAAGTGAAAGGATCAGTGGAAAGAATCCGTACAACATCTGTGAGATATGAAGCGACCGTGCCCGCTCAGGTGAGAATAGAGTCATCGTCCCATCTACGCCAATCATCTCCAACGAATAAACAAGCCCAGCGAAGAGTCCTAAAATGAGCCAAAAGAGGAGAAGTGGCAACTCATCGTTGATAAATACTTTTAACAAGACCATCCTCCATTTCGATAATTGTATCGGCATATTCGGCTAATTTTTTGTCATGAGATGCGACAACGAATCCCGTCCCCTCCCTAGAAAAACGTTTAAAAAGTTCATACGCACCAAGGGCATTTTTACTGTCCAAATTCCCCGTCGGTTCATCGGCAAAGACAACTTTTGGGCGGTTGATTAGGGCACGGGCAATCGCCGCACGTTGACGCTCTCCACCCGATACTTCATCACTGTAACGCTTTGCCAAAGAGTTGATTCCAAGTTCAGCAAGGAGTGGATCAATTAAGCTCTCATCCAATGCCGCAAGTGCCACGTTTTCTCTAAGGGTCAGATACGAGATGAGATAATGAAACTGAAAGACAAACCCGATATTATGACGACGAAACGTGTCAATGTTCCCCAATTCTGAAATCGTTTTTCCATCAAAGCGTACCGATCCGATGGTCGGATTTAACAACGTGGAGAGAATCGATAACAGCGTCGTTTTTCCGCTTCCGCTCTCCCCGATAATCGCCGTAAAACTTCCCGCTTTAATCTCAATATCAATCCCGCGTAAAATGTGTTCCTGTCCGTAATAATGTTCTAACGCACGGGCAATGATTTTCATGCACCACCTCGCTGAATCAGACTCATCGGATCAATACGCGCCGCATAAATGGCAGGGAGAAGTGTCCCAAAAAGTGCCATCGTCACCGAGACGACAAAAACATTGCACAACAATGTGAACGTGATTTCCCCATTGATATACCCTTGGAATTTATCGGCATGTTCTATCAGTTCCAGAACCCCTTCCGATACCCCCCACGCCACAGTAAACGCCAATACGGCGATAATCAACGTTTCGCTCAAAAGTTTAAAAATAATCGTTCTCGATGAGAGTCCAATCGAGCGCATAATTCCAAACTCCCCCTTACGGTCATTCACCACCATGCTCATCATACTCACAATCCCCAAAATTCCCATCAAAAACGCCATTGCTCCGATTACATCCGAACTGGTTTTGATGATCTTAAACTGATTGTAGGAATCGATAAAACTGTCGGTTGTTTTCGCTTCCCCCTCTGGGAGAAGGGTATTGATCTTCTCTATTAGCAGATCGCTTTTCCCTAAATCACGGAGGGTAATGAGAAGAATCGAGGCACTTTTATGGAACAATGCCCCTCCATCCTCCAACCCCATCACAACACCGCCATCTTCAAATCCGATTTTGCTTTTAAACACACCGCTCACCACAAACTTCTTTTTGGAGATCAAAATTGTCTTGGGATGCTTGAGCGTCTCGTAGATTTTTGATCCCAACATCACTTCACCCATTTGCGGAGAACTCCCCTGCGTTAGAGCATAGCTTTTAAAACGGTTCTCACTCACCCCATAGATTCCTACAATGGGGAGAGGATCGACGGGGGCGGCACCCAAGATGAGAGCCGTGACCTCTTTTACCCCCTCCATTTTGGCGATTGGATCCATTTGGGAACGGTTAATGTCACTGAAAAAAGTATCCGCAATCCCTTTTTGGGTGACAATAATATCTCCATCGGTTTTGAGCATCGCGCTGTACATACTGACCACCCCGCCCGAAATGGCGCTGATGAGAAAAATCGCCGCAATCGAGACGGTCATACTCATAAAAATAAGTGCCGTTTTGAAACGATTTTTGCGGAGAGCTTTGAGAGGTGTAATCATTTTTCGATTGCCTGCTTGAGTTCATTTGCACTAGAGAGGTAATCGATCTTTTTAATAGTATTCCCCTCCAAATGGATAAGGGTTATTTTCTCCTCTTTGGCGGGGAATTTCGCCCCTTGTTCCTCATCTTGAATCAACAGTACCGTATAAGGATATTTCTCCATTTTTGGCAAGGCAAACACTTTTGCGATAAAGCTAGGCATTTTACTGATATCCGCAATATAGAGTGCTTTATGGGAAGAGAGATAATCACTCTTCTCTTTACCAAGACAGTCATTAACCGTGGCAGCTGTCCCTTTTTCAAATGCTATGATGAGAAGCGTAGGCATCGCTTTAATCGAATGATGTTTTCCAAACTGATCTGGAAGATCCAACGAGGAGAGCGATTGCCCTACACTATATGGGGCACCCCAAACACTCATTGCTACCACTAATCCGATCACTACTTTTTTCATAAAAATCCTTTCGTCACGCATATTGAGAGAAGTGTAACCAATAAGCAGTAAATAATTATTTTTTACCCATAATACAAATAGATTATGAATTTTTGATGAAAATAGTAGGAGGATACTAAGAGATGGCTTTTTTTATTGGTGAATCCCCACAAAAATGGGAATAATTGGAGAAAGATAAAAAATTAAAATTCGAAAGTATTAGGATTGCGGGTATCGGCTTTGAAGTTATAATAACGCTGTGTATCACCGATAGAAATTTTTGCCATAATATCCCAACGACCCACTTTTGGAAGATCAATAGGGCTAAAAGTATAGACTCCATTGCTAATAGTAGGCGAAGTTAAATTAAGATCGAGCTTTGTTGTATCAGGTCGTGTTAATACCACATTCACTTTTGCATCATTGATTGCACTATGAGATTTATTGGTTATTTTATAACTGATAACTGTCCCCTTTTCAACAATTTGAGGGGTCAAGAAAGCAACGGTATAATTTTTATCAAACGCGATTTTCGCATTGATAATTTCATTTACATTGTCATCATACGTATGGTAACTTTGCATACCATACTCAGACATTTCAACAGGATTATTGATAGCAACTTTAACGGTTCCAACGCTGAAGCCAATAACAGCAACAATCGATAATCCAATTATCCATGGCCATTTTTTACCTGCATTTTTATTGACTGTGTTCACGTATTCTCTCTTTTTTTTAAAAAACGTCTCCACACGTATGTGCCAAGTCCATAAAGAATAGTACCGTAAAAAATGAAACGGATAACATCAATAAAAATTTGACTGCCACTTCCTGCCGATGAGCTCAATGTTTGACCCCTTGAAGTTGCAATTTGCTCAGCAACGTCAGCATAACCATTGTACATCGCCACGGAATATTTCTTGACAATCTCATCCCCTTTGGCACGCTCCGCTAATATAGGCAATATGGTTCCGCCACTATTGGAAAGGAGCTCTTTTACTTCATCATAGCTACGTGCAAACATAACCGAACTCACAACTGCACCGATAAACGTTGCATTAGGACTTAATATTTGCCCTTTATTAAAATCTTTGTACAAAGACGCTGGGCGCGCAAGAATATCAACCTCATGTTGTAGCTCGACGAATGTCATAACAACGGATGAGTCATTTGTTTCCGCACTAATGCGCTTTTCAAAATCGCTAACCGATTCATTATTTTCCAAATCTCGAACCATGACAAGATACAGAGAAACACCTGTTTTGGCTTTTAATTCTTTCCCTATTGATTCAATTTGCTGTGCAAAGTTTGGGTTTTTAACAACATCATCTTTGTACAAAAATTCTGCTTGCAACGAAGTGAAAAATGAGAGCATAAGTGTGAGGGCCGCAAGCCCTCGTGAAAATCTCAATGTCGACCTCAACCGACGTAGAGATGGTTAGCTGTCATAACAGCATAAAATGTATACGAAGCAGCAATAACAAGTCCCCATGAAATAAGTTTGTCCATAATACTACTCCTTACTTACGTTGACACGATGAGCAGCATTATCAGTGCTGAACATTTTAATGTCTTTTTCGTTTTCAATTTGGTAATAGTTTGCCGCGCTACCTTGCTGTACTTTAATACCCCACACTGTTAATCCAGCGAGGATAGAAAGGAGCAATACAGTCGCGATCAACATACCTGTGATACCGTGTAATGCAAATATACTACGATTTTCCATTATCAGCTCCTTATTTGCTAAGATCGGTGACATACGCACCAAGGGCTTTAACTTGTACTTCAGTCAAGTTATTAAATGCTGGCATTGCACCAATTGCACCTTTTTTGCCATCTTTCAATACAGTTGCTACCATAGTAGCTTCCCATCCATTGATTTTTGGAGCTACTGATGGCATTCCTTCGCCATTTTCACCATGACACGTATTACATGTACCTGCAGTAAATGCAGCTTTTCCTGCTACATCATCCGCTTTAAAACCTGATGCAACATATTTTGCAACGGCATCAATTTGAGCAGGATCTTGCAATAACATTGGTGGCATACCACCTGGGTAATCTGTTTTGAAATTATTTCCACCATTGTTGATTACATGTTTGACTGATTTCTCGTCCAAACGATGTGTCAAGTTGGCAGCTTTACCATCAATACCGTCCGCTTGAAGACCATGACAAGGCGCACATTGAACGATAAATACCGATCCACCCATCTCTTTAAGCGTTTCAGCATCCATATTTTTATGCTCAGCTTCGAATTTTGCATCATGTACTGCTACATCTGCATTATACTCACCAATTTGTGAATACGCGTTGACAGGGTATCCTGCAAGAAAATACCACATCGCCCAAACGATTGAACCCAAGAAAATAACTGCCCATCCGAAAGGAAGTTCGTTTTTATATTCTCCAATTCCATCCCAATTTTCATCCGCAAGCTTACCCGTTGCCGTATCACTTTGCATCTGTCGAACGTATTTAGTAACAACAAAAGAGGTTACTATAACGAGGATAACTGCACCCAATATGGCAAGCATATTGACCCAGTCACCGTCCTTCATAAGCTTATCTACTCCGCCAGCCATTTCGACTGCCACGTAGGTGAACCCAAGCATTGCAATTACAACTATGATAGCAGCTAGTACTGTCTTATTCATCTATGCCTCCTACTTTTTTATCTCATCGTTTTTTGAGATCTCCTCGATCGGTTGATCGGTAATCTCATCATGTAACGCGATATTGCCATATTTCTCATAATCGCGTGTCCCTCTTTTCTGAGAGCTGTACAAGTGATAAATATACCCGTACAACACCGCCACCAAGAAGGCGGTAAAGAAAAAATAGCCATACGCTTGAAATGTTGCAATGTCTACGCTATTCATTATTTCAAGCTATTAAGATAAGCAATAATTGCAACGATTTCAGGAATTTCACCTGCTGCAATTTTGTCTTTAACATCTTGATCTTTCATATCTGCTGCAATTACTTTTGCTTCTTCAAGAGCTGATGCACGAGCACCCTCAACTGTATCAGCCAAAGCAACTGTTGCTTTTGAACCGTCTGCCATTGGAATTTCTGCATTGTAAGGAACAGCAAATACATTCATTACCGTCAATTGCTCAGCATACGCTGTATCAATATCCGCTGTATTTTTGAACATCCAACCGTATGCTGGCATAATAGAACCTGGAACAACTGCAACAGGATCTTTCATGTGATTTTCGTGCCAATCTGTTGTGCGGTAGTTACCTACACGCATCAAGTCAGGACCAGTACGTTTTGAACCCCAAAGGAATGGACGATCATACGCATACTCTCCACTCAAAGAGTAGTGACCATAACGATCCGTTTCCGATTTAAATGGACGAATCAACTGTGAGTGACATGCGTTACAACTATTTTTGATGTAAACATGACGACCAGCAAGCTCAAGCGTCGAATAAGGTTTAGTCCCTACGACAGGCTGTGATGCCTGCGCAAAGTTTGGCAAAATCTCAATGAGACCAGCAAACGCAATAACAACAAAGACAGCAACCGCAAAAAAGAACGGGTTTTTTTCTAACCAATGAAACATTTTCCCCTCCTTAATTATGCGCCCATAGGCGATGCGTTTTGAAGTTCAGACTCTTCAACACGGCGACCACTTGTCATTGTTTTGTACATATTGTACGCGAACAAGAACATACCAACGAGATACAATGTACCACCAACCGCACGAATAGTGTAGTATGGGTGCAATACAGTTACTGTATCAATAAATGAATAAGCCAAGTTGCCAAATTCATCATGTGCACGCCACATCATACCTTGAGTAATACCTGCAATCCACATAGATGTGAAATACAAAACAACCCCAAGAGTTTGAATCCAAAATTGTGTATTCATCAATGATTTTGAGTAAATCTCACGTTTGAATACACGTGGAGCCATATGGAACAATGATGCCATAATCATAAATGCAACCCAACCAAGAGTACCATCATGAACGTGACCAACGATCCAGTCGGTAAAGTGAGCCAAAGCATTAACTGATTTGATCGCTTGAATAGGACCTTCAAGAGTTGAGAACATGTAGAAAGTAGACGCGAGGATCATGAATTTGATCAACGGACTACTAGCAACTTGTTGCCATTCACCCTTCATCGTAAGAAGCATATTGATCGCAGAACCCCATGATGGGAGAATCAAGACAATCGAGAATACAGAACCCATAGTTTGCATCCAATCAGGTACAGTAGAGAACAACAAGTGGTGTCCGCCAGCCCAAAGGTATACAAACATCAATCCCCAAAACGCAAGTAAAGAGAGTTTATAAGAATAAACAGCTTGACCTGATTCTTTTGGAAGGAAGTAATAAATCATCGCAACGATAGGAACCGTGAAACCAAACGCAACCGCGTTATGTCCATACCACCATTCTACTAGCGCGTCATTAGTTCCTGCATACATTGAAACAGAGTGATACCATGCACCAATTCCACCTGAAGCGAAATACGTTGGAATTTCCATATTGTTAAAAAGATACAACATAGCAATACCAAGGAAGGTAGCAATGTAATACCAAATAGAAATATATAATGATTTTTCACGGCGAATACCGATCAAACCAAAAATTTGCAGACCCCAAATAACCCATACCACAACAATAGCAATATCAATAGGCCATTCAAATTCAGCATATTCTTTAGACGTAGTGATTCCCAATAAAAGTGAACCGACAACCGCAACAACTACTAATAAATAAAGCGCAAAGTGCAATTTCCCGAGGAACATCAAGAATTTTGACTCCGCCATAGAAACTTTTAATACACGTTGACCTACATAATACCAAGTAGCAAAGATACCACTTACAGTGAATCCGAAAATAACTGCATCGGTATGCAACGGACGAAGACGGCTAAAATTGGTATATTCCGCCAATCCTTGACCTGCTATCGTATTAACAGCTGGGAATGCCATTTCCCATGCCAAAATTACGCCGACAAGCATCCCGACAATACCAAGTACAACAGTTGTAAGCATAAACATCTTCGCAACCGTGTAATCATACTCCAATGGACGATTCTCCATTTACGACCTCCTTAAAAGATTCAAAGCATAAAAGCCTATTTCGAACATCTGCAAAAAACCCTTATATTATTAAAAATAGCGGCTTCTCTTAACACAAATGTAACATTCATAGGCTATTAGACACTCTAATGATAGCGACGTGTTCTTTTAATAACTCTTAAAATATTAAATATTTTGCTTGATAGTCATACTTGGTGATATTTTTAAGATTAATGAAAGAATTAAGAGAAGAAAAGTAACACCTTGCTAACGAAGGTGTTACAAAAAAAGAAAAATTAGCGTTGAATTAAGTTTAAAAAATCTGAGAAGATATAGCGACTTTCTTTGGGTCCTGGACTAGCTTCTGGGTGATGCTGTACTGAAAAGACCGGTGCATCTTTATAACGAAGCCCCTCAATCGTATTGTCAAATAAATTAATATGCGTTACATCGGCAATTTCTCGTACCGATTCAGGGACATTATAGTTATGATTTTGCGCCGTAATCTCCACCATTCCTGTCAGAACGTTTTTCACAGGATGGTTCCCACCGTGATGTCCAAACTTGAGTTTATGAGTATCGTGACCGTGTGCAATACTCAAAAGCTGATGTCCCAAACAAATTCCAAATAGTGGAATCTTACGCGCAATTAATTTTTTGATCTCTTCTTGTTCTTGCTTAAGAACCAAGGGATCCCCTGGACCATTGGAAAGAAATACACCATCAATCTCTTTGGCATCATAACGAGCAATCAGATCATCTCCGTTAAAGCTATTTGGTAAGACTTCAACCTCTAAACCTGCTTGGGTAAGCTCGTTGAGAATATTACGTTTTACCCCAAAATCTATCGCCGCGATACGGGCTTTAGGTGCAGGTGCTTCATTGTAACAAAAGTTAAACGGGTCATACACTCCATTCGTATGGGTATAGGCTACTTTTGTACTCACTTCTTGAATATAATTGATCTCTTCAATACGTGGAGCTGCTTCAAGAAGTTTTTTGAGCTCTTCTTTATCGCTGACAATTGTTGAGGCAATCATCATCATAGCACCCTCACTACGGAGCATTTTGGTCAAATAGCGGGTATCAATATCACAAATACCGAGGACTCCATGTTTTTCCAAAAAAGTATGTAGCGCTTCTTGGGCTCTAAAAGAAGAATATTGACTTTGATATTGACGAACGATTACCCCTTTACAATGGGCAATTTTACTCTCCATATCCTCATTATTTACCCCAACATTCCCGATTTCAGGCATAGTAAAAGTAATAAACTGTCCCGCATACGAAGGGTCAGAGATAATCTCTTGATACCCCGTTAGAGAGGTGTTAAAAACAATCTCGCCCACATTGGTACCTTCTGCACCAAAACTTTTTGCCGATAAATAAGTTCCATTTTCAAGATAAATCCATACGTCGCGCATTATGCCATCCCTCTTCGTGCTACTTCATCTTTGTAGAGTTTTTCATACAAAATCTCATATTCATCCGTTCCTGGAATCACACGTCTCTTGTAACTTTTTATTTTTTCATACACCGCATTTTCAAGCTCATTCGTATCCGCAATAAATGTCGTTATTGCATCATAAATGATATTTTTGATACGATTTTCGCTCACATCATAATTAATAAGATCCTCTTCGTACAACTCATCCAAGATTTTATGAGCAATATCAGAATAGCGATCTTCATACGATAAAATTACGCCAAATTCAGGAGCTAATTTCTTTTTAATCATAAAAAAGAGTTGTCGCTCATCCGCTAGATAGTAGTCAATCTGCTCTTCATTGGCACTAACAATCGCTTTGACTTTCTCTTCAAGTGCCATCTCTTGCTTGACGCTCTCGACAAGTACTTTTTCAGCCGCGCGTGCGGTAGCTTCCAGCCCATGAGTCATGGTCACCAATCCGCTACGGTTAAGATCAACAGCGATACGACTCGCAATATGGGGGATATGGGAGAGTGAAACTTTCATGAACTGCCCTATGATACTTTTTTGTTATTATACAGAAGATGAACTCTAAAATCGCTTAGAAATACCTCTATTTATTTCTTGTTAGGCAACTCAGAGGGGATTTTTTGCAATGCTGCTGTCATTTCGGCCCCTTTTTTCGGATCCATTTTGCCCAATATCTGACTCACAATCTTAGGATTTAGCGTACTTAAAATATCTGAAGCCTCTTTTACTTCCATTTGAGCCAAAATATTAGCTGAGGATGCGGGCTTCATTTTCGTATAGGCTTGTGAAACTTTGTTGCTTTTAAGCTGTTTCATCTCTTCTAAAATCTTTTTGTTATCCGCAACCATTTTTTGGATAGAAACTTCACGGGTTTTGATCTCTTGAAGCTTTTGATCCACCGCAGTACCTCTGCCTTGCACCATCGCCTCTTTTTTCTTGAGCAAATCCTCAGTAGCACGTTTGAGAGCATCGAGCGATTGACGCTGCTCATCTATTTTCCCCAACTCTATCAAAAGTTCATTTTTACGTGATTCAAAAATCTGAGTACACTCATACGATTTGGTTGGCGCACCATAAACAGTTCCTGCAATCAGAAGGGATAATAGTAGAATTTTTTTCATAGAATCTCTCTTTTATAGGTCATAACACCGATTTCATCCAACATTTTAGCCTCTTCTTTTTTCATCTTTGCTGTGTAAGCGTGTGTTTCTTGAACTTCAAGGTAATTGAATTTTTCATACTCAACCCGCGCATCTCGAAACGATTGCTGCATTTGAAGCTGATAGTGTTGCGCATTTTCGAGGAGACCTGCACACCGTTGAATTTCATCATGCTGTACTTGTATAATCGACTGTGCTTGAATCAACTCACCAACAGAACCACTGGTTGGTAAATCAAAAGTTGAGAGAAGCGCGTATGCGTCACGTAAAGCAACCGATGCAGCCGAAAGAGCATTATTCGCCCCAATAAGATTGCGTTCTGCTTGATCAAGCCCTTTTTTTTTGAGTTTTACTAGAGGGGCGTATTTGGATTTCATTTATTTTAATCTTCCTAACATTTCTATCGCCCCTGCTTCAAATTCCGAAAAAAATCAGCAGAACAGCACTTTATAAAAACTTTTATCTACAGTTTTATAACCCTAACCAGCGTCCCTATCTCCAAATCTCCATCCTCTTCACCGCATATCATTAATGCTGAATTGCCAAGTAAATTGGTTAAAATCGCAGAGCTTCCCGTCTTTTTGCCCTCAAAATCGACCCAATAACGTCCGTCTTCAAAACAGAGGTTACATGCCGTAAATTCACTTTTATTGGAACGTTTGGCAAAAGGGACTTTTAGTGTTGCTTCGATGGGTTCGTAGGGATTTGAACACTCCATCATCCGCGCTATCAACGGTGCAACATAGAGGATAAAGGTAACCGTGGAAGAGTAGGCAAATCCGGGAAGAGAGACAATAAACTTCTCGCCTCGTTGTGCGACCATCACGTGTTGCCCTGGTTTGATATTGACTCCCTTGAAAATCACCTCTGCCCCAAGAGCGGGAACAATATCTTTGACGAAATCATAGTCCCCTACACTCACCCCACCCGTACTAACCACGATATCACTAGAGCGTAACGCCTCTTCAAAACGCGCCATAATCGCATTTTTATCATCGCCTACGATTCCCATTTGGATCGGTTCGCCTCCGTTTTGAGTGACTAAGGCTTCTAACGTATAGCTATTGGAGCTGCGAATTTGTCCTGCATGACGGGCGACCTCCCCCACTTCCAAAATCTCACTTCCTGTCGCAATAATGCTGACGCGTGGGCGTTGTGTGACACTGACCATCGCACGGTTAATCCCTGCCAATACACCGATTTGGGCAAAACCAATTTTACTACCCCAACCAATAAGGACTTCCCCTCTACGGTAACTCTCAGCGATAGGACGAACGGCGAATCCCAAAGGAACCGTTTTATTAATAGATATTCGTCCCTCTTGAACGGTAACATTTTCGATAGGAATAAGAGTATCCGCGCCCATAGGCATCAATGAGCCCGTAAAGGTTTTGATACACATACCGCTCACTACTTTACCAACCTCATCCGCACCTGCAGGATTGTCTCCTAAAATATCCAAGCTATCATACTCGGCTAAATCCGAATGAATGACTGCATACCCATCCATTGCCGACATTGGATGCGTTGGATAATCTTCATCGGCAACAATATCTTCACTCAAAATGTGCCCAAGTGCATGGCTAATAAAAATACGCTCACTGCGAAGAGTTCCCATAGGTAAAAGAGTCAACATATTTTGAGACGTTTCATAGCTAATCATACGGTTCCCCCCAACAATCCTGCACCCTCAATCGCCGTAGAGCGATCAAGTGCATAAAGTCGTTGTCCATTTTTAAGATCATATTTCCATATAGGGGCGGAAGCTTTGAAATCTTCGACAAACGCATCAATGGTCTCCAATGCAACACGCCGTTTTGGGGAAAATACCGCTGCAATATAAGAGCTTTCATGGAGGTATACATCGCCACGAGAGTGTGCCATTTTGAGTACAGCCCCCAAAGGTGCTACTTTAGCCACCCACGCATCGAACCATGAAGTGAGAATCGGCTCATAGACATCGAAGCTCAATCCCTCAATCCCATCTTCTGCACGTACGGTTCCCACAAACGGGATATACGCACCGTAGTTGCTCGAAGCCTCCAAAGCATACCAGCGTGCCAAAATTTCAGGGACGTTTAACGCCCCATTATGCAATTCTAACATTTCAACCACCACACACAGGAGGAAGAAGTGATACTTTGTCTCCCTCTTTGAGACGTGTATCCAATGACCCAACGAGAGTATCATTCACCGCCACCGCGCAGTTCTCAATCCACTCTGCCATACTTGGATCTTGTTTCAATACCTCGGCTACTTCTCGCAAAGTTGCTGCTTCCATGCTCAAAACGGGCTTTTGAATCGGCCCTAAAAATTCTACTGTTATCACGCAAGTGTCCTTGTATTAGACTAATATTGAGCGATTATAACAAAAGAGCCATAAAGCACGGTTTTAGTATAATAATTATTTTACTGGGGAGCCTATCTTGATATTCGGAAAAATTGATTTTTTAAACCTTTTACCTTTTCATGTTTTTATGAAACGGTATGCCCGTTCGCTTCGAGTACACCAAAGTCTCAACTACCACAAAGGGGTTCCCTCCGCCCTCAACCGTGATTTTGCCATGCGCCGTATTGATGCCGCTTTTATCTCCAGTATCACGGCACGCCATTGTCGTCATTTCAATGTGGGGATTGTTGCACGTCGTGAAGTGTTGAGCGTGTTGTCCCTCCCATCTTTAAATGACAAAAAAGATACAGACTCGGCTACTTCCAATCTACTTACCGCCGTTTTGGATATTCACGGAGAGGTATTGATCGGGGATAAGGCATTACGCTATTTTTATGGAGGAGGTGAGCATACCGATTTGGGACAAGTATGGCATGGACGAACGGGATTGCCCTTTATATTTGCCCTCTTGTGTACCCATCACCACACAGATGAGCTCAAACGATTAAGCCAAAAATTTGTCGAAAAGAAGATTAAGATTCCCTATTATATTCTCATGGAGAATTCTCGCCGAAGTGGTTTAACCCCTCTTCAAATCACCCATTATTTACAATTTATCAGTTATACGATTGGAGAAAAAGAGAAACGAGGGTATAAACGGTTTGTGAAAGAGGTGAAAGAGAGGGGATTGGCTCCCTCGATGGGGGAGATACGGTATCGATAGCTTAGCTTCCTTTGATATAAAGAGTATCAGGGCAAAAATCTTGACCATTGGGCCATTCGATGGTTCCATTGACCGCTTCTACTTGTTTAAAATAATCTTCATTTTGAAGCTCTACAAATATCCCTTTCTCCAAATAAGGAGATACATCAAATATCTTTTTTTCATCGGTATTAAAAGTAACCTTAAGTTTCGGAAACTCAAGAACCTCTACGGATTTTATATAGATACTCATGATTATTTCAATGGTTCGATTTTGAATACTTGTTGACCAGTGCTGGCTAGTTCCCAGTCTGCTATCAAATCTTCTTTGTGAATTTCCATCCATGCTACTGTAAGTTTTACCTTGTTTTTTGGTAAGTCTCCTTCAATCATCTCTCCACTCAGAATATCAAATACTCCTGAAAAGTCTTGATATTTTGCATGAATATGAGGAGTGTGATGTTTTTCATTATCAAAATAATAAAGACTAATGACGATTCCATAAAATAAACTAATCGTTGGCATCCAAAACCCCTTAACTAAATTTGTTTTTGCCTCGCATGCGATTTCTATCGCTAGCAAAATGAAGTGTTTGATTATAACATTAAAAGTAATTGAAGGGAGTTAATATCCCTCGTTCCCCACGGTTGTTTCATGCTAACATTTTATAAAGCTTCTTAACGTCGAAAGCGATAAGTCGAATAGCTTGCTTAATATTAGTAAATCCATGTCGTCTGAGAAGCGTTAGGGCTATTGTGCGAATCGTTGA
>JBAZTZ010000013.1:0-9904 GCA_041661705.1 Sulfuricurvum sp.
CTATTTGTTCGCCATTGACATACTTATACGTTCCGTTTTCATCGGTGTACCCATTTTGTGTTGCCGTAACATATTTGAGCCCCTGTACGGGTGCATCGACAAACGTACCTGTTTGTGTTGCAACTGGCGCAGTATTTGCAGTTGAAGCACTGTCGCTTCCTCCGCCGCATCCTACAAATGCAACCGTAGCCGCACATGAAAGCACTAACGCTTTAAATCGTGAAAGATTCATGTTTTTCTCCTGATTATAAAATTTTCAAACGTATCATACAAAATCGAAATGTCAATGGTATGACATTTTGCAAAAAAATGTTATAATTCATAAATACACGGCAAAAGGGATCCTATCAATTTAAAAGATTTTAAAAATTCATCCTTCATTGTAATTATTACCATACTGTTTTTACTCATTAGCTGTGCTGGATATATACTGCTTCGTGAAAATATCGTGAACAATCATGAGAAAGAGACAGAGATACTTTTTTACAAGATCAAAAGTGAGACAAGCGATCTGTTATCTCAGCTTATGTATCAGTACAGCACACAAAAAGAGGATTTGATTCAAAAACATAAAATCGTTGCTCAATATATTGCGTCACAAAATGGTGATGCTGTTACTGTTGGCTTGAACGATATTCATCAAACAATAAACTCTGGTGAAAAAGAGAGTCCCTATAATATTTACATAACCGATAAAAATCTAGTCATTAAAAACACAACGTTTAAATCGGATATTGGTTTTGATCTTAGTTTTGTGAAAAAGTCATTTGATGAACATTATGAGAATCATGTTATCGGGATTTGCACCCCTTTGTTTGAAAAATCCTCTAAACGGTTTATGAGCTATACGGATGCGTATTTAGTTGATAACACCCATGAAAAAAAAGGTGTTTTACAAATAAGTTACACCTATAACGATAGTAGAAATAAGCTATTGGAAATCCAAAAGTTAATCGCTCATTATCCCAATATTAAAGAGGCTAAAGCGTATATCATGGTGGATACTGGGTTCGTGAATGATATTATTTTAAAAGATTATCCTTCCTATAAACCGAATTTAAAAGAGATTTTAGCCCGTATTGATGATGGAATTAAAGCCAATAGTAAGGTACATAACTCACAATTAACCATCAATGATTTTACAAAAGATTCCATACATTATAAAGCGCTTTATCTATCAACCACCAGCCCCATTCTTGATAACACCAATATCGTTTACTCGATTTTATTGGATGAGAGTATGTTCGATACCAAAATTCGAAATCTCAATATATTTATGTTTTTGGTAACGCTCTTGGGAATTAGTGCTATTTTTATAAGTGCCAAAATACGAGGGAAAGAGATAAAGTTTAGTGAGCAAGATCGGTTTGTACAAAGTTCTATGCATGAGATTAAAACGCCGTTGAGTGTTATTACCCTCAACAATGAACTCAGAGAGTTGGAGTTTGGTAAAGATGAATACTCCCAAGAGATCGACAGCGCCATTAAGATTTTAAAAACTTCCTACGAGGATATGAGCTTTTCAATGACGGGAGATAAATTAAAATATCCTATTGAAACAATCTCTTTATCTGAAGTCGTTGCAGGAAGAGCAGAGTATTTTAAAACCATTGCAAAATCCAATTCTAAATCGATTATGTTAACACTCAATAGTGAGGCAAAAGTTCTGATGTCGCATGTTGAGCTCATTCGGCTGATCGATAATAACCTTTCAAATGCTATAAAATACGCTCAATCAAACAGTACGATTGATGTTGTACTGGAGAATGATAGTTTGTCCTTCCATAACATTGGAAATCCTATCAAAGATACGGTGCATATATTTGATAAATATTTTAGAGAAAACAGTGTTGTGGGTGGTCATGGGCTGGGCTTGAGTATCGTTAGTGATATTGCTAAAAAATATTCCATTGCCATCATATTGAATTCTGATGCACAGAAGGGTACAACTTTTCTTTATACCTTCAAATGTCATACCAATGACATTTCATTAGGGTAAAATCATTTTATGAATATTTTACTCCTAGAAGATGATACCGCACTCAATAGAGCCATTAAAAAAGTGTTAGAACTTGATAAGAATAATAGCGTCGAATCCTTTTTTGATGGGCAAGACGTATTAAACACTTTAAATCATTCGTATGATCTATATGTCATGGACGTTAATGTTCCCAACATCAATGGACTGGATTTATTACGTGTGATTCACGAGAAAAACAATCTAGCCAAAGTGATAATAATCAGTGCTAATGCGGATTTAAATACACTCCAAGAGGCGTATGCGCTAGGGTGTGTTGATTATCTTAAAAAACCTTTTCACTTGGATGAGTTGAGGATTAAAATAGATAAACTTAAAATACCCAGAAAACATCTTGCCTCCAATATAAAATTGAAAAACAACGATGATGTCTTGACGAAAAAAGAGAGGACTTTGTTAAATCTTTTGTTAGAAAATCAAGAAGCAGTCGTGACCTATGAATTAATAGAAGAGCATGTTTATCAAGATAAAACAATGACGATGGATGGCTTACGTGCGTTGGTGAGGCGATTAAGAAGCAAATTAGTCGATGATATCATCAAAAATGTTTTAGATGAGGGGTACTCGGTTTCGGATGTCCCCGTCTTTTTAAATGGAAATTTAGAACAAAACGTTAAACAGCGAATTCAGGCACTTGAGTATGAAAACAATGAACTGAAACTCGAAAAAGAAGCCCTTGCAAAAATGTCTATGACTGATCCGCTTACGGGTTTGTACAACAGAGTTAAAGTAGAAGAAACGTTTTTATATGAACAAAAACAATCGATTCGACATAGTGATCCCCTATCGATAATCTTGATGGATTTAGATCATTTTAAATTAGTGAACGATTCATACGGGCATAACACAGGAGATATTTTTTTAAAAGAGATAGCAACACTATTAAAAGAACTATTTAGAAGTAGCGATGTTATAGCGCGATGGGGAGGGGAAGAATTTTTAGTAGTACTTCCTAAAACAAATTTGAATACCGCCCAAGAGCTCGCACTAAAACTTAAAGATCGTGTACAAGAGACGGAATTTACAGATATTGGTAAGCGAACCTCTTCTTGTGGTGTAGCAACACTTTTGCAAAATGAATCATTAGCCAGCGTAGTACAACGTGCAGATTCGGCTTTGTATCTTGCAAAAGACAATGGTAGGAATAGGATTGAAGTTGCGAATGGATAAAAATAACCGTTTACCAATAGAAAGAACAAAATTAATATTTTTTACGCTTAGTTTGGCTACCGCCGTAGGTGCTAGTGAGAATGTCATACAGATGGAACCTGTTTGCGTAAGTGCTTCTGAACTTGCTGAAATGTCTGCAAGTTTTACCCTTGATCCCAATACGCCATCCTCAAGCTCTTTGACCCTTGGAGATTTATTGTTGAGCGAGGGGTTGGGTACTAAAGTGATGAAGGAATTTAATGAAGAGGGGATCGTTTTGCGGGGTCTTTCACAAGACTCAACGTTGTTTCTCATCGATGACATCCCCATGTATAAAACGGTTAGCGGCAGTGTTAATACACAACTGATCGGACTTTCTTCACTCTCTTCGGTTGCCATCAATCGCGGTGAAACACCAACCCTTCACGGAACTGCCCCTATAGGCGGAGTAATAACACTTACCCCTCGTAAGCCAACACAACCGTTTGAAAGCGATATTAAAACGATGGCGGATCCGTTGTCCCGTTCGGCTGGGATATATTTGGGGACATTGCAAGATAGAACCTATATCACCTTTAGTGGTGACATTCTGAATAGTTCAGGGTTTGAACTCTCAAATCATTTTCAGCCTACGGTAATCGAAGATGGAGGTAAACGTCTTAACAGTGATACGAAACGTACATTGGCTGATCTGAAAATCGGCAAAATATTAGACAATGGTGGTGAAGCATCCATCAGATTGTTTAAAGGAATGAGTACTGCTGGTATACCTCCGTATGTATACCAAGATTCCACAACACCATTTCTCAATTATGAGCGTGTTACCAATGCTATGAACAGCGGATTGTATATCGCTTACGATGCTCCGCAAATCAATGGATGGCAGTGGAAGTGGCGAGCATATGGTGATAAGCATACGGACACATTATTATCGTATACCGATAATACTTATTCAGCTCTCCTGTTTCCTGCATCTATGTATGAAGATTATCGCTATGGCGGATTGGTAATAGGGGATTATCACGTAAGTGATACAACCCGATGGGGAACTCGTGCTCTGGTAGAAAACAATATCCACAACCATCATGATGGCTCAAATCCAGTACGTACCTTTGAAGCACAAACTGCCTCATTATCAACAACATTAGCAACTCAATTAATGTCTGATCTACAAGGAACGTTAGCTCTTGGGTACGAACGACTTACTCCAACAAAAACCTATCAGTGGACAAATCCTACTGACCCCAGTAAAAATGAATTGTGCTCACCTATATCCGCTCCAACATGGCAAGTGGCTACACGCTATGATATTGATCCTAAAACAGCGCTCCATTTTTCGGTAGGAACAAAAGTTAAAATTCCATCTCTTAATCAATTTTTCCCGTTCATGCCATGGGATAACATTAATACAAATTTGAAACCTGAACGAAGTATGGCGTGGGACATAGCGTATGAACGGCACTTTCAAAAAGGTCTTTTACGCATTGGTGGGTTTTACTACGATATTACCGATAAAATCGCGTATGATACAGTTACAAGTACTAATTATAATATAGATAAAGTGACCATTCAAGGGATTGAACTCACCTCTAATATTGAGCTCAATTTGTATAATCGATTGATTGTTCATTATTCTTATACGGATGCACAGGACAATGCAGGGCATCTATTGGATAATACGCCTCCTCATCGTGCCTCACTATCGTATCAGTGGGAGCCATACAGCCATTGGGTAGTTGATACGTTGATTAATTACAGCAGTATGAGCACTTTTCATGACGGACAATCGAGTTCTCAACATCTTAATCCTTATGCAACAGCAGATATGAAACTATCCTATAGTCAAGGAACGGCAACGATGATCGCGGGAGTTCGCAATATTACCGATAGCAATTATCAGAGTTCATGGGGATATCCGCAAGCAGGACGTACACCTTATATCGCGTTAAATTGGTCGTATGGAGCCAAGTAATTGGGTATGAATTGGCAATGGGTGAACCCTGAATCGGTTTGGTTTAACTATGCGCAATTATAGCGGAAATGCTGTTTTTTATAGGATTTTGTTGTGGCTGACTGCCTATAGGCTACTGAGAGTTTGTGAGTTAACATTAAATTCAAGTGCAATATGAGTTATAATCATTAAAACATAAAATAGAGGCTAATTTATCATTTTTTGTTATAGTTATCTAAATGTTCATCTATCAATTTCACCTTCCTTTTTAGAGCCAAACCCTGATGCAATTTGAGGAGTTTTTTAAGGTGCGAAAACACTCCTCCATCTAGTGATCTGGCTACACCTTTATTTCTTATATGAGGTCATAGAGCCTCTTAACTACGTCATAGGTTATTCGGGGGGTACTATTTTAAAAACGAGATCAAAGTCTCTACTCATTGTCTGTACTCACAACCGAATACTACAAGAAAGAAAAACTTTAATTTCAGGCTAATGAAGTTAGATTTAAGTTAATATGTTTTTTGTAGATGTCGCATTATAAGAAGCGGTATAATTCGAGTAAAACAAGGGTGTGAATATGATACAAAAAATAATTTTAGTCGTGTTATGTATGAGTTTAGCAGGTGCTGCTGAGCTTTCTCAATTGGATACTTTCCGATCCAAGCTCTTAACTTCTTCGGTAGCGTTTTATTTTAATGCCAAAGGGTATGGGAAAATAGAAAATATCACCGTTGATACAACGAAAAAGAACCTTAATTTTCTTTTAGTTCCTGAGGGAGAGACCCAAAAGCTTTCAGTTATGATTGGACAATATCAAATCAAAACAGTAGATAAAGAAGAAGTATTGGTACTTCAAGATGTTCAAACCAATCGTGTGTGGCTCAATCGTATTTTCGCCGATCACATGAAAGAGGGAATTAAGATACCCCTCAAAGGGGTTACTAGAGGAGCAGGGGCACTGTTGTTGAATTTATGAGATTAAAAGGTCGGTGTATTCACCATCCATAGAGAAAAAACATCAAGATAATCCCAAAATGACTGAATATATTCAGGATTAATCCCTTCTGCTTCAAGTGCTGGAAGTAATACAGCGTAAAATTCTAGCCATCGACGGCGACCGTGCTCATCAATACGAAACGGCGCATGTCGTCCTACCATTCGAGGTTCTCCTCGTGATTGGGCAAAATAGGCGGGCCCTCCGCAAATTTGGATCAAAAAATCAGCAGCATGTTTTTTTGCTGTCGAAAAATCTTCTTCATCATTGACGGGAAACAAAAAGGCGATGTCGCTTGTTCGGATCATCTCATAATGATCATCAACCAGTTTACGAAAACGCTCTTCTCCAACTTGAAAGAAAAATCCTGGGTGGGGCTTGGTAACAGGGGGGCGTACCCCAAGGACTCCGTCGGTAATCGTTAAATTCATTGTGTATCCTAATAGTGTAATCTTGAGAGCTATTCTAAAGAGATAACAAAGAGAAACTCCTTAAAAGTGGTATCATCTATCTCTTTTTAGGTGATGATTTGTATAATTGAAACATAATTAGCGTGGAGAGACGAATATGAGAGCAAATATTTGGATGGGATCGGATGAGGTTGAAGGTGAAACATATACGCAACGGTTGAGTCCGTATGATGGACGGGTTGCTTCAATGGTTGCACTCTGTAGTCGTGAGGATGCTACAAGAGCATTACGAATCGCTCAAAGTGCATCAAAAATTGCCAAAAAAACGCCACTGCATCAACGGTGCTCATGGTTGTTGGATGTAGCCGAAAGATTACGAGAAGAGCGTGAAGAATTTGCAAAGGTGCTATGTGATGAAGTTGGTAAGCCGATTACGTATGCGCGAATAGAGGTTGATCGCTGTATTGAGACGATTATTCTCTCTGCCGAGACGATGCGTACCATGAACGGCGAGACGATTAATACCGATGCGATGCCAAGCGGACGAAAGGCGCATGCCTATTGGCGACGTGAGAGTGTAGGGGTTGTAGTGGCAATTACCCCCTTTAACTTTCCTCTCAATCTCGTTGCTCATAAACTTGCCCCTGCCTTGGTGGCGGGAAATGCGGTTGTTTTGAAGCCAACTCCCGAAGCACCTCTTTGTGCCTATAAACTTGCCAAACTTTTTATCGAAAGTCCATACGCTATTAAAGATGCGTTGAGTGTTGTTTATGGCGATGCTGAGGTGGGGGGCGCATTGGTGAGCAGTGTTATTCCTCGCGTTATTAGTTTTACGGGCTCTGTTGGGGTAGGGCATATTATTACCCGTACGGCTGGGATTAAAAAGATTTCATTGGAGCTTGGGGGAAATGCAGCCACCTATATTGATGAGAGTGCTGATTTGGAGTATGCGGCACAACGTTGCGCCATCGGTGCGTTTGTCAACTCCGGTCAGGTGTGTATCTCACTTCAACGTATTTATGTCAACCGTGCTGTTTATGATGAATTTGCCGTGAAGATGGCAGAGGCAACCTCAAAGTTGATTGTCGGCTCTCCTTATAATGAGGATACTTTTCTAGGGCCGCTTATCAATGATGAGGCGGCAAGCAGAGCTATGAGTTGGGTAGAGAGTGCGATTGCCGAGGGAGCGCGTGCATTGACACCGCCGAAATGTGAGGGGCGAATTTTTTATCCATGCGTGATGGCAGATGTGACGGAGAACATGAAAATCGTCTGCGAAGAGGTGTTTGCTCCGATAGTAAGTTTGGTACGGGTTGAGTGTGTTGATGAGGCGATAGAGAAAATGAATAATTCTCCGTATGGTTTACAGTTTTCGATTTTTACCAACAATTTAGCGAATGCAACAAAAGTGATCGAGGAGTGTGAAGCAGGAGGGGTTGTTATCAACGATATGCCGACGTTACGTTTTGATATTCAACCCTATGGTGGAGTAAAAATGAGTGGCGTAGGGCGTGAAGGTCCACGTTTTGCGATAGAAGAGTTTACAGAAATTAAATCGATAGTAATTTTATAAATAAAGGTAAATGAATGTTAGAACTAGAAAGCCAAGCCCCCGATTTTTGTTTGAGTAATCAAGATGATGTAGAGATTTGTTTGCGTGATTTACGTGGTAAATGGATAGTGTTATATTTTTATCCGAAAGATTCTACTCCAGGATGTACGACAGAGGCGTGTGAGTTTACAACGGCTCAGGATGAGTATGATGATATGGGTGCGATTATTTTGGGTGTAAGTGCTGACAGTACGATATCTCACCGTAAATTTATTGAGAAACAAAATCTTGGTATTACGTTACTGAGTGATCCGACCACGCAAATGATGCAAGCGTACGGTGTATGGGCAATGAAGAAAAACTATGGTAAGGAGTATATGGGAGTTGTTCGTTCAACGATGATCATTGATCCAAAAGGGGTTGTAAAAGCGGTATGGACGAATGTAAAAGTGAAAGATCATGTAATGAAAGTAAAAGAAGAGCTGGCGAAGTTACAAGGGTAAAATAAAAATACACACGTGTGTTGGGCTTCCTGCCGAAGGAAACTTAGTGTTAACGTAGCCAATCGGGACGAGTTCCGATGGCGTACAAAAAATAGTCTTAAAACTTATAACGAATATAAGCGCGAATGTCTTGGGCTTTATCAACAACCATAGAACCTGCTCCAGCTCCAATAGCTTCATTCATACTCATCGGCATCCCCGTTGTAGTTCCAAAGAAACCATTACTTCCACTGTATTTATAGTCAATGTAAGTATAGCGAAGTTGGAAAGTCAAAATGTCACCGACGAGTGGTTCAGTGAAATAGAGTTCGTACGCATCGCCTCGAGTGGCAATTTTAGAACCAATAAGGGTATCTTCTGCGTAGGTGATTGGACGCCAATATTTGGAACCATGGTTGAACTCTACGCCCCATTTCCCCTCTTCACTAATAAGCGATGGCATTTGTGTTCCGATCCAATAGCTATAGCCTGTTTGGCTATCGGATGAGCCCAACATTGTTTTACCTGCATACGGATCAGTTTTACTCATTGCCCCACTAATAAAGAGGGTTGTATCATCGAGATACTCACTCCACCCTTCCCCGATGCCATTAATCATTCCAAATGCCGTTGCGGTATGGAGACCACCTACGGTATTCATACCTTTGGTTGCATCCATTGGATTGACCATATCAATTAAATTATTAGCATACGTATATTGCACTCCTGTACTGTATTGTTTATCATCATACGGAACTAGAATGATTCCTCCCATGTCAATATTATTAGTCATAGCGTCAGCACTCGTGGCATAAGGCGCTGAATTAAAACGTGGCTCCGCATTGCTCATCCCCCGTCCTGCACAGAGCTTGAAGTAGGAACCATTGAGTCCTGTTAACCCTTCCATCCCAAATTTTGCACTGGCTCCATCAAATTCAACATTGATCGTATGCGCTAATGGTGATGATGCACCAACATCATCGCGAAGGTTGATGAGGTGCCCTTCGGTAGAGGGTCGACGACCGACGCTGAAAGTCCATGGAAGATTAAGACTTAAGAATTCATCATCCGTATAGAAAAAATAGGCAGAACGGACACGAAGGGTATCATCGTGTGCTGATTCGCTACTGACCCAATCAAAACCGTCAAAAATTCCACCATCGGGAGTTTTTGAACGGTCTCCGAATGTTTTATTATAGGCAAGTTGCCCTGTGAAGCTAAGATTCTTGGTAGCCGCATAATTCATCCCCAACCATAAACGGTTGCTGAAAAGGGCATCATTTTTTTGTTTGCTCCCATCTGCCATCTTATAGTTTATATTGTCA
>JBAZTZ010000013.1:9914-68122 GCA_041661705.1 Sulfuricurvum sp.
TGAATGCTCTCAACACTGGTACGAAAATCAACATCCCATTTAATAGCATTACCATTCGTTCTTTTGTTGAGAGTCGTTAGTTGATCGTGAATCTCTTCGAGATCTTCAGTAACGCTTTTTTTGTCATCATCTTTTGCGGTAGCAACTTTTACAGGTTTTTCATCATTCTCTTCCGCTTCAACAACCGCTTTTTTTGTAACAACGGGTGCTAATTTTTCAGCTTTTATACTTGCTAGTTCAGTTTTGAGAGCATTCATCTCTCTTTCCATTTTATCAAATCGTTGCATGAGTGTATCATCCGCACCAGCTACTGTGCTGATAAAGGCAGTTGCTATGATAGACCGTAAAAATTGTTGATTCATTTTGACTCCTTAAGTCTCTTTATTGGACTGATATTAACAAAAGTTATATAAAAGCAATTTGAAAGTATTTGAATTGAGTGATAAACGTGTGAGACTTAAGCTACTATTAAAAACAGCTAAATTTAAGAGCTATTGAAGTATAATTTTGCCGATTTTCTCTCCACTTTTCAAAGTCGCGTGAAAAAATTCGCAAGCGAAATTGCCGTTCTCGTGCACCTGATGTCTCATCGGCTCTGTTAGCATTCGCCCAAGTAAACGAAGAACAAACTATTTTAATACAGGAGCCTATAATGGTAACTATGAAAGACCTTTTAGAATGCGGTGTACACTTCGGTCACCAAACGCGTCGTTGGAATCCGAAAATGAAAAAATATATTTTCGGTGTTCGTAAAAACATTTACATCATCGATTTGCAAAAAACTTTGCGTTTTTTCCGTGCTGCTTACCAACAAGTTCTTGACGCTGCGGCTGAGGGACAAACAGTTCTTTTTGTAGGAACCAAAAAACAAGCACGCGTAGCTGTTCGTGATGCAGCTATCTCTTGTGGTATGCCATACGTTGATAACCGTTGGTTGGGTGGAATGTTGACTAACTTCCCAACAATCCAAAAATCAATCCGTAAACTTGAAATCATCGAAGAGATGCAAGCAAATGGTCAAACAGGTCTTTTAACTAAAAAAGAAGCGTTGATGATGGGTCGTCAAAAAGACAAATTGATCGCATACCTTGGTGGTATCCGTAACATGAAAACATTGCCAGATATGATGTTTGTTGTTGATGCAGTAAAAGAAAATATTGCGGTTCAAGAAGCTCGTCACCTCGGTATCCGTGTTGTTGCACCTCTTGATACTAACTGTGATCCAGACGTAATTGACATTCCAATCCCTGGAAATGATGATGCTATCCGTTCAATTCAACTTTTCTGTAAAGAAATGGCAGAAGCGATCAACGAAGGTAAAGCACTTCGTAACAGCGGAAATGATGAAGTAACTGAAGAAGAAATGGCACCAGTGGCTGCAGTGGAAGAAGCAGCTCCTGTTGCAGTAGTAGCAGAGGAAGCATAATCATGGCAGACGTTACAGCAGCAATGGTTAAAGACCTTCGTGCGGCGACTGATGCGCCCATGATGGATTGTAAAAAAGCCCTCACTGAGTGTGATGGCGATATGGAAAAAGCAAAAGAATTTTTACGTGACCGTGGTATGGCTCAAACAGCTAAAAAAGCGGATCGTGTTGCTTCTGAAGGACTTTTGGGACTTAAAGTTTCGGATACTTTCACATCGGCTTCATTGGTAGAAATTAATTCAGAAACTGATTTTGTTGCAAAAAATGATGGCTTTATCGCTCTTGTTGGCAACACAGCGGCACACGTATTTACTACAGGAGTAAGTACTGTAGAAGAGTTAAACGAAACATCATACGAAACAGGAACTTTTTCAGAGTATTTTACTTCTCAAGTTGCTCGTATCGGTGAAAAAATTGTAACTCGTCGTTTTGTAACGCTTAATGCAGGCGAAAATGGATGTGTAAACGGTTACGTTCACACAAACGGCCGTGTTGGTGTTTTGGTAGCAATCACATGTGATTCTCAAAAAACAGCAGACGCATTGGCTCCAATGGTACGTAACATCGCAATGCACGCATCTGCTATGAAACCTACTACTATGAGTTACAATGATTTCGATCCTGCATTTGTAGAAGCAGAAACTATTGGTCGTATTGAAGCGATCAAAACTGAGAACGAAGAACTTGCACGTTTGAAAAAAACGGTTAAGAATGTTCCTCAGTATATCTCTATGTCTCAGTTGACTCCAGAAGTTATGGCTGAAGCTGAAGAAGCGATCAAAGCAAAATTACTAGCGGATGGCAAACCTGAAAAAATTTGGGCAAACATCATCCCTGGACAATTAGCACGTTTCGTAGCTGACAACACAACTTTGGATAAAGAACTTGCATTGTTGGATCAAAACTACGTTATGGATGATTCACTAACTGTAGCACAAGCACTTACAAAAGAAGCTGCCGCTCACGGCGGAACAGCAAGCATCGTTGAATTCGTTAAATACGAAGTAGGCGAAGGCTTAGAGAAAAAAGTAGACAACTTCGCAGAAGAAGTCGCTGCTCAAATGGCGTAAATAAACCTTTTGGTTTAATTCGCGCTCGTTCCCAAGCTCCAGCTTGGGAATGTATACAGCAACCAGAAATTTTTCACTCCCCTTAAACATTTTTCGCCTATAATTCCCTTATGACACTTTTAAAAGCAACCTCTTTATCACACCGTTTTGATTATCCTCTTTTTGAGAACCTATCGTTGGAACTTATCGCACGTGAGTCTATTGCCATTGTTGGGGTAAGTGGAAGCGGTAAATCGACTCTCTTGCATATCCTATCTTCGTTATTGAAACCCAATAGTGGAGAAGTAGAACTTTTCGGGCAGAATATTTATACGCTGGATGACGCTTCCCTCGTCAAGCTTCGTCGCTATGATTTGGGACTTATCTACCAGAGCCATTACCTTTTTAAGGGATTTAGTGGTCGTGAAAATCTCGAAGTAGCGGCAATTTTGGCAGGGGAGAAAATTGATCCTATCTTATTGAAACAGTTGGGCATTGATCATGTAATTGATCAAAAAGTGACGGAACTCTCAGGGGGGCAGCAACAGCGGGTTTCCATTGCCCGAATCCTATCCAAAAAACCGCGCCTGATTTTTGCCGATGAACCAACGGGCAATTTGGATCACGCAACAGCTAAAGAAGTAATGGATCTTTTTATAAACTATTTGAATGAATATAATGCAGGGATGATTCTCGTGACGCATGATGAGGAGTTAGCGAGACGTTGTAATCATATTTATCGTTTGGTGGATGGTGTTTTGGTCAAAGGCTCGTAAGAAATGGAGTGGACAACCATTTTTAATGAGGGAAATTCCGCTGCTTTTTTTCTCCTTTTTACCCGTTTTACAGCACTTTTTGCAGCCGTTCCTATTTTTTCACATGCCAATATCCCTATGTCGATCAAAGCCGCAATGTCTTTCTTTTTTACAATAGTCTTTTTTGGCTCTCTCCCGCCGTTACAGATTTCCCTTGATACCGCAAGTTTAACGGTTGCCGTTTTAGGTGAACTTCTTTTTGGGTTAACAGTAGGGCTTGTTTTGCAATTGGCGTATAATGTGATTACTTTCGCGGGGGGGCAAATTTCCTTTATGATGGGGTTTTCACTTGCCTCAGCGATTGATCCTCAGTCGGGTGTCTCTATGCCGATTATCAACCAGTTCTTATCGCTGTTGGCATTGATGGTGCTTCTTACTCTTGATTTACACCACTGGATTTTACTTTACGCCTCTGAATCCATTGCTTCCGTTCCATTGGGAGGGTTTATGCTCACTCACGAGCTTTTTACGTATCTGATGCACGCGATGCTCAATATGTTTATCGTGGGGTTTATGATTGCTTTTCCAATAACGGCACTCTCTATGCTTGCCGATATTATTTTTGGGATGTTGATGAAAAGTATGCCGCAGTTCAATCTTTTGGTTATTGGTATGCCGATTAAAATCGGGGTCTCTTTTTTGGTATTGATGGCAACACTCGCTGCAACTCTTATGATTGTTAATTCACAGATGGAAGATGCTTTTTACTTTTTGGAAAAACTATTCTAAATAAAGTTTAGAGTTGGCACGTAGTTGGGTGATATTTTGGAGTGCTTTTTTGAGTAAAAGAGGATCGTCGGTGCAGATGACGGTTGTTTTGGAGTCGATAAGCGCCCCTTGTTGAGTGCACATATAGTCGTTATCGATTATGAGGGTTGTATTGGTCAGGTATTTTCCCAAATAGCGCAGTAACGTTACGTTTTGATATGCGACGAGTGCGATCGGATCGCTTGAGACGTTTTGGGTGATAAGGGTGAGATGAGACCCTTTAGAAACACTTTTGATGAGTTTTCTTTTGAGGGATAGAGTGCTCATTGATGGGGTAACAATAATAATTTCTTGTCCATTTTTTAGGTGAGTGTCCAGTGAATACTCAAAACTACTCGTCTCTTTTGGAAGAGAATAGAGAATACTTTGACCGTTTAGCACGCTGAAAGTGAAAAGAAGGGCTATAAATTTTATCATTTTATTTTTTTTTAGTTACAATGATACCATTAAGAGCTGAATGAAACACTAGTCATATATAAGGGGTTGAATACGTCATGAAAATTTTGTTATTAAATGATAATCCAGTTGTACGGAAATTGGTTGCACTAAGTGCACAAAAAACAAAAGATGATTTAAATGTCGTTAGCTCAATTGATGAAATTGAACGTAATGCGTATGATCTATTCATTGTTGATGATGCTTTGTACAGTGACGACGTTATGGTTTCGCTAAAAGAAAAATCAACCTTTAAAATAAGTTTATTGATGGCAACTCGTGGGAATACCGTTCCTTCTGGATTTGATCACGTTATTAATAAGCCATTTTTGCCAACTGATTTGGTTGAATTATTTGTAGGAATTGATAACAACCTTTCTAAAATAGGGGTACACGAAGAAAAACCTTCGGTAAGTGCTCCCTCAATTGATCTTGATTCAATGCTAAAAGGGCTTGAAAAAGAAGATGATTTTGATATGTTAGAATTGGACGAAGAATTTGATTTTGAAGAGCCGAGTCGAGACCGTGATGATTTCGAAGATAGTTTGGATAAAAATGTTTTAGATCATGAAGAGGTACAAGAGCTTCAAGAACTTTTGGAAGATACCGATGATGAGATTAAAATTAATGATTTGGAGGATGAAGACGCTGATGAGGATCTTTTGGGGTCTCTTGAAGATTTCGAGATGAAAGAAGAAACGTTTGATGATCTTGATGATTTTGATGAAATTATCCCTGCGAAGCAAGAGATTGAGAGCCCTGAAGAGATGTTAGATTTGGGTGATGATGAGTTTAATGATTTGGAATCATTAGAAGAGGAAGCTGAATTATTGAATGATGATGAGTTTGATGACCTTGAATTGCAAATTAAAAAAGCTACGGGAGAACTCGGTATAGAGGATCTACAGCTAGATATTGAGGATATTCATCACGATGAAGTTGATAGTGATAATTTGGATGAACTAGGAGAGATGGATATGCTTGATGATTTAGATGGGTTTGAGGGGATTAATGAGCGGGATATGAAGCTTGCGCTGGGAGAAGAGGTGGAAGAGGATTTTTCTCCTGCTGTAGAAGAGATAGCGGAGCCAGTAATCAAAAGTAAACCTGTACCTGCTGCACCTGCACGTATAGAGGAGCAAGGTTCTTCTGTGCAAGGAGTTGAAGCATTGCAAGCGCTTCTCAAAGCCCTTGCAAATGATGAAGTTGTCAAATCGCTCAAAGGGCTTAACATCAGTATCAATATCAATTTTGGAGAAACGAAGTGAACGAAGAGAGTGGTGCCATTTTAGTCTTATCGGGTCCTAGTGGAGCTGGAAAAAGTTCGTTGATTGCTAAGATCATTGATCATATTGGAGCCACCTATTTTTCTATTTCGACGACGACACGACCGATGAGAGAGGGTGAAGTCAGCGGCGTTCATTACCATTTTGTTAGTGAAGAAGAGTTCAAGAGAGAAATTGATGAAGAAATGTTTCTCGAATATGCGTTTGTTCACGGTAACTATTACGGCACTTCTTTGAGTCCTGTAAAAAAAGCACTGAGAGAGGGTAGACTTATTATCTTTGATATTGATGTTCAGGGGAATGATTCAGTCCAAAGCCGTTTAAGCGATATTACGACTTCTGTTTTTATCACCACTCCCACTCTTTGTGAACTTAAGCGTCGTCTTCATAATCGTTCTACCGATAGTGAAGAGGTTATAGCTAAGCGCTTAGAAATGGCAAAACGTGAAGTTCAGAGGATTACAGAATACGATTATTTGATTGTTAATGATGAGCTTGAAAAAGCGGCTGAAGTGTTGATTTCAATTGCCAAAGCGGCACGGATGAAGATCCCAACGCTTAAAATTAATGAATTTATTCAACTATGGGAAGCGCAAGCGTAAAAAAAATGTAAGGACGATTACAGCAATGTGCCGTTATACTATATTTATTAATTTTATAGATAGAAGGAGATGAAAAGATGGGAAGTTTTAGCACAAGTCATTGGTTAATCGTTCTTGCGATTGTAGTTTTATTGTTTGGGGCAAAAAAGATTCCTGATCTTGCAAAAAGTATCGGACAGGGGATTAAAGGGTTCAAAAAAGAGATGAGAGATGAGGATGAAGCAACTGCTTCATCAACTCCAGAGGCGCATAAACACGTCGAATCAACGACAAATGCAAGCGTTGAAACACCAAAAACTACTACACAAGCGTAACCCTTGAAACAACGAGTAGCTGCGCTATTGCGCGATAAATTCAACTGTGATGTTATCTTGGAAAAGCCAAAAGATCGTTCTTTTGGTCATTTCTCTACCCCTATCGCTTTTTCTCTCTCCAAAGAGCTTCGTAAATCTCCGATGATTATTGCTGAAGAGATTGCCAATTCGTTTGGAGATGAATCGGTTTTTAGTGCCGTTGAATCGGTGAAGGGATACATTAACTTTCGCCTCTCTGAGAGCTTTTTGGATGAATATGCGTCGTGGGCACTAACCCATGGGGAGCAGTTCGGGAGTGACGACAAAAAAGGGACGATTCTCTTAGAATTTGTGAGTGCCAACCCAACGGGACCGCTTCATATCGGTCATGCACGTGGTGCGGTGTATGGTGATACGTTGTTACGTCTTGGTCGTCATTTGGGATACGATATGACGGCGGAGTATTATGTCAACGATGCGGGTAATCAAATTGATCTCCTTGGTGTTTCGCTTCAGCTTGAGGGGCGCAGTGCGTTGCTTGGCGAAGAGGTAGAATGGCCAGAAAAATATTATCGCGGTGAGTATCTTAGTGACTTGGCGAGTGAAGCAGTAGAACTGTTTGGCGAAGAGTCACTTCGAGATGTTTCTCGTCAAAAAGAGCTGGCATTATGGGCAAAAGATAAAATTTTAGCCTTGATCGTGGCGGATCTCAAAACGATTAATGTCCATTTTGATACGTTTGTCGGTGAAGCGTCTTTGTACGGTGAATGGGATCGTGTTATGGCAAAAATGGGGGATGGCGTTTACCAAAATGAGGGTAAAACCTTCATCCACTCTTCTGATTTTGGTGATGACCATGACCGTGTTGTCGTACGTGATGATGGTCGTCCTACCTATTTAGCAGGAGATATTATCTACCACAATCAAAAATTTGAGCGTGGGTATGAGGACTATATCAATATTTGGGGTGCGGATCACCACGGCTATATTGCCCGTGTTAAAGCGGCGGTGAGCTTCTTGGGGTATAATCCTGAGAAATTAGAGGTACAGCTTTCTCAAATGGTAAGTCTCCTCAAAGACGGTGAACCGTTCAAAATGTCCAAACGAGCAGGTACCGTTATTCAAATGAATGACGTAGTGGAAGAAATCGGTTCGGATGCGTTGCGTTTTATGTTCGCTTCCAAAAAATGCGATACCGCATTGGAGTTCGACATCGAAGAGCTCAAGCGTACCGATAGCTCCAATCCTATCTATTACGTCCAATATGCTCATGCTCGTATCCAAACTCTTGTTTCTAAAAGCGAAAAGAGTCTTGATGAGATTATGAGCTCTCATTTACACGGTTTAAGTGCCGATGCGGATGGATTGCTGTTTGAGGCGTTATTGTTGCCTGAAATCATCGAGGATGCGTTCGAATCACGCCAAGCGCAAAAGCTCCCCGATTATCTCAAAGCATTGGCGGCAAAACTGCATAAATTTTATTACGACACTCGTGTTATCGGACATGAAGATGAGGAGAAACTCTTGAAGCTTCTTCTCGTTGTTGCGTTATCGATTCGAACGGGACTCTCACTGTTGGGGATTGAAGCCAAAAACAGTATGTAATTTCGTTCATAGTTAGAATGTATAGCCTACACGCAGTGCCACGTCATGATCGCTGGCACTCGCACTCACTCCATAATGATAATCTCCCAATACAAACCAATTGTTGTTAAGTGGAATAAATGTACCAATCGATACCATTTCGATGGGAACAACTCGGGTATAAATACTTTCTGTGTGGCTATAGGAGAGAGTTAACGAATTGTTTTTGAGGCTCGTATAGCCGATTCCTCCATAAAATGAGTAAGTATTTTGGTAGTCGGTCACGCGAGGGACACGTTTGTCCTTGATGAGGGTATACGTATAGGCTCCGAACAGATTAAACTGGGATTCAAACGTGTATTTCAGAGTAATATTTCCCCGATAATCGGTTGCTTCATTGTGGTATCCACTAGAATAAGTGGGTAAAATGACTCCGATTCCTGTTTGAATGGTGAATGCTTGGAGTGGTTTAAAAGCATAGAAAAAATTGAGTTGCGTGTCATTCCAGCCATAGTCATCACTAGGACTTTTTTCGGATTGAAAATAGGAGGTGAACAACTGCGCTGAATATCCCCCATGGTAGACATCTGCTTGAAAGGTGGCATTGGAAGTTTTTGTATTCTCGAGTGTGTTGCTATTGATACGAGAGAGGTCAATCCCCATGATAATATCGTAGGAGGTTTGAGTATACAATGTTTGTATAGTACACCCGTACGTGTCGATAAGATCACTAAACGGGGTGTTGGGACATTTGTCTTGAGCGTCTTCAACTCCATCTAAATCGGCATCATTAATAAATTCTGCATGAAGCGTGGAAACGAAAAAAATGGAGAATAGGGCTTTTCTCATGGCCTATTGGGGGGACCTTGATTATTTAACGGGAGTTGATGATGTTGTCCCAACCCATTGGGATTCATTTGCTGCATCGGCATCGTAGACAGAGGAGTTTGGTACCCTTTCCCCATTCCTCTGTCTCGATTGGCTTGAAGTTTTTGGAAAGCTTCTCTTCTTTCGTTTTCATTCATGGTTGCTAGTCTGGTTTTAAATTGATTCATCCGTTCTACGCGCTCACTAGCAGGGGCATTCATAATTTGTTCGATTTGTGTATCAATTGTCATATCACCTTGTGCACTAGCAACGAAAAGAACAGTTGTGAAGATAAGGGATGAAAGTTTCATAACTTCTCCTTGAATAAGTAAGTGTACCATAGTAACCTAGAAAGATTAGTGAAGCATTAGTGTATGAAGCTCAAGGGTGAAGTGGGTTCCTTGATCTAAAACACTGTCAACATGGATAGGTATCTTCAGCTCATCACACAGTTTCTTGACAATATGCAATCCGATTCCCAATCCTCTCTCGTGTTCTTTGTAAAAACGGTCAAATATTTTTGCAGGATATGCAATTCCTTTGCCATTATCCTCTATGTGTAGGGTATGGTTTTTTTGGTCGATACTTATCCATACCGAACCATTATTTTTGTTGTACTTACAGCCGTTATTGATGATATTATCAAGGATTCGGTTCATGGCATCCGAATTGGTCACTATTAAGAGTGGGGTATCATCGAGGATGAAGGTGATATCGGGAAAAAGCTTTTTCATCGTGCCAATACGCTCTTGAAGAAGATGATGCAAATCAATGGTCTCTTTTTGCAAGGAGTGCCCTTCGAGATAGCCACGTAAATTATCCCCCAATGCGATCATCCTCTCAATACTTTGTTCAATGCGCTGGATTTTTTTGGATTCACTATTAGGAACTTTCAAAAGACTAATATTTAAACGCAAACTCGCAAGGGGGGTATTGAAATCATGGAGAATATCACGGCTAAACTCTTGGGTTAACTGTAACGCTTTTTTCAATGGATAAAGGGTATAGAAGGAGAAAAGAATGGAGATAAATCCCAAAACAAAAAGAGTTAGGAGAAAAGCTTGAAGTAATGATCGTTGTAGGTGATGTAATTGGGAATCAAACTGCGCTTGTGAGAGATGGAGTTTGAGAGCATATTTACTATTGGGGATGGAAAAAAGGGCGTAATAACCTGTTTTATCTTGGGTCAGTTCATAGAGGGTTGCGGTGTGCAAGGGGGTAAAATCAAGGGTAAATTGAGAACATTTGAGATCAAAACTGCATACTTTCATCTCATTAAAAACCGCTTCTTGGAGTAAATGCCGTTTTTGAGTGTATTCGTACCAAAAAAGTAATCCGCTTAAAAGCGATAAAGAGATGAAAAAAACTAAAAAGCTCTTGATGAATGATTCGGTTTCAGCCCTTTTCAAGACGATACCCCACCGCACGAATATTCTGAATTTCCCATCCTGTTGTATGTTTGAGTTTGTTGATAGCAACCCGCAACGCACTGTCACTTGGATGCTCCATTAGATCGAAGAGTCTCTCTTTGGAGAGTGTTTTACCAATATTTTGGATAAAAATTCGTAAAAATGGGAGCTGAACATCTCCCAAGGTAATGAGATGATCACCTTTGTGCACTTCATTGTTTTGGGGATTAAAATGGATAGCTCCGTGGATGATTGGTTTGGATAAGCGTGCAAATTTGGCTTCAATGCGTACCATTAGCTCTTGGGGAAAAAAGGGTTTTTTGAGATAATCCTCTGCACCCAGTTCAAACCCTTTGGAAATCGACACAATATCACTCAGTGCACTGATAAAAATGACACGTGTTTCATCTCCTGCCGCTCGTAACGCTTCGAGCAGTTTGAGTCCATTGATTTTGGGAACATTAATATCCAATAGATAAAGATCATACACCGTCTCAAAGGTAGCCTCAGCCGCCTCTTCACCATCTTTGACCCAATCTACGTCGTAATGAGCCTCGATGAGCATCTCTTCGAGCGTTTCACCAAGGAGGAGATCATCTTCTAGTAATAAAATCTTCAAATGCTCTTTCCTTGGTGTTTTTGTTAGAGTTGTTTGTTAAAAGCCGCTAGGTGGCTATAAGAACCTTTGCGTAAGTTTTCATACACCGCACGAATATCCGCTGGTAAATCAGTCGGGAGCAATCGTTGATCCAAGTCTGCAATGTCCGTTTCTTCGATCAAAACTCCCACTTTGTACGCTTCGGTAACCGAAACACTTCCTTTTGCTATAAGGGTATTATACAATGATTGGAGATCTTGATTGATGAAAACTCCTGCTACGGCTGGTTCAGTATAGCCTGTTATACTTACCGCATATTTATCAATCATCGATTTAACACTGTTGATATGGGTTTGTTCTCCATTTGTGGCGATATTCGTGAAAACTTTGGAACCCCATTTGGCGTACATCGCATTATACACATCCCGAGCCAATCGCTCCTCTTCCCACATAAAGAGCAAATCGGCTTGAAGCTGTTGAGATAATGATGCGCTTATAGCAGTGGTTAATTCTGTAACTTGAGCAGTGACGTCGGTTGTATTAACGTCACAAAGATAGGAAGTATTTCCATTAATAGCATTGGCCTCAATGGCTACGGTTTGTGAGCGAACTTGTTGGGCGGCAAGGAGACGAATTGTACGGGCATCGGTCGTTGTCGCAATTGCACTTAAGCTTGTTTCTGTGTTTGCTAACGAATGGGCTATGATTTTTGCCGCATTGTGCGCTTTGGTATTATTGGCAGCCACATAGTCGATCGTCGTGTTAATATCAAGTCCCAATTCGGTTTGTAGATTAGCCATCGCTTGTTCGAGTGTCAACGTAGGATTTAATGCCATCTCTTGCGCAACTAACGTACTTAAGGGAGAGATAAAGCTACTATTGCTTGAATTGGCTTTAAAGTGCCATTTTGTACCAATCGTGGTATTGGTATCCAAATCAATGGTATTCTCATCGGCTTCGACAATGATTGGAAGTTGTGTGGCTGCCATATCGGGAAGGGTAAAAGTATATCGACCTGTGCTATCGGTGAGGACAAACGGTTCATCCGCATCACACATATCATTATAATTTTTGTCCAAACACACTTTGGCACCTACGAGATACCCATCAGCAACGACTCCCGTTAGGGTTGTTGTAGCGACTGGGGTTACTGCTGGTGTTGTGGTATCACTGCTATCGCATCCACTGAACCAAAGTAGAGTGGAGAGGGCAAGGGAGAAAGAAGCTATTTTTTTTGTGATCTTTTTCATGGTGTTTCCTTTGTTTAAGCGTATGTATCTAAAGTTGTTTGAGTGGCGGTTGTCGCAGGCTCTTGAAGTGCGGTTAGCATACTCATAAGAGTCTTGCCCAAATCTTCGGATGTGAGAGACGTTGTATCTAATTGTGACATTTGATCTTTCATGGTCGTTCGATCGGTTGGCGATAATGAAGCCATTTGTTCACGAACGGCGGTACGATCTTCTGGTGATAAGGCTTGCATTGTCTCTTTCATTCCACCGCCTTGACCACCTTCTGATCCGTCCATTTTTCGCATTTGTGTTTGTTGCATTTGCCCTGATGAATTAACTTGCATGATTATTTCCCCCCTCGATGTTGCATACTACCACTGGAATTACCGCCTTGTCCGCTACCCTTACGCATTTGTGACCCTGATCCATCTTGAGAACCTGATTTATTTTGTTGCATATTTTGGCGGTCTGATGCGCTTATATCTTGAACTCTCGTTTGCATTTCGCTTTGAAAAGCGGCACGATCCGCTTCAGGAACATTGCCTTTCATCGCTTGCATATCCGTTGTAGACATTGTTCTGTAATCGGCTGAAAATGCAGCCACGCTTAAAAGTGCGATCAACGTTAACGTTTTCATGGACTCTCCTCTTTCTATTCTGATGGTGTTATTATCCCATAGAAGTGTTAGCAGAGTGTTAGCGTGATTTAGTTCTTTTGAATTGAACGAAAATAAAAATAAAAAGGGATACCCATAATCATCAATCCAAGACCTGTGAGGGATTCAAGGGGGCGGGTGTAGATGGCATTGATTACGATAACACTACAGCAAAGTAAAAATAAGAGGGGGACGTAGGGATAGCCAAATGTGAAAGAAAGTTTTCCCTGCATCTTGAGGCGGATGACCGCGATGGCACCCAATCCATAAAAGATGAAGGCGGCGAAGATGAGCATATCGGTTAACTGATCGAATGTACCGCTGATGATTAGAAGACACGCCCAAATCATTTGCCCGACCAATGAGACATGTGGTGTCCGAAACCGTTTGTGTACGCTCGAAAAAGGTTTGAAAAAATATCCCTCTTTGGACATTTGATAATAAACCCGTGCTGCTGACATAGTACTAGCTTGCGTTGCTCCAAACGTGGAGATCATAATCAAAACAGAAATAACGGTAATACCAATAGGCCCCATAACAATCCCTGCTACTTCCACGGCGGCAATACTACCTTCTTGGGTAGCAAGACGGGCAAAATCGGAGGGGGTGAGGACTTGGAGATAGGCATAGTTGACTAAAATATAAAGACACATCGTGAGGGCGGTTCCGATGATGATGGCGCGAGGAACATTTTTCGTAGGGTTTTTGAATTCACTTGCCATATTGGTAATATTAACCCACCCATCATACGCCCAAAAAGCTCCGAGCATAGCGGTAAAAAATGCGCTAATACGGAGTATATCCCCCATCTGATCGGGATGAACAGCAGGGATGGAAACGGGGGCAACGGTTGGATTACCACTGTAACTTAGTCCTAATGCAATGAGTAACAGAATCCCTAATATTTTAGCTCCCGTAACGATATTACTGAGCCATCCCCCCCCCTCAACGCCACGTATATTAAAGAGAGTAAGAGAGATTAATGCACTAATCGCGATTAGTTTTACCGATGCGTTTTCAAAGGGGGTAATCATCCCCATCAACGTATAAGAACTGTAAGGTTCCAGAATTTTGGGTACACCGAAGAGGTTGACGAGAGATTCAGCAAAGACGTAGGCGATGGAGGCGATGGAAGCGGTGCTAATAACAGTGAAAAAACTCCATCCGTAGATAAAGCCAAAAAATCCGCCGAAGACGTTTTTGAAATATTGAAATTGTCCTCCTGCCTCTTTGGTCGTTGTTGCCAGTGATGCGAAACTAAACGCCCCCAACATCGTAATGAGACCCGCAACTGCCCATGCCCATAAGATAAGGGAACTACTGTTAAGCACTGAAGCCATTGGGGTGATTTTTTTAAATACTCCAGAGCCGATCATATTGCCAGCAACGAGGAGGATGGCGGTTCCAAGCCCTAAGACTTGAAGGAGTGAGGGTTGATGTTTGTCATTCACTAGAGTATGATTTGCAGTCTTAGTATGCCTGCGCGTCCAAACTGCTCTTCGTAATAATCGCTCCGTTTTTCATCAATCACCTTAAACCCTAGCTTTTTGTAAATAAGTTCTGATTCAACCGAACCAATCTCAACCATTGCCTGTACTTTTCGGTACCCTTTGAGGCGTGCGGTGAGCATACTCTTTCGTACCATCTCTTTGAGGATTTCAAGACTTCTAAATTCCGGCTTGGTGACCATAAAATCACACACCCATGTTTGATTATCGATTTCAGGTTCACACAAAAGATACCCTGCAATCCTCTCATGATAGCTCTCATCAATCCCGATCTCTTCAAGGGCACGGGCAAAAATATCATGGGTAGCAATCCGAGGCTCATAGCCGCAAATTGTCCCTGCATTAACCCCATCCACAACTGCGATCATAAAGTTCGAGAAATGGCAATAACTCTTTGTTGTTGTGAGAGTAAGCTTGTGTAAAAATGCCAAAAGGGTTGTCGTATCAGAAGTGTTGAAGATAAAATCAAATATCCCTACCTTTTTTTCGGCACGAGAACTTTCCAACAGCGCTTCCGCTATAAAAGGTGCATCGCTCTCTTTAGCTTGTCGTACCGTAACATTCATCCTATTCACCCCCATGATTTTCCTTATGCTATACTACCTAACTTTAAAATAAACTAAGTTCAGGTTAGAAATATGGTTAAAACGTTTTTATTTTTGGTTGTTTTGACGAGTAGGGCGCTTTTATGGGCTAATGAGCAACTGGTTGTGGTCATTTCTTCTGAGTTGAATTCGACAACAGCAACGCTTCAGCGCTATGAAAAAGAAGAGTCTTGGCATAAAGTAGGGGAGAGTGTCCCCGTGACACTAGGGCGCAATGGTTTGGGTTGGGAGAGTGGCAATATGAGTCTCAAAAGAGAGGGGGATGGACGGAGCCCTGCGGGAATCTTTGAAATCCATACTACTTTTGGCTACGATGAAAATCCGATTGGCACTATGCCTTATTATTATGCCGATGATAATTTAATTTGCGTGGATGATAGTAATGATACCCGTTACAATCAAATGGCTCTTTTAAATCCTAACGATCCACCCAAAAGCTATGAAGTGATGCACAGAGCCGATGGGGTTTATCGGTATGGAGCGGTGATCGATTATAATCCTACGCAGAGTATGGGACGAGGTTCATGTATCTTTTTTCATCTCAAAAACGCTAAAAACACCCCAACTTCAGGGTGTACGGCAATGGATGAAAAACCGCTTATGGAGATGTTGCAGTGGCTGAATCCGATTAAAAAACCACGATTGTTGCAAATCCCACTCAATGAGTGCGAAAAGTATCAAAAAGAGTTTGTTGGGGTTGAGTGTGTTGAACTTTCTCCCACTCCATCCTAAAAAAATTAGGATGCGCTATTGGGAGTCTGTATGCTATACTTCACTATCGGTGGATTAATTAATATAGAAGTGAGAAGCCGTATCAAAAATTACAATTAGGAGTGCATTATGGCAGTAAGTTTAGCAAAAGGCGGAAGAGTATCTTTGAGTAAAGAGGCTCCAGGCTTGAATAATATTAAAGTTGGTTTGGCGTGGGATGCGAACGCGACTGATACGGGCAGTGCGTATGATTTGGACGCTTCTGTTTTTTTATTGGGTAGTGATGGTAAAGTTGTCAGTGATGCACACTTTATTTTTTACAATAACAAAACGTCTCCATGCGGTTCGGTTGTTCACCAAGGCGACAGTACAACGGGTGAGGGCGATGGTGATGATGAAGTCGTTCTTATTGAGTTGAATAAAGTAGCTCCAGAAATTGAAAAAATTGTTTTTACGGTTACCATTAATGACGCAGATACAAAAAATCAAAATTTTGGTCAAGTTAGCAATTCATTGATTCGTATCAGCAATCAAGACGGCAATGCAGAACTTGCAAAATATGAGTTAGATGAAGATTATTCGGCAGAAACAGCGATCAATTTTGGTGAGCTTTATCGCAAAGACGGCGGCTGGAATTTCAAAGCAACGGGTGATGGCTTCAAAGACGGTTTAGCCGGTTTTTGTAAAATGTACGGGGTAAGCATCTAATGGCGGTTAGTTTAGCAAAAGGGCAAAAAATAAGCCTCAAAAAAGAAAACGGCAGTGACTTAGTCTCTTTTTGTATTGGTGCCAACTGGGGACAAATCGAAAAAAAAGGGTTCTTCGGGACTAAAAAAGAGGAAGTTGATTTAGATTTATCGGTTGGTATGTTTGATTCAAATAAAAACTTAGCCAAGGAGAATATTATCTATTTTGGTAATCTTCAAGCGGGTGGAATCAAACACTCTGGCGACGACAGAGGGGGAGATTCTGGCGGTGATGATGGTTTGGACAATGAAGTTATCACTATCAATCTTCCTCAAATTCCAGCTAATATTGATCAAGTAGTTTTCGTATTAAACTCTTTTAAAGGTCAAGATTTCGCAGGGATTCCTTTTGCATCAATCCGATTGTACGAGGGAACGCCTTCAAAAGTGAATGAAGTTGTAGCAACGTACAATATTGCAAGTGATCCAAAATTTGCAGGGTATGTTTCTATGATTTTAGGAAAATTATATCGACGAAATGGAGAATGGAAATTTTCCGCTATTGGCGAACCGACACAAGATAAAGATCTTGGCGCAACACTGCAAACCGTTCAACAAAAATATCTCTAAATCTGAAGAGTGCGTAATGCACTCTTTGACCTCTCTTTAATTTTGATAAAAAACATAACTCGTAGAGTAGTCGCTTATTTCAAAATAAACTTTTTTCTCTCCAGCATCCACCACAAAATTGAAGTTCCGATCATCAATTCCATATCCATACCGGTAAGGACGAGCATCATTATTTTCAGTTCCTACGGCTGTAGTTAGTTTATCAACTTTAATAAATCGCTTTACTAATTTCTCCCCTGCGTACACATCCAAAACGCCATCTGTACCCGTCCAGTTTTGAACAACACGCCCCAATTTGTTTTGAGATTCTTGTGAACATCCTGTGAAAAGGACTAAAGCAATGGTGATATAAAGTAAAAATCTCATTTAATTTATCTTCTTTCTTTCTTTAATTTTGTCTCTTTCAGACCAATGACTGCAAAACTACCGAAGTACTCACTTCACTCACTCTCAATCCGTAGCGGATGGGTGGTATCACTACTATCTTTTTGCCCATGAGACTTTGCAAGAAAACTTCCGCAAGATTAACTCCAGCTAAACAAGCCATACCAAAACCACCAGCGGGTCGCGGGTTGATTTCCAGTAAACGTGGTTCGCCATCCGCCCTCGCTTTAAATTGAATATTAAACAAGCCGTTTAAGCGGTAATGAGTAGTCAAACGCTCCACCATGATATGAATATCATGGTTATTATCGATTTCCTGACCGTAGCCTGCTTGTGGATGCTTCTTGCGCTGAATAGCACACAGTAGCTGTCCGTTATTCCCCGCACAATCCACACTCCATTCCACACCAGCTAAATGTTCCATTACCAGTAATTCTGGAAATTGGTTGATACCTTCCATCCCTGCACGTAATTCTGCCAATGGAATTTCGTATTCTACACCATTGAGTAAATGCATGATGCTACTACGCTGTGTATCCAAAATACGAAATCCTAAACCAAACACCGATACCGCAGGCTTCACGCATAATATAGCATGATGTTGTGACAGCACTGATACTGCATGATCAAATGCAACTTTGTTGGTGACTGCGATACATTCCATTGCTTGAGCGACAGTGGAAGGTAAGGTACGATAGAACTCTCCTTTGTTGTTCAACAAAGTCAATACTTCTGGTATAGCAACTGCAATAACATGTGTGCCAAAATGAGCAAAATCAGCTTGATTTCGCACGATCATGACTGATTCTTTAGCCGGCCAAAAGTAATCAATCTTCTGGTGTTGGCAAAAGTTCAGGCACCAGGCAAGGTAATCTTTACCTATCAATCCAGCAGGTTCAACCATAGCTTCATCAGCTGCTAAAAATGCTGATGCTGCTGGGTTGGTATGGGTGCAAATAATTGTCACACCACCGTCAACATTTGCTTGTTTCATGTTCTTAAATACAGAACTGATACTAGAAAATGTTTTATTAAACCATATTCGCATGTCACACCTTTTGTAAAATTTAAAATAACGGCTAGTTCGTCTTTATTTTATTGCTGCTAATATTTTTCGTTGCATCTCCTCTTCGCTAGCATCTAAATTACCATCACTTTGAGCAATATGTGCAATTAGTGCTTCTATCATCGGTGGATACTCTGGATAAGATTTCATTTTACTCAGCTCTGAAAGTAATTTAGCCTCCAACAAAACCCATTTTGTAGGACTATTAACAACGTTAGAAAGTTCTTCAATATGAAACTCATAAAGCTCTATCGCCTCGGTAGTGAGGTTCAAATCGTTAATTTCGTCAATATCTTTGATAAGGTCAAGTGCTGTTATCACCTCTTGTGTCTCTGCTTTTTTATCTGCCATTGTCATCAACGCCATGCTTACCACTAAGGCATTAACAAACTTTTTCTCTTTTGAGAAGCTCTCTGGAGTGTACTGTCGAAACTTCTTGCCTGCTTCACCCAAAAGTGTTGCACTTCTCTCTTTTATCTTATTCCAATCTAACATTTATTACCTTTTTTATAGTTTTCTAAATCTATCTTATTGTAACATAAAACCTTAATGCGATAGCCTTGTTTTGTGAATAGAGGAGTTGTTTGGTACCAAATGCAGGGACGTTGAATTCATAAAAGCCAAATCCGAAAGATTGTCTCCAGCTCCGAGACAAAGCAGTGGCTTATGGAAGTCAATCATATAATCCACGGCAAATTTTTTATTCAGAATATGGGGTAATATCCCAAAAGAGTTGTCATTTTCATAGAGATAAAAATCATCATTGAGGGCTAAAAATTCTTCAATAAGAGATTTGACGTTGGAGAGATACTCTTTATTGTCGGTATTGTATTTATTGTGGATACTGATGTAGTAGTTGTCTATATTTTTGACCACTACATTTAAATTCGCTTTTTCAATGACTTCACGAATATTCTTTTCTACTTCTTCAAGAGGAGCTATTTTTTTATAGGCTTGTTTCATGATACTGTTCCACTCTTCATCAACTTCATTGTTAACAAGCAATGTACCGCCAAAGTTTAATATGGCGTATTTTATTTTGGGCTCATTGTAGAAAATAGTTCGTTGATAGGAATCAATATTTCGTGCAGTTGTCGGGATAAAGGTTATGTTTTCTTTTAATAAAGCATCGATCAATAGTTTGACACCCTCATAAAAGAAAGAGCTTTCTTCCCCCTCTTTCGTGTAAGCAGCTACGATAGTATTTTGACCAAAATCGGTTTTTCGTTTGGTTTGTATCAATGTGTCATCAATGTCACTAAAAAAGAATAATCTATTGAGCATTGCATACCCGCTCAATCACGCCAAAACTTTTGTATCTTTTTATTATGGTTCGAGCCCAGTTTAGATGGGTCACTTTTTCGTACATTTTATTGTGATAGTTGAAGATGGCAACCTCTTCATCTAAAAGTTTCGTAGCGATTATATACTCATCATGGGTCACTTTGTAGCTATTGTGTATCGTTTCTATTTGGCTTGGGTGGATAGATGTTTTATTGATAAGCTGATGTTCAATATCCGATTGGAGCTCTTTTTTTAAATACTCAGCACTCTCAAAGCATGGGAATACTGTTGAAGAGATATTAAATCCTTTGGGCTTGAAGGTATTGATGATAGTGGATATGGTTATGTACAATGGCATGATTTCATAAAGTGTTTTTTGACAATTCCGCATAATTTCTAATTTGCTAAGGATATCTTCTGCTCCGATGCGAATGGACAATATTCTCTCTTTGAAAGGTTCCAGCGTTTCGGAAATTTGATGGAGGTGCATTGGATTAAAGACACTTGAAGTTTCTAAAATAGGCATGATATAGAAGTGATTCTCCGTCAAAAAAATGGACAAATATTCAGAAGCGTTGGAGAGATCAAATTTTGGTAATACAAAGCCATCCAAAAGATGAATATTTTCTAGGGTAAGAATATCATTGAGGTTGTCAATATTGCGTGCTCTAACGAAAACCTTTAGATCCGTTACTTCGTACGTTTGGAAAATATTTTCTAATATATTCATACCGCGTGAAAGGTCGCTGTCCAATATGGAATCTTCCAAACATATTACGATGGATTTTAAGAAAGGATATTTTTCCCTACGGAGTATCGCGGATATGTTTTCGTTAATGATGGGAACATAAAGAGTTCCGCCTAAATCAAAATAATCTATTTTTCTCATTGTACTTCTTCTTTTATAATAGCTAGCGCCAAGTAGGGCATAGTCGTGTCTTCAACAATACGAACATTTTTTTCGTGCGCCAAGTGTTTTAAATGGGCAATGTCTTTATTGTTTACATCTTTAAACAAAATAAGATGGGGGATTCGTCGTAACAATACACGGGCACTTTCTGCTATTCCCGGTTTGAGATAGTTAAGGCTGCTGATGGAATACTCTTTTTGAATTTTGAGAAGATAATCCTTGATTTTCGGGGTATACGCCTCGTTTTTTTCGATAAGCTTCTCTTGAGGTATCTCCATCTCATCTATGATTTTGACTATTTCATCCACAAACCAAACACTTAAATCACTCTCTTTGTACTCATGATAAAATTTACACCCGTGATAATCGCCTTCAAAAATATAATCACTATTGAGGATACTTCTGCTAATTAAGCCCGATATGGTTGAATTGAGCGCTGATGAGGGGATGAGATAATCATCATTCGTGACGCAATAATCTGCCACCCCCGCTATATCGGATACCACATAAAGCTTATCGCTAACCGTGGTGTTACTAAGAGCATTGTAATGCGCAATAAATTTTTTCAATTCGGTATTAATAACACCTTTACCTGTCCATCCGTCAATAAAGATAATTGTTGCATCTTTATTATTTTTTACAATGGTATCCAACGCATTCTTATCAATCTCTTTGTCACGAATAATGGAGATAGAATAGTGCATAACCCTCTTTTGAAACCTTCTTTCCAAGGTTCTTTTTAAAAGGACACCGATTGGGGTGCCAGCGCGTACAAGAGAGACCAGTACAATGTTTTTTTGTCTATTCAAGTTGTTGGCTAAAATGAGTATATCTTTCGCAAATCGTTTTTTATTGCTTTCAAATACTTCATAAAAAGTATCCAAATAGTGCTGTGTCGGTTCATATTCAGCACTGAGCATTTGAGAATAGTGGCTCTTACCACTTTGGATTAACGTCTCTTTTTCTGCAAGGGAGGTGAAATCGAGATCAATAACTTTTAATAAAAATTCGACATCTTCGCTGGGGTAACTACCGCTAAACACATTGTTCTCCTCTAAAAAAGATCTCTTCAACGGAGAATTTTTGGGACAATTGATGTTTTAAATCAAATTCTTCTGGAATAGAAGTCGTTTCATAACATAAAAAAATGGTGTCATACTCTTCTTCCATTACATTGTAAAGAAAATTGTCAATAGCTTCAAAGTAATTATCTTTAAAGTGAAGTTTGGAGTGTATCGCTGCGTCAATGTTAATGGGACTTCGTGTTGTCGCTTGAAAGTAACTCTCAACGCCATTTTTTTCTAAATAATAGGCAAAAAGATAAGGAACGTACATAAATTCAGCAGTACCTACTACTAGAACCTTTTTCCCCTTAAACATCTGGGCATCGACATAGTATTTAAAATCTATGACCAGCTTTTGTGTACCGTAGCGTCCGAAATTATAAGGGATTATTGCATCTAATTCTTTTGGATTTTCGGGTTCGGATATTACATCGATAGGGATATCGAGATTATTGGGTTCAAACGAAAAATTTCCCTGATAGAGTGAGAGATACTCAAAGTTTTCATAGGTATTTTTGGACCAATTGAGCAGTGTCAACAAATAGTATTCGTGAGCATTGGGCAAAATCTTTTTGAGTTCGTCGATGAGATTGTTGGCTGTTTTCCCCGTTGATACTTCGTCATCTATGAGGATAATGCGGGTAACATTTTTGAGCCTATTTTGGAGAGATTCATCTATCGGTGCGTAAATAATATGACTTGGAGCGTGGCAATGTTCTTCAAAAAATGAGAACAAAACGGTATGAGAAGTCTTAAATCGTGTCGAGTGGATATAAAAGCTATTTTCTACGTTTGCCGCTTCATATACCCCCTGCCCCAGTGCCGTAGCTGTCTCCGCGAAACCGATAAACAAGGTTGTCGCATCGGATGATGGGATGAGCTGTGCCATTTTTTTGTACGTATCGTTCATGCGTGATGGCTTGGTCGGGAGGTGTTTTCCCAATACCTTGCTCACAAACAAAAAACCTCTTTTTTTATTAATACGAGACCCGAAATCGACTAAATCAGAAAGAGCAGTAAGCCCTTGTGTCTCATCTATTTTTAGATCTCCTGTTTTTAAGGATATAAATCTATTTTGCATACGTCTCTTTTCTATTTATGAAGAAGCTATTTTTTAATTGACTTGGGATTATAGCTCAACTTTATGACTATACTCTAATAGTGGACATGGACTGGGTGTGTAGATCGTAAGATCGAGGAGTCTGAAGTTGGAGGTATCCTAAGTGGAATTGGTCGTTTTGATCGTGAAGCTTGTGTGAATTTTAATCGAGTTCATTCGCAGTTGGATAATGAGCCTTATCTATTTTCAAGCACAATTATAACGGCTAGAAATTAAACTATTCTTATTTATTTTATTATACGATCACTCCATAAACCGTCTGCCGACACATTATACTTTTGAAATGATATGGAGGCAACCCGTACCTTTACGTGTGGTGAAGTTCGGGGGTATTTGTGTTATCTTAATGAGGGCGAGGGGATTGTACGGGAGAGGGTATCGAGTTAGTCTTCCAAAAATTATAGTATAATCCGCCCATTAAATTACCAAGAGGACATGATGGCAAAAGGATTCGGCGGAAAATATTTTTCGCTCCAAGCGATTACCGCTACTGTCAATGCTGTTACGTTACATCGCAGTGGTGTACGCACTCGTAACTGTCATACTCGCCGTTTTATGAGTACTGATGCCAACATCGACGAGAGCCCACCTGATGAGCTTGATTTTCTCCTAGAAGCGATTGAACCCTTTACCCCTAGGGTTTCCCGTTGTCGATGTCACTGTAACTGTTTTTTTCAACGTCGAACGGCGCGTGCCCTCCATCTTTCTACATTGCTTCCTAAACTCCGTTTTTTATTTCGCTATTTTCACACCGACTCTTCACCACCGCACTTTTTTTATTTTTCGACTTAATCAGCACTATCTGTCTCGTTCGCCCTGGGCTGACCGAAGGGTGAGTTCATAGTTCGACAAGCTCACCACGAACGGAGAAAAATACCTATAAATAATAAGGAAATTAAAAATGACAAACAAAATAGTAGTGCTCGGATTTCCCCGAATCGGTGAGAAAAGAGAGTTAAAAACAGCCTTGGAAAACTATTGGAAAGGGAATATTCCCTTAAATGAATTGGAGAGCGTTGCGTCAGAGCTTCGTTTAAAACATTGGATACTCCAACGAAATGCAGGTATAGAAACGGTTGCTGTCAATGATTTTAGTTTCTATGACAACACTTTGGATTTGATGCTTGCACTGGGTGCCGAACCTGAACGATTTCGCGATATTACGAATGCAACACAGCGCTATTTTACGATGGCACGAGGCGATGAAACGCATACCGCGATGGAGATGACGAAATGGTTTAACACCAACTACCATTACATCGTCCCTGAACTCACTATTGCCTTTGAATTTGGTGAAATATGTGCGGATAAAATAGTGAATGAATACCGTGAGGCTAGAGAAAATGGATTTCAAGGTTCAATTCAACTCATCGGACCGATTACATTTCTAGGACTTAGCCGATGCGATAAGGACGTTACGCTTTCTCTTTTTGATTCTTTATTGGGACAATACAGCAAGCTTTTAGGTGAGATTATTGCTTTTGATGAAAACGTTGAGATCGTGATGCACGAACCATTTTTAAGTACGGGCGTGGATGTTCAACAACTCTCCTTGCTTAAAATTGTCTACGAACGCTTGGGCAGAGTGTCGAAAACACTGAGCGTTGCGACCTATTTTGAGCACTCGAATGAAGCTACAGCGGTTCTCGTGCATACCCCTATAAAAGGCTTGGTTTTTGATTTCGTCCACGGTGTGAAAAACAGTGAGTCTCTCGAAATCTTGGGAAAAAGCGATAAACACGTGACGATTGGGATTATTGATGGACGCAATGTCTGGAAAAATAACCTTCAACAATCACTCAAAACGCTGGAACATATCGAGACGTATATTCCCAAAGAGAGATTAACGATTGGCGCATCGTGCTCACTGCTCCACGTCCCTTATACTCTCAAACACGAAGAGAATTTAGATGCGAATATAAAAGAATTGTTGGCATTTGCACAGGAAAAATTAGACGAGCTTTCGGTGCTGGGGAAGGCATTTTTTTCGCATACAAAAATTACGTTTCCCTCACATCCAAAAGCCACAGCAGATGAAGCGGTTCAAACTCGCCTAAGTACTTTGAAGCCTAATGATTTCAAGCGCTCGCACCCTTTTGTCGTGCGTCAAATGTCAGCACGAGATACTTTTGATCTTCCGCCATTACCGACAACGACGATTGGCTCTTTTCCCCAAACCGCCGAGGTGCGAAAAGTACGTCAAGAGTTTAAAAAAGGGCTTATAACAAAAGAGGCTTACAATGAGACGATGAAAAAAATGATTGCGTCGTGTGTAGCATTCCAAGAATCTATTGATTTGGATGTTTTGGTGCATGGGGAGTTTGAGCGTAACGATATGGTGGAGTATTTCGGAGAACAGCTCAATGGTTTTGCGTTTAGCCAAAACGGTTGGGTTCAAAGCTATGGAAGCCGATGTGTGAAACCGCCATTACTCTACGGTGATGTTAGCCGTCCTCATCCCATGACGCTCGAGTGGAGTTTGTATGCACAAAGCCTCACGCATCGTCCGATGAAAGGGATGCTCACAGGTCCCGTGACGATTTTAAACTGGAGTTTCGTGCGTGACGATCAGCCTCGTTCTACAACAGCCATGCAAATTGCGTTAGCCATTCGTGATGAAGTGGATGATTTGCAACGAGCTGGAATTGCGATGATTCAAGTGGATGAAGCGGCGTTCAAAGAGGGATATCCATTGCGCCGTGAAAACCGAAGCACGTATGAGAAATGGGCATTGGATAGTTTTCTGCTTAGTACGGCAGTAGCGCATAAAGAGACCCAAATCCATACTCATATGTGTTACAGTGAATTTACCGACATTATCAAAACCATTGAAGCCATGGATGCTGATGTTATCTCCATCGAAACCTCTCGCAGCGGTAATCGACTCTTGCAGATTTTTAAAGAGACAGGCTACGCCCAAGAAGTAGGACCAGGAGTATATGACATCCATTCTCCGCGTATCCCAAGTGTAGAGGAAATGGAGCAACAAATTCATGCACTGCTTAAAGTGCTCCCCGCTTCACAGCTTTGGATCAATCCAGATTGCGGTCTCAAAACCCGCGGATGGAGTGAGAGTGAAGCGGCTTTGAAAAATATGGTGGAAGCGACTAAGGCGGTGCGAGAAACTTTGTAATTACACGCTGTACAAATGGTGGGCTGGCGATAGATGAAACAGTGTCAGCCTCACTTGCTAATAATCTTTTAAAAATGGAAATTAAATACAGAAAGCCAAATGAAGTCCGTTATAAAGAACTGTTTAGTATAATAATCGTGTTTGAAAAACTAAGGCGAACGCCTGATGATACTCCAATAATGGACATGGACTGGGTGTGTAGATCTTCGGATCGAGGAGTCTGAAGTTGGAGGTATCCTAAGTGGAATTGGTCGTTTTGATCGTGAAGCTTGTGTGGATTTTAATCGAGTTCATCCGCTACTTTAACAAGTAGTAGATTTACTCACAGGCGTAAGCTAGAGTTGTCTTTGTATCACCAAAGGTAGATCGAAGATATAGTTAAGGTTAGGTTAAAACATATTTAGCGATATGAATTAACCGTAGTTGGATAATGAGCCTTATCTATTTTCAAGCACAATTATAACTGCTAGAAATTAAACTATTCTTATTGCGTAAATCTTCACGTCTTCAGCAACTCCTGCATCACCGTAAACCGTTTCGTTGTCTCCAATCGCTTGCACGCCACCTCAAACGCTCCTGATTCACCGATGATATGACAGTGTTTTTTTGCACGGGTAATGGCGGTATAGAGAAGCTTGGTATTGAGCATAATGAGGTGGGAGAAGCTCATAACCATAACGACATTCTCATACTCCATCCCCTGAACTTTGTGGACGCTTAACGCATACGAGAGGCTCAGTAAATCGCGGACGTTGTCGTAGGTGTATTGGACGATCAGCTCTTCATTGGGGTAATAGACGACACATTGTTCTTCTTCCTCATCGAGTCTGAAAATCAATCCGCACATCCCGTTAAATATCCGTCGCTCTACACTCTCAGAACCCTCTTTGAACTCTTCGGGGGTGAAGGTGGGCATATTCTCGTTGCGGATATGGACGACTTTGTCGAAGAGACGATATTCGCCTCGATGGGTTTTTATTCTTTTCTTCGGGTTAGGATTGAAATACTCTTGGAGGAGGGTGTTAAGATTATCGACCCCTAGGGCATTGCCGCGCATGGGGGAGATCACTTGAAAATGGTTGAGATACTCTTTGATCCGTTTCGTTTCGAGATGCTCACGTGAGGTGGGGAGGTTTTTGAGAGTTGTTTGGGCGATTTGAGAGAGGATAGCTTGGGCATTGCTTTGGAGCACTTCGTCAAATTCGTTTGGGCTAAGGTTTTGTTTAAGGGCGTAACGGTTGGCAATATCGACTCCGATAAAGGTAAAATCATCGTAAGGCTCACGATAGGAGGGGATAACCCCAAGCCGTACGTCATTGGCGATCAGGGCGATGGCTTGGTCGGAGCGTTGGCGATAGATATGAGTGAGGGTGACGGTAGGGGCAATTTTGAGTGCGATAAAATCACTCAAAGGGCTTCCTGCACCGATGGGGGGAAGCTGCGCGTCGTCTCCTACGATAATGATCGTCGCATCGAGGTCTATTTTTCGGATAAGGCGTGCGAAGAGAATTGAGTTAATCATCGAAGCTTCGTCAATGAGAACGACTTTATACGGCATTTTTTCATGGGCGTCGAATCGAACAAGCAAGCTTTGAATTGTCGCACTCTCATAGCCACTACGCTCTTTGATCCGTTGAGAAGCGATGCCGCTGAGGGCGCACGTGATGATAGCATTTTCATCATAACGGAGATTGAGAAGATCGAGGAGGGCTTTTGCCGTTGTACTTTTTCCTGTCCCTGCATAGCCCACGAGTAAGAGGAGCTTTTTCCCCTTATTGATAAGCTTCAGTGCCTCTTGCTGTTGCTCTCCCAATGTAAGAGAGTGCTCCTCTAAGAAAAGTTTCAAATCTTTGGTGAGGGGTCCATCTTTCTTTTTGGAACGTTTCTTAAAATTATCGACGAGAAATTTCTCCGCTTCATAGATACGATCCAGTGCCAGCTTTCCACTGGGGAGGATAATAATACTCCCCTCGTGGATACGATCAAGAAGTGCCTCTTCATAAAGTCCATCATTTTGCAAACTAACAAGAGTCTCCAGTTTTTCAAAAAGAGTTCTTTTATCAATACAGCTGTTCCCCTCTTGGTCGCAATACTCACTGAGGCTATACTCCATCGCCGCTTGAATTCGTCTTGGGTCGTGTCGGTGAAGTTTCATCGCAAGGGCAATCTCATCCGCTTTTTTGAAGCCAATACCGTGGATACGCATAAGAGAGTACGGATTCTTTTTGATACTCTCTATGGGATCTTTTGCCCCTTTCATTGCGGTGGCTATGAGACGAAGCAGTGTGGGTGTGACACCGTAGGGGGCGAGAAACTCTCCCAAAAGGCGCATGGAGCGAAACTGTTTCCACCCATCGGAGAGTTTATCGAGCCGTTTTTGGTTCATCCCTTTGATCTCAAGAAGTGCATCAATATTATTTTCCAAAATATCGATCAGCCCCTCTTGGGAGTATTTTTCGATCAGTTCGGCAGTGAGTTTTTTCGTAAACCCTTTGACCACACGGTTGAGAAAAAAGAAGAGTTCGTTTTGATTGACGAGGAGTGATTCGGCTTTGAAGGTTTTGCCGTAGCTTTTGTGAATATCCCACGCTCCCCTAAGGGTGACGGCGGCATCTTGGAGATTGGCAACGTCGCTTTCGTGGTAATGAGCGCTAATTTTCTCACCGCCTTTGAGGGTAGCGATAAAAAAACCGCTGTTTTCATAGATAATTTTGTCGATTTGACCGATGAGTGTTTGCAATTACGCCCTAACTCGTGCTGTTCGTGCTTCTTCTTGGGATTTATAAAGTTCCGCACACCCTTTGGAGAGTTCTCGGATTTTCAAAATATAGTTCGCCCGCTCTGTCACCGAAATGGCTTTGCGCGCATCGAGAGTATTAAAAGTATGGGATGCCATCATACACAAATCGTAGGCAGGGAGAGGAAGTTGCGCATCCAAACACCGTTTACACTCGGCTGATTTGGATTCAAAATCGGCAAAGAGCATAGCGGTATCGGCGATTTCAAAATTGTATTTGCTAAACTGAATTTCACCCTCTTTGTGGATGTCACGGTACAATGTTTTACCGTATTGGTTCTCACTCCAAACGATATCAAACACGGTATCAACCCCTTGAAGATACATTGCTAGACGTTCAGTTCCGTAGGTGATCTCCACCGCAACAGGATCACATGCAATTCCCCCAACTTGTTGGAAATAGGTGAACTGTGTCACTTCCATCCCATTGAGCCACACTTCCCATCCTAGCCCCCATGCCCCTAGTGTCGGAGATTCCCAGTTGTCTTCGACGAAGCGAATATCGTGATCTTTGAGATTCAGTCCCAAATATTCCAAACTTTTGAGATAAAGTTCTTGGATATTGGCAGGGCTTGGTTTGATAAGAGCCTGAAACTGATAGTAGCTCCCCAAACGGTTCGGATTTTCGCCATAACGTCCATCAGTAGGGCGACGACTAGGGGCGACATACGCTACAGACCATGGTTGTGAATCGAGTGAGCGAAGGAACGTCGCAGGGTGAAACGTCCCAGCCCCCGCAGGAATATCATAAGGCTGGACAATAGCACACCCTTGATCATTCCAAAATTGTTGTAGTTTTAAAAGCATATCACCGAAAGTTAGCATGAAAAATTCCTAAAAAAAAGTGTGTTATTATAGCCAAAGAGTCCTCGTTCTTAATACGACCGAGTAAATGAGAAATGCCATTTAGAAATTAGTGTGTCACTACTTTATTTTTTCCACTCGATTTTGCAGCATAAAGTGCCTCATCGACTCGTCGCATAAAGGAATCAGCATTGTCTGACTCTAAAAAGTTTGTTACTCCAAGGCTTATCGTAACCATTCCTACATCGCAAAACGTGTGAGTCTCGATGGCTTTACGTAACCGCTCGGCGAGAATAGCTGCTTCGTTTTCGGGGATATCGGGTTGCAATATTATAAATTCTTCTCCTCCCCATCGGGCAATGAGATCGCTTTTTCGAATATTGTAGTTTCCGATATGTGCTATTTCTTTTAATACAACATCACCTGATAGATGCCCGTATGTATCATTAACCTTTTTAAAGTCATCAATATCAAATAAAATAACAGAAAGGGCAATGTTATATCTTTTTGCTCTGTCTATGGAGTAGTGGAGAATTTCATCAAACTTCATTCGATTGGCAATATTTGTCAATGTGTCAATGGAGGCTAGTTGTTCAAGCTTTTTCTCCAGAAGCATATGTTCGGTGACATCTTTTCCAGTCGATACAAAAGAACTGATTTCCCCTTTGTGATTTTTGATGGCTGCAATGGCTTTATATTCGTGATACAGTTCACCATTTTTCTTTTTATTAATCATATAACTTCTAAAGGTCTCTTCACTTAGTATGGTTTCCCATAAGTTTTGATAAAAGGGTGCTAAATGTCGTCCTGATTTAATGATAGAGGCGTTTTGACCGTAAGCCTCATCTTTTGTAAATCCTGTTTGCTCTTCAAAAGCAGGATTTGTGTACAAAATGGTTCCTTCTTTATTCGTAATTACAACACTGTCGCCACTCACTTGAATCGCCTTTGAGAGTTGAATCAATTGAACTTCAACTTCAAGACGCATTTTCCGTAATAAGTCGATTGTAATCAGCACCATAAAAACGGCAAATAGTGCTCTAAAAAGCTGAATGGGTAAACCGACGTATTCTTGAAAAATAGTCGTATTTAACTGTGAAGCCATCCCTATAGGTGCATCGGGGACAATAATACCAGCTAAAACACCATAAGCAAAAAAACTTAGACTCAATACGAGTAGGTGATTCTTATATAACTGAGCACCCTCGATATGTTGGTCTCTAAAGAGTATATATGCCGTTAAAAAGGTAGCAGGAATAGCGATTAAATATCGTGTCCATACATTTCCTGCTACGTATATATTGCCGTCTTGAAAGGTAAGGACGATAAGCATCGTTACCAATATGGTAGTAATAAGGATCAAATGAGAGCATAAAAATCGTTTAAAAGTATCCATCAATGAGATGAGTCCAAAATAGAGTAAGAAAAAGTACGAAAGGGGAAGAAGTAGTAAATTAATTTTACTAAAGAGAAGGGTGTTGGCGGGTTCTATGAGTTTAAACATATCGATCCACTCTGTAGTGCCATGAAGAATACCAAAAATACCTAGTAGCCAAATATGTTTTACGAATCGTTTACGTTGCAACCCCTTTGGGTACAACAATACCGCCCCGCCAAACGTAAAAAAAGCGAGCCCGTAAATAAAGAAAATAGTAACCACAACAAATAACCTCTACTATAATTAGTCTAATTTACAGATGATAGAACCAATCTCAGCCCTGAGAGAACGCGAAACAACCGAACATTTCACTTTGAGCAAAAAACAGATATTAGAACGTGGCACGGGACTCAAACATTCATAATTCCCCATCCCTTTGGCAATGATAACATCAGCACTATCGAACAGCTTTTTAGCTTCATCGGTGGCACGCTCATAGACAAAGCCGGGAGTATTGACACCACTATCCAAGAGAGTACAAATTTGATCGATACCAGCCTCTTTTGCTTCTAACATTGTAACATCATTTATAATAAAATTACCTCGTACCATATAGGTGATGGCTAATTTTGGATAGAGCTTTTGGAGATGCTCGATTGCCAAGGCATCAAAAATATGTTCCCCTGTATTGTCCCCGAGATAGAGAAGTGTTTGTGCACTTGAGAGTTCTTTTCGTAACTTTCGCGAATCATCACACTCAAAAGGGGTATTGAATACGGACATAATCGCATCGTGCAAATCAAAAGTCACCTCTGCCGCCAAGTCGATCACATTTCCCACCACGGCGGTTTTGAGTAAAGCTATCAAGGGATTATTGCTGTTTTCTATTGTTTCACGTAAAAAGGGGACATAGTGAAGAGCTTGGGCTGTAGCGTGTTTCTTTTGTTCATCATAGAGATCAATTTTATTTGCCAAAACCGCCATTTGTTCATATAACGGTGCAGCAATAACGGGAGGAGAGAGGGTAAAATCAGCATTTTCGAGAGAAGTTTCGACAAAATGAACAATTTCTTTTGTTAATACATCATCTGCACCTATCGCCTTGCAAACACGTTCACTTTGGGCGATGATACATCCGATACATTCATTTTGGATGGTCATTGTGACGCATGATCATCGATCACTTTTCCCCACATCAGTTTGTACTTACGACGCATAAATTCGACTTCTTGTTGGGTAAGTTTGAGTTGTTCCGTGAGAGTTGCTATAGTGTTTCGATCTTCTTCATAGAGTTCTTGGAGGGAATTGAGGGCCTCTTTGAGAAACATATTCTCATTTTTTATCGACTCAATTGTTTCCTCTTTAGCAAGGAGCACTTTTTCATGAAGATTGATAATCGTACCAATCGTTTTTTCGACAAAACTAGCCCCCAACGTAATATCGGCTTGCGAGATACTGAGGTCATGAAGAGTTACAGGGACAATTTCTCCTACTCCATGAATAGGATCAATAAGTATCTCTCCATCTTGAATCATTGTAGAGAGCTTTCCTCTCATGATTAAAGCTTCAACCGTATCACGATCCATATCTGCCATTTGAGCGTATTCGTCAATACTTAGCCAATGTTCTTGCATCCTCATCCCCTCACTCTTTTAATTTTAAATAGAAATTATAAAATGGTTTCTATTTCCAATGAATCCATCTCTACTTTTTTTGCTTTGGCAATACGATCTTCTTGAAGTTTCATTCGTAACTCGTCGTTTTCCAGTGCCAAAATTTGCATTGCCAAGTACGCTGAGTTAATAGCTCCTGCTTTTCCGATAGCAACGGTAGCAACAGGCATTCCAGCAGGCATTTGTACCGTAGAAAGAAGTGCATCAATACCACTTAACGCCGATGCGCTCATAGGGACACCGATGATAGGTTTGATCGTTTTAGAGGACAAAACACCCGCCAAATGGGCAGCCATACCCGCCGCCGCGATAAACACTTGCGCTCCCTTAGCTTCTGCGGCAATGACATAATCCTTGGTACGCTCAGGGCTACGATGAGCCGATGAAATAATGAGTTCATAAGGAACACCAAAATCCTCAAGTGTGTCTGAACACGATTTCATTACATCGAAATCACTTTTACTTCCCATAATAATGGATACAAATTTCATTTTTTCCCTTTTTTGTTTTTTAGCATCTTGTTCCAATTCCCATCTCTTCCGTCGCAGGGATACGAAAAAACGTAAACTGCGGTAATGAAGCAGGGAGTTTGAAGCGGTTTAGATTTCCACTATGGATTTGATCCCATATTTTTCCATTTTCAGCGACGAGTTGTTTGAAAATTATGATCCATTGACCCTCTCTTTTTTCAATCGTTCCGATTTCATTATCACACTCTTGAATTAAAGCATCCGTTGGGGCAACAATTTCCATCACATCATTCGGGAATGTTTTGTATTTGCATTCAAAAAACTCTCCCGACTCATCGACGAGTCCAGTCACTTGATGTGTACCCATCATCATCGTAAAATCGAGGTTTTGGGTGTCATGTTTTTCAAAAGGACGGTTGATGAGGTACGCATCGGTAAATCCGCGATTTTGCATTGTGGCTAGTTCTTTTTGATAGGTATCTCCATCAAAATGACCTGCATAATAATCATCAATCGCTTGTCGATACGTTTTTGCAGTGATAGCGGCATAATAAGGAGACTTCGTTCGCCCCTCTACTTTGACTGAATCAATAGCACCACTTTCTAAAATCTCTTGAATATGAGAAGCTAGGTTAAGATCTTTGGAATTCATAATATACGTTCCAATTCCCTCATGCTCTTCGAGTTTGAAAAGAGTTCCCGTTTCAGGATTGGCAGCGTACATTTCGTAGGGAAATCGGCAATCGTTGGCACAGCTTCCACGATTAGGGACACGACCGCTTTGCAGCGTTGAGATAAGACAGCGCCCACTGTAGGCGAAACACATGGAACCATGAACAAAAACTTCAAGTTCCAAGTCGGGGAGCTCTTCTTTGATTTGAACCAAATCTTTGAGAGATATTTCCCGTGCAGCGATAATACGGCGCGCCCCCATATCATAATAAACTTGCGCATCAAGAATATTCATAACATTGGCTTGAGTCGAGAGATGAAGCGGTATTTGTGGGGCAATTTGGTGAGCAAGTTTGAGAACACCTGGCGTTGCTACGATAAACGCATCAGGCTCTAGGGATGCCATAGTGGCAATATGCTCTTTGAGAAGTTTTAGTTGAGAGTTAAAAGGGAAACCATTAATAGTGACATAAACTTTACGACCACGCGCATGAGCATAATCAATCCCCTCTTTGAAACTTTCCAAATCGAACTCTTTACCTGAACGGATACGCAGTGAAAAGTGACTTACACCACCATAAACAGCATCTGCGCCGTAATCGATTGCAATTTTTAATTTTTCTAAATTCCCCGCAGGGGAAAGGAGCTCCACTTTTTTCAAACGCTTAATCTCTATTCATTTTTATTTTTGTCCAAAAGAGGCTAATAGTGCTTCAATGTCTTCACTATTAACGATATCTTCAGTTGAAGTATCACCAGGGAGATGAGTAGCCGACCCGACCCGTTTTGCATCATCAATTTTACCCGAAAAGAGGTGATTCATATAGGTTGAAAGGGCGCGCATTACATTGATAACACGTTCAATTTTTTGGCGATGAATGTCTTGATACTGCATAATATCCATAACGTTCATAATGGTATCTCCACCATTTTGGAGAATATCCATCACCTTGCCCGTCTTAACTAACCCATCTTTATTTTTTTCAAGCTGTGTTTCAAATACAGAAACATGTGGAAATTTAAGACGGAGAGTTTCAAAAAGTTCAATGTTACTTTTAAGAATTAGATTAAGTGCTTTGAGTTGTTTCTCACCGTCACCTAGGTCATTACTTATATCTTCAATAAGATCAAAAATTTCAGAAGCTTTTTGTTCGCTTTCTTTAGTAACATCATCAAGCTGATGAACCATTTTATTGTCATCGGTTGGTGGTGGTGGTGGCCAGCTATGAGTAGCAGAAACACGATAGGTCTCTGGATCAAATTCCATAGGTGCATCATTACTATCATCATCTTCTTCTTCGTCATCATCAGTTATCTCTTCTATTGATTCCATAGTAACAGCAGGTTCAATCTCTTCATCTAAATCCATATCACCATTCATTAGCGCATCTAGCTCTTCTTGTGTCATATCGATATCCTCTATGATTAATATTGCACTATAATAACATTAAAATCTTTAGTTTATTTGGATAAAAATATGAAAATTGATCTTCATAACCATACAATTTTGTGTAATCACGCGACAGGTAGTGTTAATGAGTACGTAGAAGCGGCTATTGCATGCGGTACGGAATATTTTGGTTTATCCGATCATGCCCCTATGGAGTATGATTATGAGTACCGAATGTCATTTGATCAGATGGAACTTTATGAACAATGGGTGCGCGATGCAAAAGAGCGTTACAGCGATAAAATCACCGTTCTTTTGGGCTACGAAGTCGATTATTTAGCACGCTATATGGATGAACGTGTATTAAAACGCCCGTGCGATTATTTAATAGGCAGTATTCATTTTATTGATGAATGGGGGTTTGATAACCCTGAATACATTGCAAAATACAATATTATGGATATGGATACCCTTTATTCTCGCTATTTTGATCTTGTTGAGATAATGGCAAAAGGTGGAAAATTTGATATTGTTGGTCACCTTGATTTATTAAAAGTGTTCAAGTTTTTTCCGAAAACGGATATTCGGATATTGGCAAAAAATGCGTTAAAAGCAATCAAAGAGGCGAACATGACAGTAGAAATCAATGTGGCAGGCTTACGTAAGCCTGTAGGTGAAATGTATCCGTCTCCCCTTTTACTTCAATCCATGGCGGAGCTTGAAATTCCGATCACGTTCGGTTCTGATGCCCATCGACCCGATCAAGTGGGAATGTTTACGAATGAGGCTCAAGAGCTTGCTCGATGTGTCGGATATACCTATTGTGCCCTTTATCGAAACAGAGAACGAGAAATGGTTAAATTTTAATCAATCTATTTTTCGATATTAATATTTAATTCGCTATACTTTTTGAACTATAATTATTTCAGGAGTACCGCATGGGTAAATTCGTAAACAGTGTAGATGAGTTTTTTGAGTTTTGTAAAGAGAACGATGTTCAATTCGTAGATTTTCGTTTCACTGATATGAAAGGGACTTGGCATCACGTTAGTTACCGTATGAGTGCGGTTAATGCAGGTCAATTCGAAGGCGGTCTTCCATTTGATGGTTCTTCTATTGACGCTTGGCAGCCGATTAATAAATCGGATATGTTGCTAAAACCAGATGCTCAATCTGCATTTATGGATCCATTTACCGCTGATCCAACCATTATTGTTTTCTGTGATGTTTATGACATTTACAAAAATCAAGCGTATGAGAAATGTCCTCGTTCAATTGCTAAAAAAGCATTAGAGCATCTTGCAAACGCAGGCGTAGGCGATGTTGCTTACTTCGGACCTGAAAATGAATTTTTCGTCTTTGATGATGTCAAAATTCGTGATGAAGTGAACTGCTCATATTATGAAGTGGATAGCGAAGAGGGTGAATGGAATGATGCTAAATCATTCAAAGACGGATATAACACAGGTCACCGCCCACGTAACAAAGGAGGTTACTTCCCAGTAGCACCAATTGATACAATGGTTGATTTGCGCGCAGAAATGATGTTAGTGCTTGAACAAGTGGGTCTTGAAGTTATTTTGGGTCACCATGAAGTAGCGCAAGGTCAAGGCGAAATCGGTATCGTATTTGATACTCTTGTAAATGCAGCGGACAACGTTCAAAAACTTAAGTATGTTATCAAAATGGTAGCGCACCTCAATGGTAAAACAGTAACCTTTATGCCAAAACCTCTTTATGGAGACAATGGAAGCGGTATGCACGTTCACCAATCAATCTGGAAAGATGGTAAAAACACATTCTACAAAGAAGGTGGCTATGGCAATCTTTCTGAAGATGCTCTTTACTATGTTGGAGGAGTTTTTGCTCACGCACGTGCGGTTGCAGCCTTTACTAATCCATCAACGAACTCGTACAAACGTCTTATCCCTGGCTTTGAAGCACCGTCTATTTTGACCTATTCAAGCCAAAACCGTTCAGCTTCTTGTCGTGTTCCTTACGGTGCAGGTGAAAAAGCGACACGTATCGAAATGCGTTTCCCTGATTCAACAGCGTGTCCTTATCTCGCATTTACAGCTATGTTGTTGGCTGGACTTGATGGTATTAAAAACAAAACAGTTCCAGTAGGACCTATGGATGAAGATCTTTTTGAATTGAGTCTTGATGAGATTCGTGAAAAAGGGATTCCTCAAATGCCACACACACTTCGTGGTTCATTGGAATCATTGATCCGTGATAACGCATTCCTTCAGCCTGTTATGACTCCTGAGTTTGTTGATACGTACCAACACTACAAATTCGAAACACAAGTATGGCCTGATGAAGCACGTCCTACAGCGTTCGAGTTCAAATCTACATATTCTTGCTAATCTAAAATTCTGTCATTCCGTGCTACGACACGGAATCTCGCTCCCAAGCTTTAGCTTGGGAGTGTATACCGCAAGTCAAGTTTTCGTTAAAGTCTGTATTCCAAAATGATTCAGTCAGTATGTATTTTTAGCGAGAAATGTATGCGTTCCCAAGCTGGAGCTTGGGAACGAGAAAGAGGGAAAAATTCCACGTGAGTGGAAATTTAAAGAAGAAGAATTTAGTCGATAATTTTTGGACCTGCAGCAGAGTAATCAAAACTACTTCCACCATCCGTATATTTTTTGAAATTTTTGATAAATAGTGAAGCTAAGCTGTCACGTTGTACAAGATAGGCATCTTTATCTGCCCACGCATTACGTGGATTAAGAATTGTCGGATTAATAGTTCCCAGTGTTTTAGGGATATGGAAACCAAATGTATTGGTTGTATCAAATTCAGATTCATTAATAGAACCATCTAGGATAGCATTGATACACGCGCGGGTATCTTTGATACTCATCCGTTTTCCAACGCCATACGCACCACCTGTCCATCCTGTATTGACGAGATAGACGTTCACATTGTGTTTATCGATTTTTTCACCGAGAAGTTTGGCATAAACGGTAGGGTGAAGAGGCAAGAAAGCTTCTCCGAAACATGAGCTAAAGGTTGCGACAGGCTCAGTAATTCCACGCTCTGTCCCTGCAACTTTCGCGGTATAACCACTAAGGAAATAATACATCGCTTGTTCTTTGGTGAGTTTGCTCACAGGAGGGAGGACTCCAAAAGCATCTGCTGAGAGGAAAATGATGTTTTTAGGATGACCCGCCATTAATGAAGGTTGATGATTTTCGATATGTTCGATAGGGTAGGATACGCGTGTATTTTCAGTTTTGGAGCCATCTTCGTAATTGACCAAGCCATCTTCATCATAAACGACATTTTCCAGCAGTGCATTGCGACGAATAGCTGCATGAATTTCAGGTTCGCTTGATGGATCAAGATTGATTACTTTTGCGTAACATCCCCCCTCGAAATTGAAAACTCCCTCATCATCCCAACCGTGTTCGTCATCACCGATAAGGGCACGTTTTGGATCAGTAGAGAGGGTTGTTTTTCCTGTGCCACTGAGTCCGAAGAAAAGACACGTATCACCAGAAGGTCCGACATTCGCCGAACAGTGCATGGCAAGTTTTCCTTCCAATGGTAACCAATAGTTCATCATCGAAAAAATTCCTTTTTTCATCTCACCACCGTACCATGTACCACCGATAATACAAAGATTCGCTTCCACATCAAAAAGGACGAATACTTCGGAGTTGAGACCGTGATTTTCCCATTGTTCATTGACGGCTTTACAGGCGTTAAGAACCGTAAATTGAGGTTTGAAGTCTACTAACTCATCAGAAGTAGGGCGAATAAACATATTTTTGACGAAATGAGACTGCCATGCGATTTCAGATACAAAGCGGATAGATCGTTTACTTGTAGGGCTTGAGCCGCAGAATACATCCGTTATATATAGGTCTTTGTTGGAGAGTTGTTCACGAGCGACGATCAGAAGCTCATCAAAAACCGCTTTGTCGATTTTCTTGTTAACATCTCCCCACGCGATATACTGGTTTGATGGATCCTGATTCACAAAATACTTATCTTTTGGGCTACGTCCTGTAAAAATACCTGTATCCACCGTAGTTGTACCACTACTGGTCATCATACATTCGCCATTACGGAGTTCATGTTCTATCAATTCATCAAAACTCAAATTATGGAAAATATTTTGAGTGCTCTTTATCCCTATCATTTCAATTTCTGCGTGATTCATAATCTTTTTCGCCTTTTGATTCGCCCGTATGAGCAATATTAGTAAAGCAATTATACGCCTTTAAATTATAAATGAGAATTAAAGTAGTGAATTATTAAAAGATTGATAGTGTGGTGGGAAGCGGAGAGGGCAAATGAAATATTGTCAATATAGTTCTATGGTTGTGAAATTATAGCCAAGATAGAGAAAATATTTGTTTGTGAAGATTCACTGATGAAGTTGTGAAGTATAAAAAAGTGAGTGAGAAGAAACCCACCGCAAATGCGGTGAGAAGTAGAATTATTTACCAGTAGCTGCGAAAGTAGCAACTGCTTTGATGTCAGCGTCAGACATAGCAGCCACTTGACCTTTCATCAATGCACCCATACCAGCTTTGTTTTGAGTACCCGCTTTGTATGCTTTCAAAGAAGCTTCAACAGCAGCAGCTGATTGACCTTTTACGATTGCTGATTTACCAAGAGCTGCTTTTTCGAAGCTAGCACCATGACATGCAGCACATTTAGCAGAAAGAGCTTTTCCATCAGCAGCCATCAATGACATACCAGCGAATAACATTGCAAGAGCAATTTTTTTCATTTGTTTCTCCGTATTAAAATTTAAGTGCCATTATATTCTCAACTATCTTAAACAACTCTAACTTTTTTCTCTTTTAATGATACCTTTGTTACAATAATACACTTATATCCTCAAGGACATTTTATGCGCTACAGTGACGTTGATTTTAATACAAAAACTATCCTTATTACAGGGGGAGCTGGATTTATCGGTTCGAATCTCGCTTTTTATTTTCAGACGAACTATCCCGATGCGCGTGTTGTAGTATTGGATTTGTTCCGCTCAAATCTCACTCTCTCCAATGGTAATCTCAAAAGTTTTGGTCATTTTAAAAATTTGATTGGCTTTCGTGGGGATGTTATTAGTGGTGATATTAACGATAAAACATTGTTGGCAGAGATTTCAGTACGGTATAAATTTGATTTTATCTATCACGAAGCGGCGATTTCGGATACGACGGCGTTGGAACAGGATTTGATGATTCAAACCAATGTGAATGCGTTTGTTGATCTGCTTGAGATGGCGGTGGGGCATGGTGCAAATATGATTTATGCCTCATCGGGTGCTACGTATGGTGACGCTGCTTCTCCACAAATCGTAGGACGTGAAGCACCTCAAAATGTTTATGGATTTTCCAAGCTGATGATGGATCATACCGCACGTCAGTATGCTCTTAAACACGATCATATTAGTATTGTTGGGTTGCGTTATTTCAATGTTTACGGCGCACGGGAGTTTTTCAAAAATAAAACCTCTTCGATGGTTGTACAGTTCGGGCATCAGCTTTTAAGTGGAAAGAATCCGAAGCTTTTTGAAAACTCCGATCAGATTTTGCGTGATTTTATCTATATCGAGGATATCATCCAAGCCAATATCTTAGCGGCAAGCCCCAAAGAATCAGGTGTCTTTAATGTGGGAACTGGAAAAGCACGCTCGTTTCAATCAATGGTGGATATTTTGCAACGTGAATTGGGAACTTCATACGTGTGTGAATATGTTCCTAACCCCTATATCGGACGCTATCAGTTTCATACGGAAGCGGATATTCAAACAACGCGTGAGTGTTTGGGGTATGAGCCTCGATTTAGTTTTGAAGAGGGGATAGCGGCATACGTTCCTGAGATACAACGTCTTTTTGAACAGGAGCTTTCATGAGTCTCTTCCAAAATGCCCATCCACGTATCCTTGTTATTGGGGATTTGATGATCGATCATTATTTGTGGGGAGGGTGCGAGCGTATTTCCCCTGAAGCTCCTGTGCAAGTAGTGGATATTTCACGTGAAACGATGGTTCTAGGCGGTGCGGGGAATGTTATCCATAATCTTGTTGCACTAGGGGCACACGTAAGCGTTGCTGGAGTTATCGGTGATGATGAGAATGGGAAAGAGTTGCGAGAGATGCTTTTTTCTCTGGGAGCTTCATCTGAGGGGCTTATCACGCAAGAGGGACGAAAAACCTCAAAAAAAAGTCGTATCATTGCCTCAAATCAGCAAATACTACGATATGACAAGGAGTCCAAAGAGGCAATTAACGCCAAGAGTGAGAAGATTATTGCCGCGTATGTTCTTGATGTTATTGATTCGTGTGATATGGTTATTCTCTCCGACTACGGTAAAGGGGTGATTACAGAGACGGTTGCCCAAGACGTGATAGGGGTGGCAAGAATAGCAGGCAAAAAGGTTCTTGTTGATCCAAAAGGGAAAGATTACCGCAAATATAAAGGGGCGTATCTTCTCACCCCCAATAAAAAAGAGGCATCCGAAGCAACAGGGATTGCGATTTGTGATGATAATTCTTTGCGTCAAGCGTTGCTTTCTCTTAAAAAAACGTGTAATTTGGAATGTTCAATGATTACCCTCTCTGAAGATGGTATTGCGATTTATGATGACTCGATGCGTCGCTTCCCAACGGTGGCGAAAGAGGTATTCGATGTGACTGGGGCTGGGGATACCGTTATTGCTTCGTTGTCGTTTGCATTGAGCATGGGGCTTGGTATTGATGAAGCAGCCCCGTTTGCGAATCATGCAGCGGCGGTTGTGGTTGGCAAGATCGGGTCGGCTACGGTGACGCTGGATGAAATCAGTGCCTACGAGTCAAGTTTGCACCAAAGCACCTCAGATGTTCATATTAAATCGCACGATGAGATTGCTATTATTGCCCAACGATTGAAAAAAGAGGGGAAAACAGTTGTCTTTACCAACGGCTGTTTTGATATTCTTCATGTGGGGCATGTCAAGTATCTCCAAGAGGCAAAAAGTTATGGGGATGTCCTCATCGTAGGTCTCAATACCGATGAGTCAGTAAGGGTACTCAAAGGGCCAACGCGCCCTGTGAATCTTGAAGCGGATCGTGCCTATATTTTGGCAGCATTGGAAGCGGTCGATTATGTCGTCCTCTTTGGGGATGAGACCCCCTACGAACTCATTAAAAGCATTGCCCCTGATATACTCGTCAAAGGGGGCGATTATGAGGGCAAATCGGTTGTCGGGGCAGAGTTTGCCAAAGAACTTCGACTGGTCACGTTCGTTGATGGTAAAAGCACGACGGCAACAATAGAAAGAATTAACAAAGGAACAATATGTTAAAAAAAATAGTTTTAAGCAGTTTAATCGCAACAAGTGCATTCGCAGCACATCAAATTGAGGCAAATGTGAACAGCCGTGATGTTGAGGGACAACTTCGTCTTGATATGGGGCGAATGGGAAATGGTTCGGGATTGGGGACGACCTATTTGGGTGCGCGATTCTTGAACGGTGATGTTAATAACTCAGCGACAATAGGCACGATCAACCCTCTTATGGAGGTCTCTTTTATGGTTCAAAACAGTGTTCGTGGTGTTCGAGGGTTGGAACTTGGATTGGGAGTCAAAGGGGAGTATACAAAAATTGATGGGAATATTTATTCAGCGATTCCTCTTGGATTAGAAGCTCAGTTACAATTGCCATTAAATACCCCCTTTCCTTTTTATTTAGGAGGAGCACTTTATTATGCCCCATCGGCATTAGCCTTTAAAGATGCAAGTAGCTATATGGAAACCCGTATTCATCTTGATTTTGAGCCGATTGACAATGGACGCATTGAAGTGGGGTATCGCACGATTGATACCAATGTAAAAACTCGCGATATTACTTATAATGATTCGTGGTATTTTGGGCTTAGATTAGATTTCTAACCGCCTCTATCACCTCACCCGCCGTGATCCCTTTCATACACTCATGATGTTTGAGGGGGCATTCACGTTTCATACACGGAGAACACTCCATTTCATGCCGTACAATGACACTTTTTTCATTTTTCCATTGGGATGTTTCGGTATGGTTCGTCGGACCGAAAATGGCAACCGTTGGAACCTGATATGCTGCCGCTACGTGCATAGGACCGCTGTCGTTGGTGATAAACATATTTAATCCACCGATCATCGAGCACAACTCCTCGACCGATGTTTTTCCCGCTAGATTGGTGATGTTTATCCCCTCTAAACGCTTTTCGATGTCTCCCGCCATCTCCACTTCATTGGGTCCTCCAAAGATTACAATCTCATAACGATTCGCATACGCGCGTGCCACTTCTGCGAATTTTTCGGGATACCATCGCTTCGCACTTCCATACGTTGCCCCGGGATTGATTCCTAGTGTCGGACATTCATAGTGATGGGGTGGAATATGAAGTTTAAGATTTTCAAGAACAAGTGGTACGGTGCTCAAACTTTGGGTAATATCACAGTATTGCTCTACGAGGTGGGAGGGGTGAATGGGTGTGATAGCATGGGTGAGTAAAAAAGAGGAGTGCCAGCTTTTTCGCCCTGCGGTGATGGGGGTTTTGCTCCAAAAGAGTAAGAGTGACGAGTGGAGCTGATTGCGAAACGTAACTGCCAAATCGTGAATTCCTAGTTCTTTGGCGAAACGGTAGGTATTGCGAAATCGGTTTCTCCCTTTTTTTGTCTCATCTACATAATGGCGGCTACATTGAGGATGATGTTTGAGGGCTTCGATACTGACGTACGAGCCGACTAATGTAAGTTGGGCTTGTGGGTAGAGGGTGCACAATGCTTCGATAGCAGGGGTTGCCATCACTGCATCACCGAGCCAGTTGGGGAGTATGATGAGAATTTTCACGCCGTTGCCTTATAGCTGTAGATGGGTGCACTTGAACGTGTCCAATTAATATGTAAATGACCTCGTGGTGTTGAGCAGATCAAAAGATACTCATCTCCTTTTTGTGTGTAACGGATAAATTTCGCGTCGCTTAGATGAGAGAGCATGGTTTTATACGCCTCAAAAGCACTGCGTTTACGAATTCCCTCACGGTTGTCGATGAGTCCATACCCGGGAGCGATCAATTGATGCCAATAAACGCAACTTACTTTTTGAGAGGCAAAGGCTAGGAGGTGATAGCGCACCATAAAAGAAGCATAATCCTCCTCGCTGACACACTCATGCTCACTTGTGGGGGCGTAGGGGGCAGTATTCTTGATCGGCCAGTTCGTTTCGGTAATAATAAGCTCATTCGAGGTTTTGGAACTCAGACGGATAAGTGCATCGATGAGGTTGATTTTCCCTAAGAGATTAAAGCCCAGTTGGCTATTCTCAGGAGCACCACGCCTGTCAACATAAAGGAGGCTCCCGAGTGCATCAAAGCGGATGTTTTTGAGATGAAAAAGAGTGTGGGCAGTGAAGTGAAGCTCAAAATCAATGACGTTAGAGCCTATAAGTTTGAGATGGGGAAAACGCTCTTTTTTGAGAGCATAGGCGACGGCATAAAAATCCAGATATTCATTAACGCTGAAAAATCCCCATTTGGCACGGTTGATGGTGCTGCCGATGATATATGAGTCACAAACCCCATCCAGCGCCTCGAAAATTTGGGTAAGATGATCTCTTGTCAGAGTAGGTGAGGTGATGTGTTCACGATCTTGTAAGATGGCAACGGTGACCTCTTTATGAGTAAACGTTTTGATAAACGCAATATACTCATCCAGCCTCTCCATCTCCCACAATGGAATACGAATCAGGAGCTTTTGGACGTTTAACTCATCAAGAAGATAGGGGGTCGTATTGGGTTCTTTATCGAGGTTGACCCCCATACCGAAAAAATTATCCCCCCTTATTTTCTTGCGTGGAAGCAAAAATGTGACCAAAAAAGCGATGGGCAACATAAGAAGGGCAATTAAAAAAGTTTTGATAAGTGATGGGAGGGCACTGGTGCGCATTTGTCTCTTGAGTGCTTTGTCATGGATAATGGCGGGTTGGTCGGAATAGGTATCCCAGGCAAAAGGTTCTTTCATGAGCAAATTGTACCGTTTTCTTACCTTCAATCGGGTAAAATGAGGGTAATAAAGTGAGGTGAGAAGATGAATATATTAGTCGTCCGTAACGATAAGCTGGGTGATTTCATTACCGCCTTACCAACTCTTTACGTCTTAAAACACCATAATCCCTCGAATCGTATTATCGCTTTGGTCGCCCCGTTGAATCGACAATTAGCTCAATCGTGTGATTTTATTGATGAGGTGATTGTCGATGAGGGAGAAGATATTTTAGCACTGGCATTGAAAATCAATAAAGCCAATATTGATGCCTCAATCACCCTTTTTTCCAATACCCGTGTGGCACTCGCTCAATGGATCGCTCGTATCCCCATCCGTATCGCCCCCGCTACCAAAATTGCCCAAATATTTTACAATCGTCGAATCAAGCAGCGCCGCAGTGAAGTGAAAATGGGAGAGTTTGAATATAATCTAGAACTTGCTTCTGCTCTTTTTCCTAACATCCGTCTTGCTTTTCCGAAACCTCTTTTGCATTTTGATGAGGATGTTTTTAAAGTATTTTGTAAAGAATATGCGATTACCAAACCCGTCGTAGCTTTTCATCCCGGTTTTGGCGGCTCATCCGATGCCAACTGGACACTTGTGGAATACATTGAACTGGTGAAGCTAGCTGAATCCAATAGTACAATTGATGTTGTTATGACATTTGGACCCGATGAAGAAAAACTGTATGAGGAAGCAAAAACTCTTTTGGGAGAGAGCAGGGTGCACCTTTACCGTTCCGTTGGCAGTGTTCTCTATTTCGCGGCACTGCTGAGTGGGTTTAAACTCTTCATTAGTACCTCGACGGGGACGTATCATTTGGCAAGTGCGGTAGGGTGTGAGACTTTTACCTTTTTTGGTGATTCACGGTTTGCATCCTCTTCACGGTGGAAAAGCATTGGAGCCAATCAGCACCATTTTATGATTCCCCTTGATCCAAACGGACGAGAAGAGATGTTTGAGACCGTTAAACAGGCGTTGAAAAATCGCCTTTTAACACTCTCTTAAGTCTCTTTTTAAAATTCTTTGTCCGTTTATTGGCGTTATTATGCCGTTGCATTTCAGCAATCGTTGCCGCCACATTAAATCCGCTGAGTCGTGCGTACTCTTGACCCATAATGGCAAGCTCTTCATCGTTTGCCCATAGTTTATTGAAGTTCTCACACCCTTCTAGCGGAGAAATAGAACGAAACTCCATACGGTTAATATCAACGATAGAGAAATGATAACCTGACTCTGTACGTTTGATGAGGATATTTCCGGGAGAGTAGTCCAAATGCCAAACCCCTTTTTGGTGTAAACCGTGCGTATAGGCGGCAAAGGCTTTAAAAATTTGATTGCGATCAATAAGCGGTTCCAGCAACGGTGTCCGTATCGTAAAATCGTAATCAAAAAATTCGGAAATAAAGAAACTCTCTCCCAAAAGACCCGATTCATAAAATTCGATCAAAGCAATAGGTTCGGGTGTAGAGATGTTTAATTCTTTCAAGAGAAGAGCATTATGATACGATTTATACGCTTTACTTTTTCGAAAGAAGGTATAAACGACACGGTTAAGGATATGGGGAATTTTGAATGATTTGACGACCGTTTTAATCCCATCAAGAGTGATAACTTTTAGCTCATTACGTGCTTTGTGAATAGAGTGATCATCGCCAGCAAAGATTTCTCGGATGGATTCGAATGATGATTTAAGATACTCATACTGAGGCGAATAGCTTAAAGAAAGTTTCATAATCCCAACCTTTCACAAAATTGTTCACTGCTAAGGAGGAGAATATCAGGACTCAAAAAGTTTTTATCATTGGAGACAATACAATCGCACGATACTTTTTTGGCGAGGATATATTGAATAGTATCTTCCAAATCTTTGAAATCACTGTTTTGAGCCATTAAAGCGCACGTTTGTTCTACCTCGGCGTTTGAGAAGTCGATAATTTTACAAAAACGATTGATTTTTGTAATTTCATTGAGTGCCTGCTTTTTGTTTATTTTAGCACTGAGATAATAAACTGTTGTTACAATATCACAACTTGTAAATACCGGAATTTCTTTCTCCAAACAAAAACGGATGAGAGCAGTACTTCTGTGATGCATAGGTCTTTGATCATCGATTGAATCGATTAAGATATTAGCATCTAAGAATATTCGTTTAAACATCCATTTGTGCTTTAATTTCTTGTATTGTTAGATTCCCAAATACCCCAGAAGCACTACCTACGATACTTTCAAAAGCCTCAAGCCTCTTTTGCTTTGCTATCTCTTCGTATCGTTGCTCAATCATATTATTAATCGCTTTTGTCAATGAAAGTCCTTCAACACGAGCAATCTCTTCCAAGTGAGAGACAACTATGGCATCAAAAACAAAATTTTTACGTAGTGTGGCTGACATCTGTAGTCCTTTATATGTAAATATTTTTATGTATTATAGCTGTAATTTCAAAAATAGTGTAAATTTTGTATAATGAGACTAAATACTTTCGAGGGATAAGAATGCTATCAGTTGTTATAATTGTGAAAAATGGCGTAGCAACGATTTCCAAGTGCCTTGATAGTTTGCGTACATTCAGTGACGTTGTAGTTTTTGATAACGGCTCAACCGATGACACGGCAAGCATTGCTTCATCGTATCCCAATGTCAACCTCGTAAAAGGGGAATTTACAGGCTTCGGTCCGACCAAAAATACGGCGGCAGGCTTTGCTAAAAACGATTGGATACTCTCACTTGATGCAGATGAGATTTTAAATGACGCTATTGTTCAAGAGATTAGGGGATTAGAATTGGAGCCTGAAAGCGTTTATTCTCTGTTACGTAAAAATTTTTACAAAACGACTGAAATCGCACATTGCTGGGGAGCGGATGAAATCGTCCGTATTTATAATCGTAAAACCACGAGTTATAATGAAAATTACGTACATGAATATGTTTTGACCAATGGATTGAAGATTGAAAAACTTACAAACAGTTTTAGTCATTATCCTTATCCTAGCATTACAGAATTTATCTTAAAAGCTGACCGCTATTCAACTCTTTTTGCAACCGATAATGTCGGTAAAAAATCGTCATCTCCTGCGAAAGCATTTTTTAACGGACTCTACTCATTTTTCCGTACTTACATTCTCAAACGGGGATTTTTAGATGGATATGCAGGACTTATAATCGCCTTTTCCCACATGGTGACGAATTTTTATAAATACATCAAACTGTATGAGATGAATTTGGAGCAAAAACATGGGAACTAAAATCTGTGAACTCTGTCTCTCTCCTGACCTTGGAGGGCTGGAACTTTATATGATGCGTGCCTCCCATTTTTTAGGGGATGAATGTATTAGTGTTATTAATGAAAAAGGGAAATTAAAAAGTTATTATGAGGATACTCCTTATCGCTATATCACGCTCAAACGGCGCAATGTTTTCCTCTCATGGCTTGGTGCGCGTCAACTTGCCCGTATCATTGATAAGGAAGCCATCGACGTTCTCCATTTGCACTGGACGAAAGATTTGCCCCTTGCCATTACGGCGAAGCTCCTCTCGAAACGTCGTCCCAAAGTTGTCCAGTCCCGTCACATGACAATGACCCGCTTCAAAGATGATTTTTATCACCGTTTTTTGTATAAAAATATGGAGATGATCCTTGCCGTCACGCAACAAGTCAAAGAGCAAATCGAGAAATTTATCCCCTTAGAAATTCGTCCCAAAACAGAGGTTCTCTATATCGGAGCGCAACAACCAATAATCATTAGCGATGAAGCAAAAAAGAGCCATCGGGAACCATTGGGTTTAGGAAACTCGTTTACCGTCGGCATTATTGGACGAATCGAACCTGCGAAGGGGCAACATATTCTCCTTGAAGCAGTGAAAAAGTTGCGTGCCAAAGGGGTGAATGCAAAAGCGTTGGTGATTGGAGCTGCAATGGAGGAGTCCTATCTCCAAAAACTCCAAAATGAGTATGTTGATGTGGCGATTTTCACAGGATTCACGACTCAAGCTCAAACGATGATGCAGCTATGCGATTGTATGGTTCTCGCAACGGAAAACGAGACGTTCGGATTGGTACTGATTGAGGCGATGATGTGCGGTGTGTGTGTTGTCGCCAGTGATAGAGGCGGGCCATTGGAGATTATTGATGACGGTATCAATGGATTGTTGTTTAAGACGTTTGATAGCGATGATTTGAGCAATAAGTTAGAACTCTTACAACGTGATATTGCATTGAAAGAACGTTATGTAATAGCCGGCAAGAAAAAAGTGATGGATGTGTTTGAGAGTGAAAAACAGTTTTTAGAGCTGAAAAAAAGTTTGGAGAGTTTATGCGCGTAAGCCTTATTATTGCTATCTATAAAGATATCCAATCACTCACATTAATTATCAATGCGCTCAAGCGTCAAACATATAAAAATTTTGAAGTTATTATTGCTGAAGATGGCGATAGTACTCAAATGAGAGAGTATGTTGCTAGTATTACAGATTTAGATATTAAACATACGACACAAGAAGATATAGGGATACGTAAAGCGAGGTCACAAAACAATGGAATTATTGCTAGTAGTGGAGAGTATTTGATTTTTATTGATGGTGATTGTGTCCCTTATACAACTTTCGTTGAAGCCCATACGACGTTGGCAAAGCAAGGGACAGTATTATCAGGGAGACGAGTTAACCTTTCAGAAACATTAACGCAAAAGATTCAAGCAGAGATACTTGATATTGTTGATATTGAAAAACGGCTTTATAAATATATTGAATTAGCTTTTGAGAAAGATTCAAAATATGAAAATGGTATTTACCTTGCACCGACAGGATGGTTGTTCTCACTTTTTTCAAAATTACGTAAACGTAATACGAGTCTTTTAGGATGCAATTTTTCATGTTATCGAGAGGATATGATTGTTATAAATGGATTTGATGAATGGTATGGTGAAAATTCTATTAGTGATGATACTGATTTGAATTGGCGATTTCATGCTTATGGATTGGAAATAAAATCGTGCAAGAATGTAGCAAATCAATTCCATCTTTGGCATAAATTTAACTATCGTGATCCAGGAATTGAGTGTTGGAATAAGATGTTAGCTAACAAAGAGGCAAATCGTTATATATGTGAGATGGGAATTCATCAGCATGAAATATAAAAGGTCGTAACAATGGTTAGTGGATTGAATAAAATTAAGAATTTATTTTTTGTGTGGCTAGCAAATAAGAAGTTTTCTAATTTTTTTAATAATACATTTAAAATTAGTGGACAGTTAAGAGGTAAATCAAAAATACGGATTAACGGTAAAAATAACATAATTACTATGAAAAATGGGAAATTAAAAAACATTCGTATCGGTATTAATGGAGATAATAATACAGTATTTATTGATGAAAATGTTCAAATTGGAGGATTGGAAATAATTATTCAAAATTCCTATAGCCAGATAATCATAGGTAAAAATACTGAAATAGGTGGAGCAAAAATCGTCTGCTGTGAATATCAAGATAAGGTATACATTGGAAGGAATAACCTGATTGCCGATGATGTTGAATTTTGGTCATGTGATGGACATTCGATTTATCAAAATGGGGAACGAATTAATCCTAGTAAACCTATAGTGATTTCTGATAATGTTTGGATTGGTCGAAATGTTAAAATATTAAAAGGAGTAACTATTCTTTCTAATACAGTGATAGGGATGGGTAGTTTGGTTACAGCACGAAATTATCCTGCCAATGCTCTTATTGCTGGTTTTCCAGCTAAGGTGATTAAAGAGGGTATTACTTGGAGTCATGAAAGGACTTAAATTTTTGTTGTTCATCAAAAGTTAAAATATAAAAATTCTGAGACACGCGACATCATGGAAACACCGGTCAAAAATAAAGCGAGAGTAAATAATAGATTTAAGCGATTAGGTTTAAAGTCTTCTACTAATTGCATCGAATTTTTAAGTACTAAAACCATAATGAATCCTAAAATGATATAGGTGGTTGTTTGGCTTTTGCCGTTGATGTGTTCATATACGGTTCCAAATTGGAGTATGCTTTCTTGAACACTTCCAACATATTTGGCATATTTTTCGGGAAGCATGATTCCATTTCCACCGATCATCCCCTGAATGACATTACTCGCTTGTGTCCAATCTTTAGCACGGAAAAAGATCCATGTAATATTGATAAAGTTAAAAGTGATAAACCATGCGAGAACAGTATTCATTTTTTCTCCCATTTGCTGCCATGCACGATGGATAACAATAGCTATTCCGTGCAGTGCTCCCCAGGCGATGAACATCCAACTGGCACCATGCCACAGTCCACCGATTAAAAAGACGGTAAATAGATTAGCATAGGTACTAAATTCTCCATTTCGATTGCCCCCCAGCGGAATATAGATATAGTCTCGCAAAAAACGCGACAGGGTAATATGCCAACGTCTCCAGAAGTCTTGGATATTGAGAGCTTTATACGGAGAATTAAAGTTGATGGGAAGTTTGATATTAAAGAGCAAGGCAACTGCTAATGCCATATCCGTATAGCCGCTAAAATCGAAATAGAGCTGGAATGTATAGCTTAGACTTGTAGCCCACGCTTCAAATAGATTGAGGGCTGATGTCGTTTCAAATCCAGCATTTGCCCATTGGGCAAAAGTATCGGCGATGACTACTTTCTTAAAAAGACCGATTGAGAATAAAAAAATACCAGCAGAGATGTTTTTGTAGTTGATAGCTTTATTTTTGATAGTATCAAACTGAGGCATCATCTCTTTGTGATGGAGGATTGGACCTGCGAGCAGATGAGGGAAAAACGTGACGAAGAGGGTATAGTTGAGATAATCCATTTCCTTAACTTCATCACGATACGCATCTACGAGATAAGCAATTTGGGTAAATGTGAAAAAGCTAATTCCAAGCGGGAGAACAATGTGTAGTAAATCCCACTGAGTTCCGATCAGGATATTGGCATTGGCAATAAAAAAGTCCATATATTTGAAATATCCGAGCAAAAGAATATTGGAAACAATCCCAAATGCTAAAAGTGTTTTACGAGATAAACCTTTTTTAGAGCTACTACTATTTGCCCGAGAGATCGCAGAGCCAACCGTAAAGTTAAAAAGGATAGAACCTAAAATAAGAGGTAGATAAATAATATTCCACCATGAATAAAAGAACAAAGAAGCAAATACCATCCATGCTTTAGAAGCTTGCGTCAGACGTTTTTTATTGAGCCAAAAATAAATTCCGAAGGTTATCGGCAAGAAGAAAAAGACAAATTCGTAACTGTTAAATAGCATTCCTATTCCCTTGATAGTAAGTGTTTTATTTATTTAAGATCGTGCCATACCCATTATCAGTATGCATTCGATTAATCATGAGATTACCTATAGCAGGACGATAATGGACAACATCGTAAAAGTTTTCTGGATTTTTGTTTTGTGAATTATTAATATCAAAATTATACACTGTTCCAAAAATATCAACAAGATCTTTTCTGAATTTTTCAGAAGCAATGGACAAAGATGGATTGTTTATAATTGCTAACTGAGCTTCATAAAACGTGGGCGTGATAAAAGGGTAAAGTTGAACATGATGACGGTCACAAAGTTTTTTGATTTCTTTAAGAGGGTCTAAAGCTTTGGATTCGTAAGTAAAAGCATTGTCAAGATAATCATGTTGAATCGTGCCATACGCCATTTCTTGAAAATGTTGATAGGAATGATCAAATGTACCTTCATTTATAGAGCGCTCATTTCCAGAATAACGAATGTATCCATCGGTTTCAAAATAGGTTTGTGATTCATCTTTGATGGTATTTCTTAATGCTTTAATACTCATAAAGAATGTAGATATAGATAGATAATTTCCTTCAGAGCCATTGGTAAATTTATATTTATTGAGATAAAGAGGAAGATTTTTTGAGTGGGTATTATAAAGTTCATTACCGATATAAACTGTTTTGAGAGGAGCGTGTTTTAGCCATTCATCGAGAATGAACAATTTTTCAGGATTATTGGCTACATGTACGCCAAAGTTATAACATTGTTCACCACTTTGATTATTATCTGGAATGATAGACATTACTCTAGAACTTCCTAAAATAACACAGTTATATTTTTTGAAATTGTGTTGATAAAAAATAGTATTGTATTTTTCACTTCGTTCATGAACCGCAGGTTTATACTTTTTATTAACGATCCAATTGCGATTTCCAAATGGATCTACGATAAAGCTTATCGTAAAAGTAATTCCAATGAGGGTGATAGATGTCAGCAAAAACCATAATATCCACCGTATTGGAGAGAGATTCGAATTTTTGAAAGTCATTTTTTTAGACTCTGTTTATATCGCAGACTTTCACGTACAGGCGAACCGGAAGCAACGAATAAAAAGAGAGATAGTCCATTCTTTTTCGTAAATATACGTCGAAATTGTTTGAATAAAAGGGCTGCTTTGATAAAAAATCGGGCAAAACAACCAAAATGTTTATCAATCAAAAGTTTATAGGAAATATAAAACTCTTTTTGCAGTGCCAGGCTTTGTGCAGAACTGCCGCCTCCGGCATGAAAAACTTCTGCATCTGGAAGAAAATAGATTTGTTTGCCATAATTCCACACCCGTTTACAGATGTCCTCTTCTTCGCAGTAGAGAAAAAAGAGAGTATCAAATCCACCAATGGCATTAAAATCCTCTGCTCTAAAAAACATACAGGCGCCACTGATGATCTCGACGGAAGTAGGGACTTCTAATCGTACTTTATTACTTGGGAAAGATTTCAATGATGTCCTTCGATGAACCGAATTACCGAACCACTGTTTTATGACCGAAGGAAATTGTTTGTAGGATGATGAAAAATGCCCCTTTTCATCCGTTATTTTTGCTGTCGCTACGGCAATATCACTATGATTATCCATGTAACTTTTCATAATACTTCCGGCATCGTTGAGAAATAGGCAGTCATTATTGATAAAAAAGTAGTATTTTCCCCGTGCGTCATTGACTCCCAGCATATTACCGCCTGCGAATCCGTTATTGATTCGATTACGAAGGATAGAAACCTGAGGAAAAGGGCTGATGGTATCGTGCAGATGGGTATAGTCCTCAAGTTCTGACGCATTGTCAACGACAATTATTTCATAGTTGAGATCAGCGTGCGTATGGGCAATGATACTCTGCACAAGAGCAACCGTGTGATGTGACGAATTGTAATTGATCGTTATGAATGAGATATCGATGTTAGAGGGGGTGTTTTCCATATTTACCTATCATAAAGTGGTATGCGCCTAAAAATTTAGCGGCTATTTTTTTACATTTTTGATCTTCGTAGAGGAGGATTTTAGTAATATCATGGATAAAAATAATGTTCATAATCTTTAATAGGCTAAATTTTTGAGGGAGTAATTTACCATATTTGCGAGCCAAATATAAATAGTTTCTCGCTATATAATAGGCTCTTTGCGGGCTATGTTCTGTTTTATAATCGATAAATAAGTTATCATCAAATCTTCCGATGATGTTGAAGAGATTGAGATTTAAAAAATTCCCGGACGTAATGACTATAAAGTGCTCTTCATGGGTGCAGTCGGAAATATTTTTTTGAATTGCTTCAGCACTGAATCTTCCTGTGTTTGGTGCGAGAAGAGCTATATCGGATTTATCAGAGAGTAAATGTAAGCAATCCAAATAGTCTTGAAAATTGATAAATTTGCTATCTTGATCCATGGTCAGAATCCAATCACTGCTTTGGATGATTGCCGTATCACAAGCAATATTAAGCGCGGTTGCAATCCCTAAATTACCATGATTGTCAATATAGATGAGATTCGAATAGATACTTTTTAGAGTTTCAATAATCTTGGGTTGTTTACGGTCGGAATTGTCTATAACGATGAAATGATCCACTTTATCGGCATAAGTAGCGATGTTTTCAAGTACTTCAACAGATGGATTGTAAAGTACGACACAAGCAGCGGTTTTAATCACAATTTTACAATTCCATTTTTACAGACAAAGGTATTATTGTCAAAATTGATTTTTAGAATCTTGTTATTGATAATTCCTTCTTCTGCGGAAAACCGTTTTTTATGCCATAAGTGCATCATGCAGGCATTGTTCCGACACGATTTAAGCTCGATCCCTAATCCTCTGAATCTCCATCCCAAATCAATGTCTTCTCCGACAGAAGGGAGCCGATATGTTTCATCGAGTCCATTGATTGCTAAAAAATCCTCTTTGTAGCAAGAAAAATTACATCCGATGATATAGCGCACATAGCGTTTGGAAATATTGCTCAAAACACTGTTTGATTTAAAATAAAACCCCTCTTCGATATGTCGAGCACCGTCTTTGACCATCCATGGTAGATACCAGAGAAACTTTTTCTCTAACTCTGACATTGTGAGCTTATGACTTTTGATTTTATCGGTAAATTTTGGTCCAAGTTCAAATCGTTTTCCACAGAGGACGATCCCTTCTTGAGCATTCTCAATATGCCCTTTGATAAAGCTGCTATAGGGAATACAATCGCCATCAATAAAAATAAGGTATTCATTGTTAGCAACTTTGATAGAATTATTCATGGCAATATTCTTGCGCCATCCGTCATCTTTTTGCGTTAAATGAATGAGATTAGGGAAACGATTTGTTTGTGTAGTCATAAAATCACGCATCTCTATCGACTCACCATCTTCAGAGATGATGATTTCATCGGGAAGAATACTTTGTATTTCTAAACTGTCTAAGATAAAACCTAATGCTTCGGTATCTTTGTAGACGGAGATTATGAGAGTTGATTTAGGATAAGGCATTGTTTATCTCTTTTTCAAATGGGTTGATCAGCTTAATATCGAGTGCTTTAAAGTCTTTTTCATTTCTTGTCACTAGGATAAGATTTTTTGCAATACATGTTGATGCTATTAATAAATCCATTATGGGCATGGGCTTTCCGATAGTCTGGAGTTTATGGGTGGTTTTTGCCCAAATGAGGATGGTTTCGATGTCTATGTCGATAATTTTATTTTCAAATCTTTGAAGTAAGTGATTGTATAGCCAATTTTTCAATTCTTCTTTTTTTGTTTCGCTTTTTGAATTTTCTATACCAAATTTGATTTCCCCGATAGTGACGACGGATAACATGATGGCATCTTCGTTGATACTTTTAATAAAAGAGATAACGTTTTGATTTGGCTTATCCCTTATTAATTCGGAAATGATATTTGTATCTAGCAAATATCTCAAAATATTTCTCTATTTGTGTAAGCTTCACGGCTTCTTGTCATTTCTATATTGGAAACAAGTGGAGATGTTTGAAAAAAATCGATTAAATCGCTTCCATTTTTCTTAATTTGATCTGATACGGATTCTTGGCTTGCGATGTTGTTTGCTTGTTGATCATCGATCATTATGAAAATTTTAGCTATTTGCTGCTCATATAGCTCTTGATGTTCTGCTGGAATACGAATAACGCCGTTATGAATTGAAGTATTAAACTCTATTGCATACATAATATTTCTCCATGTTGAAATTTATTTTATAATTTTAGCTAAATATACATTATGAAACTTGTGTTCTTTAGCAGATACAATTGTACCTTACGCACTCAGTTGATTTTTCAATGCTGTAGTGTAAATCTACGGCGATAATATCAGTATAGTGATTAATATCATAAAGCAAAATAGCGGCCGCTAGATTATGCCAAGATTTTATAAGCCATTCATTAGCAACGGGTTTGTTCATACCATACCTTTCCATTTTGAAGTATATCCACTTTATAAAAATAGTCTTCTCTCTGCTCTATAAAATCAGTAGACGCAGAAAGTACATCAAAACCAATATGATATTTTTTTATTCGATGATTTCGCTCTTAAGAATCTCAATATCAATCATTATTTAAATCAACCTCTTTATTCTTCAACAGGTCTTCTTTCTTTGCATAAATCCATTTTCCTCTTGGCTTATCAATATATTGAAAATATTCATTTGTGAAGCTTCCTTGAACGCAGGTGATACGATACAGTCTGTGATTAACAACATCATCCCCAATGACTTTGTTCAAAACTGTAGGTCCCGTTAAATCGTACACGCCCTCTCCAATATTTTTATTTTCTATATTTTCGACGATCATATTGACCGCTTTTTCTAAATAGGGATTATTTTTTGAGGAAGCAATGAAATAGTTACTGTAGTTGTGCTTAGTCATCAAAAATACTTCTTTATCCGTGGGTTGGATCATTTTTGAGAGAGGCCATACTGCATGAGCATCAATATCCATATAAACCCCACCATAATAGTTCAATACAAAAAGTCTCCATAAATCGGCTTGGGACGCTCCATCAGTGAGCTGTTCAAAAGCATCAGCGATTTGTTTAGAAGCGTGAGATCGGATAAAATCTAAACGATCTTCGGTACTGACATATCGGTAATCCCAATCAAGTGACATAAGACGATTGAATAAATAATTGACATAAACGGGTAAACTAACATTATTGGTATAATTGGTTTGCCAAATAATTTTGGAAATCTTGCTTGATGAAGTACTTGGAAGAAAAGCTTTACTCTCCTTGGGAATAGTAAAACGTTTGTTTGGAAAAATAAAGTGAAAAGGATAGGATAAAGTTTTTACAATGGCACCCATTATTTTAGTTGAGCGATTGGTAATAACTATTATTAAACTCATTTGCATCCTTTTTTGTAAATTGTATATATTACACTTGTTAAAACTTTAGCATAAAAATACTTCATACGAAATATCTAGTGACTTTTTGTTTCTTGGTTATACTTCCGTAAATACCACTCAACCGTCTTAACAATCCCCGTATCAAAAGTCTCTTGAGCTTTCCATCCCAGTTCTGTTTCCAATTTAGTAGCATCAATAGCATAACGTCTGTCATGTCCCGCGCG
>JBAZTZ010000014.1:0-61104 GCA_041661705.1 Sulfuricurvum sp.
ACAAATGGAACAAAGAAGATATGAGAGTCTATGACTGGGTCGCTATGAAAGAGAGAGATGAAGAGAATGCGTTACGAAAAGCTAGGGATACGGCTCTTGCGAAGGGGATGGCAGAGGGGAGAGAAGAAGGTCGAGAAGAAGGACTGGCGCAGGGGATTGAGCAGGGGATTGAGCAGGGGATTGAGCAGGGGATTGAGCAGGGGATTGAGCAGGGCATGGAAGTAAAAGCCATTGAAATTGCCCAAAAATCAATCTCTCAGAATCTTGATAATAAAACAATCTCTTTGATAACAGGGCTTGCGGAAGAATATATCGAGCGCTTACGGTAAAGAACCACGAGATTGTTAGATTAATTTGACTACAACGCCATCATCCTCTCCAACGCAATTCGTGCCCAATACGCCGTATCTTCATCCACTTCGATTTCATTAATTGGAACACCCTCATCAATCGCTTTGAGAGTATTGTACAAATCTTCCAACGTCGTCTCATTCATCGTCGGACATTCGGGTTTTGTACTTGAAAGAATATAGGTATTTTTGGCGCGTAAGCGGTTGACCATATTAAACTCTGTTCCAACAGCTACTTTTTGATCTTCCGGAAGTTCTTTAATGTATTTGATAAGCTGAGAGGTCGAACCGACAAAATCAGCACGGTCACAGATAGCAGGGTCACATTCAGGGTGAACAGCAATCAAAATTCCGGGATATTTGTTGCGGTAAAACTCGATGTCATCGACGCTAAAGAGTTGATGAACGGAGCAAAAACCGTCGTAACAAATAATATCCGCTTCTTTAGGATCTTTTCCATCCCCGATAACACACGATTTTAATCCCATCATATTGGCGATATTTTGCCCCAAACAACGATCAGGAACGAAGAGTATCTTTTTCCCCTCGGCAAGTGCTTTTTCGATAATCATTTTAGCGTTTGAACTGGTGCAGACCATACCGCCCATTTTCCCCACACGTGCTTTGACATCTGCATTGGAATTGATATAAGTAATCGGCAAAATATCTTCCACACGAATTCCGCTTTGTTCCAATTTTTCGATTGACTGATCAAAATAAAGTCCATCAATCATCCGTGCCATCGCACAGCACGCAACTTTTGGCATCACGACCCGCTTATGAGGACTAAGAATTTTAAGACTTTGCCCCATAAATCCAACACCGCAAAAGACCACAAATTCTTTGTCATCTGCCATCGCCCGTTTCGCCAGTTCCAATGAGTCGCCCGTAATGTCTCCCATCTCGAACACTTCATCCCGCTGATAAAAATGCGCCACAACCGTGACACTCAAACGGCTTTTTAAATCAATAATTTTTTGTTTGTACTCTTCAGTGGTCATAATTGTCATTTTCCTTAGTTATTCATTAGATCGTTATGATAGCGAAGTTGACTTTTTACTCTCTTGAAAAGAGCTATTTATTTTTCTGTTACGATAGTTCAACTATAATACCGCACCAAAATCAAAATATGGAAGTCATCACTATGGAATTTTTATTCAACCACAACGTACAGTTTTATCTCTTAGCCTATTTGCTTGGCGGTATCCCCTTCGGGCTTATCCTCGCAAAAGTATTTGCAGGGGTCAATATAACCGCTTCAGGCTCAGGAAGTATCGGTGCGACCAATGTGTTGCGCGTCGTCAAAGAAACCAATCCTTCTCTTGCTAAAAAACTAGGTATTGCAACACTAGCTCTTGATGCTTTGAAAGGGATACTCGTTGTCCTTGCGGCTAAATACTTCGAAATGAGCGAATCGGTGCAATGGATGGTTGCCGTACTTGCTGTTATGGGACATTGCTTTAGCCCTTACTTATGGTTCGAGGGGGGCAAAGGGGTCGCTACAGGAATGGGCGTTATGGCAGTTATGCTTCCTATTCCTACGGCTATTGCTCTTGTTGTGTGGGGAGTTGCGGCAAAAACTATCCGTATCTCATCACTCTCCTCAATGCTTGGACTTGCAGCCTTAGTGATTGCATCCTTTATATTGAAACCTGACTTGTTTCATGCCCCGGTTGTCTTCATCGCCTTTATCCTTTTTTACAAACACATCCCCAATTTTGTCCGATTATTTCAAGGGGAAGAGAAGCAAGTAGCATGAAAATTCTAATCGAGAACTTGACGTTTGAAACCGTCATTGGCATTCTCGATTTTGAACGGACTACTCCCCAAAAAGTTCAAATCGACTGTAGTATTGATTATCCTTATTCTGAGGGAGATTTTATTAATTATGCTGACGTTGCTACTCACATCGAAAGAACAATGCAAGATAAAAAATTTGAGTTGATCGAAACAGCATTAGAAATATTGAGTGATTCCTTAAAAACTCTTTTCCCCTTGATAGCCGAACTTTCTCTCACAATCCGAAAGCCAAATATACTCTCAAATTGCACGGTTGGCGTTCAGAATAATTTCATTTTTTAAAAAGAGTTTAAAAAGAGTTTAAAATTTTCTAAAAGTATGATATAATTTCAGGAAAATTTCGCCCCGAGGAATGTGAATGCGTATTCTGATCATTGAAGATGAAGTAACCCTTAACAAAACCCTTGCAGAAGGTCTAAAAGAGTTTGGTTACCAAAGTGATGTCGTTGAGACATTAAAAGACGGTGAGTATTATCTCGATATCCGTAACTATGACCTAATCCTAATGGATTGGATGCTTCCAGATGGAAACAGTATTGATATTATCCCTGATATTAAACGCAATACTCCTAAAACAATGATAGTCGTTCTCTCTGCTCGTGATGATAATGAGAGTGAAATAGAAGCACTTCGTGCTGGTGCTGATGACTATATCCGTAAACCATTCGATTTTGACGTACTTATCGCACGTATTGAAGCACGTTTACGTTTTGGTGGTAGTAATATCATCGAAATTGATGATTTAATTATTAATCCTGAAGAGGAAAAAATCATCTACAAAGGCAAAGAGATCGAACTCAAAGGAAAACCTTTCGAAGTATTGACTCACCTTGCACGTCACCGTGACCAAATCGTTTCAAAAGAGCAACTATTGGATGCCATCTGGGAAGAGCCTGAGCTTGTTACCCCAAATGTTATCGAAGTTGCAATTAACCAAATTCGCCAAAAAATGGACAAACCGCTCGGGATCACTACGATCGAAACCGTGCGCCGTCGAGGATACCGCTTTTGTTTTCCAAAAGAAGTATAAGACGTCGATTTCTACTCCAACTGATTGTCGCTTCGGCGGCACTCGTTCTTCTATTCTCTTCATTTTTATATCTTTTTATACAGCAATCTATTTATGATGAAAAACAAGCTGAGCTTATTAGCACTGCCCAAAATATTTATACCTCAAATTCACTCATAACCGCACGGCAAAATGCTTCCGACCTCTTAAGTGGTCTCAATATTGAACTTGTTACGCTTCATAAAGATGAAAATCTTCTGGAATTTTATGAAGTTTCACACCCCGATAAAACAACCTCATTAATATTGATCTATCCCTTTGATTTCGAGCACTCTACGTATCTCAAAGTAAGCCGTGATATCACGCCAACCAAACATTTACTCCAAAAAATTCTCCGCTCCATCTTTCTCATTAACGCCTTTGGATTTATCGTTATTATCCTCTATGCCATTGCCTTTTCTAAAATGCTCATTTCCCCAGTTAGCGCGCTTACTCGTCGCCTTGCCAATATGAATGAGCATCTTTTACGCCCTATTCAAGTTGAGAATCTCCCTGAAGAGTTTGAACCTCTTGGTGAAACCCTCAACCGTCTTATGGCACGTATCCAAAATTTCGTCAAATATCAAAAAGAGCTCTTTATCGGTGCCGCCCATGAGCTCAAAACACCCCTTGCCGTTATCAAACTCAAGAATCAAGTAACGCTTATCAAAAAACGCTCTCCTGAAGAGTATATAGAAGCTTTGCGTATTACCAACCAAAGTGTTGATGAAATGAACAAAATCGTCGCTAATATTCTCAATATCGGTCGTCAAGAGGGGGCTCAGTTGGAAATGCCTGTCGAAGCTGATATTATCCAAATTCTCAAAAAGTGGGAAGGGGATTTTGCCCTTTTAGCACACAGTGAAAACAAAACACTCGTAACACATTTTGAGCCAGAGAGCTTTCAGGCAGTGCTTCAAATTACGCTGCTCAACCAAATTATTCAAAATTTTCTTCAAAATGCAATGAAATTTACCCCAGATGGTCGAACAATCCATTTTCAAAGTCATCTTGATAATACAGATATTGTCATCGAAGTAATCGATGAGGGATGTGGAATTGATGATACCATTGATCTCTTTGCCCCTTTTAAACGGCAAGGGAATAAATCAGGGGTTGGATTAGGTTTATTCCTCGCCAAAAGTGCAGCAGAAGCCATTGGAGCCCACATCAGTATCACAAATCGTACGGATGGAGTAGATGGGACAATTGCACGTCTCATTCTCCCTTCTAAACTCTATTGTTTGTTACCACAGCGATAATACAACCTCCCCTTAAGCTACCTTTTGCTATAAATCGCCCATTATCTCTTTACTGAATCAAGGTTGCCAAATGCCGTTAATAATACTCGATGAATGTATAGCGTGCGACGCGTGTCGCGAAGAGTGTCCTATGGATGCGATTGAAGAGGGTGATCCGATTTATATCATTGATCCAGATCGTTGTACAGAGTGTGTGGGAACATACGATGAGCCCGCTTGTATCGCTGTGTGTCCCGTTGATTGTATCGTTCCTGACAAAGATAATGTCGAAACGATGCAAGAGCTTCTTTATAAACATAAACAGTTAAGCGAAGAAGAACTATAGATGGCGCAGTGTACCGCCGTTATCGACATAGGAAGTAATTCCATGCGAATGGCGGTATTTCAAAAAACCAGCCGTTTTGCTTTTCATATTCTTCATGAGGTTAAAAGTTCTGTCCGTATAAGTGAAAATGCTTATAAAAATAAAGGGCATCTTCAAAATGAGGCAATGGAACGTACTGCTCAAGCAATTGGGGAGTTCTTGTCCATTGCGCACTCCTTTGATGCGCGCAAAATTTTGTGTGTTGCAACTTCTGCGTTACGTGACGCTCCCAATGCCAGTACTTTTCTTTCTCAAATAAAAGCTAAGCATAATCTCTCCATCAAAGTTATCTCAGGAGAAAAAGAGGCCTATTTCGGAGGAATGGCGTGTGCCAATCTCCTTCCCGCAATTTCGAAAGCAATTACCGTCGATGTCGGAGGTGGTTCAACTGAATTTACGGTATTACAAAACGGAAAAGTTGAACAACTCTTTTCTCTCAACATCGGTACAGTTCGGATTAAAGAACTTTTTTTTGATCGTGATGATAGTGCTGGAGCAATTAACTATATTGACGAAATGCTCAAACAACTTCCAAATTTTGAGGTAAATACGCTTATTGGGATTGGTGGCACTTTTCGTGCTCTTTCTCGCTCACTTATGAAGAAAGAAGAGTATCCCCTCAAAAAGCTGCATGCCTTCACTACCGATGAGAGTTCTTTTTTGCGCTTTACCAATCAAATTCTCAATGCTAGTCCCAAGAAACTTCGTTCTCTTTTTATCAAGCCTGACCGTTTTGATACTATCAAACCGGGAGCTTTGATTCTGGAACGGATACTTAAACATACCCAAGCCAAAACACTTATTTCCAGTGGCGTGGGTGTACGTGAAGGGGTATTTTTAAGCGATCTTCTCCGTAATGCAGGGGATAAGTTTCCCTCAAACTACAACCCAAGCGTCCGTTATTTACTTGACACCTATTCCATCCACAGCGATCACGCACAGCAATGCGCCCATCTATCCAAACGTCTTTTCGAACTTTTACAAACTTCGCTTGAAATTGATTCTAAATACAAGTTTGAACTGGTTATTGCCGCAAAGCTTCTCTCTATTGGTGTAGGAGTGCGCTATTATGCCCATTCACGTCACAGCCACTATTTGGCTATGAGTGCCCTTGATTATGCTCTAAGTCATCCTCAAATAGCTCTAATTTCCCATCTTTTATTGTTTAAAAAAGGGAATAGCGCATCCGATCTTATCCCTAAAGGAAGCTACGGTTCACTTCTGCCTGACAATGCTACACTTGATGCCTTAAGTGCTATTTTACGCCTCTCTCATATTCTTTTAGCCTCACGGGTGAATGCGTCGGAAATTACACTCTATAAAGATGGAGAAGAATTGGTAATCGAAGGGAAGCATCTCTATTTGGCACGTGAACAGCTTAAAAATATTGTTTTGCCGAAGGGGTTAAAAGTCACCCTTATCAATTAATAAAAATATATCAGAGACTCTTTTTAGAATCTCTGCCCGATAGTAAATTCAAAGTGAGCGATATTATCGTCGGGTTTAGTGCCAATAGGATTAGCAAAAACAAGTTGCAATGGTCCAACAGGAGAGAACCACTCCAATCCTATCCCATATCCTCCACGTGCTATTTCAGTCAATGACGAGTCACCAATCCAGCCATAATCGACAAATGCCGTTGCCCTCATTTTCGCTTCAGGAACCAACGGAACACTTAACTCAAAGCTGTTAGAGAAGGTTTGAGAACCCCCGATACGCTGTAGCACTCCATTGATATAGGCTGGGTCTCCTACTGGAGAAATGGAATAGCTTCTAAAACCACGAACCGATCCGATTCCCCCCATATAGAACTTCTCGGCAATCGGCAAGTATCCTGTATCTTGCGCATAGTTAAAGCGTGCTTTATAGCGAACAATCAAATCCATATCGGTCAGTTTTTGAAGTCCTTTATACGCACCAAAGGTACTACGACTTTTCCAAAAATCGGAACTTCCACCCAACCCTGCTTTTTCAAAACTCTGTGAGAAGTTCATCCCCTCACGCGGGATATAATAATCGTCGGTATTATCAAATGTTGCCGATACAATGACTGAACTTTTATCATAATTGGTGTAGTAACGAGGATCAAGTGTTAGCGTTGTATTAAGATCAAAATTGCTGTACGCATTTTTAGAGTAGTTGTACCCTACATAGCCATTGACGTATCGGCTGAAGCGATGCCCCGTTCCAAGACTCAAACCCGTCGATGCGACGGTATAGCTCGTGTACATCGTCGCACTGTTGAACACAGAAAAATTACCACTAAAGTCACTGTCATTGAGGCGTGGATTGGAGACATTGAAGGAGTAGTTTTTTGTCCGAACGGAGCGTTCTAAATGAATCCCTGTGTTGATCCCTGAACCAAAGATATTACGATCGTTCACCGCAACACTAAGCATAATACCACCGAAACTTCCGTATCCACCCCCTAGCTGAATATTCCCTGTTGCTGCTTCTTTTGTCTGAACAATCAGATCCATTGACTCATCATCAATACGTTTTTCTTCGATGGTGGTACTCTCAAAATATCCCGTTCGTCCCAATGCGTTACGTGAATCTTTGAGATTACTCAAGCTGTATAAATCTCCCGGAGCAAGAAATAGTTCCCGTCGAACAACACGATCCAAAGTGCGGTTATTCCCTGAAACGATAACATTGTGAATTCGAACTTTTTTTCCCGGAATAATCCGATAAACAACTTCTACCGTCTTGGTCTCTTTGTCTTTTCGTAAATCGGGCTGAACTTGGACGTATGCGTATCCCAAGTCAGCGATTTTGGTTTTGATCCGCTCTGCATCATCTCGGAATGTTTTTATATTGAACGGTTTATTTTTTTCCAAGGCAATAACTTTGAGCAGCTCTTTATCGTCAATCACTTCTGTATCTTGGAAAAGAAGAATGTCACTGACGCGGAAAATATCCCCCTCAAAAATGTTGTAGCTCATAGAGGCCTGATAATGATTAAAATCGACCGCTACAAAAGGATTGTCCACTTTGGCATCCAAGTAGCCGTTTTGCATATAATAGTCACGAATACGCATCGGATCATATTGCAACTCGGTCAATTTCATCTTACCATTGTTACGACCCCAAAACCACCCTATCGAATCTTCTTCTTTGTTTGCTATCGTCGCATCAAACGCATCAGGATTAACACCCAAAACACCGTTATACTTGACCTCTTTAATAATAATTTCTTCACCCTCATTGGCAATAAATTTCACTTTTATACTGCCATTATCAAGTTTTTCCGTCTCAACTTCAACAACCGAATCAATTTTGCCATCTTGACTTAATGTATCAACGATTCGCTTGCGGGCACTCTCAATACGCCTTGGATCATACAACGACCCTTTTTCGATTTGAAGAAGCTTTTTCTTCGCCTCTTCATCATTATCTTTGTATCCCTTGAGCTCTATTTTAGAGATAATAGGTTTTTCTTTGAAATGAAAGGTGACAATACCTGCATCTTCCTCTGCCCATACATCATCGAAATATCCCTGATCAAAAAATGCTTTAACTGTTTTATCTACCACTGCCAGATCAAGAGGTTCACCAACTTTTACTTCATTGAGCTGCTTGGCGACCGCTTCGGATATATGAACCATCCCCTCATAGTGAATCGACTCAACTCTCACGGATGAGGCACTAAGGACGAGGGAAGAGAGCAATAAAGAGAGGGTAGTTTTTTTCAAAAGAGAGTCCATTGCGTTAAATTAGCTCTTATTTTACCACTGTAATGGTTAATATTCCTGTAAATCTGCTAGAATACGACTCAATAAGTAATTTAGGGGTGTGGGTATGCAAATTGGAATCGTCGGACTAGGACTTATGGGAGGCTCAATGGCGCTCTCGCTCAAGAAGCTCCCATTTGTCACCTCTGTCGTCGGTAGCGATCATAATATTCAGCATCAGAAAATTGCGCTAGAGCTAGGTCTTGTACACGCTATTGTCCCTTTTGAAATCCTCAAAGAACGGTGTGATGTCCTCTTTTTCGCTGTCCCTGTCGATGGGGTGATTGCCCTTTTGAATGATTCCGTCGATTTGGCAGGAAGTGGCAAAACTCTCATCGATTTAGGAAGTACCAAAGCGCTTATCGTTGATGCTGTCCCCCCCTGTCTTCGTCAAAATTTTGTTGCTGCTCACCCAATGACGGGTACAGAGCATTTTGGCCCAAATGCGGCGATAGAGGGTCTTTATAGTGATAAAGTTGTTGTCCTCTGTGATCTGGAACACAGCGGAGAGGAGCAGCGTACCATTGCCCTCAAACTTTTTCGCGCCATCGGGATGCAAATACAGACGATGGGTGCGCAACAGCACGACCGCCACGCAGCATTTATCAGTCATATGCCCCATATTATCTCGTACGCCCTTGCTAATACAGTACTAGCACAAGAAGAAAAAGAAAATATCCTCACCTTAGCCGCTGGGGGATTTCGTTCTATGAGCCGTCTTGCCAAAAGTTCCCCCTCGATGTGGGAAGATATTTTCCGACAAAACCGTGATAATGTTCTTCAGGCGATAGAACTGTTTGAAGAGGAACTGGCTACTTTTAAAAAAGCGTTAAACGAAAAAGATTACACTCGATTACACAAAGAGATGAAAGATGCGAATAAGCTTTCGGAGATTTTTACTTAATACGCAAACAGTACAGTACTTTCCCCTGCTTGAATACTCTTATTGACTCTTGTATCCGCTCGCTTTACCCTAATCCTGACGTGCTGATCCGCTAATTTTTGAGATGTTACTGTCTCTTTTATGGGCAGTTTTTTTCGATTAAACGCTACCCACTTCACTAATTTTTCATCGGTTGCATTAACACGTTCATACCAATACTGAGCTTTTTCATAATCACCTGCTTTAAAAAGAGCATTAGCATAGTTGTAACGCACTTGGGGGCTATCATGAAGGTGTTGATACTCTTGGAAGAACTTTGCACTTTTAGCGTACTCTTTTGCCTCGTATGCTTTATACGCATTATTTAGAATTCTAAAATCCAATACCCCTGCATTCAAATTCTTCTCTCCTACGAAAAGTAGAGCTAACATTGCTAGTGAAACACTTTGACGTTTAGACATAGAGGAGAGGGCAAGGGCAATCAACAATATCGCTAATCCTAAAGGGGCATAAAACAGCGGAATTTTCTCCCATTTCTCACTCTTCTCATTCACGCTGTCACGCGTAATCTTCTCTCCTGAAACAACAAGAATCACCGAAGAGGTACATCGCTTGCGCATACTCTTTTCATCTGCGATTGACGAATTCATCACACTGGGGGAGAGATTGGTAATCAGTTCTTTGAGTATTATTTTATCTTCACTTCGTGGAGCGATACGGTACACCTTTTCGTTGAAAGCGATGAGTTCCACTTCCCCTTCTGTACTATTGATAAGCCGTATTGAATTCTGCTTCATCGCCTTAAATTCACCCAAAGAGTGTTTTGAAATATCCAAGGCAATCATCAGCGTTTTGGGAGAATCGGGGAGACGTTCCCCTCGCATAACAGGTTGTGCCAGTGCCGTAATAATGAGAAGTGACGCGGTTAAAAAGAGAAGATTTCGCCCTTTGAGCCCCATTGTCTGATTCTCAACACGGAGTTTTTCCAGTGCTTCTTGGGTAAAAACGTGTTCCTCTTGCATTTTTTGGGTCAGCCAAAAATAAAAAAGGAGTAGGACGAATGGAGTCATCCAAAGGAAAAATTCGGGATGGACGAAACTCATACCACCCCTTTTTGATTGCGCCCATAAAGATAGACCATCATTGATAAAAAGGCTAAAAAGAGGGGGATAAAATAAAAATACTCTATCTCGGGAGGAGGTAATCGAATGGGGAGCGGTTTATGGTTTTCATCCTCACTTGCCATCCATTTTTCCCACCCTTTTTGAGGGACGATTGATCTTTCAATTTGGGGAGGGAGAGAGTGGACGAACGCTTTTGGACGAGGGGAGAAAATAACGATCCACGGATATTTTTCGCTCGTTAAAAAACGTTTGATGGTGTAATCAATGCTTGGGGAGTTGTAAGTATCGGGCAATTGATCTACCATACTCAATAGTGCATTATGATCATTAGTAAGGGGGATTTTAATATTCTCAGGGAGGTAGAGGGCGATTTTATCATGTATACGTAGTTCGATGAAGCTCTTTATTTTATTCCGTACCTCATCATCTACCCTATCCACCACGATCAAAATAGAGTACCCTTCAAACAATGGCGTTTGCGGAATGTCCCGAACGGGGGACATCATCGCAACAATCAAAAAAGAAATCATCAGCCACTTGGAGATCCACATCCACGCAGGTGATTTGACCCCCACTCCCGTGAAACGTTCAATATGGGGAAAATAGAGCATGGGTATTCGAAGAGGGCACAAATTTTCGCAGGCTAAAAAAACGAATACTAAAAAGCTAAGTTTCGGAAATTCGAAGTAAATCCCCTCAAACATCAATCATCTCAAGATACAAATGATAATATCCCAGCGTCTCCTCATCAATCTTCGCAACGCTAGGGGCGTATTTATAGGGTTCTAAACGTGTAAAAAGATTTTGGTACGTCCCTAACGTCCGCTCATTATCATGAGCAAAAAAATATCCCTCACGGCTGATGGTATACGCACTGGCTTTTGGATTTTTTAGATCAATATTTTTCAATGCTTCATAATGAAGGTGTCGTTCATTGATTTTTCGACCCCGTTTGTATTTTAACCATGCGAAGACAATAAGCGCTACAACAATTAAACCACCAATCACCAGCGCACTAAACCAGTAGATGGAGGTATCCGGAACCTCTACAAGAGGCATAATATCATGCAGTGGAATATCAACCGATTGACTCATACACGTCCCTCAAATAATCGTCGTAATACAACCGAAGAATTTGCATCGGTGTAGAGTTTAACGGCTCGAATCCCAGAGGTACGAAAACTATCAAACAACGCCACATCATGCTCCCGTACTTTTTGGGCATATCGTTTCACACTTTTAGCGTTAAAATCCCCCTCCAGTATCGCACCGCTCTCAGGATCACTTAACGCACTAAATCCCATCGCTTCAGGGTTCTCTTCCAACCGATCTCGCACCACAATCGCCACCACTTCGTGTTTTTTTGCCAATAACCGCATATTAGGACTCTCGAAAAAATCGCCGATAAGGACAATCAGTGATTTGCGTTTTAATCGCTTTGCAAGTGTCGCCGCCATCGCATTATAATCGGCTTTATGCCCTATAAGCTCTGCACGCAGTACACTCTCCACACTCACCGCCACCGCAAACCGTTTTTTCGATCCGCGCACCTCATCGACCATCGTTTCCGAAAAATTATAATGGGAGAACAAATCTCCATTTCCAATCGCCGAATACCCGACCAACGCTACCGTCTCCGCCACGCTCTCGATTTTAAACCGATCTTGTCCGAAATGAAGGGCTCCTCCCAACATCGCCACCGTGACGATGGAGAGTTCCCGCTCTTCTCGAAACACTTTGACATACGGGCGTTGCATTTTTGCCGTGATATTCCAGTCGATATGGCGCGTATCATCGCCGCTGATATATTCACGAAGTTCAATAAAATCATACCCCTGCCCCCGAAACATCGAAGGATTGTTACCAATACGATCTCCTACGATTTGACGACGGGCACGGATGAGAATTTCACGGGAGGTTTTCATATTACGGTACCGGCACCGCTTTGACTATCTGCTCAATGAGGGTATCCACATCAATATTCTCTGCTTCAGCTTCATAGCTTAAAACAATACGGTGACGCATACTATCTTTGAGGATACTTTGTATATCGCTTGGGGTGACGAACTCACGCCCACGTAAAAATGCCACCGCTTTGCACGCTTTGAAAAGATCAATACTTACACGGGGGCTTGCACCGAATTGGATGTATTTTTGTATCTCACCCAGTCCAACCTGCTGGGGATTACGCGTTGCTTGCACCAGTGCGATAATGTACCGCTCTACCTCTTCATCAATATGAATCGCCATCACCCTCTCTTTGAGTTTTTCCAACATCTCCCTATCAATAACGGCGTGTATCTCCTCAGACGTGGCAGACGCGATACGACGGGCAATCGTCAGCTCCTCTTCCGTCGTGTTATACCCAACTCGAAGTTTCATCATAAAACGATCCAGTTGCGCTTCAGGAAGAGGATAAACCCCCTCATTTTCGATCGGATTTTGGGTCGCCAGTACGAGAAAAGGACGCTGGAGTTTAAAGCTCTCATCCCCCAGTGTCACTTGATGCTCTTGCATTACTTCCAACAACGCCGATTGTACTTTTGCAGGGGCACGGTTGATTTCATCGGCGAGAAGCAAATTCGTAAAAATCGGCCCTTTTTTGATCTTAAATCCATTATTTTTTGGATCATACACCTCTGAGCCCAAAATATCGCTCGGCAACAAATCAGGGGTAAACTGCACCCGCTTAAATCCTAATCCCAACGTTTGCGAGAGAGCTTTTACCGTCGTCGTTTTCGCCAATCCCGGAATCCCCTCGATCAAAATATGACCGTCACACAATAACCCGATCAATAACCCATCGATCATTTTTTCTTGCCCGACAACGACTTTGGCGATTTCGGTACGTATTGCGTTAATTGTTTGTATCATTGTTTTACCTCTTGTTTGACTTTAATTTTACTTTAAAAAAAGTGATTGAATCTATTTCGGCAACAATTCGCTCATCTCTTCTCTATTTTTGTCTGCTCTTTTTCTATGCTCTTTACACTCTTTTGCGAGCTTGGCAAATTTTCAGGCATCTCTCCACCTAATTCTTTGATGGTTTGTCTGATTTTTTGTCCCACTTCATGGTGTGTTTGGTTGGCTTTATCTTTACCTTTGATATTGTCTCGTTTGAGTTTTTCCTCTGCTTGTGTAGCGCGAAAGAGATTGGCAGCTAGTTCCGTGCTCCCCATGTGGTCTAAAATCTTTTGAGATTTTTTTAGCCCTTTTTTCGCATGAATATCTTTGGCATCAAGTCCGCCGTACAAACCTTTATACCCATGATTCTGAAATATTGCAAAATCAAGATTTGACTCTACTCCTGCATTGTAAGCTGCTTCTACTAGCTGTTTGTTATGTTCTTTTAGCTCATTTCGTAAAAATAACCTTTTTTCTTCCTCTTTTAACTGTGCAAACTTTTCATCGTCTTGGAGTTCTACTCTTCTTGTTTGAAGTGCAAAATAAGTTTGTCCATTGGCAACAACTCTTTTACTCGGATCTGCATTTTGTACGATTAGGTAACAAGCATACCGTGAGAGTGCAAAAGATGGATAACTGTTTTTTGCACCTTTTCCGTGTTCTATCTCCTCGTTGACTTCAACGATGTGATCTGCTACTTCAAAACCGCTATTTACACACGCTTCTTTTGCTTTGTCTATTACCTTTATAAAGTTTCTAAAATCACTATATTCAAGTACCTTTGCCAGTGCTCTTGCATACCAGAATTCAGTTCCATTACTATCTACATCTTTTGAATCGCTCAAATAATTAAAAATATATTTATCCTCTTCTTTGGAGAGTTCACCACTGAGTGTTTTGTTGGTATAGACTTTGAGTTTATCTCCCATTTTGTAACTCATCTAACGTTTTTGGGCGACCTTTAGGACGGATGGTAAATTCAGCTCCAAGCAGATTCAAAATAGTTTCTACTTTTTTGATACCCACCTCATCCATAAAGCCATTCTCCATTTTAGAAAGGGTGCGTTTTGTGATACCTGAATACGCTTCTAAATCACTTTGTGACCACTTCTTTTGTTTGCGTAGAAGCTTTATTTCTTTACCCAATTCTTCTAAAGTCAAAATCTATCCTAAAATAAGAAATATATTTTTCATATTATGCCTTTAAATCTTAAATACGAATTATACTTCTTCTAACCTCCTCTTCCCTTCCCCTAAACTCATCGTCCCCTCTTCCAATCCTCTTATCACCTCATCAAAACGTTTATCCCCCGAAAGAGCCAACAGCAAAATCAACTCTTTCGTACTCTTCGCACTGTCCCAGAACTGCTTTCTCTTTCGTCGTGGTCGATGTTTCCAAAGTCGTCGGATTCCCTCTCCCAAAAGAATCCCAAAAACGACCAAAGCCGTATACATTCCATACTGTTTTAAGGCAGTAGTATCACCCACTTTTGGCGTATCAAGAAGTGATGATGGCGAATACCCCTCCCCCACTTCAATGCCAATTGGTTTGGTTTGGAGTGTCACAACCTGTTTTTTGTCCGTATCGAAAAAGCTCAACGAAAAAGAAGGGATCGTATACGACTCCTGTGCGACAAGGGCGAACTCTTGGACAATTTCCCCCTCATACCCTACAGAAGAGGGAGAAATCGACTTTTGAGGCAATTGGGCGAAAACTTTTACACCGCTGATGTTCAGTTCATACGGGATAAATTGATCCAAATTTCCAGAGCCCTTAACCCTGATCGTAAGATGAATTGGCTCATATCCCCGAATACTTGCTTGATCGACGTGCGCTTCAAGGCTCATCTTTCCCGTCAATGCCATGCTGTTTTCATCCGCATGTATTTTCACACTAGGTAAAGCAACTTTAGTTTCGACAACATCATTTTTCCCAACATTATCACGCCCCAACACCGTATTCTCAATAGCACCCAAAGAGGTGAAACTGACGATAGCATTTGCCTTGAGGTCAAAATCTCCTGCTACTTTTGGGGTAATAAGGACATTAACGGTTTGCATCCGCTTTCCATGAATGATTTTATCCTCTTGAGAAAGAATCGACGCAGTGTAGTTGCTATTCTCCACAAACTGCATCTTAATCGAATACTCCGAAGCACTCCCATCGTACGTACACGCATAGCGCACCATACCACTTTGATTGACATGCAATAATGTTGGCGATTCAACTACACTCCATTGATACATTGTTCCCCACGCCAATGTGGTATTGATAAACCATAAAAATACTATTTTACCAAGGCTTCGTTTCATGGACACTCCTCGCATTGATTAGCTCATATTGACGAGAGCTGAGTTTGGCTTTTCCCTGAGACATCGAAAGGCGCGGATCACTTTCGACCTTTTTCCCCTCATCTCCCCCTCCTCCTGAAGCCATATCGCTTTTCATATTACTGCCACCTCCTTGCTTCGACTCTTTTTTCTCACCTGTTGGGGCATTTTCATCTTTGGAGAATTGATCTTTTTTCTCTTTGCGCACATTCAATGATTTTTTCTCTTTCACCTCGGCAATGAATCGGAGATTCTCATCCGCCTCTTTCGTATAGTGAAGTGTCAATGATTTCAAAAACGCATTACGACCGTTTTCAAACTCACCTAAACGGACGAAGCAATTGCCCATATTATAATAAAGTTGCGATTTAAAGAGAGGGTTATTGGATTTACTCTGTTGGTATTGCGTCAGCGCATCTTGATACTTTCCCTCTTTATAAAGGGCATTTCCCCTATTATAGTGCGCTTCTGTACTCTCTACACGTCCATACCAGTTCGCTGACTCTTCATAGTTCTTTTGGTGATAATGCTTCGATGCCCAATACAAATAGGTAAAATCCAATACCCCCGCATTCGCCGAAAGTCCGATAAAGGCTAAAACAACCACAATTTTTCGAGAAATCGACTCTCCTAACGTCGTCATTGCCAACACAAATGCGATTAACGCCATACTCAATGGGTAAACAAAAAGCTCTTTATTGTCACTCACACTGGTATTTCCTGCAAAATCATCAATACGCGATTTATTGATAATATCCCGTAATCCCCCCACATCCTCAACGACTTTCCCCTCTGTCGCCTTGGCTATTTCATTGATGGCATCATTGCGCGCACTCACGACGATATGCCCATTCTCATCTTTGAGACTATTCCCTTCTTGTGCGGGTAACGTGCTTCCATTGCGTGACGCCAACATTACGATATTCACCCGTAGATTATTATCGATAGCAAATTGAGCCTCTTTGGTATACGAAACTTCATCCCCTCCATCGGTGAGGAGAATTAACAAAGGATGGTGTGCTTGTGACATTTTACGAGAGAGTTCCAATGCACCCATCACGCTTGTCGCTTTGGTAATAATCTGCGTCTCATCCAATGCCCCGAAAAGATGTTCCAAAAGTTGGGTATCTTTCGTGAGGGGTGAGAGAACAATGGCACTCGTCGTAAACCCGATCACCCCAAAGCGATCATGAGGATGACTTCGTACCGTCTGAATTAAAATCTTTTTCGCTGCTTCCAACCGACTGGGAGCTACGTCCGTCCCTCGCATCGAGTAGGAGAGATCAAGAGCTAGTATCACGTCTTGCCCTACTTCTTCAACGGCTGTCGGTTTTTGAGGGATGATAGGGCGGGCAAGGGCTACGATGATAAATACGATAGAGAGGATTAGCCATTTTTGAGAAACGTCCATTCGCCACGATTGACGCTTGGCTACGATACTATAGAGGGGAATGATGACCAGAAGAATCAACCAAAGGGGATTATGCAACGTCATACCATCCTCCGTTTCCACATCAATAGCATTACTATTCCCAACGCCCCTGCAATCAACCACTGATAATAGTGCTCTTTAAACGTCTGTTTTTCGCTTTTGATAGAAGAACGTTCTAAGGTATCAATTTCATCATAGACCGCTTGAAGTTCAGTCGCATTGGTAGCGGTAAAAAACTTTCCGCCCCCATCGTGCGCCAGTTGCTCAAGAAGAGCGTTATCAAACTCCCCTTTTTTTCCTATCCCAATCGTATAGAGTTTAATGCCGTTTTGTTGCACTTTTTTGACCGCCTCTTTGGGAGAGATAGATCCACTGTTATGTTCCCCGTCGGTGAGGAGAATAATTACTTTGCTTTTGGCTTTTGAATCGCGAAGGGCACGTACCCCTTGGGCTATCCCCTCTCCAATAGCGGTATTTTGTCCCACCATACCATAGCTTAGATACCCAATCATCTGAGCAATAATCTCTTTTTCATACGTCACAGGGGTTGCGATAAAAGCAAAATCTCCGAACAACACCACTCCAACATTATCTTCACGCCGATCGAGAATAAAATCACTGGCAATTTTCTGAACAATCTCAAAACGGCTAAGACGTTCATTCTTCACATCAAATCCCGACGCATTCATCGACCCACTCCCATCCATCGAGAGGACAATATCAATCCCATTTCGGTTACGAGGATCGGCATAATCGACAACAACAGGAGCAGCCAGCGCACCCACCATCAAGAGTATGGCAAAAACTTTTAAAAGCCACTCACTATTGCGCCACTTACCCACACTACCAAAAAAGTGCAAATGGGGAAATGTTCGTACTCGTGCAACCATTTTGCAACGGTACAGACAGAACAAGATCGGCAAAGCTATCAGCCACACCCATGGAAAATCAAATTGCCAAATATTCATACTATTGCTGGTCTCTTAACGACATATCACATTTGAGTCTAAAAGCGCCTCTTCTTTTTTGGCATGAGCGCATTCTTTTTTTGTCATGACAACATCTTTAAAATGGGTTTGCCACAACAAACTTTTTTTGAATTTGACTGTCCGTAGATCGTTGCGGATAAATTGTGAATCCCCAAGCTCCGCATTGGTAAAATCGGTTTTAAATAAAAGTGCATCGGTAAAATTAGCTTTCCAGCTCTTCGTCTCACGAAGATCCGCAAAACTCAAATTGCTCTGTTCCAAATGCGCCCCCTTGAAGTTTGCCCCTCGTGCATGGATATGGGTCAGATCGGAGCGTTTCATCGTCCCTTTCCAAAAAAGGGCTTTTTGAGCGTTCGCACCGCTGAGATTGCAGTCGTTAAAATCGACCATCTCAAAGAGACTCTCCTGTAAAGAGGCACCACTAAGATCACTCCCGTGAAAATCGCCACCGCTAAAATCCATTTTACTAAGGTTAGCCCCCCGAAGATCACACCCGATACACTCCTTATCCTCCATCGCTTTTTTAAGATCATCTGTATTGTACGCACTCAGCGAAACACCCACTAAAAGGGACAAAAGGAATCCTCTCATTTCATCCCTCGAATACGACGAAGTTCAGCCAAAAATGGTTGAGAACGTTTACTTCCAACAAGCGTCTCTTTTTTATTTCCCGTTTTATCAATAAAAAACATCGTCGGAATCCCGAAAAAATCGTACCCATCAGGAAGTTTACTTTTATGAACATTTTTTTCAATCACCACGAAATTATGGCTTAAATACGGTTCCACCGCTTTATCATGAAACACTTTTTGCTTCATATAGGCACATTCGGGACAATCGTCGGTTGTATAGATCATCAGCACCAGCTTATTATCTGAGCCCATCGACGAAACTGCCACTTTAAACTGATCGTCATTTTGAATCGTTCCACCCCACAAAGCTACCACTGCTACACATATTAGAATAAATGATTTCAACATCCCCTGCTCCTTGAAGTATAATTATCACAATAATATCATTTTTTTGAATTGATTCCTAGCTTTTTTAGCGCAAATAAAAGATTCGGAAAGTGGTAGAAATAAGGTGGAATTTTAATTTTCTATATTCAGATTTTCAAGCATCAAAGAGGGCTTAATTTATACCTTTCTAAATTACTTGAGTATGCGCTTGTTTACAGCAAGCTAGCATCGTAATCAAAAGATCAACTATGCGATGATCAATTTGATGATCCATCTCATGCTTCATAATCATAAGAGCATCATAGCTTGTATAACTCTCCCGAAATGTGCGCTTGGATACTAACGCATTGAAGATGTCAATTACTCCTATAATCTGAGCAAGGCTTGGTATCTTATTGCCATAAAACCCTTTTGGATAGCCTGATCCGTCAAGTTTTTCATGATGCAAAAGGACAGCACTTAAAATAGTGAAATTCCGAATACCGTTTTGTTTTAAAATGGAATAGCCATATTCCGTATGATATTTTATCAATTCAAACTCATCATGACTTAAACTGCTAGTTTTTTCCAGAAGGCTGTTCTCCAAGCGAATAGTTCCAATATCATGCAATAAAGCCGCATATGTCAGTTCAATCAATTGTTCATGCGCATAGTCCATCTCTTTCCCCATTAAGGAAGCCATAAATGCCACATTAACCGAGTGGCTATGTATCGTATATTCTTTTCTCATCATAAGTAAAAGAGGACGCATGGCACTATTTGACATCCGCATCACGCCTATAATATGAACTACACAGGCGTATAAAAGAGATTTTGGGAGTCTTTCCTTCTTTGTGAAAAAAATATGTTTCATCAATACGCTAGTAACTTCGTAAATAATAGTAAACTTTTTTTCAAAAGTACCTGTGGACAATAGAGTTTTTTTAAGATGCATAATAATTAGAGTCTCTTTTGTATTCATACTCTTTACCTTATCTACTACTATTATAAATACTCTATAACAGATTATATCATCTCCGTCAAAAATGTGGCTTAAAATTACGTATATCCCACGGTTGTTTCATGCTGGAATATAATTTTTTTATCATAATAATATCATTTTTTTGAATTGCTTCCTAGCTTTTTTCTCTTAATGGGTAATATTATGATAAAGTATCGCTCAAATCAAACGAGTAAAATAAGTAAAAGTTTATCTAATCCAGTCTCAAAAAAAAGGCACCCCTTTATGAAAAAAGCCCTCCTAGCCCTAACTCTCATCACAGCTTTTGCCAATGCTGAGATGGTGCATCTCAATGATAAAGAAGTCGTCCTCGATACTGATACGAAACTAATATGGCAAGATAACAGCGATGCCAAAACAGTGAAAAGAAGCTGGAACGGTGCAATGGATTATTGTAAAAATCTTTCTTTCGGAGGATACAATAATTGGAAACTTCCAAATATTGAAACTCTCAAAACTCTCTATCTTAAGAAACAATATTTAAGAAATACGGAGGATGAAGGCTATTGGTCATCTAATGATGTTGATTATAATAGTGGATGGTATGTCTATTTCTATGACGGGTATGATTCTACAAATACTAAGGACAGTAATTATTATGTGCGTTGTGTTCGTGACAATAGAGAACTTTCTAAAACTCCTTTCGTCGATATCCAAAAAATAACCCAAAAAAAACTTAATACTTATCTTTCCATCCCAATTGTCCCTATGCCAACACTTCCTGCACCTCTCAATCTCGTAAAAGATGATTTTGAAAGTAAAGCCGAATTTGCACTTCGCGTAAAAAATGAAACGTCCACCCGTGAAACCGAGATAGCTAATCTTCAAGAAGGGTACAGAATAAAAGTTGAAGTACGTAACCGTGAATTGGAAAAGTTACAAGCTAATGCTGAAGCAAAAAAGAAAGAATTTTTGCTCCAAGCTTTTAGCGAAGTGATGGGAGTGCCAATCATTACAAATTCAGTATATGACCCTGAAACAGATACAATGTTTGTAAGCATTTCAATGAGTAATGCGGAATGGAAGAAAAAAATTGCTATTACCATCAAAGATCGTAATGAAGCAAGAGAACTCTCAAGGAGATTAACTGAATATAAATCAATGGTTGAAGTTAATGTTAAAAATGACACTTTTGTTTTTGAGTCCATAAAAATAGCGAATGGTTCAAAACAATATCAAGCCACCCTCAGTGAAACAGAATACAAACCGCAACGTGTAGCCGTAACCCTAGAAAACAAAAAAGTAGCCTTCAACGAACTCCAAAACCCCAACCTTGTAGACAAATACCAAGTCTCCGCATTGGGCTACAGCGATTCCGCTAGTGCCAAAGGGCTGAAATACAATGATGATTTAGCCCCTCTGGTTAAATCACTCAAGCAAGCTCCCATCGACCCCAAAAAATGGCTCTTTGCAATTGCGGTAGAAAAATACGATGAAGCCGATCCTGTCATCTATGCCACCAACTCCGCCAACTCGTTTATCTCTGTCATGCAAAAACGGTTGGGGATAGATGAACGACATACCTATTCACTGCTCAATGAGAAAGCAACGACAGGAGGAATCAAAGGGGGATTAGAGAGAATGCTCTCCAATGTCAAAGAGGGTGATTTCATCTATTTCTATTACAGTGGTCACGGTATCCCTGACCCTGTACAAGGTGAACCGTATATCCTCCCAAAAGATGTTATTGCTGATTATGTTGTAAGAGAAAAAGAACTAATGGCACGCTCCATCTATAAAAAACTCTCCGATAGTAGTGCCTCTCGTATTATTGCTTTTGTCGATAGCTGTTACTCAGGACGTACCGATGGGGTTTCCAATATCAAAGGATCAGCCGCAGGTCATTTCAAATCCAAACAAGTAGAGTTTGATACGACTAAAATGGCAGTCTTCACCGCAGGAACCAACGGACAGTTTTCCAATGCTTTTCCTGAAAAAGGAAATAGACTCTTTAGCTACTACCTCGTAAAAGCATTGGCAACCAAAGAAAATTTAGATCTCGATACCCTCTCAGCCGAAGTATATGCCAACGTCAAAGAGGAGAGCTTGAAGATGGGTGATATTAAACGCCAAGAACCTCAGATCGAGGGGAATCGTGGGATAGGGTTGCGATGATGAAGATTTTATTTGCGAATAAGAAAGGAAAAGTATGAATTCAAGTGAAATTACAAATTTACTGAAAGAATCGAAACATAGATATTCAAACGAAGGTGTAAATATAATCGGTATTTTTGGTAGTTTTAGCAAACAAACCCAAACGGACACAAGCGATATTGATATAGCCTATACTCTTGACAAGAATCTTTTTTTTGAAAAATACAGAGGGTTTGCGGCTGTTTCAAAAATAGCAGATATAAAAGATGAATTAGCGAGAAAGTTCCATAGAAAAGTTGATTTTGTATCGCTTGAGAACTCAAATATTCATTTAGTGGAAGCGATTAAAAGAGAGATGATTTATGTTTGAGCCAATGAATAGAATCAAAAATATAGATAAAAAATTAAAGCTTATTGGTAGTATTTTGAGTGACTATGATGGCAAGATTTCAATAGCCTTGCAAGATGAAACAAAATCAAGACCAGCCATATTGATGCACTTGATTTCAATTGCAGAACAAATAAATAAACTCAAAGATGAAAGTGCTTTTGAAATACTAGAAGTATTTTCAAAACAGGATTTAAAAGGTGTTTATGATGTACGAAATTTTATAGCTCATGATTATGATGGTGTGGATTTGTCTATTATAGAAAATGTAATCCGATATGGTTTACCAAGCTTACAAGAAAGTGTTGATGAAATACTAAAAAGGTACTCAAATTGATAAAAACAGTGCTTCTTATTATAAGTCTCTTAACTCAACTATTGGCAGACGCTCCCGCATGGTTTGGAAACGTGCCTAGTAGTGCGGTGTATGAGATTATCGGCTATGGTGAGGGAATTTCTCTCGATGAGGCAAAGATGAATGCCAAAAGTGATATTGCCAAAACCATCCGCTCCCATATTGATTCAACCTCTATAACCCAAACATCAGTGAATAATACGACACTCGATCATAACGCAAGTCAGAGTGTCCGTGAAACGAGCAATCTTACCCTTAGTGATGTGGTGATGCTCCAACATGATCAAAAGGATGGGCGTTCTTATGTAGCGTTACAGTATGACAACCGCCCTCTCTTTATCAAACTTGCCAAGCTAGGGGGGCAATCACTGTGTGGTGAGTCAAATCCCTATCTCTCACAAACGCCCATCCTCAAAAATCTCGCCACAGAACTCAATTGTTCGACCTCCATAGAGATTACACGGGATCAAAACGGATGGTATTTAGGGCGTGCTGCACATCGTGTTGTTCTAAACGAGTCTGATTTTGAAGGCATGATGATCGAAACTTCTAGCGGCTCATTACGGCTAAGTTCCACCCCTGTACGAGTCAATGTCGATGAAGTCTATACGTTGATCTTGGATACTCTACCATTATCAGGATATTTATCGCTATTTGATGTCTATGATGATGGTAAAGTCGTTGTAATGGAAAAAAATATTGATCTCACACGGCACGCGAAGAAAAAACTTTTGTATCCCAATGATCTACGTCCCGATCTTGAATTGGTGGGTGGGTTGAATACACCTGCGAAAGATGCGTTGGATTTGTGTGTTGCAGTTGTATCCGCGCAACCGCTAGAGTTATCGAAATTCACGCCAATGGGGGAGTTAGCAGAAAAAAGGGATCGAGCGTATGCGGTAGATCAACTGCTATTTCTCATGAAAAACAACTCGTTTGCAACAACGCTTATCACCACGAGTGCCACAAAAATTTCCACAAAATTCTAAAATAAAAGGGGTATAGGATGTTAGAAGCGATTATTTTAAAGCTTATCACGACATTGACGGGGTATTTGTTTTCAGCTACGATGGACAGTTATAAAAGTATTGAGATTGAGGGGGCACCGAGTTGGTATGGGAAAAATCTTGACCATGACAATCTTTATGCCTATGGATACGCCCGTGGGGATATGGAGTCGGTGGAGAGTGCACGTGAGAATTGTAAAACAGCGATGGTGTATCGTCTGAATGATTTGAATGAGATTATTATCTATGATAACTTTCGTAACATCAAAGAGCCAAAAGAACAAGCACTGGTGAATGCCTATAAAAACGATACAGAGTTAAAGGTATTCGTCAACAAAGCGATGCAGTTTGAAAAAATCGAACATTTCCAAGAGGAAGAGAAAGGCTTTTTGACCAATGCACGACCTGCTCAAACGTTTGCAGGGGGGATGATTCCCAAAACGGCGATTATTGCGTATCAAAAAGAGCGATTGGAAAAAATAAGAACGTCGTTGAGTACGTTTCGATTCAACCAAGGTATGGATGAGCTTGATCACGATATGGAGGGAAAATAGTATGAAAAAAGAGACATTGATTTTATTGGCTACTTTGAGTTGTTTTGCGGATGATAGTTATGAGGCATATCAACAAAGTATCACGGAGGAATATAATACGTACTACCAAAAAGAGATGAAGGCGTATCAAGGATTTGTGCAAACAAGTGACGGTATCCCCAACAAAATCAATCCCTATCAGAAAATAAATATTCTACCCCCACCGCCCGTTGTCACCAAAGTAGTACCACCTATAATAGCCAAGCCTATCGTGATAGTACCCAGTCCAGTAGTGACTCCTCCTATCATCAAAGTAGTCATTCCCGAAGTGAAGCCCATCATTCCTGAAGTGAAAATTGTGGATAAACCGCAAAATACATTACCGCAAGGGACACCTAGCGGGTCTCAAATAAAGACGGTTAATTTGGATAAGATTGATGTCACTAAACTATTACTGCCACCCCCTCCGCTTATTTCACAAACCCCATCGACGATAACCGTTCAAACGATGCAGCTCTCCTTTTTCGGATCATCCATCGCTATCGATCAAAATGCAATAGCCTTTACCAAAACATTGCAATCTTCCAAAGAGGTATCCGATTTGGCGGATGAAATTCACGCTAAGGATACAGTGTTAATCAATCGTTTAAAAGCCATTCGTAGTGAATACGCATTGAACGATTGGGATATGGTTGTATTGTCGCAAGCGTTGATGAATACGATCTATTCTGCGAAAGATCAGAAGTTGAAGACACTTCATATTATCGACGTTTTACGTGGGGTAGGGTACAAAACATTGTTAGCAGAGGGGACAGATAAAAAGCTCTATTTTCTCGTTCCAACGAAACAGCCCCTTTATTCCAAATCTTTTTTCACTCGTGATGATGTGAAATACTATCTTTTTAGCGTCGATGCGCACCCAAGAGCGGATGCGAAAGTATCCATTAGCTTCTACAAAAGTGCCGATGATGGACAAGGTTCGCCGCTGGATATGCGTATGCTCAAAGATCCTCTTATTGGCATGGATGGGCAAACGGTCAATTTGAAATGGGATTTTGAGACTAAAAAATACAGTATGAATGTTACTCTCAATAAGAATCTTACGGCATTGATGGATATGTATCCCCAAGTAGAAAATGATGCTTATTTACAATCACGTTCAGGGAGGAAGCTAGTGCGGGAACTCTCCTCCAATCTCATGAATGAGAGCAAAAAGAACCATTTTACGAAAGAGCAATCAATAGCCTTTATTCTCCGTTTCGCCCAGCAAGCCTTTACCTACAAAACGGATTTTGATGCGTATGGATACGAGCGCCCGATGTTTGTCGAGCAAACGATTTTATTGCCGTATTCTGATTGTGAAGATAGAGCGATTTTATTGTCACGGTTGTATCAAGAGGCGTTAGGATTGGATACCGTCGGATTACGTTATCCAGGGCATTTGTCACTTGGGGTGTCGTACAGTGGAAAAGGGGATTATTACGCAATGCAAAATAAAAACTATTATGTAACGGACGGAACCTATTTTTACGCCAATCCGGGAATGAGTCAACCGAATTTTAAAAATATGGCAGCGAAGTTTTTAGAAACGAAATAGAAATAAAGTATTTTTGCCGTTCACCCTGAGCGCCTCAAAGGGTGTTCATGGTTCGATAAGCTCACCACGAACGGGTATATATTACTCCACTACCATCCAAACATACAGTTCATCTGTCGTCTTATCTTCCCAAAAACTCTGAATCTTCGCACTGACAACTTTGCCGTTCGTCGTTTGAAAACTATAGCTTTCCAAACTCGTAGTAGCGTCTTGCGATGTACCTACGGTTGATATTTTTTGAATAGTACTGACCTCAACCCCCATTTGTTTGGCAATCTCATCGAGAGCACGGCTGATAGCCAACATTCGTTGAGCCGTTTTTCCATTAAAATGGGGCTTAGAAATCCCAACTCCACCCATCTTTCCATCTTTAGACGTTTCATAAACCCATTTTGGTTGAGAAGATGGTGCATTATCAGAGTGAGTCACTGTTGGAGTAGGAGGAGTAGAAGAGGGGATACATCCTGTGAGTAATACTGCACCCAAAAGGATAGGTGCATACGAAAAGTATTTGAGTTTCATACCCAAATTATTGTGCTGCTTTCTCATCTAGTTTGTCGAGAGAAGCATCGAGCTCATCTTGTGCTTTTTTGGCTTGGAATTGTTGCCACAATGCTTGATCGTTTTTGAAACTTGTTTTTACTGTTTCTTTGACAGCTGCAGTTACTTTAGAAGGGTCTTGCATGACGACAAGAACATAAAGTGTCCCTGATTTAGAGATCCATTGTTTAGAAACTTTTGAACCGCTCAAATCTTGTTTTGCCAATTGCTTGGAAACATTAGCAACCACTTTATCAACCGTTTGTTGATCGCCTACTCCTGTTGTTTGTGTGAAGTTCTTGAGCATATTGCTAACATTGACTTGAATTTGACGTGCAAGGTCATCACGTCCGTTTCCAGTTGCCTCTGTTTTTGCAAAACTCATCCCTGCACCACCAATTTTTGCTGAACCAACAGCAGAAATAGCGCCTTCAATTCCAGCTTCTAAAACCCAAGCAGGTGCTCCGTCAAACTCTTGAGCAATTTGGGATGGAGCTTGAGCTACCACTGATTCTGTTTTTTGAGCGCATCCACTCATTAATAGTAGGGTAGCGGCTGCTAGGCTCATTAGGGCTAATTTAGTATTCATTAAATATTCCTCTTAAGTTTGTATTTTGCGTAAGGTTAACATAGATCATATTCTAATTCACTTAGTCAAGTAATCGCTACTAAATGAAAAGATCAGCAAACCCTTTTTTATAATCATATTTGACATAATCACCGAGTTTGATTTGATCGGCTACTTCTTTGTCTTCAATCAGAATCCATGAAGTATTGGGTGTAATTTGGTCGCTTATTTTTCCCTCACCAATGAAAACTTCTTCATTACTCATTATCCCATTCAATGGATTAACACTGCTTCTCATGGCATAAAGTTTAACTTTGAGATTATAAGCAGCACCGTGTTGAGAACCAAGTTGTGCTAAAAAGATCGTTTTACCGTCATTATTGCGGCGTTCTGTAATGTATCCTTTAGGGCTAAATTGGTTCAAAAGAGCTACTTTAACACTATTAGGCGCATTCTCTGCTGCTCTTGAAATTAACCCTTCCTGATCGAAATTGGATTTACAATATCCTTCTTCACTGTAAGAGTTTGAACCTGACAATGAAAAAGAATCAATTACTTTTAAGCTAGGAAGCTCATATAATTTCATAGTACCGCTTACACTTCCTTGATAGGAACAGGTTGCTGGAGAAGTATAAGCTCTTCCTTTTTTGTCATATGTGGTTACTGATGCCGTGAATTTTGATGAGACACCACCACTATTTAACGCACCTGCAATTGCAATTTCTGCAACCTCTGGTCCTTGATACATTTTTCCACTATCTCCTTTTAATTCAACAAGAGAGAGTTCATTTTGAAGTTTTACTGCTGCGCTGCGATCTACAAGTTCAACAAGTTTGGAATTTACTAAAATTGCTTCCGTACTGTCTGCAACAGATTTTCCACCATCAACACGTCGAACAAGATCAGTTGATCCGTTTTGTAACGCCATAACGACAACTTTTGGCTTTTTATGTTCCAATTCACTGGCTGTTGGCATAATATCCGCTTTTGCAATAGGCGCTGGTTTATATTCAGTCAACTTTACTTTTGGACCACATCCACTTAGACCTAGAACCATTGTCCCTGTGATTAAATAGGGGAGTGCTTTTTGAAAATACGTACTCATATCGAAATACCTTTGTAACAAAAATAGTGTGATAAATGTTAATAATATTTTATAACATAAGAGTATTATTAAAATCACGAAAGATTTTAGCCAATAAAGTCTTAAATATACTAGTTAATATTTCTATTTTAACCGCGATTTGTGGTAAGGTTCCACCTACATTTAAAAGGATACTAATGAAACGTTTAATGGTTTTGATCGGATTAGGGATAGGATTGATTGCAGGGGAGAATGTGCCATCATGGTATTTTAATCCCCCTTCGGATAATGAAACGAGTTGGTATGGTGTGGGTGAGGGGAACTCATTGCGTCAGGCGAAAGACAGTGCCTTGTCAGATATTGCATCGAAATTGAGCGTTACGATCAGCTCAAAAGTGTCCAAAAGCGTAACTCAATCGTCAACAGGAATGCTGTCAACATACAATCAAAACGTCAATGTGAACCAAGAAAGTGAAGTCAAGAAAATGTCATTCAATAATTTTGAGGTTGTTTCGTCAAGTCAAAATGACTCTAAGGCATTAGTTCTGGTGCAAGTGGACAAGGCGAAGTTTTTAAAAGATCAATTGCAAACGCTTACGGATACCGTCAAAGATTTGGATGGACTTCAACAAGCACCCCAAGGCAAGTCAATTTTAGAGCAGTATCAAGCGTTTAAAAGTATGGAACCCGATGTTGAAAAAGCGAAGACTATCATCTCTATCTTAACGACGTTTGATATCCCTTTTGAGCGAACGAAGATGTCACAAGCCGTGAATGATTATCGTGACTCAATGGATGCAGTACGTTCCAAAATAGAGTTTTATATCAATGCAGACAATGATTCACGCTATTGTTCGGATGTTTTAAAAGAGGCATTGGCTACAGAAAAAATCAAAACGTCACGATATTTGAACCGTAATAATAAGAATATTGTTGTTGTGGATTTAGATACGGAAGTAACAAGTAAACAGCTTTACGGTGCCTATATGGTGAATGCACGAACGAGTGTATCGCTAAAATCAACAGAGGGCTCTACGCTTTCTACCTTCATTGTCGAGTCACGAGGGAGCTCTTCTCTTGATCGTGCAACAGCGCTTAAAAATGCCAGCAATAATTTCAAACAGCAAGTGAATGAAAAAGGAATTTTTACCTTTTTAGGGATCAATTAGATCCCGAAAATCTTTTTCGCCCGTTCTAAATCTTCTACGGTATCGATCCCAAATCCGCTACTCGCAACTTTCACCATTGAAATCTTTTTCCCATGGTAGAGTGCGCGGAGCTGTTCGAGTTTTTCAATATCTTCCAACGGTGCTTCTCCTAAGGCGCAAAAATCATGCAAACTTTTTTTTGTAAATCCATAAATCCCAATATGCCCGAAATAAGAGGCTTCACCGCTACGATTGAAAGGGATAGGAGAACGGGAAAAGTAGATGGCATTATGGGTATTATCGGTGATAACTTTGACCATATTGGGATCATTTGCCGATTCAGTATTAATCGCATTGTAACAACTTGCCATCACAAAAGGGGCATTTTGAGATTTGAGGATATTGAGCCGTTCGATAAGTAACGTCAATACTTCTGTTTCGATAAAAGGCTCATCGGCTTGGACATTGATAATGAGCTCATCGTCGGGAATATCCAAAATCTGAGCGCATTCGTTGATACGGTCAGTACCGCTTTTATGAGTCGTGGAGGTGAGACGTGCTTCGATACCGTGAGTGGTACAAATATCAAGGATTTTCTCATCATCGCACGCAACCACAACACGATCAATAGACGCAACACGCTTGGCAGTACGAATCACCATCGGCAACCCTCCAATATCGGCTAAAACTTTTTGTGGAAAACGAGTAGATGCAAGACGGGCAGGGATGATAATCATAGTTAAACCTCATATAATGATATAGTTATTCAATTATAACTCAAAGGGATGAAAATACAATGATAGTAATGTGTTAGCAGCAATATGGGCATTACTCCACGGTTTTACTATAATGAACCTCTCCATCTAGTAGCAACGTCTCTGCAAAATGAGATTTTGTCCCCGAGGGGAAGCTTGGATCGTTGAGGAGGACGGAAATTTTATTGCTTTTGTTTTTTTCGATAAGCTTTCTAAGTGTCCCTTCTCCCATTCCGTAGGCGAAATCTGCCAAATACCAACTCCCAAATTCTTTTTTCAGACTTTTTAGACAGCGAATAGCGGCATCGGTGGAGAGATCAATATCGAAGCGTTCATCTTTACCTTTTTGGATACTCAGTCCGAAATTATGAGCGCTAAGGATAGTAAATTGCCATAATCCAGCCGTCCCAGGTCCTCGTGCACGGGGCTTAAAATGGGACTCGGTGTAGGGGATAAGGGAAAAAAAGAGGGGAACATTTTCGCTTTTAAATTTTTCTTCTACTCTTTTGTAGTCATCTTGGGTTTCTTGATAACGTTTATAATGACTTTCAACATTCGAGCCATATTTTTTTTCTATCCCAGAAAGGGCTTTGATTGTTTCCAAGGATTCAGTCACCCCAATAGACGAAAGGGAGCTCTTGAGAGCAGGCGATGATGAGGAGGCATAGCCGATGGTTAAGCTTATCATCCATGCACCAATAAGAGTAGTGAAAAGTTTTTTCATGCTTCGATGTAGTCTAAATCTTTGTGAAATGTTTCATGGGTGTAGTAAAGGGCGATTGCACCCAGAGCAAAACAGACGGTTCCGACAATGGCACCTGCTTCTAGTATCCCGTAGCTATCTTTGAGGGCGATGAAAGAGAGGGTAATGGGGACAACAGCACCGCGGACAAAGTTAGGGGCAGTTGTTGCAACAGTAGCACGGATATTGGTACCAAACTGCTCCGCTGCCATCGTGATAAAGAGCGCCCAATAGCCACAAAAGACTCCCATAGCAAAACATGTCCAGTAAAAGGCATCGGGAGACGCTCCTGTGAGGGTGTAATACCACAAAACGCTAATAGCTGAAAGGGTTAGAAAGAGGGCAAATGCTTTTTTGCGACTTTGTAGCTTTTGGGAGAGGTAACCGCTACTGAAATCACCGATAGCTAAACCAATATAACAATACATGAGAGCTGTCCCCGCACTGATCTCTCCACTTATTTGAAGTGCCTTTGCAAACTCAGGGGAGAACATCACCAATACACCGACGACAAACCACAGCGGTATTCCAATAGCAATTGTCTTAAGATATTTGCTCAGTAAGATACGATTTTTAAATAGGGATAAAAAGTCACCCCGCTTAATATTTTCGCTAAGGTTGTGCTCAAACATCCCCGATTCACGTACCTTCAAACGGAGAATTAGAAGTGAAAACCCAAGTAATCCTCCGAAAATATAAGCACTGCGCCAATCCGAATATTGGGAAACAAATTTGGCAGCAACGACCCCAAGGACTCCGAAGCTTGCGATACTCATAACTCCGTATCCTCTGAGATGTTTGGGGAGGATTTCAGCAACGAGGGTTACTCCAGCCCCCAACTCACCTGCCAATCCGATCCCTGCAATAAAACGTAATGCTGCGTATTGCTCAACATTGGTGACAAAAGCGTTGAGGAAATTGGCAACTGAGTAGAGGATAATGGAAGCAAACAATACCGAAAGTCGCCCTTTTTTATCTCCCAATATTCCCCATAAAATTCCGCCGATGAGCATACCGCCCATTTGCATATTGAGGATAGTTGATCCCCATGAAGTGATCTCATCCCCCCTTAGCCCCAGTTCCGTGAGACTTGCAACACGGACAACACCAAAAAGGATCAGGTCATAAATATCGACAAAATACCCCATTGCAATGACGATAACAGGGAGCGTCAATACTTGACGAATAAGTGAAATAGAGGATACAGACATTAAGGCTCCAAAAATAGGTTGATTTATTATAAAGGTTTTTGCCTTAGATGTAGTAGTTTTAGCTTAATTAGAGTCACTGTATTGACACGATTGGTGTAATATGGTATAGTAATTTACTAAACTATAAGCGTATTAAAAAGGATATTCGGTGTACCCAGAAAGAAAACAGATTATTAAATATGCATTGGATTTAGATATAGAAAATATTAATACGTATTCGGGATATAGAGGTGATCTTATTGTTAAAATTACTACAAGAGATGAAAATACAGCGAATGATATCTATAAATATGCAACTAGTATAGGGGTCAATGAAGTCGTCATTAAACAAAATCGCAATATTGGGCAGTTTGAGGTTTATTGTATAACAGAAGATCAGAAAGTATATAATTTAAAAGTAGAAGAGGTGCTTAATAAGGGGCATAAAGCACATCCCTCTAAGAAAGATCAGTGGGATGTTTGGGGATCGGAGTAATTTTTGTTGCCGTTAAAAAGAGATAATTTTTTCCTGTGACGGTGACCCTAAATTTTTTCTGCTGTAAATATTTTTTGCAATAATAGAGATCTTTTATCACTATCGACATTTCTGAATAAGGATAATTAGGGGCTTTAGCTCCATAAATCATCTCTCCCCCCATCCAGCGGCAGTTCGGAAAACCTAAAATCATTGTTCCATAAGGAGTCAGATACTCTTGAAAGAGTTTCATGAAAAAAGGTTTAAAATCAATTCCACTACTTTGCAATGTCCCTATCGTGATGATGAGGTCAAACTTTCCCAAGTCAAGGCTCTCAAGATTATTAATATCATGGACGTAAAACGTCGCATTTCCCTCATAAAACCGCTCTCGTGCAACGTCAATCGCTGTTTGAGAGTGATCGATTCCGACAAGTTCGAGTTTGGCGTATTCTTCGATTGGGAGGATTTGACGAATAAGATCAAACTCATCTCCCGTATTGATCCCAAGATTGAGAATCCGTTTTTTCTCTCCCACTTTGACGCTTCTCAATGCCCGTAAGTAAGGAGATAGAAAAGCAGGTTCTTCGTTTTTACAGATAGCGGCAAATCGTGAAGCTGTCCCGTATTTTTCCTCTTTTTCCTCACTGTGATGAAACGAGTCGCTGAGGTCGAGTTTCTCGTAGGTGATCGCTACGGTATGGTCTGAAATGATTTTAGGAGTCAACATACGGCAAAAAAGAAGCTCTCCTAAATCGCTCCACGCTTTGTAACTTCGGTAAAGATAGGTTTGATTCTCTAGGATAACGTGCTCACCTGCATAGCTTCCTCTTGAAATATCGGGATTAAGGACTTCAAAAGTGAGTATGTCAGATTCTTTGAGGGTTGCGTGCGCGTAGTTGAGAATATCGGTGAGGGGTTGGCTTGTGAAGGTTTTCAAGAGAATAAATCTTGAAGTTTTTGTTTGAGAGTGTTGAAGTTTTCGTGACTGAAGTCGAAAGGATATTTTTTTTGTTTATAAAATGTATTGTATGCCCATTTATCCGTTAATGTATATTTATAACAATCTCTAAATTTTTGAATACACTCTTTTTGATTATCATCTAAGACCGCAAGTAAAAAAGATTCTAAATTTCCTTCTTGATTAGTGTCACACATAATATGGTAATCCATAGGTATATCAAAACCTAAATCATCAATTATTTCTTGTAATTTTTTTTCTGAAGCCTCATAGCCTCTATTAGGATTGGGATCGGTTTCATTATCGGCATCGACAATGAGTAGTATTTTTTCTATTTTGCCTGCGGTTATGTCTATTTCAATGTTGTTGTAATGGGTATGAGAAATATTAAAAAGATTGTCTTTTCCTCCAAAGTTTTTGAAAACAATTTGGGTTTTGTCGAGTTGATATTCATCCAAAAGAGAGTGGAAAAACTCATTATCCGATTTTCCTTCAAAGAGTATTGCTACCATCCTCGTACCTCATTGGTATTTTGAATTTCATCTTGTAATCGTTCAAAATTCATGGTTATAGCTTTAACGTCATTGTTTTTATTTCGCCCCAATTCGATAAAAGTAATCTCTTCATCTTCTAACTTCTTCGCCACTCGTGCATACGATTCGATACACTCTTTGGAATGGGTTGTGGCGAAGACTTGGACGTTTTGTTGTTTTGAGATGGTTAGGATTATTTCCCATAGTTTATCTAAATTTGTATAGTGGATACCATTGTCGATTTCATCGATAAATAAGTAACTGTTTTTACATATAAATAATGAAAATAAAATAGATATATATTTATATAATCCATCTCCTAATTCATGAATATCAAAAAATGTAGAGTCATTCATAAAATTGCATTTTGGTTGTGAGTTTATAATTCTAAAACTTTTTATGTTTGGGTCTATATTTTTAATAAGTTCATCAATCTTATGTTCCATTTCTAATTCAATGATTTTTCCATAAGACTCTTCTAATTTATCATTTGTTGTTGGATTGTTGCCTAAAAAATATTTAACAAGATTCTTTTTATCCCTAATGTTTAAGTCATTTTCTTTATAACTATAGTTAATATCTTGAATATTACTTATGATATGTGCTTTATTAAACGCAATTACCTTTTTTTCTATTTCTTTAGATATATAATATTTTCCTTTTTCCAAAAGTAAATCTTGTAAGATAACTTGATTATATCTATCAAATACAATATCACTTAATGCCATAGATGGATTATTATTTGATTTATAAGAATAAACATTCACATAAACCGCCTCCATAAAAGCCGTCTTCCCTACATTATTTTTCCCACCAATAAGATTGACACGTCCAAAACCTTCAGCGGTGAAATTCTCAAAACATTTAAAATTTTTAATTTCGATATTTTTGATGAAATGTTCGCTCATGTTTAAGCCCCTTGTTTCGGTAAAAAAGTGCCCTTATTGTACACTTTTTTGTATCCTATAGAGCTTACGAAGCTTCGCATCCAGCGGTGCTAGGGCTTTATACAACGCCGGAACAACAAGGAGGCTGGTGAGGGTTGAGAGCAATAATCCGCAGATGACGGCAACTCCCATTGGTCCTTTGACCCCTGACCCTTCTCCGACCGAAAGTGCCAGTGGCAACATTCCGAAACACATTGCCGTAGTGGTCATGAGAATAGGGCGTAAACGCGATACTCCTGCTTCGATGATTGCTTCATCGAGAGGTTTTCCTGTTTCCACCAGTTTGTTTGCCGCATCAACGACAAGGGTGGAGTTTTTCCCAACAAGACCCAAGAGGAGCATCAGCCCCATCATACTAAAGAGGGACATATTCATCCCAGCAGCCCAAAGACCGATAAATGCCCCTGTAAAGCTCAGAGGTAGCGCACTCATGATGATGAGGGGTTGTAGCGGTGATTCGTACAAAGCGGCGAGGATCAGATAGATCATCACGAGTGCCGCACCAATTGCCATACCGAACGCTTCATTACTCTCTTGCATATGTTTCGCATCACCGTCAAGCTCGAATGCTACCCCTGTATCCAACCATTCATTTTGACGTTCATTGACAATTTTAACGAGTTTGTCCAGTGGCATGGCTTTGGTAATATCCGCTCCGACGATTACTTTTTTGAGACGGTCAAATCGTTTGATCGTGGTAGGCTCTTGCGAGGTTGAAACCGAAATGACCGAGGAGAGAAGTACCGTATTTCCTGATGCCGTACGGACACTCAACGCGTTGAGGGTGTCAATAGTTTCTCGTTTTTTATCCTCCAATCGCATCACGACATCGTACTCTTTCCCCCGTTCACGGATAAAGGTGATGGTTGCTTCACCCGAATAGCCGCTGGCGATACTGCGCGCAATCTCATCGACGTTAACCCCAAGGCGTGCGGCATTTTGGGTGAGGACGGTGATACTTAGCTGTGGTGCTTTGGGCTGAATATTGCTTTGAACATCCGTTGTCCCCTCAATACTTTTGAGGAGTTTCATCAACTTTTGTGCCGATATTTCTGCCTCTTGTGCTGTGGTGGCTTTTAAGATCACTTGATACGGGGTGTTGATTTCGTACCCCGCTATGTCATTGACTTCGGTAACACTGGACATCGTAAAGCCCTTCATTGCTGTTAGAATTTTACGAGTCTCTTTCATTAGGTCACTTTGACTATGAGTGCGTTGATCGAGGGGTTTGAGGCGGACGTAGAGGGCGGATTCATTCACTTTTTGATCGGTTCCTCGTCCCACGTAGAGGGTACAGTATTCGACCTCTTTGAGTGCCGTGATGCGGTGTTGTGCCTCCAATGAGAGCTGTTTCATGGCATGGATACTGGTTCCTGCTGGTGCTTTGAGTGTGACATCAAACTGGCTTTTGTCCTCTTTGGGCATAAATACCATCCCCAATGTCCCTGAAAGGATGATCGAGACGACAAAAAGACCCAATGCACTCAAAAGGGTTGTTTTTTTATATTTGAGTACGCTGTGAATGAGGGTACGGTAAATTTCCTCCATTCGGACGAAAAACGGTTCCGTACGGTGGTAAAAACGGCTATGACCCCCCTTGGCGATTTGAGAAGCAATCATGGGAATGAGGGTCACTGCAATGATAAAGGAGACTACGATAGCGGCGATAATCGTCACCCCAAAACTCGTAAAGAACCGTCCAACGATTCCGCTCATTTTTGCTACTGGGACGAAAACGGCAAGGAGCATTGCGGAAATAGCAACGATGGAGAAGATGATTTCTCCCACCCCTTCGATGGAAGCATTGAGACGATCACGCCCCGCTTCAAGTCGTTTGAAAATATTTTCGATAACAACGATGGCATCGTCGATAATAATCCCGATAGCGAGGGTGAGGGCGGTGAGGGTGAGGAGATTGAACGTTTGACCACTCCATCCCATAATGGCGAATACCCCAAAAATCGAGACAGGGAGCGAAACGGCAGCGATGAGGGTGAGGGTGATATTGCGCAAGAAGAGGAAGATCACCAGTGAAGCGAGAATAGAACCTAAAATAAGATCAAACTGCACGCCACTAAGGGTTGCACGTATGTATTGGGTGGAATCTTGAAGTGGGGTGAGCGTCATCGACGGCTCTAACGCCTGAAGTGTTGGGAGTTGTTTACGCACGGTATCGGCGATGGCAATCTCATTGGCTCCTGTCATCTTTTTGACCATCAACAAAACACCCGATTTTCCATTTAGTGCGGCGAAACTTCTCTCTTGGGCGAGGGTATCACTGACCGTCGCAACATCTCCTAGGCTCAACCCCTCTGCGATACGTAAACCCCGTAAGTCGGCAACCGCTTTACTGTCGTTATCGATCAAGAGTTGGGTTTCATTGGTTGATGTGATCGTTTTTCCCCCATCCATACGGATGTTTTGGGCACGTATTTTTTGGGTAATATCATTGAGCGTCAGATTGTATTTCAAAAGCAGTGACGGATCGGGGGTAATGAGGATCTGCTTTTTACGCAATCCTGCTATGGTGACCCCTCCGACCCCTTCGATTTGTTGAAGACGGGGTTTTAAAATCTCATCGGCGTGTTTCATCACCTTTTGGGGTTCGCTTCCCGCTAAAAAGAGGGTGAGAACGGGGGCAGAGTTAAGAGAGTGTTTATCGACAGAGGGTTTATCCACCTCGTTGGGGAGCTGTATACTTGAAACCTTGTCTCGAACATCGTTCACCGCTTCATCAAGCTCTTTGGAGAGTTTGAACTGGGCGACGACGACACTTACCCCTTTGGAGCTGTCGGAACTAAGTGTTTCGAGTCCAGAGATGCCACTTATTGCCTCTTCTATCTTGTCACTTACTTTGCTCTCGACAATGTCGGCATTGGCTCCTTTGTAGGTGGTGGTAACGATAACAATCGGGAAATCGACATTGGGATAGAGTCCAGAGGGCATACTAGAGCGTTCAACCAATCCGAAGAAGATAAGGGAGAGGGCGAACATAAGGGTTGTAATAGGGCGAAGGATGGCAAATTTGTACATAAATATCCCTATTTGGATTGAATGAATCCGTCACCAAATGTACCGGGACGAAGATTGGAACCACTAGCTTCTGCGGTCATTTGACGAGTTTTACTATTGACGGAGGGATAAATCTTGGTGATTTTTGAACATCTCCCTGTTGCTTTTCCATCCAAGGAGAGACAAAAATGATCACCGATCTTTACTTGTGAGGCGAATTTGGAATCGTACTGTAAAAGGAGTTTTGTTTGATCGCTGAGCAGTTTAAATAAAGGTGCACCTCCCATGGAGCTTACCATATCTCCTGTTTCGATATTTTTTTCAGCAATACTCCCCGCAAAAGGGGCAGAGAGAACCATTTTTGAGAGTTTTTGCTGATATAAAGCAACACCAAGACGTGCCCGCTCACGTTGAGAGAGTTTTGTATCGAGTTCCATCTTGAGTTTATCAAGGGTATTTTTATCGAATACTTGCGCACTTTTTTCATAACGGGCATATTGGTCGCTCAAAAATGCACACTCTTTGGTTAGCGTTGCCAAATCAGCTTTCGCCATCTGTAATGAGAGTTTCTCTTCGGTATTATCAAGTTCGAGAAGGTGTGCCCCATTTTTGACATGATCGCCTGTTTGGACGGTGACACGTTTTACGATTCCAGAGGCATTCATTCCCAAAGATGCTTCACGCAGTGCAGAGGATTCAAACGTAGCGTAAACATCTCCCCATAGTGTTAGTGCGCTTAGGGCGCAAATGAGTGCAATTTTCATTATTTTTTCTCCTCTATTAGTGTCATGAGATCAATCCCGTAGGTATACGAGAGATTGGCTTTGGAAATTTGGAGTGCGTTGCGGGAGCTTTGAACTTTGGCTTGAGAGAGGCTTAGTGCACTTAATTCGCTCAAGTAGGTAGTAGTATTGACCAATCCGACTTCAAATCGCTGTTTGATGGTTTTAAACGCCTCATTGCGTGCTTCTTCTTCCGCTTTTGCCGCATTGTAGGCACTTTGGGAAGCATTGAGTGTCATGACGGCAATATCAGCCTCGTTTTGGAGCGTTTTGGCTTTGTATTCGACCATTTTTTGAGCTTTTAGCGTTGTGAGACGGGCTTGCTCTTTTTCTTTGGCAATACTTCCCATATCAAAAAGGGTCATCGAGACAGATGCCGTAATCTCGTTTTGACGCTCAGGTTGGATATTGGCTCCCCCCATCGTATTGTAATCGTTGTAATTCATTTCACGATGCTTCGCTTGTAGACTTACGGTTGGAAGATAAGTATATCGTCCCTCACTATGATGAAGTGTTTCGATCATAGCACGATCACTTTGAAGATCGTGACGTTCTATTTTTTCGGCAAGGGGAGTATTGAGCTCTTTGTATTCCAAGGTCTCGATGGTTAAACCGCTAAGGAGTTCGAGATTTTTACGGCTTCGTTGCAATGCGATATTTTGGTTTTGCTCATCATAGTCGGCTTCAAGCTTGGAGGCGATGAGTGATTTGAGGATGTCATTGGTCGCTAGACCATTTTTGACAAGCACCTTGAAACGCTCCACTTGTGCAGAGAGTTCTATTTTTTTATCCCGTAGAGCATCCAAACGAGCGTGAGCATTAAAATAGTCATAATAGGCGATGATTGTCTCCAAAAGGATATCTTGCTCCTCTTGTGCAACACTTTGATTGGCTTGTTTAATAGTCGAATGAACAGCATCCATCGCCGCCTCACGTCGCAATCCATCAAAGAGGGTCACTTCGGTTCCTATCTCTAATCCTTGCGTTGTTTTGGGTTCAAATGCGGTTGTTTTATCTTTCTTACGGTAAAGGGCGGTAGCGTTGAGTGTCGGATAATAAGCGGCTTTTATTTGCTCAAGCTGTTCGCTTGCTCTCTGCGCTTCGATACGAGTGGATTCAACTCGAAGATTGTTTTTTGTATTGGAAAGTAATACGGTAAGATCGGCACACATCAGGGAGTGAGCGGTGAGAAGCAGAAGAGGCAAAAATTTCATTGGAACAAACCCTTTATCCTATTGGTTGAAGAAGTGTAACACTTAATGTAAACAATGTCAACATTATCCTAGCTTTTATCCATAGAGTGCTACACTTTGACATGAAAAATCGAGAACACACGAAAAAAACATCATCGTATCATCATGGAAATCTAAAAGAGTCGTTGGTTGAAATGGCACTTGAGACGATAGATCACGAGGGGCTAGATAGCTTGACCCTGCGTGAATTGAGTCAAAAAGTGGGAACGTCCCGTTCCGCTGTCTACCGTCATTTTGAGAGTAAAGAGGCATTGATACTGGGTGTGATTCAGAAAGGTTATACGCAACTTGATCTGATGTTTACCCCCATATTTCAGGATCATACCCAAAGCGTTGTGGAGCGTTTTGAGAAAATGGGGAGGGCGTATCTCGATTTTGCGATAGAGCATCCGAATCTCTATCGACTGCTGTTTGGTGAAAAGTTTCGTCAAGAACGGGAAGAGATATGCGATTACAAAGACGAAAACCAAGCCACAGGGTTATATGCCCTGATCGGACTTCTCCTCGAAGCCCAAGAAGAGGGGATTATCGCGCGGGAAAATCCGATGATTCAGGCGGCGACGGTATGGGCATCTATCCACGGACTTGCATCACTGTTGATCGACGGACATTTAATGATGAGTGACAACAAAGAAGCTATTTACGAATACAGTATCGGGGTGTTATTAAAAGGACTCCGTTAAAACTGTCTACATTTTTCGGAGCATACGAGAGTCTTTTTGTTGAGTGAAATTTTGAGATCCCAAGAGGTCAACGTTTTCCTATAGTAGATCTTTTAATCGCTTAAAAAAATCTTCCGAATATTTTCCATGTTTTTCTACTTTTTTTGCATCTAATACTGCAAGAATTTTAAACGAATGGGCACCTTTTCCATATATACCTTTGGTCGTATCTCTTGTCGCTTTTTCTAAAGCAGTCATAATTGTTGTTTTTTTGATAGATTCTAAGTTAGCTGTTTTTGGTAGATTATTCTCATGAAAAGCATTTTCATAAAAATTCTTCAGTCCATCTTTATCTGCCAAAAACCATGATTCCATACATTCAACCATAAAAAATAAATTGTCTTCATTGGCGCCTATTGGCTTATCCCAATTATCTCCAGTGCGGTTTTTAACATGCTCCCATTTTGTCGATGTTGTAATAGCATCTTCACTATCAACAAGGAGTAAAATAACTTCATCTTTTTTTACTTTTTTAATTGCGATTGCAAAGTCATGAAATGCTTCGGCTCTACCTCCAGAAGCAATGACACTAGGGAGTTTTCCATCAAATCCTGCTTTAATAAAAAGCGAGTGAAACCCTCGTCGTAATTCAGCGCAAAGCCTACTATTGTCATTCCCTCCGCCTTCAACATATATTTTTACTTTCAAAATCGGTTTCCTCCAATTTCCCCTTTTGACCACAACTGACCCAAAGTATAACGTTCCAACCAATCTTCAAGGTCTGCTTTACAAAGTCGGTTCATTTGTGTAGAGCCATTGTCATTTTCACACACGATAACATCTTCAGGACTCTGTGTTAACGCATCAATAATTACTTCAGAATGCGTAGTCACAACGATTTGTACCTCCTGTGATGCTTCTTTGAGTAACTCGGCGATAGTCGGTAAAATATCAGGGTGGAGTCCAAGTTCAGGCTCCTCAATACATAATAATGAGGGTTTATTAGGTGAATAGAGAATGGCTAATAATGATAAATAGCGTAACGTACCATCTGAAAGGCGTGTGGCAGGAATATTGTAATTTTTTTCTGTAAAAAAGATTTGTATGGTAGTACCTTGAATATCAACGTAAAAATCATTAAAACGGGGATAAAGAATTTTTAACTTTTCAATCATTTTCTTTTTAATATCAGGGTATCGATTCATTCCATTAAGAATCAAACCTAAATTTTTATAGTCTTCGTCTAGGAAACCGGTATTCCCTTCGACACTTTGAGCTAATCTTGGGGCAGAGCGCCGTCCAAATGACCACTCTCGATAAATTCTAATTTTATGATATTCTTTGGACAATTTACTAATTTCAGGATATTGATCGGGGTCTTTTCGTTGTGATAAGATAGATTGTTCTGGATCTATATCTATCCTTTCTAGTTTTCTATCTATCCCTTTTATATTTAAAATAGGATAATTATTCTGATATTTATAATAAAAATAGGGTACTTTCCCCCCATTAGAGGACTTTTCGTCTTCAATTCGTTCATCTTGCAAATCAAATTTGTTACCCACTGCACCAAAAGAAATTGAATGTTTTATACAAATATTATTTTTGTCATTTTTAACGCCTGTCTTTACTTCAAGATGAGCTATTGGAAACGATGTCCCTTGATGCAACCAAACAGCAATCCCCCCATTTTCTTTTACCGTGCTGGCAAGAAGTGTCGGAGCCGATTGAAGTAAACTTATAGCTTCAATAAAATTGGATTTACCCGAACCATTTGAACCGATCAATACATTTAAACCCTTTAACGCTATATCAATACCATTTTCATCAAAAGAGAGTAAATTTTGAATTTTTATTTGATTTATTAACACATAAAATCCTTTTCAGATGTCTATTTGGTCTAAAATATTTTGGCTTTCTCACAAAATATTATCATAAAAAACGTTAAATGGTTCTCGAATTTTTTTCATTACACCTAATTAAAACAGCTCCCACGGTTTATCCCATATTATGAGTTGTTCTCTACACTCTGTACTGACAAATCGCTCCCCTTCATCGGGCGGTGATACAAAACAAAATTTTTCATCATTTAAGCAAAAACGTAGGGCATACGCGTGCAGATACCCCCGTTCCTCTTTTCGCGCAACATCTGCTTGCGCGTAGCGCTCATCTCCAGCGATAGGAGAGCCAAGGGATTTTAAGGCAACACGAATTTGATGGGTTTTCCCCGTATGCGGTTTGATCAGAAATCCCCGTTCGTGGGTACGCAATGCACAGCTTACAAACTGAGTGATAGCAGGATTTTCCATCGTTGAGAGAAGCTTATAATCTCCCCGCCGTGCACTTCCCATATCCCCTTTGATCCACCCCATTTTTTTCTTCGGTTTGCGCATACTGATGGCGAGGTAATATTTCTCTATCTCACGGTTTTCGAACATCTTCCCAAACTGGGCAGCAACTTCCGAACTTTTGGCGAATATTACAAGACCTGAGGTCATTTTATCGAGTCGATGGACGGGAAAGAGGGGGATACCGATTTTTTGGCTAGTTTGGACGACGAATCCTGCTTCCTCTTCGGAATGGAAATTGACACCAGCGGGTTTAATGGCGATGACAAATGCGGCGTTTTCATAGATCAGCATAGAGGATACGTTTTTCATGAAAGGATTATAACCAAATCTGAGAAAAGCCGATCAAAGAGGGACAAGAACGGCGTCTGTCTAACAATACACCGATTAAAGTATCATAATTGATGAACACCCCATCGTCTTTAAATAACATTTGAGATAGAATGCTTTTATAGAATATTTAAAAGGAGAGGGTGTGAGATTAACGATTATCGCTGGTGCAAACGGTAGCGGTAAAACGACTTTTGCCCGCTCCTATGCAGAATTTAGCGGTTTGGAATTTATCAATGCTGATGAAATCGCCAAAGAACTTAACCCCGAAGCAATGGATCATGAAAAATTTAATGCGGGAAAAATCTTTCTTCGTCGTATCGAAGAATTACTAAACCAAAAACAAGATTTGATTCTCGAAACCACGATGAGCGGTAAATATCTGATCAAAATTATCCAAAAAGCCAAAGAAAGCGGTTATTTCATCGATATTTTTTATCTCTATCTCGAAGATGTCATTGACAATGTTGCGCGTGTTCAAAATCGTGTTTATAACGGCGGTCATGACATTCCCAAAGAGGATATAATCCGCCGATATTACCGAAGCAGAAAACTTTTTTATGAACAGTACAAAGCAATGGCGGATCGGTGGTTTCTCTTTTTTAACGCCGATGATGAGTTCGAAGAGGTTGCCAACTTCGCCGATGGTGAGCTCACCGTACTGCATGAGCTGTATTACAATACTTTTGTGGGAGGACTACAATGAAGACAATCGAAAATTACAAGTTCCGCGATATGATCCTAAAAATTGGAAAAAAAGCGATCAAAGAGGCACAAGAACGGAGCCTTGCCAACGGTGTACCGAATGTATATCGTCGCGACGGAGTACCCTATTTTCAAATGCCAGACGGTGAAATCACCTCAAAAGTTCCGAAAGAGTATGAAGGGATTTATAAATAAATTCCTTTGGTATCCCGTTCGCCCTGAACCTGTCGAAGGGTGATTTATGATCGGGTGGAGAATGAGGCGTTGAAGAGGGAAGTTGATGAGGGTGGAAATTGATAAAATGAGTTATATCGATAGGTTAATAAAAAATTGCGAGCTTGCAAAGAAAGCAACTCCAATTCAAGAATTTGTGTTTAAAAATTTAGATGAGCTTGATTCAATCAAACAAGCAATTTATATTATTGAAGAAATTAATGGAGATAATGGAGATACATTTTCAAAATTTTCAAATTATAAAGAAAGAAAAGAAAGAAAATGTGCTAAATTAAATTCACCTTCAAATATAATGTATGTTGGATCATCTACTAATTATAGAGTGAAAACAAGAATTAAACAACATTTGGGAAATAGTGATAGCTATAAAGAAACCTATGCTCTTCATTTAGGTCATTGGTTTGTGGGTGAATATAAAATAACAATCAAGCAATATGATGTTATTGATAATGATGTTCTCCAAATAATAGAGGATGATTTATCGGATCAATTAAAGCCTGCATTTGGTAAACAAGGCGGTAATAATAGATGAGATATAGTAGAGTTTATCGACTGCAAATTGTTAAATATATGAATAAAAACTTAGTATGATTATCACTAACAACATGGACGTATTCGCCGAGAAATTCGTTGGCGTTGATCTGCACGGCAAAAAGATCACTAAAGCAGAATTCGATGACTGCACCTTCGTCTCCTGCGATTTCAGCGAAACCTTTTTCTCCTCTTGCAAATTTACCGAATGCCGTTTCGAAAACTGTAATCTGAGCCTGATGAAACTCACCAATACGAAAATGAGCGATGTCGAGTTTGTCTCGTGTAAGATGATCGGGATCGATTGGACGATGGCGGATTGGAAGAGTTTGCTCAATGCTGATCCGATTCGTTTTCGGGAGTGTATCCTCAACGATAGCAACTTTTTCGGTCTAAATTTGGACGGGTTGGTGATGCAAGGGTGTAAAGCTAAAGAGGTTGATTTTCGCAATGGAAGTTTTAAAAAAGCCAATTTTAGCGGGAGTGATTTCAAGGGGGCGTTGTTCGGCAATAATCACCTTGAAAGTACCAACTTTACGGACACGAGTAACACGATGATTGATGTACGTTCCAATCACCTCAAGGGGGCGATATTTAATCGCTATGAAGCACTTTTTTTACTCGAATCTATGGGTATTGTCTTGGTGGATTAAAGTGACTTTGGATCAATAAGTCGATATTCCCCCACTTTTAAATCCCCCAGAGTGAGATTTCCAAACGTACAGCGGTGCAAAGAAACAACATGGTTCCCCACCGCCGCAAACATTCGCCGTACTTGATGGTAGCGTCCCTCAGTGATTTCTAATCTCACATGAGTATCGTCGATAATAGTGAGATTGGCAGGCAAACACGCTGTTTTTTCACCGTTGAGCATCAATGTTCCCGACGCAAATATTTCACCCTCATTCCCGTTTAAAGGTCGCTCCAATGTCGCTTCGTAGATTTTGGCAACATGATGCCGAGGAGAGGTGAGGCGGTGGAGGAGTTGTCCATCGTCGGTGAGAAGCAGCAGCCCGCTTGTCTCTTTATCCAACCGTCCGATGGTGGAGATTTTGGGATCACGCCGTTGCCATCTTTGTGGAAGGAGTGAATAAACGAGTTGTCCCTCACTATCATCGTGAGAACAAACTAGTCCTAGCGGTTTGTGCATCACAATCACCATCCCAAGAGGTGGATCAAGGGGTTCGTTATCGAATTTTACCTCTTCGTGAAATACTTTTATATCATTTTTAGTGGCAACAATATCATTGATAAGGATCCGTTTTTCTCTAAGGAGTATTTTGATTTCACTGCGACTGCAATAGCCTAGAGAACTGAGGAGCTTATCGAGACGGGTTTTAGTAGGATTCATCAGACAATAGACGAAGAAATTTTTTTAATGTATTTAATGCTTCAACATCTCGACTAAAATCATAAATCTTTTTTTCTTCTAATAATTTTTGTGCATTACAATTCTCTCTCATATTTTCTTGCTCTTCTTTGGCGCAACAATCGTATTTTTGATATACCTGAATCCATAATTTATTCAATTCTTTATCATCTAATCTTTTATTTGACAAACACTCTTGCCAAGCGTTTAAACAATTTGCCATAATTGGATCATTAGAAGTAATAAGTTTCAAAATATCTTCAAGTTCACCTCTATCATCTATATGTAAAATATGAATCTTGAAAATCACATCACTACTATCTCCAAAAACACGTTGAATTATGCTTTCGATTTCCTGTGTTCTCGTATCAACACCCATTTTATCTGCATCAAAGATGATTCCAACTGTTTTTATATCTTCTTTTTTTACTCTACTTTTTAAAGAGATTAACTTTTTCTCTAATTCTCCAATGCCACCTAAAGCTTCACATTTATCTATATTACAGACCGGAGAATCTATTTCAATACTCGAAAGATTCATAAATTGGACTAAATTTTCTATAATTTCTTTATCGCTCTTACCCTCAACGATTAAAAGACTACTCACCTCTAAGTCTCCCTTCATGGGATAATTCATACGCTAATTGTTCGTCTTCTAAACTTCGCATCTCTATTTTATTGTCTTTTATATTTTTATACATCTCAAAATAATAAGTCTCTTTATCTTCTAATTGTCGTTGAACACGATTAAATGACTCGATACACTCTTTGGAATGGGTGGTGGCAAAAACTTGGACATTTTGATCTTTAGAGATAGTCAAAATGAGTTCCCATAATTTGTCTAAATGGGTGTAATGGATACTATTTTCGATTTCATCGATAAAGATCTGATCATCTTTTAAAAGCAAAATAGAGCTAATTATATTGATAAAAGTTTTGATTCCTTGACCATAATAAGATAAATCTTTATACGCATTTCCCTCTTTTAACATAGGTTTATTTTTGATTATATCTATAGGTGCTACACCAAAAGTAACCAATAAATATTTATTCAATTCATCATATTTATTATCTAACTTACTTTGCCCAATAATATTTTCTAATTCTTGATTTGAATTTGAATAGGGAGAAATGAAATTTAAACTAAACCTTGCTTTTGTAGAATCAAAAGCCATGTCCAATAATCCCACTAATTCTGATATGGTATATCTATCTGGAGATGAAGAATATACGGGCTCTCCTGTATCAAAATCAAAAGAAGGCGGTTCTTCATTGATTTTAGTATATTTTGTATAGATATTTAAAATTTTGTCAAATTCAATTTTTACGAGACCATTTTCCCATGTAGCATAACGTTCATCTATAATACTTCCTGAAGAGTCTTTTAATTCTTGAACTTCATGACCACCTTGTCCTTGTATATATATTGAAATACCGATATTGTCTTTTATCAATTTTTGTAAATCTTCTTCTCTATGACTTGTTAACAATAAATTATTAACTACATCTCGATGAGTTTTTATTTCAAGAAGTCTTTCAAATAAATTAGTCGTATCATTTGATTGTGATAAAAAACACGCTTCCATGAACGCCGTTTTGCCCACATTATTTTTGCCACCAATGAGGTTGACTCTTCCAAACCCTTCGGCTTTGAAATTTTGAAAACATTTAAAATTATTGATTTCTATAGTGTTTATAAAATGACTATCCATGCTTTCCTCCAAAAATATGAGTCTATCATACGTTATCGAACAAACTCGTAAAGACTATAGCCCTTCAAGCTTATCCTCATACTCTTTACTCACTCTCTCAAACTCCTCACTTGCCACTTCCAGCCGTTCAAATAACGCTTCGATCATTGTTTCATCGGCACCGATTTGTTTGGAAAGATCTTGAAGTTTTCCACTCTCACCTTTATTGGAATAGTCAATTAACAGTGCATGGGAAGTTTTGAGTTTCTCTTCGAGAGTCATAATAGTATTTTCACAAAAATCAATCTCTTTTTTCAGAGGATTAAGGAGTTTAGAACGTTCTTGGATGAGTTGAGTTCGTTGTTGCTTTTGCTCTTTTTTGCTTCCTTGTTGTACGACTTTGGCTTTGGGTGCGTCGCTGATCTCTTCATCCCATCCGATTTTTTCCAAAAATTGGTCATACGTCCCATCAAAAAACTCAGCTCCCCCCTCACGGAAGATAATGAGCTGATCGGCAAGTTCACGTAAGAGCATTTCAGAGTGGGTGACGATGACGACGGAACCCTCAAATCGTTTGACTGCGTCGCACAGGGAATCAATGGACTGCATATCAAGGTGATTGGTCGGCTCATCGAGAAAGAGGAGGTTTGCGGGAGTAGCGATGATTTTACCCAGCATGACACGGCTACGCTCCCCTCCTGAAAGGATAGATATTTTTTTATCGGCATCGTCACCGCTGAACATCATGGTACCACAAATAGAGCGGACACGGACGTTTTGCATCGTGTTGTCAGCACTTTGAATTTCATCGGTAATGGTGCTATTTTTATCCAACCGTTCGATGTTCGTTTGACCGAAATGGGCGATGGCGGTGGAGGGGTGGGTGAGTATCTCTCCTGCGGGAGTAAGTACCCCTGCCATGCTGTTGAGGAGGGTTGATTTCCCTTTCCCATTTTTCCCGATGATGGCGAGGCATTTGTTCTTTTCGAGACTAAACGAGAGGTTTTGAAAGAGCAATTCATCAGCGGTATATCCAAACGAGAGGTTTTTAACCTCCATAATGACTTTGGCAGGAGTAGGGCGGTAGGAGAAAGAAAAACTTAAATCCTTTTCCCCCTCCAATGACTCCATAACCCCCATTTTATCCAGCTCTTTTTGTTTTGATTGTGCCATAACCGCGGTGGAAGCACGGGCTTTGTTTCGAGCGACAAAATCGATTAGCTCTTCTCGTTTTTTGTCGTGATTGATCTTGGTTTTGACATAAAGCTCATCTTCGCTCTCCATCATTTCATAATATTTATGGCTATTACCTTTGATGATAGAGACATTTCGACGACGTAATCCCATCGTGTGCGTGCTTACCGAGTCCATAAAATCACGATCATGGGTGATGAGGATCACTTCCCCCTCGAACGCACGGATAAACGAGCCAAGCCAGCGAAGAGAGACAATATCGAGATAGTTAGTCGGTTCATCCAAAAGGAGGAGATTGGGTTCGGTGACGAGAAGCTTGACGAGATTGAGTCGTATTTGATACCCTCCCGAAAAGCTCAAAGGATCTTTATCCAAATCATCCAGCGTGAATCCCAACCCAAAAAGGATTTTTTCGACCCGATAGACTTCATGTTGCGCATCTCCTGTAAGAACGGAGGCGCACTCTTCACGAACGGTTTTATGGGTAAAATGGAGATGTTGGCGTAACGTTCCGATACGGTAATTGCGAGGGATCACTATCTCACCCTCATCATAAGACTCTTCCCCCAAAATGATTTTGAAGAGGGTTGATTTCCCCGAGCCATTACGCCCGACAAAACCGATCTTTTGCCCGCTTGAGAGTTTGAGATTGAGGTTCTCAAAGAGAGTACGTGTGCCGTAGCTTTTGGTGAGATTGTTGATTTGGATCATAGACTAAACTTACCCCTCTATCTTGTGTGGTAATTTCCCAGGCATAGCCTCTTTGTCCGAAAGTAGATCGTCGATTTGACGCTTCACTTTGTCGTAGCGAAATTGCTCTTTGAACCCTTGGATACGTCCACCCGCTGCGTTGGGGTGTCCTCCGCCATTTGCCCATTCACCTGCCATCATGGCAACATCAACTTGGTCGTGACCGCGTAGACTGATGGTTCCACGAGTACTTACATCGACGATAAAATCAAAATCAGGGAACGCGGTAACAAAACCGTTTCCGATGATAGAGGTATTTCCCAATCCATAACACAAAAATCCGCGCCATCCTTTGTAATAGACCGTCATAGTAGAGCGTTTCGTCCCAAGTAGTGCGACAATGTGTTTGGTAGAGAGATTATCAAGGGTATCATCCACTCCATTTTTGAAAAAATCTTTTTTCATTTTATGAAGGGCTTCATCAAGGATGATATTAGCATCGGGAACAAGGCGCATCATTGCGGCACGCTCTAAAAGTGCTAGTTTATACGCACGGTCTTCATTAGCGAACATAACGCGACTAAGCTCACGGGCATCACTAATAAGGCGCATACATACTTTGCCATACTCAAAATCTTCTTCTTCCTCTTGCTTCCACAAATCGACGGCATTGACCACTTTCACAAACGGTTCCAACCATCCGCCTGTACTTAAGCCATAATTTTCAATAGCATATTCATAGACAATTTTCGTCGCACAACGTTCGGTATCGAGGGTATACCACTCATATTGAACCGCCGAATCTTTACCGCTTCCGTGGTGGTCGAGAAGAGTAAGAGTAATCGTCCATCCTGCTTCATTGAGTTTGCGTACTTCGTGGTGAAGCCATTTCGCTTCATCAGGGCTAAGGTTCAAATCGCTGACAAGGATAGTCGCCTCTTGTTTGGCTTTTTTGAGTGTGTCAATAATCTCTTCGAGACGCTCCATAACTTCTGCACCGTAGTTAGCATTGTAACTGTTCATTGTATGCACTGTTTGCGCCATAACGAGTTGGCAACTGTAACCGTCAAGGTCGGTGTGAGAGAGGTGGTAAAAAGTTTTTTTCATAGTGTTATCCTATTTATCTAAAGTGATGGAACCGAGAACTTCGAATTTGGCATTGGAATCAATCTCAGCGTGAGAGAGAACAACAATGTCAAGATTGAAACGTTCGAAAATCTCGGCAAGCGGGCGACGAAGTTTGGGATCGACAATGATAATAATGGGTGAAACCCCTTTTTGTAAAAGTTCACTTGCTTTGGAGCTGCTGGCTTGGATGAGACCGTTAATTTCTCCTACATTGAGCATTAATTGACGTATACCATCACGCTCTTGAGATTTCTCCAATAGTCGCTGTTCGCTCATTGTTTCAAACGTAAGGAGCTTGATAACTCCATCAGGACCCGAATAGAGTTGGGTGATAATACGGGCAAGTTTGGCACGAACGTGTTCGGTAATTGTATCCACGCTTTTGGTATACTCAGCTACATCCGCCATGGTTTCTAAAATCGTAATCATATCTTTGAGAGGGATACGCTCATGCAGTAGCGCTTTAAAGACACGCTGGATGAGACCGATATTGGCAACTTTGAGCAAGTCATCCACTACAACAGGATAGTCCCCTTTAATTTTGTCAATTAATATTTGTGTCTCTTGACGCGTCAGAAGTTCCTCGGCGTATTTTTTGACCAATTCACTCATATGGGTGGAGATAACCGTTGAGGGGTCAACGACGGTATAGCCATTGATAATAGCATCCTCTTTATTTTCAGGGAGAATCCAAAACGCATCAAGTCCAAATGCAGGTTCTTTGGTCGGTTCCCCCTCTATCTCACCAATAGCCATACCACTGTCCATGGCGAGAAAGCGATCGGGTTGAATAAGCCCATCCCCGATCATTACCCCTTTGAGTAAAATCGAGTATTGGGTTGGCTTGAGATGAAGATTATCACGAATACGTACTTGGGGCATCAAAAATCCAAAATCAGAGGCAATTTTACGACGCATTGATCGGATACGCTCCAATAAATCACCACCTTGATTGCTATCAGCAAGACGGATAAGCTGATACCCCAATGTGAGTTCAAGCATCTCTATTTTGAGAATATCTTCAAGGGCGGCTTCTTCCTCTTTGGCAATCTCTTCATGCGATTTTCGACGTGGTGTTGTGGAAGGTGTCGCTCCCCCTTGACCCTCAGCCGTTCCTGTAGCCCCTTTTTTAGCACCGCTTTGTGTTGGTGCTGTTAAAACAAAATCTCCCTTTTCATATCGGAAGAGAGCGTATCCAAGTCCTAAAAAAATCAAACCGACAAATCCCATTGAAAGGGTAGGTAATCCAGGGGTGATGGCAAACAACATCATAATAACCCCAACGATAATCATTACTTTGGCATTACCCATAAGTTGTTTGATACTTCCCTCAGCAAAGTTGCTTTGGTCATCATTGGAACCACGAGTGATCATAATACCCGTTGCAGTGGAGATAACAAGTGCTGGAATCTGCGAAACCAAACCGTCTCCGATGGTTAGAATGGTATAGGTTTGAGCACTTTGGGCAACATCAAGATCAAATTGAAAAACTCCAATGAGAAACCCCCCGATGATATTGATAAAGGTGATGATGATCCCCGCAATCGCATCCCCTTTGATAAACTTACTCGATCCGTCCATCGCCCCATAAAAACTGGCATCTTGTAAAATCGCGGCACGACGTTGTTTCGCCTCCGCTTCTTCAATAAGACCGCTGTTAAGATCCGCATCAATCGCCATTTGTTTACCGGGCATTGCATCGAGCGTAAAACGAGCTGCAACTTCGGCAACGCGCCCAGAACCTTTGGTGATAACCATGAAGTTAATCAAGACCAAAATGGTAAAGACGATAACTCCAATAACCATATTCCCACCGACAACAAAGTTTCCGAAACTTGTAATGATGTCACTGACCGCCTCAGGCCCTTCATGCCCTTTGCTTAGAATCATACGGGTAGTGGCAATATTGAGAGAAAGCCGAAATAGGGTGATAATCAACAATAACGTAGGGAACGTCGTAAGATCGGTAGGTTTGGGAATATAGAGTGAAATAAGCAAAATCAAAACAGATATAGAGATAACAATAGCAAGAAAAAAATCAAGCATTCCACTGGGAAGAGGAATAATGATAATTGCTAAAATGGTCATAACAAAAACAACGACGCTTAAATCACGGGATGCGAAGATGAGTGAAATAATGCTTTGTGTGTTTGGAATTTTGTTTTTTGCTTTAGCCAAGGATTACTCTTCTAAAATAGCTTCAAGAGTGAGAATCCCCAAAAAAGCGTCTACTTTTCCCTGCAATCGATTGAGGAATGGCCATAATGAACAGGTGCTTGCTTGTTTGGAGGGGCAATCTTCCTTGGTAGGTGAACAGTTAAAAACGGCAGGACTTTTTCCCTCGGCTGCTTCCATTACGTCAAGGACGGTAATCTCACTGCTTTTACGGGCAAGCTCAAATCCTCCATTGACCCCTTTGAACGATTTCAAAATTCCTTTTCGAGCAAGTGCTTGGAGAATTTTGGCTAAAAAACTTTTGGAAATATCGAGTTCACGAGAAAGGGTGTCAACATCGAGAGGATGTGATGCTTTGGCTAAAATGATAAGTGACAATAAAGCATATTCACTTGCACGGGTCATTAGCATTGTGGGAATCCTTCTGTAAATAAGGAGAATATTATAGCTTTAAAAATATTAGAGAGAGTTTGAGAGCAAAAAAAGAGTTTTTCCGCTATACTTCCGATCCTGCTTTACAAGAGTTGTCTTGTATTAGTAAATTCAACTACCCATCAGGAGGCTATTATGGCTTTAGATACGGCTAAAAAAATCGAAATTATCAAAGAATTCCAACGCACCGAAGGTGATACTGGTTCAAGTGAAGTACAAATTGCATTGCTTTCAAAACGTATTAGTGATCTTACCGAGCACCTTAAAATTTTCAAAAAAGATCACTCTTCACGCTTAGGTCTTTTGAAACTTGTTGGTCAACGTCGTCGTTTGATGCGTTATTTGAAGCGTACAAACCGTGCAAGCTACAATCAGCTTATTGCTACGCTTGGTATCCGCGACAACATCTAAGGTCTCCCCTTAGGTTTTCTACCTCGAAAGAGGTAGTTTTTATTCTTCCGGAAATTCTCTCTTTTTTTAAAACTCCCTTTAATTTAACTATTATTTGCTACCATACTCTTATCAAAAATATTAGGAGAACTTATTATGAAAATTGCCGTACCTGTCATGGATGAAACACTAAAACTAGCAGGAAATGCGGGTCACACCCCTTATTTCGCTGTTTATAATCTCAAAGGGGGGATGTTTCGAAGCTTTGAATTTGAAGCGTTACGTCCGAATCCAAAAGTAGCAGGTGAAGATCAGCAAGAGCATGATCATGATGAGCACCATATGTGTGACCATGATGCCAATGACGTTGAACATATTAAAGCGCACGATACAATGGCGGATGCTATTGGAGACTGTGATTATCTTGTTGTTAAAATGGCATGCAAAAATACGGCTAAAAGTATGATGAATCTTGGGATAAAACTCAAAAAATACAATGGCTCAGAAGTGCAAGCAAATAAGATCCTGATGGAACTAGCTCCTCAGTTCGTCTAAACTAGCACGATGCACTTAGACATCGTGATGATAGTGTTCCAATATCCGTTGGTACTCTTCATACACTTGTCGGGGTGTGAGTGAATTTTTGTACATTTTGAGGATTTGACGGATGAAATCAATAGGATATTCGACCGTTAACCCTGTATTACGCGCGTAAACTTTTGCAAGTGTTTCGTACATTCCCGCATAAATTTGAGGTTCTTCACGCAAAAGACGTTGAAGATTCTCTTCGGCTTGAATGAGTTTTGTATCATTAAACTCTCCACGCTCCTGAATCGTTTTTCGAATTTCGACATAATCCTTGAGACTTTTTTTGTTGAGGATGAAGTCGGTAAAAGTTTCGATGAGTGACATATTTTCTCCTTATTATTCCATCAGACTATTGTACGCCTAAAGTGTAGCAATAGTGTAGCAGGGACAGAATAAGAGTGCTGTGTTTGATGCTGTACTGCATTTAGTAGTCTCATAATAAAAAAAAGATACAATTGCCTTATAAAGCTTTAAAGAGAAGGAAATATTTAATGATAGTAATGATTGATAACTATGACAGTTTTACCTACAACATCGTCCAGTATTGTCGGGAGCTTGGTGCGGATTTGAAAATTATTCGTAATGATGAAATGAGTGTTGAAGAAATTGATGCGCTACATCCTGAAAAACTCATCATCTCTCCAGGTCCTGCAACCCCTGATGATGCTGGCGTTACGCTAGAGGCTATCCGTTATTTTTCAGATAAAATTCCTATTTTAGGTATCTGCTTGGGGCATCAAAGTATCGCGCAAGTTTTTGGTGGAAATGTTGTCCGTGCAAAACGGATGATGCACGGTAAAACCTCCAAGATGGTGCGTGAGGGAGATAGCCCAATTTTTAATAAATTGCCTGAAATATTTACGGCAACACGCTATCACTCACTGATTGTTGAGCAGGAGAATCTCCCTGATGTTATTATTCCAACCGCATATAGTGATGATGATCATGAGATTATGGCATTGCAGATCAAAGATAAGCCAATTTATGGTGTCCAATTTCATCCAGAATCTATTATGAGTGAATACGGGCACGAGATATTAGACAATTTCCTCAAATCATGAGAATAAATGGAGTTTTTGGCGCACTATTAGGGATTAATTTTCTCCTTTTGGTGGCACAAATTCAAGGACTTTCAATCAGTTTTTTTGAGTCAAGTATTGTTTACGGCGATCCTTCGCTTCTCAAGAGTTACAGCACGTTTTTTCTGCACATTTTTGGTTTCAATGATTATGCTTTACGTCTTCCTATGATTGCCCTTCATTTATTATCTACGACACTTTTATACGGCATTTCAGGCTATTATCTTTCACGTCCTACGGATAAAATTTGGGTTATTCTCATCTATCTACTTTTACCAGGAGTGACGAGCGCGGCACTATTACTTAATATCGCAGGATTCAAAATTTTAGCAGTTTTTGCTTTTGTCTATAGCTATTTGAAGTTTGGGCGATGGTCGTTAACCCTTTTGCCTCTTTTCCTTGCATTGGATTCGACAGCTATTTATTTGTATTTTACTATTAGTATTTATTTATTGGTGCATAAAAAATGGTTAGAAAGTTCGCTTGCGTTACTCTTATTTATCAATTCAATCGTCTTTTGGGGAATCGATGTTGGTGGAGTACCAAAGGGACATTTTTTAGATGCTTTAGGGATTTATGCAGCTATTTTTTCACCACTTGTTTTTATCTATCTTTTTTACGTCCTCTATCGTCGTTACATCTCCAATGAACGAGACCTGATTTGGATGATTGCGTCGAGTATGTTTGTTATTTCTCTTTTATTGTCGTTTCGTCAAAAAGTAACCATTCAAGATTTTGCTCCCTATCTTATGGTAGCACTTCCCCTCGCAGCACAAACGTTTTTTCATACTTATCGCGTGAGACTGCCACAGTTTAGAAGACGATACCGAGTACTTTTTTACAGTGCATTTTCAATACTGATCTTTAATGGATTAGTAGTTTTTTTTAATCAGTGGTTATATTTATTGATTAAAGAGCCTAAAAATAATTTTTCTTATTCAATGCACGTGGCAAAAGAACTAGCAAAAGAACTTCATCAAGAAAAAATAATTTGTGTAAATACGAATGAAAAAATGCAAGGAAGACTCCGCTTTTATGGAATTTCTCAATGTGAAACAACGACTTTAAGTGAAACACCATTTTCTAATGCAAAAAAAGTTACTATAAGTTACATAGATATTCCGATTTATACAGCTTATGTTACTAAAGTAAACAAGTAGCTTTTTTCTTTATTCTAAAATTAAACATTCTGAGTATTTCTGTAGTTCATCTTGGTTATAATAATTGACAAAAGATTTTCGAAGGAGTTGCAATGGCTCAAAGAGCGATTCGTGAATACGACGGTAAAGCAATTTTCTCAAAGCATTGGGAAAAATACTTCAGCGGTTTCCATTATGGTTTTAAATCGGTATTGGTAACTAACGGTGATGATCTTCGTGCAAAAGCACAAGAACATGGTTTTGAATGGTTGAAGCAAGAGGCATTGGTTGCAAAACCGGATATGCTTTTTGGTAAACGAGGAAAAAATGATTTAGTTTTGTTTCGAACCAATAAACCGGGTGATGTCACGCTCGAGGAAGCTGCAACGTGGATTGATGCGAAAATTGCGAATGAAACCATCCTCCTTTCTGGACAAAAAGGTACTTTAACGCACTTTATTATTGAGCCATTTACGCCACACTCTCAAGATCAAGAGTATTACATTTCAGCAACTACTGTTGGTGAAGACGATGTTCTTTATCTATCAGCTGAGGGTGGAATGGAAGTAGAAGAGGGTTGGGAAGAAAAAGTCAACGAAGTAACTATTCCTATTACCATGGATGACGCTTCTATCGCTCATTTGATTCGTGCGAATGTTCCTGCTGGAATTCCTACGGAAAACAAAGAACGTTTTATCGCTTTCGCAGAGCAATTTTATAAATTTTATCGCGATCAAAACTTCGCATATCTAGAAATTAATCCAATCGTTATGGTTGGAAATGATATGCACATTCTTGACCTCGTTGCACGTCTTGACGATACAGCAGGATTTATGATGGGTGAATCGTGGTGTGGAGCAGAGTTCCCAACCGCATTTGGAATGGAAGATCAATCTCCAGAAGAAAAAGCAATTGCTGAAGCAGACTCAAAATCAGGTGCTTCCTTAAAATTGACTATTCTTAATCCAATGGGTCGTATTTGGACAATGGTTGCAGGCGGTGGCGCATCCGTTGTTTATGCTGATACCATTGCTGATTTATCAGGTAATGTTGCTGATCTTGCAAACTACGGTGAATATTCAGGTGGACCAACAACGGGTGAGACTAAGTTTTACGCAGAAACAGTTTTTGATTTGATGACGCGTCATAAAGATCCAAAAGGGCGTGACAAGATTCTCATTATTGGTGGAGCAATCGCGAACTTTACCGATGTTGCAAAAACCTTTACGGGTATTATTCAAGCATTTGAAGTGTATGCGGAGCGCTTAAAAGCGCACAATACACGTATCTACGTACGCCGTGGCGGACCAAACTATGAAAAAGGTTTGAAAGATATCAAAGAGGCAGCAGACCGTTTGGGTCTTTATATCGAAGTTTATGGGCCAGAAACGCATGTCACCGACATCGTTCGTATGGCTCTTGAGAAGTAAGGAGAAAAGTATGGGTGCTTTATTTACCAAAGATACACAAGCGATTTTTTGGAACAACAATGCGAGTGCAATTCAACGTATGTTGGATGATGACTATGTTATCAATCGTGTAAAACCTTCTGTTGCTGCAATCGTTGCACCAACTTCAGGTAACAAATTTGAGAAATTCTTCTATGGTCCCGATGAGATTATGGTTCCCGTATTTCGTAATACGACGGATGCCGCAGCAGCATTTCCAAAAGCGGATGTTCTTTTGAACTTTGCCTCATTCCGTACTGCATACGATGTGACGATGGAAGCAATTACGCTCAAGGGTCAATTCAAAACGATAATGGTAACCGCTGAGGGGATTCCTGAGCGTCTTGCACGTAAAATGAATCAAGCCTCTCGTGATGCAGGTGTCGTTGTAATCGGGCCAGCTACTGTTGGTGGTATCTCTCCGGGTGCCTTTAAAATCGCAAACGTCGGTGGAACCATTGAAAATATTATCAATTCTAAACTTCACCGTGCAGGATCATGTGGATTGGTAACGCGTTCAGGTGGTTTATTTAATGAGCTTTCAAATATCATTAGTATCAATGCTGATGGTATTGCTGAGGGTGTAGCTATTGGTGGTGACCGTTTCGTAGGTTCCGTCTTTATTGATAATCTTCTTCGTATGGAAAGCAATCCAGAAGTTAAATACATGGTTCTTCTTGGAGAAGTAGGGGGCACAGAAGAGTACAAAGTCATCGAGGCCGTCAAATCAGGTTTGATCAAAAAACCAATTATTGCATGGTGTATCGGTACGATTGCCAAACATTTCAGCTCAGGTGTACAATTCGGTCACGCAGGTGCTAGCGCAAATGCGGATGCAGAAACAGCAGCATTCAAAAATACAGCTATGGCAGAAGCTGGAATGTTTGTTCCTGCAAGCTTCAATGACCTTCCAAAAACGATTGCAGATGTCTACACAAAACTTCGTAATGAAGGTATTGTCACAGAAATCGTTGAGCCTGAATTGAAATCAGTGCCAAAAGTACGTCGTAAAAAAGAGTTTATTTGTACTATCTCTGATGACCGTGGTGATGAAGCAACGTATGCTGGTTACCCAATCAGCTCTGTTGCAACACCGGAAACTGGATTTGGTATCGGTGATGTTATCTCTCTTCTTTGGTTCAAAAAACGTTATCCGAAATGGGCAACCGATTATCTTGAAACCGTTATCAAAACCGTTGCCGATCACGGTCCAGCAGTATCGGGTGCACATAACGCAAAAGTAACAGCTCGTGCAGGTAAAGATGTTATTAGTTCACTTGTAACTGGACTTTTAACAATCGGACCGCGTTTTGGCGGTGCGATTGATGATGCGGCACGTTATTTTAAATATGCAAATGATCGTGGAATGACTCCAGCTGACTTCATCGATTACATGAAAAAAGAGGGGAAAACGATTTCTGGTATCGGTCACCGTATTAAATCAGTACGTAATCCGGATCTTCGTGTATCTGGATTGAAAAAATATGCAGCAGAACACTTCCCAAGCACCCCATTGCTTGATTTTGCTCTTGAAGTAGAAAAATTGACTACCTCTAAAAAAGATAACCTTATCTTGAACGTTGATGGAACTATTGGTATTCTAATGGTTGATATGTGGCGTGCGCTTGGTTATTCTGAATCCGACATCGACGGCTTTATAGAAGCCGGTGCACTAAACGCATTCTTCGTAGTGGGTCGTTCTATCGGTTTCATCGGACATATTCTTGATGAAAAACGTCTCGGTATGCCAATGTACCGTCACCCAACAGATGATATTCTCTACAACGTCGAAATGGCAGACGAGATTTAATTTTCCCGTCGTTCCCACGAAAGTGGGAATCCATCCCCTCGCATCTTTTCACTCTTCTTTTTCTTAATACTTTTGTTATAATCATCGCTAATACAATTATAATTTATAGGTGGTAAATATGAAACGTTTTGCTTTTACAATGCTTGAATTGGTTTTTGTCATAATAGTAATAGGGATTTTAGCGGTATTAGCAATGCCAAACTTTAATCGTCATCCTTTGCAAGAAGCAGCTGAACAAGTGGCTAGTCATATCCGTTATACGCAACATTTAGCGATGGTGGATGATAAATTTGATCCGACTGATGTGACGTGGTACAAAGAAAAATGGCAAATACGTTTCAGACGCAATAGTGGAAGCAGTGCTTATGTGATTTTTTCTGACTCTGATGCTGATGGTAATTCCAATAACACTGAAATGGCCATTGACCCTTTAACAGGAAAAAGAATAGATGGAATTAGTTTATTTACTCCATCTGAAAAATATAAAAATGCAAACTTAACAGAAATGTATGATATCCAAGGTGATGATGATGGAATAAATCAAAGTTGTTTTATTGCGGATGGCAGTTCGGTAACATCCAATAGGGGTGTATTTGCATTCGATAATTTAGGACGCCCATATAGGGGTGTCAGTAATGCTACATCCCCGACAACACATTTAATGACTAGCGATTGTAATTTGACGTTAACAAATAATAGTGGGGAATCTATAATTGTCAGAGTGAGTGCCGAAACGGGTTATGTATGTATTCTGGACAGTATAACTGGACAATGTCAGGGTGCAAATTAATTTTATTTTAAATTCTTTCCCTTTACCCTTGACATTCCTTCCAAATTCCCCTATAATTCCCCTCCACAAACGACGAGACGCTTCGGAAGAGACATCGAGTTTGAGTTTGCGATCATTGAAAACTAAGCAGAGATGACGGTCAAGTTCAATACTTGAAACCGACATTTCTAATAATGTCAAAAACAATACAACAACCGTCTATTTACTTTGGTTAGTTCGCTAACCAC
>JBAZTZ010000015.1:0-59952 GCA_041661705.1 Sulfuricurvum sp.
CTTTGTTTTAAAAACACTGGACGAATACGGATCAAAACGAAAAATTGACTTCTCACTCTTTCAAGTTAAAAAATATTTACCTGTCGTTTGTCCATGAAGTTGTTGTCTGATTCGATTTGGTACTTACCCGACGGCGTGATACATCAAAAATCTGAAAAAAATCGTTCCAAAAACTCTGAGCTTCACCACGCTCGTATTTCTCCCCTTCCCACTCTTTTTGAAATTTCAGGGCACGGTTTCGGATTTCACTTAGGCTTATCATGGGGCTTCTTTTTATTATTATTTATCCTCCATTATACAAGAAATAACAACATTGTTTTGCGATATACAGACACTCTTGACGCATATCAATACAAAAAAGTGAGAACAAGATTATAATCACTTTTTTTACAGGAGAGTAATACGATGAAAACACCCGATTTTTTTAATGAAGTCACCTCAATTACCATGTGCGATCCGCTAGCAGGTGTTCTAGGAGCAACCGAGGACGGAATGATTGACTACGCTTACACCGATGTTGTGAAACTTGCAGGGCATTCGTGTCCAACTGTCGCAGGGGCGTATTTGATGGTTCAAAAGGGACTGAAAGAACTTTATGGGGATGAAACGCCCATTCGTGGTGAGATAAAAGTGTTGATGAATGGGAAACTAGGCGATGGTGTTGTTGGGATTATTGCTAATGTTGCCTCGATGATTACAGGAGCAACGGATATAGGCGGATTTCACGGCTTGGGTGGAAAATTTGATCGTCGGCAATTGCTTTTTTACGAAATTGCGATGGAGGGCGAAATGGCTCTGGAGCGTGTTGATACGCTTGCACGGGTGATACTTACCTATAACCCCTCTTTTATCCTTCCCGCGCCACAGATGAATGCGTTGTTACCACTTATCGTGTCAGGTCGTGCAGATGATGATGCACGGGTGTTATTTGGAATATTATGGCAAGATCGTGTCCAACGGATTTTAATCGAAAACAAAGATGACCCAAGATTAGTGAAGTGCGTGTTACAATAACGCCATTAATATATTCAATGTCAGAGGAAAAAAATGAAAGCACTTTTAGTTTTGGTTATGGCTGGTTTTACCCTTTTTGCAAGTGATGGATACAGTGTTTATAAAAAACAGTGTATCCAGTGTCACGTAGAAGTGATGGAGAAGCAAGAGGTTCTCAAAAAATTCAAAACGCTCAAAGCGCCCCCGATGATAGAAGTGTCAAATCGACTCAAAGAGAATATCATTATAAAAGAAGAGGATGATGCGGTTAAGCGACGTGTTGTTATCGCTTTTATCAAAGATTATATTGAAAATCCGAATATTGATTACAGTATGTGTCATTTAGGGGCATTAGATCGATTTGGGGTTATGCCTTCGCTTAAGGGGAAGCTAACCGAAGAGGAGCGTCAAGCGGTAGCCGAGTGGGTCTATGATCGTTATAATGGAGTGGCATTCAAGTGAAAGCTTTTCTCTACTTAATTATTATTGCCCTTATTCTGATTATACTAAAGGCATTTTATTTTGATGAATGGTTGGAAAAGAGAGGGACAGAATCCAATGTTTCTATTGAAGCCAATCAGAGTAATAGTGAGCATGCCGTGTCTGAGACCGTAGAGGATAAACCGAAATCAGCTAATACCGACGAGGGACTACCAATAACGGAAATGGGAGATAGTATTAGTCAATTCTTTGGAAGAATTTTTAAATAATATAATCTTCCAAATCAATATCTTCCGTCTCTAAGACGGGGTTGACCGCATAAATACCATAATGTCTGGCACTCTCTTTTGATCCGCTTATGAGTGGATGCCAAGCAGGAAGAGGGAGATTGTGGTGACGCAACCGATAGGCGCACGTATTAGGAAGCCAGTCGAATTCAGCAGCTCGCTCTACTGTCAGTTTCGTACACCCTTCCACTTTTTTGGCTCTATTCGCATAGTCACTGCATTGCCCTGCTTCTAAATCATAGCAGTGACACACCACGCGTGTTGTGAGGACGGGGGCATTCTCATCCTCTTCATCTTGCAAGCGATGCAAACAGCATAGACCGCATCCATCACACAGCGCTTCCCATTCATCATGGGTCAGTTCGTTAAGTTGTTTGGTTTCCCAAAAATTATTATCTTCTTTTTTCATCTTGAAAGTTTACCCTTTTTTCCCTCGGGATAAGATTACACCACTGGTTACAATCAATACCGCCCCCACGATCATCATAGTCGTAGGAAGGACATCGCCCAAGAGTATTCCAAAAAATGAAGCAAAAAGTACCACCGAATAGCTAATTGTACTCACCAAACCAGCTTCTGCATAAAAATAGGCACGGGTCATATAAATTTGCCCGTAAGCGGCAGCTATTCCCATCAAAAGTATCCAAAGCCAGTTCAAATCGTGAGGCATTACGAAGGGATTCAGGGCAAATGCGAGGTGAGGCGAGGAATAAAATTCGGCACAGATCATCAAAAGAGCTGGGAGTAGAGTTCCAAAAAACATAAAGGAGAGGACAACGGTACGTTCATCATAGTACGCTTTGAGACTTCGGACACTGGTGTAGGCGAGGGCGGACAAAAAGCCTACTAAAATCCCCATAATATTCAAGTAGGAAAATTCCAATCCACTCAATACCCCAACCCCTAAAAATCCTATTATAACGGCACTTATTGAACGGGTCGAGAGTTTTTCTCCAAGAACGATAAAAGCGAGAAGTGCGGTAAATATTGGTTCGGTTTTCCCGTAGACGATAGCGTTTGAGAGAGATGTTGCACTGATAGTATAAAAAAATGCCAACAGTGCAACCGTTCCGATAACACCGCGAAAAATGAGAGTGATAGGGCGACCGCCAATATTGCGGATCGGTCTACGCCATACTAATCCTAAGACAAAAATAAGTCCGATGAGATTGCGCCACAAAGTTACTTCAACGGATCCCATGGATGAGGATAAAAGTTTGGCAAACAACATCGTAAGGGCAAATAAAAAAGAGGCAATCAGCATTAAAAAAATACCACGCTGGGTATCAGAGAGGGAATAATAAATAGTTTTAATGGGGAATATCCTCAGATTGGATTTGGGTGTCTGGACGAGTTACTGTATAAAGAAATTTAAATACTTCTACAACAGCGGTATAAAGTTTTTCGGGAATTTCGTGATCGATTTCTACTTTACTGAGAAGTTCGACGAGGTCTTCATCTTTTTTGATTGGGAGATTATGCAGCTGTGCAAGTTTGATAATATTTTCAGCAGTTTCCCCCTTTCCCATAGCAACAACACGGGGAGCGTTCTCTTTTTGCGTGTCATACCGTAGTGCAACCGCTTTTTTCATACCCTCTCCTCGAAACCTGATGCGTAATTTGCCTCATCTGAGGTATAGACATTTGTTTTAGGGATTATTTTTTCGTTTGCATCATAAATACGGATAGAACGAAGGGTAATCCCTGCCTCAACCAATAGCTCTCGAAGTTTTCCTAAATGGGCTTGGATGAGTGATTTAAGATCTTTTTTTTCTGTTTGTATGTGCATCTCTAGTTGATTTTCATCGTATAAACCCATCATAAGGCTCATCTCTCCATACTCTTTGAGGGTCAAATTTATTTCGCAGTAGGATTTATTATCTTTTGCTTTTTTGATTGAAAGTGATCCTTGTTTGAGTTGATCCCATTCAAACGGTAGATAAAGAGAAGTGGAGTTGGTGAGATGGGAAAGTAGCTGTTGGTAGTCGATTTGGGTGGTGAGCTGATCGATTTGCTCTTGAATCTTCGGGGAATCTTTTATCTCTTCACTTAGTGATAGAAGCTGTGCTTTAAGATCGTGATGTAAACTTTCGTCAAAATCAGCTTTTTCGAGAAGAGCTGCAATTTTAGACTCCATAAAAACACCCGAATTATTAATTTTCTCTTTAAAAGTAGGGGTGTCAACCGTGGCAATAGGCTGTAAAAATTGTTCAATTTTTTCAATCTTTGGTGTGAGCGCTGGATCGGACTTAAGTGTCGTTAGCAGCGATTTTAAATCCTGAGTAAAATTGCCAATATTTTTGAAAACAGCACTATTTTTGAGAAGATCAAGGAGCAGGGTATCGGATTTAGTATGGTCTATTTTTGCATGAAACAAAGAAGCGAGAACCGACTTGATATCTTTCCCCTCTTTGAGCTGTGACAATTGTTCGGGTGATGCTTGCTTGAGTGCATCAAAGAGAGCTTTATTAGTATTGGGAAGAAGAATGGAGAGTTTTGCATTGTGTGCATTTGTGGATAAGGGTATCAATGATGCTCTGATGGTGGAGGATTATTTTTCTGCCCCTCTCGTATCCCTTCGGAGATTTTTTCCAATGTATGCTTGGCTTGCTCTTCCGTATTAACAGAATGATCTTGAAGGGGGAGTACAAAAGCCAATAAAATAAATATCAGACTAAAAATCAATCCTGCAAGACCTGCTAGAATCAGTTTGAGTTTGTTATCATCCATATTCATCTCCCCTCTCAAATCACTCTTCAGTTGTTATATAAACCCAAAACTCTTTATGCGATTTACCTTGATCAAGGAAATAAAATTGCAAGATGGCAACACGGTATAAAGTAACAATCATCTTAGCAAAGGGGATAGCAAGGGAGAGCGAGAGCCACCATGATTGCTCTTTCTCACCTTTGGAGAGTAACATCTCCTCCATCCCGATATTATTGGTCAAATAAACCCCGAATGCCATCGAAAAAACAAAGTTCAAGATGACACCAAAGACGGCATACGAAAAAAATTCAGGTGAAGAAAAATCGATCATGCTAACAATTATTCTTTATAATTTTTTATAGCGTCTTCAAGGATCTTCGTTGCGTGAGCTTTATCTTCAAATCCTTTTACTTTTACCCATTTATTAGGCTCTAACATTTTATACGTCTCAAAGAAATTTTTGATTTTTGCCAAAGTATGTTTTGGAATATCACCAAGATCTTGGATTTCATCAAATGAAGGGTCGATTTTTGAAGTAGGAACGGCAAGAAGTTTCTCATCAATACCACTTTCGTCTTCCATAATCAAAACACCGACTAAACGACAGTTGGTAACACACCCCTCAACCATAGGATATTCAGTAAGAATCAAGATGTCAGCTGGATCGCCGTCTTGAGAAAGTGTTTTATTAACAAAGCCATAGTTAGCTGGATAATACATAGCCGAGTGCATAACACGGTCAAGTACCAAAGCACCGCTTTCTTTTTCAACTTCATATTTGATATTCGATCCACATGCAATTTCGATAATTGCTTTTACTTTATCTGGGTTTTCGCCATATCCGATTTTACTAAGATCCATTGTATACACCTCTTTATCATTGTTTATTGCCTCGGATTGTAACAAAATAATCTTTGAGCTATATTGAAATGGCTCAGTAAAAGTATTTTAATCAAATTTATACTAAAATCACACCAACGTGTTACGTCAATAAAAACGCGTGCAACTAAATGAAGAGGTTAATAACGTGGAATTACTGAATAAACCTGATGGCGCAAAAGTAGCGGCAATTGCAGCGGCACTTCATCATCACTCTTTGGAGTTTGATGATGTACGGGCTAGAGTAGCGGCCATCGCTGTTGCTCTTCACCATCATGAATTAGAGAATTCAGTACAAAACAATGGTTTGGCTGGACTCGCTTCACTTGTGGCAGCGATTCATCACCATAATAGAAAAAAATAGGGATTACGATTATGGCAAAAAAATACATCGACATAATGGATACAACATTCCGTGACGGGTTCCAGTCTGTTTTTGGCGGACGGGTCTTGATGAATGATTTTTTCCCAGCAGTCGAAGCGGCAGCGCATGCGGGGATTACCCACTTTGAGTTTGGAGGGGGGGCACGTTTTCAAAGTCTTTTTTTCTATCTCAATGAAAATGCGTTTGATATGATGGATAAATTTCGTTCTATCGTAGGACCAAATGCCAATCTCCAGACACTCTCTCGCGGGGTTAACACGGTAATGCTAGATACAGGCAGTCGTGAGATGGTTGATTTGCATGCCAAAATGTTTAAAAAACATGGAACTACAACTATTCGAAATTTTGACGCACTCAATGATGTTGAAAATCTGAAATATTCGGGTGAGCGTATTGCCTATCATGGACTCAATCATGAAGTCGTTGTTACAATGATGGAATTGCCTCCAGGGTGTGTAGGGGCGCATGATGTCTATTTCTATGAAAAAACATTGCGTGAAATTTTAGATTCTGGTATTCCGTACAGTTCGATTTGTTTCAAAGATGCAAGTGGAACGTCAAGTCCGCAAAAAGTTTATGAGACGATTCAAATGGCGCGTCGCCTTGTTCCTGAGGGGACACATTTGCGCCTTCATACTCATGAAACGGCGGGTGTGAGTGTAGCGTGTTATCTTGCGGCGCTTGATGCAGGAATTGACGGTATTGATATGGCAGCTTCTCCTGTGAGTGGCGGTACGTCTCAGCCTGATATTTTGACAATGCTCCATGCCGTGAAGGGTAAAAACTTCGATTTAGGCGGACTAGAACTTGAAAAAATTTTACAATATGAAGATGTATTGGGCGATTGTTTAAAAGACTATTTCTTGCCACCAGAAGCAACACAAGTTTCACCATTGATTCCATTTTCTCCAATGCCAGGGGGTGCTTTAACTGCAAATACTCAAATGATGCGGGATAACAATATGTTAGATCGTTATCCTGAGGTTATTCGTGCAATGCGTGAAGTGGTTGAAAAAGGGGGATACGGTACGTCGGTTACCCCTGTTTCACAATTTTATTTCCAACAAGCACTCAACAATGCCCTTATGGGACCATGGAAGAAAATTGCACCAGGATACGGCAAAATGGTATTAGGCTATTTTGGTAAAACACCAACAGCACCTGATGCTGATATTGTTCGTATCGCCTCTGAGCAATTGAAGCTTGACCCTACGACGGATAATGCGATCGACATTGCCGATAGAGATGAAAAAAAATCAATTGCTTATTGGACTACACAATTAGTAAATGAAGGTATTGAAGCCAGTGATGAAAATATTTTTATTGCTGCTTCTTGTGATGTCAAAGGGATTGCATTTCTTAAAGGGGAAGCAACCGTAAACGTTCGAAAAAACAGTCCAAAAACGGCTGATGTAGCTCAATCAATTCAATCAACACTAAAACAGGAGAATTTCACAATGGCAAATGGTACTTACACGGTAATCGTAGACGGACAACAATACAATGTACAAATCGTGGATGGAAATGCAAACGTTCAATCCGTATCAGCAACACCAGTAGCTCAAGTAGCAGGACCTGTAGTAATCGCAGTACCAGCAGCCGCTCCAGTGGCAAATGAAAATGCTATCCGTTCAGAACTTCCAGGGTCTGTTTTCAAACTTATAGCGCAAGCTGGTTCGTATGTTAATCAAGGTGACAAAATTATGATCCTTGAGGCAATGAAAATGGAGATTGATGTTTTGGCACCTCGTTCAGGTACTCTTACTTCGGTAATGGTTAATGTGAATGATAAGGTCGAAGCAGGTCAAGTGCTTGCAGTAGTAGAATAATTATACGCTCAACCCTCTGCCTCTTGGAGGCAGAACTTTTGTCTTTATTACGTTAATTGTAATTGACGTGCTTCTTCTATTTTATGAATAATAAGCGGAATGATATTTTGACTTTTTGTTTTATCAATAAATCCATCTGCTCCTAATCCTGTTGCTTCTCGTTTATTGTTCTCACCTGTCATAGAACTGTTTACAATAACAGGGATCAATTTTGTTTCAGGATTTGCTTTTAAAAGACGGACAACCGTAAAGCCTGACATTTCTGGCATCTCTATATCGGTGATGACCGCAGGAATACTAGATGGATTGGGATGTGAATTTATGTAATTCATCAAGTCTTTTCCATTGTTAAAGATTTGATACGCAATTTTGGCGTGAGCAAAAATTTGACGTAAATGACGTTGGGCTGTCTTGGAATCTTCTGCAATTAATACAGTACCGTGCTTGAGCTTGTCGGGGATAACAAGCCCTGCAAGAGCCTCATCCGATTCTTCAATATTTACCATTGCTTGAGGGATTACCTCTGCAAGTAGTTTTTCATAATCAAGAACGAGACATAAGCTTCCATCATCAAGTCGTGTATCGTTAATAACTAAGCCTTCCTCCCCTAGTCGATAACTATCGGGGGCGTGCATTTCATTCCAATTTTTCTTAATAACGCGATACGCGAACATAATACGAAGCCCAATGGTTATTCCATTAAAATCACAAATAAGGAGATTGGAGTTTTTTTTATGTTCATCATCAAGTTCTGATCCAAGCCATTTTGGGAGATTAAGTATAGGAATTTGAAGACCTCGTAATACGATGGTTCCCTCAAGCAATGGATGTACGGAGGGGAGAAGTGTTAGATGATGATGTTTCGCTTCAACGACTTCACGAGTTTTAAAAACATTAATAGCATAATATGCAGATGTTGGGGCAATATCAATTTTAAAAATTAAAAGTTGCACTTCATTGTTTTTGGCTAGGTTGGTGGCAGCATCTACGTGGGCTAAAATAGACATTCAAAACCTTTATTATTTTAATATATTAATCATATCCAAATCAGGGCTTTTTTTTACTAAAAACTAAAGCGATCGGTGGGTAAAATATGGAGGATTATGAAATAAAGATTATTAGGGAGAATGTATGGTGGGTCAAGCAACTATATCTCAAGGTGAAGAAGAGATAATAGAAATGCGTAATAGTAACGCTCCCCTCTCTTTTAATACTATAATAGAGACGGAAGTTATTGTCGTATGGGGGGTTGATCTTTATACGTCACATTTAGATTGGTTGCCTTATTTAGAGGGTAAGCGTCTAGTGGTGATAGACCCAGTTCACATTTCATTGGTCAAAACTGCTGATTTGCATATACAAATTAAGTCCCACTGTGATCTTCATTTAGCCCTTCTTCTCAGTCGTTTTGCTATTATTGAGGGGGCTCACGATGAAGAATTTTTACAAAAATATGCCAATAACTATGAAGAATTTTATGAATTAACGCAAAGTGTTCGGATTAAATCAACACTGGAAGTTATTAATGTGTCGTTGGGTCAGATTGGCGAGTTATTAGAGCTAATTCGTGAAAAAAAGACGGTAATTCTAGTTGGTTCAGGGGTACAAAATTCTCCAGTCGAATCTGAAGCTTTGGATGCAATTGATGCATTTGGGATGATTTTAGGATTGTATGGCAAAGAAGGATGTGGAGTGCACTTTTTAGGCAAAACTGTTGAAGGGATGGAACCCTATTTTAGTGGCTCATTTGAATTTATGGAGGAGGTGGATTTGAGCTTTGTGACCACACCCTAATGATAATGAAGATAGTATTACAAAAGCAATAAATTAACTTAAAGGTATAAAAATATGACCACAAATTTTGAAACTTACGTACTTCCGACGTACGGTCGTCAACCAATCTCTTTTGTTGAGGGTAAAAATGCCCTTTTAATTGATAGTGAGGGGAAAGAGTATATTGATTTTGCTGCAGGGATTGCAGTCTGTAGCGTAGGACATGGGAATGAGCGTCTTAGTAAGGCTATTTGTGATCAAGTTTCCAAGCTTACTCATGTCTCAAATTTGTACTACATCCAGCCACAAGGGGAGTGTGCCAAAAAAATCGTTGAACTTAGCGGATACACGATGAAGTGTTTTTTCGGTAACAGTGGCGCTGAGGCGAACGAGGGGGCGATTAAAATTGCTCGTAAATTTGGGGAAGTAGATGGGGAGACCAAGCGTTATAAAATTATTACGTTAGAAAATTCATTTCACGGACGTACCATTACAGCACTCAAAGCAACAGGTCAAGAGTCAATGCACAACTATTTCGGACCTTTTCCCGATGGATTTGTTTATGCCAAAAGCATTGATGAAATTGAATCGTTGATTGATGAGCATACGGTTGCAGTAATGATCGAGCTGGTACAAGGTGAGGGCGGGGTTCAACCATTGGATCGTCAAAAAGTACAAGATTTGGCAACAATGCTTAAATCTCGTAATGTTTTACTTATGGTCGATGAAGTGCAAACGGGGATTTATCGAACGGGTGAATTTTTGGCTTCCAATCTTTACGGTATTGACCCTGATGTTATCACCCTTGCCAAAGGTCTCGGTGGTGGTGTTCCTATCGGTGTTGTTATGACCAATCGTCTTGATATTTTTGCACCAGGGGATCATGGTTCAACATTTGGGGGGAATTACCTCTCGTGTGCTGCGGCGAATGAGGTTTTGGATATTTTGGAAGAGATCAAAACGAGTGGCGAACTGGATGAAATGCTTCTTTATTTTGAAAAAGCGGTGGAAACGTTTGCCCAAAAGCATCCTGCCATCTTTTTAGACCATGTCGGACTTGGTTTGATGCGTGGTCTTCGTGTGAATAATGCAGAAACACTTGGGAAAATTATTAATGCAGCACGAGAAGAGGGGGTCATCGTTCTCAAAGCAGGGCGTAACACTCTTCGTTTCCTTCCTCCTCTTACCATTACAAAAAGTGATATTGATGAAGGATTTATTCGACTTGAGAAAGCCATGGAGAACCTTTAGTGCTTTTTAGCGACTACATGAACGAGTGGCTCTATGGAGAAAATGGTTATTATGGAACCTATCGTCCTATCGGTAAGAAAGGGGACTTTTACACCGCCGTGAGTACCTCAAAATTCTTCGGTGGAACGATTGCAAACCATATAATCAAACGTTATGATGAAGGTTTTTTGGCTCCTGATTCGCTCATTTGTGAGATTGGTGCGCATCATGGGTATCTTCTTGCCGATATTATCGAATTTATTTATACGCTCCGACCCTCGTTGCTTCAAACTTTTCGTTTTGGAATAATCGAGCGTTTTGATGCGTTGCAAACTCAGCAGAAAGATTATTTCACTGAATCGTTTGGGGATGCAGTTAGGTTGGAACATTATCATGATGTCAGCGAAATCAATACATCATGCGCTTTTTTTATTGCCAACGAAATTTTTGACGCATTTGCGTGTGAGCTTTTTTATAAGGGGAAAATTGGTCGCGTTGAAGCGGGAAAAGTCCTTTTTGATGTGGACTCTCCCGAAGCTGTTGTCCATGCCAAAAAATATAAAAAAGATCGCGGAGAAATTTCAGTAGGATTGGAATCATTTGCCAAGACCATGGCTCAGAGTGTTCCAAAATTTGAGTTTATGAGTTTTGACTATGGTGAATTATCCGCACGGAGTGATTTTTCAATTCGTATTTATCAAGAGCATAAAGTGATTCCGCTCTTTGATGAGGCGTTAGAGTTAGAGAAAGTTTACGGCACAACGGATATCACCTACGACGTAAACTTTTCCCATGTAAAAGATGCGTTCGAAGGTGAGGGATTAGTATGTACTCAATATTCAACCCAGCTTGTTGCCCTGATTGAAATGGGAATTTTGGATCTGCTCTCATTACTCAAAGAAAAGGTGAGTGAAGAGATTTATCTCCAAGAGCTTGAAAAAGTGAAAATTTTAATTACTCCCGCATTGATGGGAGAACGATTTAAGATGATACGGTTTATACAAGGATAAGATATGAATGTAAAAGTAAACGGTGAGATTCGTGAAATGGATGAAGGATCGACGCTTCATAATTTGATTGCTATATTAGGGTTGGAAGAGCGTGTAATGGCAGCTGCCCTTAATATGCAAATAGTCAAACAAGATGCGTGGGATGATGCCCTCTTGAATGATGGTGATACGATAGAGTTACTAGATTTTGTGGGTGGTGGTTAACTCAAATAATGAATAAGCTAGTGAAAAGTCTAATCATTTTTTTGATGCTTCTGTCTACTCCTTATCTAGGGGCAAATGTGTCTGAGACCGTGGGTGTAAATACACCGAATTCCTTCTCAGCTTCTGTTGGTGCCGAAATTTGTAACTCGTTGGATAAAGGAGCATTCTTTTATCAGACTGGTGATGAACTCTTTACGTTTTATAAAAATAGAGAGTGTCGACCAGCTTGGAGTGACGAGAATGATATTAATCCCCAAGCTATTTTTTTGATTAATGCTATTGCAGATTCTTCTGGAGATGGTTTTGATATTTACAATCCAGTTTATAATCTCAAAAGTATTCTTAGCCTTATGGACTCAGTCAAAATAGACTCTTATGACAAGCGCAATCCTGTTACCTGGGCGCAACTTGATATTTTGCTTACGGATGCTTATTTGATGCTAGGAAAACATTTTTATTATGGTTTGTTACCTCGGGAAACAGTCATTGAAAAATGGTTTATCCCCAAGAAAAAAATGATTAATATGTCTCTTCGTCTCGAAAATGCTTTAAGGGATAAAAATATTAAAGCTTCTCTCGAACAACTACTCCCCTCTCATCCAGCATATAAAGCGTTAAAAAAATTGATGATAGAGTATTCTAAAATGCAAATGCAAATGCAAATGGGAGTGGAAGAGATGAATGCTTCCTTTACGATTTTTGATACTCTTACAAAGCCAAATAGTGGATTGGAAGGACAAATTGCTACGATTCGTTTAAATATGGAACGGTGGCGATGGATGCCCGAAGAGAATGAGAGTTCGTATATTATGGTGAATATACCCGATTTTTCGCTCACTGCAATTAAGGATAATAAAACAGTATTGACGATGAAAGCCATCGTTGGCAAGGATAAGCGACATACTCCAATTTTTAATGCCAATATGAAATATATTGTCGTTAATCCTTATTGGAATGTACCCATTACAATTCTAAGAGAAGATATTATTCCAAAAGTGCGCAAAAATATTAATTATTTAAAAGATGAAAGAATCAGAATTTTTAAGCAAAATGATTCTACGAATAGAGACGAGATTAGTCCCTATTCGATCAACTGGAAAGAGGTCAATGCAGATTTATTTCCGTATCGTCTAAGGCAGGACAAAGGGGCAAAAAATGCACTGGGACATCTCAAATTTGTTTTTCCTAATTCAGCTGATATTTATATTCATGACACCCCAAGCAAACATCTTTTTGAAAAAAATATCAGAGCCTTTAGCTCTGGATGTATCCGTATTCAAGAACCTCTGAAATTTGCGCACTATCTATTGAAAAATGATGGAAATATAAAGATGGATAGTAATATTTCTACTCTTGTTGAGAGAGGCTACAATCAGGATATTTATCTTTCTCGACCTGTAAAAGTACGGATTCATTATTGGACAGCTTGGGTAGATGATCAGGGAATAGGTAACTTTCGTGATGATGTATATGGCTACGACAGAGATTTGGCAAAAATTTTGGGTTGGTGAGTGCGCATCATAATGAAATGGTGGGCGATATTTATCGTTTAATAAAATATGGTAAAATCACAAAAATCTGATCGAATCTGAAAAAATGAGGGAAATAAATGGATAGTGATAATCTGATAAATCGGAGGAGTTTTTTGAAAATTGCTGGAATGGTCTCGGCAGTTTCATTTTTTCCTAGTATTATACTAGGCAAGACAGATCTCCCCTATAAAAAATCACTTTCTCTTTACAATATTCATACAAATGAAAATATCAATATGACTTTTTGGGCAGATGGTTCTTATATTCCTGAAGCGCTGACGGAAATGAATCATTTTCTCAGGGATTACAGAACAGGCACGTCAACACAGATGAATGTCGAACTTTTTGATCTTCTCTATTCACTTCGCACGAGTCTTGATAGCAATAAGCCTTTTAATGTCATTTCAGGCTACCGATCCCCAGAAACGAATGGAACCCTTCATGGTCATTCATCAGGAGTTGCCAAAAAAAGTCTTCACATGGAGGGAAAGGCAATTGATATTAATCTCCCTGGACGTAATCTTTCGGATCTCCATACGCTGGCGATGAACCTTAAGCAAGGCGGTGTGGGATACTATCCTGAATCAAATTTTGTTCATGTTGATGTTGGTAGAGTACGATATTGGTAGATAGTCTTTGGACGGAATACTGTTTTTTATTATAGAAAAACTTGCTATAATGACCCACTACTTATAATTAATCAGGAGTGTGTTATGGAATGTGAATTTCCTACTGTCAATGCCAATAATGATGAAATACGATCAATTTTAAAAGATGTGAAAACAATTGCTGTTTTGGGCTTATCACCAGATCCGACCAAAGATAGTTACCGCGTAGCTGAGTATCTTCACAATGCTGGATACACAATTTTTCCCGTGTATCCCAAAGAAGAGACAATTTTAGGTCAAAAAGTGTATCGTTCCCTTGAAGAAATCCCTTTTCCTGTCGATATGGTCAATATATTTCGAAAGCCTGATGCCCTTAATGCAATCGCTGATACGTGTATTAAGCGTGGTGATGTGAAAGTTTTTTGGGCGCAAAAAGGGATAGTTAATAACGAGGCAGCAGAGCGTGCGCTATTAGCTGGTATGAGGGTAGTTCAAAATCATTGTAGTATGGTCGAGCATCGACGTATTTACAGTTAAAGGAAATAATTGATCGATTTAGAGACGATACAGCGCGCACGTGAACGTATAAAAGGGGTAGTCGATGAAACTCCGTTTTCATACGCTCCACGATTAAGTGAAGAGTGCGGTTGTGAAATTTATCTTAAAAAAGAAAATTTGCAAGTAACGGGTGCCTTTAAAATACGTGGTGCCTATAATAAAATTGCGACTCTTAGTGAAGATGAACGTGCATGCGGAGTTATAGCGGCAAGTGCGGGGAATCACGCACAAGGTGTTGCTATGGCAGCACAAATGTTCGGTATCAATGCCTTGATCGTTATGCCTGAATCGACGCCTCTAACCAAAATCAATGGAGTTCGCTATTACGGTGCGGAGGTTATTCTATCGGGTAGTAATTATGATGAAGCTTACGCATATGCTAGTGATTATGGCAAACAAGAGGGGATGGTGTTTGTTCATCCATTTGCTGATGAAGCAGTAATGGCGGGACAAGGGACGATAGCTCTTGAAATGCTAGACGCGATGAGTGATTTGGATGCTATTATCGTTCCAGTAGGTGGAGGAGGTCTTATATCGGGGATCGCATCGGCTATCAAGCAAATTTCTCCCCATATTGAAGTAATTGGGGTGAGTGCATTGGGTGCTCCAGCGATGAAAAACTCTTTTGAGGCTAAAACAGCGATTGATACACTTAGCGTTCGAACCATTGCTGATGGAATTGCAGTACGTGATACTTCCCCTTTAACCCTTGCACATATTTTAGAGTGTGTTGATAACTTTATTGGGGTGGATGAAGAAGAAATTGCCAATGCTGTTTTGTTTTTACTTGAACGTCAAAAACTTGTTGTTGAAGGAGCAGGGGCAGTAGGTGTTGCCGCACTTCTTCACAATAAGCTTTCTTACCTTAAGGGAAAAAAAGTAGGCGTTGTTCTTAGTGGTGGCAATATGGATGTAACATTATTGTCCATCATTATCGAAAAAGGGCTTATTAAGTCTGGGCGTAAGATGAAACTTACCGTTACTCTTATTGATAAACCAGGTGCACTGATGCAGCTTACTAGCATGTTGCAAGAGCTCAACGCTAATATCGTTCATATCGAATACGATCGCACCTCAACCTCACTGGCGTATGGAGATGCTAATGTCCGTATCCATTTAGAAACAAAAGGTGAAGAACATCAAGCCAAGATTCGTTCACTATTGAATGAGTACCACTATTTAAGCAGTGAAGAGGATTAAGGGCTACGTATGGAAATTGTAAAATCGCTTAATATTAAAGTTCCGATTGTTCATTTAAAAATACTTGAAAATGGGGAACTTGCTATTATTGATGCTAACACCACCGTGCGTATTATTTCAATGGATGATTATAAGGTTTTAGGCGGATTTAAAAGTAATATTACACATGAGCGTATCTCTGGCTCTGTGACTGATATTGCCTTTAAAGGTGATTTCACTATTTCTATTATCCCTAAAAGTAATAAGGCGGCTTTGTTTAGTGTTGCCAAAAAAGAGCTTCTATATAAGATCGGACGGCATCAAGGGGAGGTAGAAAGTGTTGCCATTGATCCCAATAGCCGTTACTGCGTTACGTGTGGACAGGATGGAAAAGTTTTTGTATGGGTGATTAAAACCGCTCGTTTGGCTTTTACTATGCCTCCTCATGCTGACTTTGTCACTTCGGTTACTTTTAATGAAAAGGGGCAATGGGTAGCAACGGGAAGTTTTGATCGTAGTATTAATCTTCTTAATCTTGCAACCATGAAGCAGCCGCTTAAGCTTAGAGGGCATAATAGTGTGATTGTCAAGATACTCTTTCTCCCTGAAGCTCGATTACTTTCTGCTGATAAAGAAGGAAGCCTTATTATATGGGATATGAGAAGTGGGAAGATTCTCAAGCGTCCTGGAAAAATGAATGATGATATTACTGCAATGTGTATCAGTACGGATAAACGATTTGTATTTGTAGGTACTAAATTAGGGTATATTGGTCTTTACGATATGCAAATGATGGAGTTGGTGAAACAGCGCTACATTAAAGAAAGTGAAGAGATTACTTCGCTTGAATTTGTTGAGGATGGTTCTCGACTTGTAGTAGGAACAGCTCAAGGTAATGTCCGTTTTTACTCTCTTTTAGGGGATCAAGAAGCCTATATGGCTCTTTTACGCAGTCGACAGTACAAAGATTTTTACGCTATTTTTGAAGAAAATCCCATATTGCAGTATTCAAAAATGTATGATTTGGTTGAAAAAATATGGGAAGACACCTTAGTGAAGGTTAAGCTGTATTTAGAAAAAGGGGAGAAAGAGAAAGGGAAAGAACTTTTGAATGCTTTCTTGGGAATTCCTCAAAAGAATGCGTTTATTGTTCAAATGATTCGTGATTATGATAAATACGCCCAATTTCAAACGTACATAAAAGAGGGGCGTTTCCCTTTGGCGTATTCGATGGCAAAACAATACGCAAGTTTTAAAGAGTCAGAACCTTATCGAAAAATGGAAGCTCGTTGGAAGAAACTTTTTGCTAAAGCTCAACAGCTTATTTTGGAAGCGAATGGTGAGGAAAAAGCTCGAACAGTATTGGCTGCCTATCGGGGCATATCGGAAAAAACTTTTCTGATTCAGCAGCTTTTTGCTGAAAAACGTTTGTATGAATATTTTAAAAAAGTAATTGCAGCACGTGATTTTGTCAAATTCTTTGAACTAACTCGAAACCACTCTTTCTTAAAAGAGTTTTCAGAATATACCGCTGTCATAGAATATTCGGATAAGTTGTATATACAAGCGTTGAAGGCATATCAAGGGGGAGATCTTTCTATTGCAAAAAAGGCATGTGAAATACTGATTCATTTTCCTGATTATACGGCTGAATCGAGGGAGATGTTGGATACTATTAAAGTGAAGCACCTCTTTTTGGATTCAGTCAATTCTAATAATATGTTAAACGCCTTTTCGTATTTGAGTTCGTATCCATTGCTGTATGAAACACCTGAAGCACAAGAGCTTGAAAACCAATGGAATGAGCTATTGGATGTTGCCCTACGATATGCAGCAAAAGGCTCAAGCGAAGAGTTGGAAAAATATTTTCAATATTATTTATCGATTACAGCCAAATATTCAGCGATTGGGGCTGTTTTTGCCCAATGTTACAGTGTACAGTTAGAGCAAAAATTTCGTGCTAATGCCGCCCAAGATGAATTGGAAAACGGAATAAAAAATTATATTAAATTCTTTGGAAATGATGATTATATTCTTTACTTTTTTTCACTTTTTTCAAAAAAATACACAACAACGATGGAATTATCTGAGTTAAAGGAGGGGTCGTTGGAAGCATGGAATCCTTCTTTGATCGTCAATGATATAACGGTCAAAATACTATGATTGCCATTGATTTAGGCTCCAATACAATCCGTTTTATTGAGTATGACGGGAAAAATTGGGGTAAAAGTTTTGAAAAGATTGTTCGTACGGCAGAGGGATTAAGTAAAAATAGTGAGATAAATGCTTTGGCATTAGAGCGCATTATTAGTGCTATTGATGAGGCAAAGAGCATTTTGGACTTTAGATCGCATGAAGTGGTTGCCATTACAACGGCGGCCATGCGTATGGCTCATAATTCAAAAGATATTCTTCAAAAAATTCAGAATAGGACAGGAATTACTTTTCAGGTAATCGATGGAGAAAAAGAGGCTAAATTAACTCTCGAAGCGGTTGTAAATCGTCTTGATTCATTAAATATTCCGTCAGATGATTTTATTCTTGTCGATATTGGTGGTGGCTCTACGGAGATTATTGTCGTCTCTGGCAGTCAAACTCAGGTAAAAAGTTTTCCGTTGGGGATTGTGACATTGAGCGAAAAATCATATATTACAGATATTTTGGAATCTGAATTGAAGTTTTATCACGAAATGATTGCCCATTATATTGAAGAACTAGCATTGCTAACACCACCTAAAACATTGGTCATGACAGCAGGAACACCTACTACGATGGTGGCATATCAAATGGGTATGAATTACGTTTCGTATGATGCTTCAAAAATTAATGGTACTTTTTTAAAAAGATCTGACTGCTCTATCATCCATAATGAGTTGATGGAGATGGATGAAAAAACTCGCGCTAAGTACGTAGGTGCGGGAAGAGAATCGTTGATTTCAACAGGTATCCATATTGTAGAAATGATATTTGAGGTATTAAATAATGAGAATGCACTCGTGATTGATGATGGATTACGAGAAGGGGTAGCGCTGAATTATTATTCTGAAGGCTACATTTAGTATTTAACGTAATTTATAGTTAAGTTTTTCTATAATACGGGCAATTTTAACGCTAAATAAACACTATTTTAGTGAGAGGGAGACAACATGCAAATCAGCGGTGCACAAATGGTTATTGAAGCACTTGCAGCCGAAGAGGTAGAAGTAGTATTCGGTTACCCAGGCGGTGCGATCATGAACGTCTATGATGAAATTTACAAACAGAATGCGTTTCAACATATTTTGACACGTCACGAGCAAGCAGCGGTTCACGCCGCTGAAGGATACGCAAAAACGTCTGGCAAGGTCGGGGTTGCGATGATTACCTCAGGACCTGGCTTTACGAATGCAATTACGGGTATTGCTGATGCTTATATGGATTCTATTCCCCTTGTGGTCATCAGTGGGCAAGTACCTATGTCGCTTATTGGTACGGATGCGTTTCAAGAGGTTGATGCCGTAGGGATAAGTCGACCGTGTACCAAACACAACTATCTTGTTACTCATGCACGGGATCTTCCCCGTATTTTAAAAGAAGCATTTTATCTAGCACGTACAGGTCGTCCGGGTCCTGTACATGTGGATATTCCCAAAGATGTTACGGCTCAAATAGCAACATTTGATTATTCCAAAGAGGTAGATATTGAGACCTATAAGCCTAACGTCAAAGGGAATATGCGCCAGATCAAAAAAGCCATTGAGGCGATAGCTCAGGCTAAACGTCCCCTTTTATATCTGGGTGGTGGTGTTGTTAGTTCGGGGGCATCTGATCTTGTACGAAAATTTTCAACAATGGCACAAATCCCAGCAGTTGAGACCTTTATGGCACGGGGAACACTTCATCATGCTGATCCGTTATTGATCTCAATGTTGGGGATGCACGGATCGTATGCGGCGAATATGGCAATGTCTGAGACCGATATGGTTATTGCCTTGGGAGCCCGTTTTGATGATCGTGTTACAGGTAAGCTCTCAGAGTTTGCGAAAAATGCCCAAATTATTCATGTCGATATTGATCCCGCTAGTATTTCTAAATTGGTCAATGCACATTTTCCGATAGTTGGTGATATTAAAAACGTACTTGAATCAATGATCTCTTTGGCAACAGAGCAAGTGGATCCATTACGTCATAAACCATGGCTTAATACCATTGCCAATTTCAATAAATTGCATCCTTTGAGCTACAAAGAGGAGGGTGATCGCCTTAAGCCACAATGGGTTGTTCAACGCATTGGTGAGCTACTGGGTGATGATGCCAATATCTCTACGGATGTAGGACAGCATCAAATGTGGACAGCGCAATTTTATCCCTTTAGCCGTCCGAGACAATGGAGCAGTTCAGGTGGATTGGGAACAATGGGCTATGGTTTTCCAGCAGCCATTGGAAGCAAGCGTGCGGATATGGATCGCGTGAGTGTCAATATCACGGGGGATGGTTCAATTTTGATGAATATTCAAGAGTTGATGACGGCTGTGGAATATAAGCTTCCTGTTATTAATGTCATCTTGAATAATAACTTTTTGGGGATGGTACGTCAATGGCAAACCATGTTTTATGACAAACGCCATTCCGAAACAGATCTTTCTATCCAACCTGATTTTGTGAAACTAGCAGAGAGTTTCGGTGGTATTGGATACCGTGTTACAACGAAAGAAGAGTTTGATGCAGCCCTCAAAGATGCGGTAGAAAAAAATGTGGTAGCAATTATTGATGTTGTCGTAGCCCGTTTTGAAAATGTTTTACCGATGGTTCCTGCAGGTGGATCGCTCTTTAATATGATGTTAGAATACAAGGATAAATAATGGAGCAAGCACGACGCGTTATTTCCGTTATCGTTTTAAACGAGGCAAGTGCCCTTTCACGTATCGTTGGTCTTTTCTCAGGTCGTGGGTACAATATTGAGTCTCTTACTGTTGCACCGATTCCAGAATCAAAATATTCACGGATTACGATTGTTACCGCTGGTTCTATCAAAGTGGTTGAGCAGATTATTAAGCAACTGCATAAACTTATACCTGTTTTGAGAGTTTATGAACATGCAGATTTGGTCGAAAAAGAGATGGCTATGGTTAAAATCCCTCTTAGCGAATCATTAAGTGATATTGAAGCATTAGCACATGCTTACAATGGAAAAATAGTCAATGTCAGCGGTGACACCATGATCGTAATGGTTGCGGATGAACCTATGAGAGTAGGTCATTTTCTGGATGCAATTAAGCGGTTTCATCCAAAAGAGATCGTTCGAAGCGGTTCTGTCGCATTGGAGCGCTAGATGACTTTAAGTGAAATCGCACAGAAGTTAGAATTTGATTTAGAGAATAGTAGCTCCGTGCAAATTAGTGGTATTAATACACTTAAGGATGCTAGTGCGGGAGAAATTTCTTTTCTTTCCGATTCCAAATATGAAAAAGATTTGGCAAGTACACAAGCAACTGCTGTTATCCTTCCTTCATCAAAAGCCCATTTACTTCCAAAAGACTGTGTTGCCTTTCTCAGTGACGAGCCCTATTTAATGGTGGCTCGTCTTTCTAAGTTCTTTGCAAAGCCAATACAAGATAGCAATATTTCTCCACTTATAGGGAAAAATTCTACCATTTATCCTACCGCACATATTGAAAATGGGGCACAGCTTGGATCAGGTTGTACCATTATGAGCGGTGTTTATATTGGAACGAACGTCGAGATTGGCGATAATGTTACCCTTTATCCTAATGTAACTGTCTATCGTGACTGCATCATAGGAAGTAATGTCATTATCCATGCAGGAAGTGTAATCGGAAGTGATGGCTTCGGATATGCGCATACTAAGATTGGTGAACACGTTAAGTTTTATCAAAATGGTAATGTTGTCATTGAAGATGATGTTGAAATCGGTGCAAACACAGCTATTGATTGTGCCGTCTTTGGTTCGACACAGATAAAGAGAGGTTCTAAAATTGATAATCTCATCCAAATAGGTCATAACTGTATTGTAGGTGAACATTGTATTATGGTCTCTCAATCGGGTCTTGCTGGATCTACGACGCTGGGGCGTAATGTTGTGATGGGTGGGCAAAGTGCCACAGCAGGGCACCTAAGTGTTGCCCCATTTACAACACTAGCCGCCCGTTCTGGTGTTACAAAAAGTATCAATAAAGGGGGAGTTTATAGCGGTTTCCCTCTTATGGAACATAAATTATGGCTGAAGCTTCAAGCAAAACTGGCTAAAATAGTACAAATATAAGATAAAGGAGACGTATGAAAAAATTAGGTGCCTTAATTATCGCTGCTGCACATGTAATAGCTGCTGATAGTGATACATCTGGTGTACGTATGCCTGATATTGTTTTGGATGCGATAAAGCATTGTGAATGTTTAAAAGAGAGGGATGGAAGCTGTAATCCCAATGTTATACGAATTAATACGGATGACGATGCCGCTCGTGCTCAAGGAGCGGGGTTTGCAGTAACGAATCATATTATTCGATGCAACTCAGCAGAAGAGTGCAGTGCACAAGCGCAAGCACTTATTAATGGCGGGATTGTTAATCTCGATCTTGGTCCCTATCAGATTAATTATAAATATCATCCCAATCCTATTTTACAAGATTATTTTATTGATGCCAATGAACGAGAGCATGCTAATAAAATTATGACCAATTTAGTGAAAAGTTTTGGTTATTCGTGGGAAACACTAGGACGTTATCATCATTTTAGTGCGATAGATCGTACTCGAAATGAACGTTACTACCGCAAAATGTATGCTTTTATTTATAGGAATGATTCTCAAACACAAAGTTCGGCACAATAACACTTTTTTAAGTTTACTTTAGTCTAAATCAGATAAACTCTAATTTATCTATATTTATCAGGAGTTTATTATGAGTTCAACTGCAGCTATCATCAAAGAGATACCTTTGAAAGGAACTAAAAAAGGGGTTGTTGCCGTCAGTAAGATTGAAGCACCTTACGGTGAGGGTAGTGACAGCGTTGCGAGCATTGGTATATCGTTGAGTGGTGACGCTAAAAATCCAGAATGGAAAGTGCATTTACCATTGGGAAATATTGATGAAGTGATTGAAGCGTTACGCTCTATCCAGTAAGTTATCATACCGTACATGATACGGTATGACGATTATACCACTACTTTTTTGTTGCTACAAATGTTGCGATACGCTTAATACCCTCTCCAATACTTTCCATATCGGTTGCAAAACTAAATCTAAAATATCCGTCTGATCCGAATCCGATTCCTGGAATAACAGCAATGCCTTGTTCTTCGAGTAACTCTTTACAAAATGTCATAGAATCATTAGTGATTGCTTTGATATTAACAAAAAGATAAAAAGCACCTGCAGGTGAAAGAACCGAAAGACCATCAATCTCATTTATCAGTTTCACAGCTTCATCACGACGCGTTTTAAACGCTTGACGCATTGATTCAATATCCGCATCCGCATCTCCGTTTAATCCTACGATAGCTGCTTTTTGGGTAATGCTATTGATGTTCGAAGTGCTTTGGCTTTGCAATTTTTTGGTTGCTTGGATGATCTCGGTATTAGCTGCTGCCATATACCCGAAACGCCATCCTGTCATCGCAACTGATTTACTCAATCCATTGATAGTGATTGTACGCTCAAACATATCAGGACTAACCGATGCGGTAGATACAAATTCACCGTCATAAATAAGCTTTTCGTACATCTCATCACTTGCTACAAGAACTTTGGTTCCTTCGAGAACTTTTCCTAAAGCTACTAGCTCATCACGTGTATAAACTGCGCCCGTCGGATTAGAAGGTGAAGTGAGGATAAGCATTTTGGTATTCGGTGTTAAAGCACTTTTGAGCTGCTCCGGTGTGATTTTAAATCCACTGACATCATCAGTCATAATTTCAACGACTGTACCGCCGCAGTATTGAACCAATTCAGGGTAAGTAACCCAATACGGTGCGGGGATAATCACTTCATCGCCTGTTTGAATGGTGGAAGCAAAAAGGTTATATAACGAGTGTTTTGCTCCATTACTTGCAATGATCTGATTGGCTTTATACTCCAAACCATTGTCACGCTTTAGTTTTAGGGCAATAGCGGTTTTAAGCGCAGGGATACCATCTACGGCTGTGTATTTAGTAAAACCGTCATTGATAGCTTTGATAGCGGCATCTTTTATCACTTGTGGTGTATCGAAATCAGGTTCACCTGCTGAAAAACTGATAATATCTTTTCCCGACGCTTTGAGTTCTTGCGCCAAGGTCGAGATAGCTATGGTAATGGATTCTGATAGGGTATTTACGCGATCACTTAGCACGTGCGGATCCTTTGGGTAAAGATTTTCGAAATTATAGCATAACCGCTTGAGTCTTTTTACTTGGATATTGGTAATTTTCCTCTACAATGCCATTATTAATTCTAAAGGATGTAAATGTTTTTTGAACCAGGTTTTTTAGGGACCCGTGCGGCTTTTTATATGGATGTTGTAACGCTATATTTTGCGATACTCCCCTTTCTATTGGCTTTTTCTATTCGTCAAGCGGTCGTAGGTAACATAACGCTCCATTATCGTTCACAAATTGCTGTCTTAGGGTTAACGGTACTGATGGTGATTTTATTTGAAGTGGGTGTTCGTGTTGAGGGTGGCTTTGTTGAATACGTTAAGATGTCCCCAATCTCATATGATTTCTTGCTAGTATTCTTGTCTGTGCATATTTTTATTGCTTTATTAGCCGTGGGTGGATGGATATTTCTGATTATATCATCGTATCGAACCTATTTATCAGAAGGAATAGGTGGTATGGAGAAACATCGTCGTATGGGAAAATGGATTTTTGCAGCACTGACACTGACTTCGATTATGGGATGTAGTATTTATGCGTTCTTGTTTTTGATGTAATCGTTTTGGTTAAAACTCCATTTCCAACTGTTGTATTCTTGGGCGTGGAGGATTTAAAATCATTTTGTCTGCTCCTGCAACAAGGGCAAAATGAAATGAGTTATTTTGTAAAAGTGTTACTATCTTTTCAGTATTTTCATAAAAAAGAATATTTTTAATTCCCATTGTTCGGGGTGTTTTTAATACCTTTGGTAAAATATAAAGTGTTTTTGACCACGACGCACGTTCTTCTAAAAAATCAATCTCCGCATCTATGAGTTCCAGAAGAGGCTCAAAGATAACTACGTGATCACTACTTCCAAATTCTTTAGTTTCAAGTTTATCATTGGTAAAAGTAGGGATAAAATGTCCTATTTTAGCAAAGTTTTTTATCTGAAATTCTATTTTCATCGTCATATAAAAAAAGAGAAGCTCTTCCAAATAAGGGATGAAAAAGGGAGAAAGCATTTGACGCTCATAAAAAATATCATTGTAAACAAAAGAGGTTTCAAAAAGGGTGTGTTCAACAACCGTTATCGTACTCGCATTTGATTTAATCATGGGCTTCGTATCAATAAATATCTCTGAATCCGTTAAAAGAGGAGAAAAAAGGACGATTGAACTTTTCTCTAAAGAGGCAAGTTTCTCCCATACCTGAGCTACATTCCCCTCAATGGCGCATACGTTTTTAGGAGTAGAAATAGCACTGGCAAGATAGACGGTGATTGGATCACACGCATAGACTTGAAGCTCTTTTTCAAGTAAATAAAAACGGAGGAGTCGCTTGAGCGCTTCGTCGATATTGTTCACTTTTATCCATGCTACTTCACTATCGGCTATTTGCGTTGGCTTGTCGAACAGTATTCCATACGCACCACTGCTTAATGCCTCGGGAATATCGCTGGGATTATGGGCAATAAAAATAGATCCACGCTTTACTTTTGTAACATCAAAGGCGATGGTTTCAAAAAAATTAACACTAGGGTCACTGTAGAGCGTCCCTTTTGTCAGTGCGAGGATATTTTCAAGTCTCATCCAATACTGCTTCCAACACTTCGTGGTTTTTCAGGACGGATAAGACAAAGTCCATCAGCATCTTTCGCTGCAAGTAACATCCCCTCGGAGAGCATCCCCATCAGTTTGGCAGGTTTGAGGTTCGCAACAACACACACTTGTGTCCCTACGAGTGACTCGGCACTGTAATATTCACGGATTCCTGCAACGATTTGACGGGGTGAGTCTTCCCCTAAATCGACATGAAGCTTGAGAAGCTTGGAACTTTTCGGTACCTCTTGGGCTTGGAGAACGGTTCCTATTTTGAGAGAGGTTTGAAAAAACTGATCGATTGTAATAAGTCCCTCTAGCGGTACGGTAGACTCTTTTTTATCCTCCATTTTAGGGGTAGCAACAATGACGGGCGCTGACTCAATCATTGCTTTTGGGGCTTCTTCCATTAATGGCTCTTCGACGCGAGGGAAGAGAGGGGGAATTTTTTTGATGGTAAAGGCTTTGAGCAATCCTTGATTAAGAATCAACTCGGTATAGCTAGCCGTCGTGATTTCAAACCCAAGGGCATCAGCAACAGTAGCGGTCGTATGAGGCATAATAGAATGAAGAACGATAGATGCTTTGGCAAGGAGGTTAGCGACTAATGCAACGGTTGCAAGGGCTTCATCGGTACGCCCCTCTTTGATCTTGACCCATGGAGCATGTTCTTCGATGGCTTTATTCCCGATAGTAAAAATTTTCCAAAGCTCTTCGAGATAACGGTGCAGTTGCAAATCATTAAAGAGTTCAGGGAGGGTATCTATGATAACGTGTGCATCCTTGATCTCTTTGGAGTGATACTTCAGAACGTCAACGCTGTCAATGGCAAAATTGGAATATTTTTCAGACATACCAATAACACGATTGAGAAGATTCCCCAAATCGTTGCTCAAATCGGAGTTCATACGATCAATAAGAGCACGTTGAGAAAAATCGCCATCTTGTCCAAACGGCACTTCACGCATCATAAAATAACGGAAATTTTCAACGCCATAATGTTTGGCAACTTCTCTTGGATCAACAACGTTTCCTTTGGATTTTGACATTTTTTCCCCATCGCGTGTCCACCAGCCATGTGCGCCGATATGTTTGGGAAGGGGTAAATCCAAACTCATCAAAAATGCGGGCCAGTAGATAGCGTGAAATCGTAGAATATCTTTACCGACGAGTTGAGTTGTAGCAGGCCAAAAATCCATAAGCGCCTCATCATTGCCGTATCCCAATGCGGTGACGTAGTTCATAAGAGCATCAAGCCATACGTACATTACGTGCTTAGGATCGTTGAGCGATTCGGGTAAATGAACCCCCCAGTTAAAACTGGTACGGGTGACAGAGAGGTCGTGAAGCCCACCTCTTACAAAACTGATTACTTCATTGCGGCGTGATTTTGGTAGGATAAAGTCGGTATGTACTTCGTAATATTCCATCAATGGTTTTTCGTATTTTGAGAGGCGAAAGAAATAGCTCTCTTCTTTTACAATACTCGTAGCACGTCCACAATCAGGGCAACATCCCCCCTCCATAAGTTGAGACTCAGGGAAGAACGTTTCACAGCTTACACAGTAGTTCCCCTCATAAAAATCTTTATAAATATCCCCTTTTTCGACCATTTTTAAAAAGGCGGCTTGAACCCCTTTTTTGTGATCGACATCGGTTGTACGGATAAATTGATCGTAACTAATATCAAACTCATCCCAAAGGTTTTTAAAGGTGGCACTGATTTCATCGGCGAATTGCTGTGTCGGTTTCTCCAGTTTTTTAGCGGCTTCTTCGATCTTTTGACCGTGTTCATCCGTCCCTGTTAAAAAATAGGTTTCATTTCCTAAAAGACGCGAATGACGCGCAAGAGTATCGGCAATAAAAGTCGTATAGGCATGACCGATATGGGCTTCACCATTGACGTAATAGATAGGGGTTGTAATGTAATTTTTGTTCATAAAATATTCCATGCTTTCAATTTTATTCTATTCTTTAAAAGTCGAATCCGCCCGTTTCACCCTTGGACATACTCTCATATACCGTACGAACATAATGCGTTCGGACAGGGCATCCGAAAAGTTCGGAGCATTTTAAACAGCTGTCAACTCCTTTGGATGTTTGACACTCATTCAATGCTTGTTTTGCTTCATCGAGTTTCGCTTCGTAAACATCATTAGTTTCGTGCATAAACGTCTTCGACTACCGATATCTCGTATTTGGAACCAAAAAAGCAGGGAGACGTATCATGAACATGTCGGGTGATACACTCTAATGCTCTATTTTTCCCATCGATGGCTGATCCGCCTGCTTTTTCAAAAATAAAGGCAAAAGGGAATACTTCAAACAGTTGACGCAATTTTCCCTCAGGTTTATCGGTCGCACCGGGATAACTAAACAATCCGCCCCCTTTGAGGAGAATTTGGTGTAAATCTGGAACCATACCGCCCGAATAACGTAAACGGTATCCTTGAGCAAAGAAGGAATCAACCATCTCTTTATGATAAGGTGCCCAGAATTGTTGTGTCCCTCCGGGTGCATTGATCTTCCCTTTTTCATTCAAATGAATCTCTTTTACGTATTCAAATTCACCCTCTTGGAGGAGATAGAGTTTCACTTTTCCTTCGTGAGCGAAGACAAGCTCAACCCGAGGACCATAGACAACATAACAAGCTGCAATCATTTTGCTACCGATAAACTCACCTTCATAGATACCGAAGATAGAACCGACACTAAGGTTAACATCGACAAGGGATGAACCATCAAGAGGATCAAAGGCAATAAAATAGTGCCCTTTTTCATTAAGAACCATAGGAAATTCTTTCTCTTCACTAGCGATGGTATGAACCCCCTCGACATGACTTAACTCTTCTTCAATAATCATATCACTTTGAATATCCAGCTGAAGTTGAGTTTCTCCAGAACTATTTTGCTCTTGTGAATAACCAATGTCTTTGACATCAATAGCCCGTTTAATACGGATTGCACTGCGTTCAATTGCTTCTAAAATTTCTTTCATGGGAGTACCTTTGCGTTGTTAAATATCCAGTCGATAACAGTATCGGCATCGTTAAGATCGAGTATATCAATAGTATCGGGTAAATCATAATCGCCGATACTAATCGTTTCGTCAATGGCGAGCGCATTCATATAGGGAAAATAATCAGTATCTATAGTGTTTCTAAAAATACTGATACGGGGAAGGGGGAGATTCTTAAGCCCTTCGACTAGCAGTACGTCAAACTCTCCAAATAATTGCACAATTTCATCGAGCTCTTTTTGACGTTGGGAGAAGAACGTGGTACGAGTAGGAGAGGTGACAACCACCTCGGCACCTGTATCACTAAATTTATAGCTATCTTTCCCCGCTACATCAAACTGCGCTTTATCTTTGGGATCATTTTTGATAATCGCCACTTCTAAATGGTGCTCATGGATGAGCTTACGTGCAACTTTTAAAATTAATGTTGTCTTACCGCTATTGGAGGGACCGGTAAACGCAACTGCTAAACGTTTTTTCAAAAAACACAACCTCTGATAAAATAGAAAATTTATTATAACACTTTTACGCTTTGTGAGATTTGACGTTGCTTATTAGATTGCTTCTGAGCCTTCTATTAGTTACTATTCACGGAACTTTTGTTAAGATAGCGCATTAGAATACCCAAAAGGAGTGATATGAGATTTTCAATCATAGCTTTATGTACGATTGTTGGCTTTAGCGGTTGTGCACAGAAAGGGGCATTTGATATGTTCAAGATGGATGAGGCTCATGAACGTTCAGTAGAACAGCTGCGAACAGGAGCTATTTTAGAATCGTTGGAAACCAAAGCACTTGTCTCTGCCATTTATCTTAATCCTGTTTATCCCCAAACGTATACCGATGGGGAGTATTTCATTGGGGCGTTTTATTTTAGTAAAGGGCTTCGTAATGTTAAAAAATGGGATATTGAGACATTTGGATATAGCCTAACACTCAATGGAAAAAAAGCTACATCAATCGAAGAACTAAAAGAATCGGATCCTAAACGGGCGCTTATACCCGTTCAAAACAATTGGAATAAATACTATTTTATTCGCTTCGATTCTGTGCAAGAGGGGAATTTAACACTGGTTCTCGAAAGCAATCAGACAGGCTCGGTTGCACTAAGCTATCCAAAAGGGAAGTAATCGTTACTTCCTCCCCTAATATTTTTTTATAGATAACATAATTGGCAAGAACTCGCTTGCCATATTCACGGTTTTCTGTATTTGACATAAGCTCCATACTCATAAATGGCTCATGCTCCCCTTGCAAAAACTGTCCTGTATTGATGATTAACCGTTTTGTAGAGCCCAAACCGCCATTATAAGCATAAGCTTTTAGGACAGGATTAAAAAGGGTTCTATCAATATGTTTCATGTGTTCAATGGCGTAAGGGATATTGTAAGCAGGATTGAACATATCGTTGTAGGAAGTTACTTTTAAGGGGAGAGCTTTCGAGATGCTATCAACATTAAAAGGCATAAGCTGCATTAATCCAAGGGCAAATGAGCTAGAAATCAATCCCGGTATCATTCGTGTCTCTTGTCGCATCAGAGCATACAAAAATGCTTTTTGGTCTGTGGAGAGATTTGTCATATATTGATCGTAAGGCATCGTGAAGTTATGGATAAAAGGGGTATAGGTGCGTTCGATAATATACGCCTGAACAGCAAGGGAATCTTCACCATCATAGCGATTGATAAGATCAACAATATTCTCTTTTGTGGAAGCCATAATTTCGTCATGCAATTGATTCCATTCGAAAGGGTCATCTCCTTTGAAACTACTTTTTTGACGTGTGGGGAGTGTTGTAAAATAGTTTTCGGCTTCTACCCCCATTTTCTCTTTCGCCCACAATGCGTACATATTTAGATCAAGACTTTGAGAGAGTGATTTGAGTGTTGCTAGCTCAGGCTTAAGTTGATAAAGCCAAAAAGTGGTTCGATCTTGATCCATTTTGGAATTTGCCAGCTTCTGTGCTTCTTTCAAATGAAAAATAGCATTATCATTACGTCCATAGTGAAGCGCATTGATGGCGAGATAAAAATGGGTTTGAAAATCAAAACAACCACCACTTACGTCAGACAAAGCGCGTTGCGCTAGAGGCATTTTTGGATCCGTAATAACGCTATAGGCAAATTGTCCGAAACCTTTGGATGCTGTGAGCGATTTAAGGGTATCGGTATCAATTACATGATTAAAATGCTCTTGGTGGTAAGCGGGAGAAGTGATTAAAAAAAGCTTGAGAGAAGGAGTCGTCTCACTAAAAGGGGTGAAATGACTTTCTTGGTTCATTGTCCGTAGCCACTGAACGTTTCCAAATTTATTACCGAGTTTCGTCGCAAGCTGTTCACGTTCACTATTTTGAAGCGTTTGAGCCTTTACGGGAGTGAGGGCGAGAAACAGACAATCATCGGCTTCAATCGTTAGAAGTTCGGTTGCTGGCTTTTGGAGACATTGCGCGGTATAGATGATCTCGGTTTCATTGGTTTTTTTGGCATAATCCAATAAAAAACGGGTATTGACCCGCTCCATTTGGTAAAAAGCATCATTTGCTTGTGTTGCGTTAATGTCTTGGTGAAGAAATTGCCAAATGAGAAAGTTTTTTTCAGGTGATGGGGGCTGAATATTGATCTCATCCAATGTTACATTGGCAAAAGCAGATGAGAAGAGGGCTAGGCAAAGGAGGAGTGAACGCTTCAAGAAATCACCATCGCATTGATTATATTAATCAAGATGACATCGATGATATTGAGTGAAACGATCAAAATTATGGGAGCCAAATCAAGTCCATTAAAAACCGTTGGCATCATCCGTCGAATCAGGGCGTAAGCAGGCTCTGTAAGACGATGGATGATTTGGACTATGGGATTATAAGGATCAGGACGAACCCACGAAAGAAGAGCCCCAATAATAACGATCCATATATATGCCGTGAGGAGCGAATGGACGATGCCCCCCAAGCCCGATACGATACCTGCCATCATTTGACTACCTCTTTGAGATAATTTTTGAGATGAGTATAAAGATCATTGAGTTCAGGTCCGTGTTCTGACCCTCCGATAAGAATCCGAAGAGGTTTAAAAAGATTCTTCCCTTTTAATCCCGAGTGCTGCATTAAATAAGTTTTATACGAGTCATAATCATCAAAATGGGGAGCCTTGATCGTCAAATCACGAAGTAGTTCAAATCCCTCTTTGTATTCATCAGGGACGACTTTAGGGGCAAATATAGCGCTTATTTTAGAACGTAACTCTTTGAGAGTGCTTACTTCATCTAAAAATACTTTGGCAAGCCGTCCTATATCCTCATCTGCAAATCCGACGTAACGGGAGAGCTCTTTGGGATCAAGTCCTCTTAGATGTTCACGGTTGATAAATTTGAGCTTATCAATGTCGAAATGGGCAGGGGATTTGGAGATTGTGGTGAGTTCAAACCATTTAATCGCCTCTTCGAGAGTGAAGATTTCGTGGGGTGTTTTATTCCCCATCAAAATGAGATAGTTGATAATTGCCGCAGGTAAGAATCCCTCTTCCAAAAGCCATTTGACGCTGGAAGCATCATCGCGCTTGGACATTTTCTTACCTTCATTATTAAGAATAATGGGTAAGTGGGCGTATTCAATCGTGCGATCATATCCTAATGCTTGCTGTACCGCCATTTGTTTTGGGGTATTGCTAAGATGATCTTCTCCACGGATAATAAGAGAGACATCAGAGAGCATATCATCCACGGCACAGGCAAAATTATAGGTCGGATATTTATCCGCACGCATAATAATAAAGCTATCTATATCTTCAGGGGCAAAAGTTGACTCCCCTTTGATAAGATCGACAACCGTGAGAGAGTGAGATGGCTTTTTGAGACGAATCGTAAAGGGAGCCATATTATCGATTACTTGATCGGCGGTGAGGTGCTCACACGTATCATCATAACGGTAGGCTATTTTATTCTCTTTTGACTTCTCCCTCTTGCCCTCAAGGGTTTCAGGGGTACAAAAGCAACTAAATGCCTTTTTGTCGTGTAAAAGTTGCAGTGCCATTGCACGGTGAAAGCGGAGATTGTTACTTTGAAGCTGATGCTCTTCATGAGTGATCCCAAAAAGGGCAAGGATCGCAATGATTTCATCCTCTTTACCGGGGATATTACGCTCTTTATCGGTATCCTCGATACGGATTAAAAGAGGTTCAGAGCGTTTTTGGGACATAATATAGTTGAAAAGTGCGACTCGAAGATTGCCAATGTGCATATCTCCAGTGGGGCTAGGGGCGAAACGAAGCATTAAAATTCCTAAGATAAATATAAGTGTAATTTTAGCAGAAAGGTTGTTAATATAGGGGTTGAGAAGAGCGCATAAAATGGGGAGAAGCCGTTATAAAGTCTATGAACCAACACACCCACATTTTATTACATGTACCGTACTGCACTGGATACCGTTATTTACTCGGATAGAAAGTGTTGAGATTATTTTGGAGAGTTTCAGACATTTACAAAAATACGACAATTTTAAACTCTTTGCCTATGTTATTTTGGAAAACCATCTGCATATGATAGCCAGTAGCGATGACATTTCTCAAAGTATCAAAAAGTTTAAAAGCTATACAGCTAAAGCATTGCTGGAACTCTTGCAAACAAACCGTGTCCAAACCATTCTTGATCAACTTGCTTTTTATAAAAAAGCTCATAAAACTGAGACAACCTATCAGATATGGCAAGAGGGATCAGCATTCAAACTCATACAGAGCGAAGCGATGATGAGTGAGCGAATTGACTACATCCACAATAATCCACTCAAACGAGGTTATGTGGATGAAGCGACACATTGGCGTTACAGTAGTGCACGAAACTATGAAGGTAAGGAGGGACTTATAGATGTTGAACGAATATGGTGAGCAAAAAGAGGTTTTAAACATAGGTATGCATTCCCAACGAGGACGTTGGGAACGAGGAAATCGGGTTTGTCGGACTGTTCGATACCGTATCCTCTTTGGGATTTGCTAACAGTACCAACATTGGATTTAATCTCAACCTCAGTGATGCTTCTGCCTCACAAATCGTTCAAATTGATGCTGCCAATGAGATGCGTTCCAACTTCCCTCTCGAATCACTGGGCAATAGTACCAACATGGTCGAAATCTCTATGAAAGGTGCCCATGCCGATATCGGAGGTGGGTATGGAAATCTCTCTGCTGATACAGATGAAATCATTATTCTCAATAATCCCCATTCCAAACCAAGGATCGCCGCATGAAAACTCTAACCCTATTTATTCTTTCATTTCTAACGCTCTTCGCCCAAGACCAAAGCGTCTACACCCTCACGGGACAAAAAGACCCACGCTACACGGTCACCTACGTCGCGACCAATTTAAAAGAGGGTTGTGGCTCCAGTGGCTACACAACGGGAACGATGAAACCCTCTATTGCCAGACGAAGCATGAGTGTTCCCGATGGCAATTACACGATCAATCTCCCTATCTATATGACATCTGAAGAAGACAAAGCGGGATGTGGTTATCGGTTTGGGGGATTAGAACTTACTATGAAGAGAAAAAATGATGACCAGTATTCAAGATTTCAATTATTGGGAGATTACAGAAGATATACGAATACTCAAGAACCGGATACGATTTATCGTGGGAGTGAAGAAGGTGGACAGGGTAGCCCTATCTTCGTAGGTATGGACAGGAAATTGACACCGAAATTTATCTCTGATAAAAAATATTTCCGTATCGCACCCGAAACGACATTTGTGTGTATGACGCAAAATCGTATCTATGAATACGAGCGACCAAAAAGAGAACAAGAATATCATCCATATGGAAATTTTATGTGTACCATGAAAATGAAATTGGATACTGATGGTGGAAAGTTTCATTTTAATGAATGTACAAAAGAGGAACAACTAACCGAAACGCAGCATCGATGCTGGTCAATGACTCATCCTGATTTCGGTGTGGATGAGATTACGAGCGATATTTATTGGTCGATGAATCAAAATGTCAACTATTAAAGATTGGTAGTTCAAAAGTGGACAGAGAATCAGATACGTTTCGTGAAGTTCCAAAGCCGACACCATCACCCTCGATGATAGAATCCTTAAAATCACTATTCTAAACTAAAAAACAAAATACAAGGAAAATTAAATGGCAGATGTAATTAGAATCGGAGCGTTCTTTCCTCGTTCCCAACGTCCTCGTTGGGAATGCATTGGGCAGTGTTTGAAATGAATTTAATCGAAAAACATTATTTACATTTAACGCCCGTATCGTAGTGGCGGTTGAAGAGAGCGTGTTATACTATCGAATATCATTTTAGGATTAGTAACAATGGAAGAGTGGATTAAGCTTTTAAAAGAGAATAATTATTTGGGTATAAAACAGTATCTTAAAAAGGGTGGTAATCCTAATGAGTGTGAAGAAAATGGTGAATCGGTGTTATGCTTCGCCCTTCGCTATCATTGTGACACTGAGATATTCGATATTCTCATCGAGGAGGGTGCCAATTTGCACCATACTGATAATGAAGGGGTGAGTGTATTTGATGTTGCCGTCACCTATAATAATCTACTCTTGATTGAAAAATTAATCAAGGAAGGATTTGATGTCAATACCTCAACACGTCGTAGTGGATTTACCCCTTTGATGGGAGCGGTGTGTTATGGTCGCCTTGAGATTATTCAGAAACTATTGGAGATGGGTGTCGATGTGAGTGCACGGGATGGTCATGGACTAAACGCCATTGATTTCGCCCGTAAAATGCACAAAAAATCTATCTTAGCCTTGCTTCAAGGGGAAAATAACAACTGAGCTTAGAGAAGCTCAAAGGGTATCTTTCTTGCCGTCAAATCGTTTGTAAAGAGCTCAAAGTTATCTTTGCACAATCTCTCATCTACGGAAGCAATCGAAATCTCTACGGTGGGAGTTCCTTTGTTAATCATAGGGAGGGAAGAAAAGTCAACATTGGGGCTTAGTTGTTCCATTACATCCATAAGGGTGTTCTCGCTTGTTTGAGCGATTAATGTCTTTCGGTACGTTATCGCAGCGTTTGGATAAAAATGTTCCAAGGCTTCCTCTAGCATCGGATGAGACATCTCAGGAAAACCGGGCATAAAAAAGTAGCGATTTTCAAGAGCAAAACCTGACATATTGTTAATGATATTAGGTAAAAGTGTTGCATTTTTAGGAAGATTTGCCATATTGATCCTGTGAGGGTAGGCCTCTTTCCCAAAGCGTTCGATTATATCACGAGAAAATTGCTCATGAGAGAGAAGAATTCCATCACTAAAAATCTCTGCTGCAATGGCGCGAGTGAGATCATCAGGAGTTGAGCCAATCCCTCCAAAGCTAAACATCACTCCATTGGGATCATTTTTGATAAGGGTAAAAATAGAGCGAATAAGCTCTACGTCATCTTTAATAATAAACGTTGAAAAGAGGGTATGTCCACGTGCGATAAGCGCATCTCGAATAAATGCAAAGTGTTTGTCTTCACGACGACCGTTAAGAATTTCCGAACCGATAATGACGGCATAAAAGTGGTATGTTTTCATAAAGAGATTATAATACTTTTTAGCATTAAAGTGGCATGATAATAAAATAAAATTACTAAAGGGTAGAGATGGAAGAGAAATACGATTTGGTAATCATCGGAGCAGGTCCATCGGGGATAGCAACCGCTATTGAGGCATACGTGTTGGGAATGCGTAATATCCTCATTTTGGAAAAAGACGAAAATCATAATGCAACGATCCGAAAGTTTTACAAAGAGAACAAGCGGGTGGATAAAGATTGGAAAGGGCAAAAAGTAGAACTGGATGGGACAATCTATTTTATGGACGGCACGAAAGAGAGTACCCTTGATTTCTTCGATCAACTACTGGATCATGAATCATTGGAACTCCGTACCCATACGGAAGTACAAAAAATAGTGAAGACGGAGGATGAATTTGAGGTATTTATTGCGGGGGGGAGTATAAAAGCCAAATATGTCGTTGTCACTATCGGACGTATGGGCAAGCCCAATAAGCCTGACTATAAAATCCCCCCCTCGATTAAAAATCAAATTCACTTTACCCTTGATGGTTGTGGGAGTGGAGAAAAAATTATGGTCATAGGTGGGGGTGATTCTGCTATTGAGTATGCGGTTGATTTGTGTAGTAAAAATGAGGTAAGTATCTGTTATCGTCGTGAAAATTTCAGACGAGCTAATCCGACGAATCAAGCTGATATTGCTCGAAAAATACTAAATGGTGCGGTACGACCTTTGCTTAATACACAGATTTTGGAACTTGAAAGTGAGACCGGGCAGGTAAAAGTGCACTTTAAAGATGGACATTTTGAACTCTTTGATCGTCTTGTGTATGCTATTGGCGGGACAACACCCAGTGGTTTTTTGCAAAGTAGTGGTATTAGAGAAGAGGAGAGTAAGCCTGTTCATGATGAATTTTATCAAACTAATATTAGTGGTCTTTTTGTGGCAGGGGACATTACACAAGAATCAGGGGGATCAATTGCCCTTGGACTTAATCATGGGTATGCGATAGCCAATTATATTAAAGGTTTATCGCAACACAACTGACTCTGCCATTCACCCTGAGCCAGTCGAAGGGTGGCTTGCTCATGCTTCGACGAGCTCACCACGAACGAAAATATGATTTATTTCAGACTAGCGAGAATCTGCTCTTCGACCACATCAATTTTTTGTGTACCATCAATACGAACATACTTCACGGAGGAATCAGCATCAGCAACACCGTGATAATACGCAACAAGAGGTTGTGTTAACTCATGATAGACGCTGAGGCGACCTAATACGATCTCTTCTTTATCATCATCACGTTGAACCAAATCTTCACCTGTTTCATCGTCTTTTCCCTCTATTTTTGGAGGGTTATACATGACATGATACGTACGTCCAGAAGCAAGGTGCGCACGACGGCCCGACATCCGTTTTACGATTTCAGAGTCAGGAACATCGATTTCGATAACGGCATCAATCGCAACACCTGCTTCTTTGAGCGCGTCTGCTTGTGGAACAGTACGGGGAAAACCGTCAAGAAGAAAACCGTTTTTACAATCATCTTGCGCAATACGCTCTTTCACCAAACCGATAATGATCTCATCGGTAACAAGCTTACCTGCATCCATAACCGATTTTGCAAGGGTTCCTAACTCAGATCCCGCTTTGATCGCAGCACGAAGCATATCACCTGTAGAAATTTGGGGAATATCAAACGCTTTGGTCAAAAACTGTGCTTGAGTCCCTTTTCCGGCACCCGGCGCACCCAATAAAATAATTTTCATAATACGTTCCTATAATTTGGATTTTATAAAGTTTTCCATCTCATCGACAATTTCGTCGATTGAGCGTTCACCATTAATCTTTTGAAGGCAATTTTTTGCACCATAAAAATTTTGAATATCGTTCAATGGCTCGGTATAAACTCTCATTCGATTGTTGAAAACTTCACGCTTGTCGTCCTCACCTCGCGCACGTCCAAGAACACGATCACGCGCGACTTCTTCACTTACGACAACTTCGATAACGGTGATAAGTTCCACGCTTTTTTCATCGAGGAGAAATGTATTCAGAGCATTCATCTGTTCATGGCTTCGTGGATAACCATCGAACAAGACAATATCACTCGGGGCATTTTTAATGGCAGTAACAATAGTCTCAATGGCAATTTCGATGGGGACAATAAGCCCTTTGCTAATGAAGCTGTCGATTAATTGACCTCTCTCGCTTTCACTGCTAACTTCATCACGAAGAAGATCCCCCGTCGAGTAGTGGACGATAGAATCACTGTTACGCTCAGCAATAATTTGGGCATCCGTTGTTTTACCAGAACCTGGAGCACCGATGATCAAAAAAAGCTTTTTCATCCTTATTTGCTACTTTCGCGTAAACGGATATGAAGTTCGCGCAATTGTGAAAGCTCTACAGGACTTGGAGCTTTTGTCATGATACACGATGCTTTTTGTGTTTTTGGGAACGCAATAACGTCACGAATAGAATCTTTTTTAGAGAGCAACATCATAAAACGATCAAATCCGATAGCGAATCCACCATGAGGAGGGGCACCGAATTTTAGTGCATCAAGAAGGAATCCGAATTTTTCTTGCGCTTCTTCTTCTTCAATCCCTAATAATCGAAAGATTTGTTCTTGGAGAGCTTGCTTGTGGATACGAATCGATCCGCCACCAAGTTCCGTTCCATTAAGAACAATATCGTAAGCAATGGATTCAATATCTTCCAAATGCTCATGATTAAGATCACGTGGCATAGTAAACGGATGATGCAACGCTTTGACTCGTCCTTCTTCGATTTCAAACATTGGGAAATCAACAACCCATACGAATTCAAAACGATCTTTGTCGATCAAATTCATTTTTTCGTGCTCTGCGATGAAAATACGGAAACGTCCCATATAATCGCACACGGTTTTTTTATCCCCTGCACCGAAGAAGACGACATCTCCTACTTGGAGCTGCGTACGATCAACGAGAAGTTGAAGATCTTCTGCCGTGAAAAATTTCTCTAGTGGTCCTTTGAGCCCTTCCTCTTTCATTTGGAAATAGCCAAGCCCTTTTGCCCCAAATTTGCGAACGTAATCCTCGAAGTTTTTCATCTCTCGTTTGGAGAAGACTAGATCCGCTCCTGGAACACGAAGCGCTTTGATGCGGTTCATTTTTGGATTTACAGCGATAGAAGTAAAAATTTCATTGTCACAACGCTCAAAAATATCAATAACATCCACCATTTTCAGATCATAACGAAGGTCAGGTTTGTCTGAACCATACCACTCCATCGCATCGGCGTATTTGATACGGTTAAACGGAGTGGTTACCGTGTGACCTGCACTTGCGAACATCCCTGTCATTAACTCTTCAGCAACACGGATAACATCTTCTTGGTTACAGAAGCTCATTTCAACGTCTATTTGAGTAAATTCAGGTTGACGATCGGCACGCAAATCTTCGTCACGGAAACATTTGGCGATTTGGAAATAGCGGTCAAATCCACCCACCATTAAGAGCTGTTTAAACAACTGTGGAGATTGGGGGAGGGCGTAGAACTCACCATCATGAACACGGCTGGGAACAAGATAGTCACGTGCACCCTCAGGGGTTGATTTGGTCAAGATGGGGGTTTCTACTTCCAAAAATCCGAGACTATCGAGAACATTACGGGCTGCAATAGCGGCTTTGGAACGGAGTTTAAATGTTTTGTACATTTCGGGATTGCGCAAATCCAAATAACGGTATTTAAGACGAGTCTCTTCGCCGACGTTGTTGTCACCAATCACAAAAGGGACAGGTTCAGAACGGTTTTCGATGATAAGCTCATCCACAACCACTTCGATAGCCCCTGTTTTAAGACGTGGATTGACCAGCCCCTCACCGCGTGCACGGATACGTCCATGCGCGATAAGGACAAATTCATCACGTACTTCACTCGCAAGTTTATGGGCATGAGCATTGTCTGCTGGATCACAGACGAGCTGAATTAAACCGCTTTTATCACGTAAATCAATAAAAACGATACCACCGTGGTCGCGATAACTGTTCGCCCAACCACACAATACGACACTGTCGCCAACGTTTGCTTCACTTAAATCAGTACAAAAATGACTTCTCAAATCAAAGTCCTTAGGGTTTATTTTTCGCAATTATATCTTTTAGAAACTTTTGGTTGGGTAAGAGGAGAGGATCACTAAATTTTATCCTCTTTTTAAGATCGTACTTTTCAAAATAAATTGGCAGTGTTTGATCCAAAAGTTCAGGCTTGAGGGGGGGATGAAGTCCAAAACCTTTTAAAACTTGTGGGGGTAAGGTAGAGTTTTGAATCGTGGGGTGGAGCAAATAAAGACGCATTGCTTTTTGGGAGCGTTGCGTCGAACCGTGAGTTTGTAAATAGCGAAAATAGAGTGTTTCCAAATCGGGGATATTGGTGCTGTGACACGGTACACACTGTCGCTTGAAACGATCATTGCCAAAGACAAGGATAGGCAACACGAACACAATAGCTAAAACGAGACGATAAGGGATTGGGGCCATCGGATGGTAAACTCGCTTCCATGATTTTTGGTGGAGTTGATCTCCAATGTAAGGGTGTAGCTTTTGCATACACGCACAATAATCTCCATTCCAATTCCAAGCCCCGTTTCAAACGATTCTCCCCTCCAATAACGCTCATAAATTTTCTCTTTTTCCCTATCGGACAATCCGATTCCACTGTCTTTGATACTCAAAAAATCCTTTTCAAGGGTGATAAAAATTGACCCTTTTGGGGTATTGTATTTGATAGCGTTGGTGATGAGATTGTTGAGTAATCGGCGAAAATCATCAGCAACAATGGTTAGCTTCGTTTGGCTTAAAGTAGTTGTGACGGAGAGATCTTTATACTCAATGAGGGTATCTAGCAATGCTAATTGTTCGTGGATTAATGGGCTGATTTCTTCCGTCTTTGGGGTGGGTGAATCGCACTGGAAGTTAAGGTAAACGAGATCTTCGTAAAGACCTGTAAGCGTTTTGGCTCCAATAGAGATTCGTTGAACAAAACGATGCAAGGATACTTCACTGATTTTTTCTTCTAAAATACGGGCATTGGAGAGGATGGCGGCAATGGGGGTGTTGAGATCGTGGGTTGCATGCTTGATAAAGGTGTCGATGGTCTCAAAAGCAGTCAAGGCAGGCTTGAAAGCGATACGGCTTAATATCCATCCTACCATTGCCATGAGTAAAAAAAGGGGGATTAAGAGAGTGGCAAGACGTATCACAATAGGGGTTGTATCAATTTTTTTGCTAACGATGATGGTGGCTACCCCTAAAAAATAGGTCGAAAGGGTATGGCTGGCGTATACCCTATCTCCTTCATGGGATAAGGAGGTATTCCACAAAGATGGGGCATGAAGCTGCGTTAGAATAGGATGGCGGTCAATGTCATAGAGACCGAGTTGATACCCTTTGGTATCAATGACAATCTCTTTAGAGTAGTGGAGCTGATGATTTTTGAGCTCCTCTTCAAGCTGTGTGAGATAGCTGTTCATTGTTTGAATTTCAGTAGTAATAAGATGCTCTTTTTCGAGGGTGTAGGCAAAAAATGCAAGAATGATGAACAATATCCCCATTGAACCCAGATACAGAAATTGAAACTGGCGTAGCGCTGTGGTTAAATGGAGTTTATGCAAGACGGTAACCCATGGAACGAATGGTTTCGATTTCAAGGGTAGGCAATGCTTTGCGAAGGTTTTTAATATGGGCACGCAACGCATCCAATCCTAGATCGTTTCCATATCCCCACAAAGTCGCCAAAAATTCGTCGTAGGTGACGATTTGCCCTTTCTTCGTCAATAACAACTTTAAGGTCTCCAACTCTTTGGTGTGCAATGCGATTCTCTTTCCACAATCATCGATAACAGACTCTTTGATGGGATCAAAAAATAATGTTTCGTTGATAGCGATAAAGGGGGAGCGTTGGGGTAAGAAGGTTCTACGGATAAGATTTTTGATCCGTGCAACTAATTCCGTCGGCTCAAACGGTTTTTTGAGATAATCATCCCCACCACTTTCAAATCCAAGGGCAACGGATTGGGCTGATTTTTCAGAGGTCAAAAATAAAATAGGGGTTCCAATGTTTAGTGAACGAAGCAAGCGGGCGAGGTCAAATCCATTCCCATCGGGAAGATTAATATCCAAAATAATAACATCGACGTGATTCTCAAAAAGAAAATTGCAACCACTATCGAAAGAGAAAAAAGGGAAAATGTCAAAATTTTCATCGCTTAGAATATCATTAATCGTATCGCTCAGGATTAAATCATCTTCGATAAGGGCTAATTTCACATAGAACCTTTCTTTTTTGATGAAACTGTAGCATAAATTCATATTCGTTTCGTATTGATACCGTACAATTAGTTCAAAAAAAGGGAGTAGGCCGTATGCGATCAAGAACTATGTATCTCTTTTTTTACCTTAGTGCAAGCCTTAGTGCCTTAAGCATTGATGAAGCGGTTGATCGTACGTTAAAGACGCACCCCACAGCTCAAATAGCAACACTACAGTATGAGAGCACCGTAGAAGCTAGCAAAAGTGCCCACTCTGCATTTCTCCCTCGTATGGATGCCAATGTGGCGTATTACCCAACCAGAACGTATGTCATCCCTGCAAATGGTCAGTTTTCCACGAAGCAAAATGATGGGTTTCATGCGGATGTTACGGGCTCGTATTCGTTGTGGGACTTTGGGCGTTCACGTGAGCGATATACTTCGGCTTTGCATGCGCAAGAGGGTGCGGATTCGACGAAAAAATTGACGCAAAATGAACTTATTGAAAAAGTTTGGAATCAATATTATGGTGTTGCAGCGATGGCTTCGCTTATTGATACGGCAGAAGTGTCAGTCAAGTTTTATGAGAGCCAGTTCAAGCAAGCACTTAATATGCGTAAAAATGGATTAAAAACCGAAGCGGATGAGTTGCGGTTTAAGGCATCTTTGTTGGAAGCGCAAGATCGTGCTGCGAGGGCAAAGATTGACTACGATAAGGCATCGCTGTCTCTGGGGATTTTGATGGGAAGTGATGATCTTGTACGGGTAGATCAATCTACTTTAGATCAACGCTGCGAAGCTTTAATGCTTCAAAATATCTCTCTTGAAAATTTGCGGCAAGCATTACGAGATAATAACCCTCAGCTAAAAGGTTTACGTTCTTCCATTCATTCTGCCAAAGATTTATCGGATGCTGCGAGTCATGAAAAATATGGAAATGTAGCACTGGTAGGCTCGTATGGCTATGATCATTCTCTCTCAACGTACGACAGCTATCAAGCAGGAATTGTGGGGACAGTCCCGTTGTATGATGGCGGTAAGCTCTCAGCAGAAGGGCAAAAAAGCCGTATTGCTTATACGATAGCCCAAAAAGAGTTTGAAAATACCGAGCGTCTGTTATGGCAGGAAGTATATGGAGCGTATCGTGATTTTAAGCGTGCGGATGAGTCGATAAAATCCAAAGAGAGTGTCATCGAAGCTACTGCAAAGTCATTGCAGCTTATTACAGGACGATATGAACAAGGATTGGCAACCTACGTCGACATATTAGAATCTCAAAGCACATTGGACACTGCAAAATCTGAGTTAGCCCAAGTAAAATATCAAAAAATAAGCGCGTATGCACACGTGCAAAAACTACTCAATCAAGGTGAGAATGATGATAAAAAATAAATATGTTTGGATGGGTTTGGTCATTTTTGCAGTGATATCTGTCGTACTATACGTAAAGCTACAAGTACAAAAAACACCTAATGTAATGGTTAGTAAAGCACCTACGATAATGTTTGTCAGTGGTGTAGGGACGATCGAAGCCAAAGAGATAGTCGTTCTCGCTCCCAAAACAACGTCCAAGATTCAGGAATTATTTGCCGACGAGGGAGATGTAGTTCAAGAAGGTCAAGTGTTGGCAAAAATGGAAATTTCTGAATTGCGAGGAAATTTACAAGAAAGTAGCGTAGCGATTGAAAAAAGCCGTTCTCAAATGGAATCTCAAAAAGCGATAATTGAAGATTTAAAAGCTAAAAAAAATCTAGCGGACAGTACTCTTGCTCGCTACACTGCCCTTTTGAAAGGGGGTTTTGTAACCCAAGCTGAGTTTGACAGTGCACAAGCAGTTTCTCGAAGTGCTGCGGCACAACTGATGAGTGCCAAAGAAAATCTTAAAATATCCGAATACGACATTGCAAAATCCATTGCAACACGAACGATCCAACAAGATAAAATTGATGATTTGATCTTACGTTCACCGTTTGACGGAGTGGTTGTTTCGCGTAATTTTGAAGCAGGAAGTACCGTTGGTGCAGGGATGGCGGTATTTCGACTCGCAAATCCCAAAACATTGTGGATTAAAACCTACATCGATGAGCGTCAAAGCGCAAATGTGAAAGTAGGGCAAAGCGCTACAGTCACTCTCAGATCGTTTCCGGATCAGAAATTTTCGGGTAAAGTGGTTCGAATCGGGGTGGAGAGTGACCGTATTACAGAAGAACGTGTTGTGTATGTTGGCTTGGACAGTATTCCCAATCCTTTGCATATCGGTGAGCAAGCGGAAACGGTTATCGATATTTCATCTAAAGCAAAAATAAAATTATGATTAATCTCGCACAACGTGATATTGCTCATTCGCTGGGCAAGTTTATCGTCACTGCATTGGGTGTTGGGATGCTCATTGGTGTGGTACTCATTATGATTGGTGTATATCGGGGAATGGTACATGATGCGATGATCGTGCCCAATGACATAGCAGCGGATTTATGGGTGGTGCAAAAAGACACATTGGGACCTTTTGCTGAAAATTCACGTTTGCATGAAGATCTCAAATATTCGCTCAAAGGATTTTTAGGGGTGGATGAGGTGTATCCGATCACTTTTCAAAGCCTCCAAATTTCGCATGCGCAAAAGCCTATTCGTGTTTTTGCTTTGGGCTATGATGTGTTTAGCGGATATGCCCCGTATACTCTAAGCGCAGGACGTTCTATCCAAATCCCTCACAAAGAGATCATCGTCGATACGAAAACTGGATTTAAGCTCGGAGATTCCATACCGCTGGGGCGTGAAATCTATACGGTTGTAGGAATGACACACAAAGCTGTCTCTTCAGGCGGTGATCCGATGGTGTATCTCGACCTTCACGAGGCGCAAGAATTGCAATTTTTGTTTAGCAACGAGCAAATCCGAAATGACCGCTTTCGTGGAGGAAACAGTGTTTCAACGGCTACGGTCAATACGATTGTCGTGACTGTCAAAGAAGGTTTTGATCCTAAAACGGTTGCAAGAGAAATTCAGAGATGGAAGCACCAAGAAGTCTATACGCAACAAGAACAATCCGATATTCTCACTAAAAATCTTATAGAGCGATCCGCCAAGCAAATTGGGATGTTTACGGTAATTTTACTTATTGTCTCCTCGGTGATTATTTCTCTTATTATCTACACGATGACGATCGGAAAAATGAAAGAAATTGCTATTTTAAAACTTATCGGTGCGCCCAATATCATCATTACAAAAATGATTGGACAGCAATCGGTGTTATTGGGAATATTAGCGTTTATAGGGGGAAATATTTTCGCGAATGTGAGCGCAAACTTTTTTCCTAAAACAGTTATCCTCATTCCCACGGATGCGCTCAAACTTTTTATAGTTATTATTATCGTGAGTATTTTGGCATCACTTTCGGGTATTCGCACAGCGCTTCGTGTTGATCCTGCCAGTGCGATAGGGGGATAAATGAAAAAACCAATAATATCCATGCAGAACATTTCAAAAACATACGGAATGGGTGACAGTGCCGTCACGGCGATTAAAGAGGCAACGTTTGACATATTTTCAGGAGAAACGGTGGCACTTTTGGGCCCAAGCGGTTCGGGAAAAACAACGCTGATTACCATGATAGGGTGCATCACTGAACCCTCAAAGGGAAAACTTTCTCTTAATGGCGAAGTAGTGTATGATGAAAAATGGCTTATCCATGATGAGCGCAAGCTACGCCGTGAAAACATCGGATTTATTTTTCAGGCACACAATTTGATCCCTTTTTTGAATGTATTGGAAAATGTCACCTTGGTTCCTCAGATGAATGGGGTGTCTACCAAAGATTCTAACGTCAAAGCCAGAGAACTTTTAGCGTATTTAGGTGTAGGGGACAAAGAAGAGAAAATGCCCTCACAGCTCTCAGGGGGTCAAAGCCAACGAGTTGCTATCGCACGGTCGCTTGCAAATAATCCTAAAATCATCCTCGCCGATGAACCGACTGCTGCACTGGACGGTGAAAGAGCCCTTTCGGTTATGCAGTTACTTCGAAAACTTGCGCATGAACAAAATGTAGCTATTGTGGTCGTTACCCATGATGAGCGGATGTTGCCGTTGTTTGATCGAATTTTACGGGTTGAGGATGGAGTGGTGGGTGAGGAACATTATTGAACGTATAGGTGAATGTAGAACCTTTTAAATAGGTTGATTGGATGTCTAGCGTGACATTGCTTTTATCTATAATGGATTTTACGATGTTCATACCGATACCGAAGCCATTTTTACTTTCATATTCTCTGTAATAGCGATTGGTGATTTTCTCTGGATTTTTAATACCTTGACCGTAGTCTTGTATTGAAAGAACTATCCCACCATTTTCATTTTTATCAATGTGGACTTCTATCTTTCCATTTTTATACGAAAATTTAATGGCGTTTGAAAGTGTATTATCAACGATCCGTTGAAGTTTAGTTGGGTTAAACATTATGTGTGTATTGGTAGTTGCAACTAAGGACAGTGTGATGTTGTTAAGTTGGCAAATCAGCTCAAAATACTCCACACGCTCTTTGACGAACGCTTCAAAATTAATAATCTCATCTGCATACTCGATACGGTTTTGTTTGATGAGGTAATCCATGTCATTATAAATAGTTGCCAATGATTTTGTTGCAGATTTGATGCGGTGTAAATATTTATTTGATTCGTGCATACTATGAAAAAGATCCACATTGACATTAATAATACTCAACGGAGTATTCATCTCATGCATAGACTCTTTGATAAATTCGTCGAGCTTTTCATTGACACGCTTAAAGGGAAGAGAAAAACTATTTAAAAAATAGAAGGATAAAAGTAAAATCAATACGATGATACCGAATGCGATCACGCTCGCCTCAAGAAAAATATCGGTATAGGAGATAGTGGTTTTGGTGATGATATAATCGGCAAAAAAATATTTTTTTGTAGGAAGCGCTGTAATAAGACAACGAGTTAGCCCAGCACTATGATACCCAGGCATGAACGATGGTAACGGTTCCTCTATTTGCGAGTAGATTACCGAGAAAGTATTGCTATAAAGTCCTGATTGAAACGTATTGAATTTAGGAAACTCAAAAACACCGTTAGGATTATTACCAAAAGCGTCCATAGCAATGAGGATATGAGATTGAATTGATTTAAGCTCTACTTCTGTTTTGATCTCCTGCATATTGATTTTATGGGCGACATAAAAATACAAAGGAGCTAGCAACATGAAAGAAACAATACACGTATAAATTAAACTGTATTTACGTACAAATTGTTTTTCATTTACAATCAAGTCTGTATCCTAATCCATAAATATTTTTAACGAGATCCTTTGGAAGTTTTCTTCGTAGATTATTAATCTGAACGCGTGCATTTGCAGCATCTACATTATTTTCCCATATCTTCTCATACAACATCTCCAGCGTAAGTATCTGATTTCTGTTCATGATGAAAAGATTTAAAATTTCACTTTCCGTTTTACTGAGTGAAACCGATATTGTGTTGCATGTTAACTCATAGGTTGTTACATTGTATCGATAATTATCGGGAAGAATAAGAAAATTTTCTTGGGTTTTAAAGCAGTTCGATTTTAGGGCATGTCGTACTCTAAGTAAAAGTTCGGTCAGGTCAAAGGGCTTTTTGATGTAGTCGCAACATCCGTGTGCGTATCCTTGTATAAGTGCATCGGCACTTGACATCGACGTGACAAAAATAGTTGGTATATTTTTGTTTTCATCCGCCAGTGCTTTACGCAATGAAAAACCATTGAAAGATCCAGGAATATTGACATCAAGCAAGAGAAGATCATAGTCAACCGAAAAAATCGCATCAAAAGCATCTTCACCGTTTTCAAAACTGTCAACCGTATAATTTTGTGCGATTAAAAACTCTTCTATGCTCTCTTTTAGAATGGCATCATCTTCGAGTATAAGTAATCTCATTTTATGTGTCCTCTTGATTTTTGGTTGGAATTTGTATCGAGTAAAAGTGAGATAAGCTCATCTTTTGTATAGTTATCTAGGTTTGTACGTAATTTTTCTTCAATGGCAATTTTGTCCTCAGGATGAACACATTTTTTTAGAGAAAGCAGTTCTTTAGCCGTGGAGTTATCCCATAAGTTTATTGAAAGATTATGATTGATGAACGAGTAGTATAAATCTTTTCTTGAATAGGTCAAGAACGTATCCAGCTCCTCTTCGAAAGCACTGAATAGCTTCATCTTCTTTTTTGAAAGAACCAATACAAAAGAGCCTATATTTTGACCCTCTGAATTTAAGATTGCGCGTGAAAAGTAAAAATAGTCATCCCCCTCAAGTATCCCATTCGTTAACAATCCATTTAAGCCGACACGCTGAAGATAATCAATATGATGAATATTCGCATCGTCGTTTGCAACAATAGTGTTGCCGATACGGGGATTATTTTTCAGTAAAATGGCTTGATCTTTATATTTGTCATCCAACAATACCAATAAATCAATATCGTAATTTGCAAAATAGTTTTTCATCGCATCAAATTTTTGAATAACCTCGATGAAACCTAAAAACTTATTTTTTTTCACTACGGGAATAGAGGCGATCAGGACAAGTCGTCTTGCAGCTTCGAAAGAAAGATGTGGTTTTTTGGTCAAAACAATATTCGCTAAATCAGGACGATACGCTTTAATACTTAATCCTGTACTGGTACTTTCCCAATTTCTTGCAAAGATAACAAAGTCCTTTGAAACGATTTGGGCGTGAACTTTTGAACCGCTAAATACTTCTAGGGTAGAAGTATATCTTTTAAGAATTTCGGTTGCTTTATTGGTGTTATTATTTTCGATTGCAGTTTGCAGTGTCTCATTTTGTGCCAATGCGAACGAGAAAGCAAAACTTTCTGCTTTCTGTTGTTCAATTTGTTTGTCCAGTAAATTCATAAGAACTATATCAATTCTGTTGACAAACTCATCTTTTTTTTGCATATAAAAATAGATAATCATAGTGAGGAGTGCTAACAATAATAAAGTTAAATATTTTTGATACAGCCTCATGATAACCTTTGCATGCAATTATAAACTTTCACCCCGTGAGTTTTAAAAGTTATAGTTTAATATGAGATTTTGAATGTTCATATCATTTTTTGTAAACACATAGGTTGATGAAGTAGGTGTTTCATAGGTATTCCCAATGGCTGACTTTTTAGTAAACAAATATTCTACAACAAGTCCTTTCAGTGGACCTTTGAAAGTATAAAATAAGTCTATGTTCGTTTGCGCGTAACTTGGAATCCCGAATTTATTTAAAGTAGCATTTTTAGCATCTGGTTTATGATATCTCCCATATCCTACTTTTAAACTCAATCCATCCAACCCTATCGCTTTAAAATCTTGATCCAAGGTGACTAACCATGCATCAGATCCGCCGCTACCATCTGATCGCTCTCTTTTTTGAAATGTAAATAATGGTTCTTTTCCCCACTCTCTAGGAAACAAAAATCTGCCCTCATCTGTGGTCGTTGTAGACGCAAGGGTTAGTAATGTGTCAGTATAGCCAATTCCCGCTTTTGCGCCGTATGTCTCACTTTTTTCGCCGTGATCCATGTACGCTTTTGTTCTATCATCATTCCCACCATTTCCAACTTCCTGCTCACTAATGTATTGCGCTCCAGCTAGCACTCGAAAATTACCAAATTGTTTGTTGTAATTTCCTTCAAAGTAACCTAAATTGAAAATATTTTGAATATAATAATCCCACAGCTCTAGTTTCGTATCCGCAATACCACTGTAGGCAATTGAAGCCACATATACACCATTCGTGTCTATATTACCACTCCCATAATTTGCATTTGCGCCAGTTGGAGCTTTCCCTTGTGGATAACCATACCCAAAAGAATCTTGAACACTTTTCCAGTCAGATGTGCTTCTATTCCAAAAAGCATTTATGTATCCTGCTTGCAGTTCATAATTTTGTATGTCTTTACTCGTTACCCATATTCCTTGCTCAAATGTTGGAATCATTCTTCCATCTTCTGGATTTATAAATGGTGTATTAAGCTTCATTCTACCAACGGTAGCCTTCGTTTTAGACTTTTGATAGCTGATATAGGCTTCACCTAAATTCATAATTTCATTTTTATCAAGATCAGATGCGTCCATCAATCCAGCAACATATCGAGAACCTTTCTTTCCTGCTGTTGATTCAGTATTGGTTGAACTAACATCATCGCTTAAGTAAGTTGCGGCGTATATAGCAGCACCCGCTTTAAATCCTTCAAGTGCTCCCGTTTCGTATTTTAAATACCCACCTACTGCGGAACCATAGTAGTCTTTTAAGTTCCCCTTATTATTTTCATCCATATAATCGTAACGAATCTGCCCGCTTACTTTACCCTCTTGAAAAGCACTGGAAAGATCGCTACCCGCGAATAACGAACTAGCCGTAACAAGGCTAAGAAGCAAAAAGTTTTTTTTCATGATTTTTCCTTTTTATACATAATAATTTTTCAGAAGCCTAAGATCACTGTTTACTAAATACGTTTAATTGACATTTATATAAGCGTGTCCAGTACGTTGATCATTAATGATTTTAGAAATGCCCGACGGAGTCAATTCGATATTTTCTAAGATTTGCTCAGGTTTAACATTTTTCTTTTTCATTGTATTTTGACATGCAAAAAGTTTTACATTGCCCGAAGAAACCATTAAAGAATGTAGTCTTTTTTGTGTTTCTTCTAAATTTGGAGTTTTTACCAAGGATGTTCCTGTAAAATCTTTCATGAAATACGGAAGACATGAACCCAAAGCAACAACATCAATTTTATAATCGGTTAGACTTTGTTGATATTGACCAACAAGATTATTAAGGGTGTTAAGCATACGGTTGAATCTTTCTTCATCAGAAAAATCACATTGATAAACGATCTTTATAGTTTCGTCTTCTACGGCGTGTGCTTGTAGTGGGATAAAATTAGCAATCAGAGCTACTAATAACGCTACAGTTCTTTTTGTTTTCATATTTTTTCCTTATAGATAGATGTCGAAATTGTAAGAAAACAATGAAAAGAAAACGAAAAGAAAATGGATCGCGGTCTTTGTATCCTTTGTACTTCAAACTCTTTACCATGCTAATATTGAGTTGCTTGGGTATGCTTTTTCACGAAGGCTCTAGGAACCTGTAATTTGATCTATATCAAATAATACCTCGTAGCTTTTAGCTACTATATTCAAATCTTTACTATAGGAATCAAAAATGAAAAAAGTGTTTACGTTGGTCTTCGGATTAATTATTGTATCAGAATCATTTTTCGCGAATGAAATAGTCTTAACGGGGGAAACAAAAGCATTGCTTCAAGAAGCCAAACTTCAGGTCGAATCTATCGCTCCTGAAAAGTTAAAAATCTTACTGAATGAAGAAAAGATTGTTCTTATTGATGTAAGAGACCCAGATGAATGGGAAAAAAGCACTATTCAATATGATCGTCAAGTTAAAATTTCACGAGGATTTCTTGAAATTAAATATCCAAAATTGATCCTTGAAAAATACAACAAGGATGATATATTTGTTATCTATTGCGGCATAGAACCTAGATCTGTTTTTGCTGCTCAACGATTATTACAACTGGGCTTCAAACATGTTTTGTATCTTCAAGGAGGGTTGAAAAATTTTAACCCATAAATCTTGATTGCTAAAACACTTGTTTTTGCTAAATAATTACTGGACAGACAGCAGTTGCATATAAAGAAATTTTTTTAAGGAGATGGTTTTTTTATAGGTGCTGTCTGTCTACTATGCCCAAAAGGGCAGAGTGTCGAAATTATTTAGCAATATGAGCGGCGATAGACGTGATTTGAGCATCACTAAGCGTTGCTGCTTGTCCTTTCATGACCGCTTTCATCGGTCCGCCGTAGGTTCCATTTTTGTATCCTTTGAGTGCGGTGATAATACCTGCAGCTCCCATGTCTTTTATGATTTTACTTTTCCCAAGTGCCGCTTTTTCACCTGCCGCACCGTGACAAGTTGCGCATTTTTTGTATAAATCCGCCCCTTCATCTGCCATAACATTAACCGAACCAAGCCCTAATAAGGCTACGAATACCAAAATACTTTTTTTCATAATTAAACCCCTAGATAAAGATATGAGTATTATAAAAGATTATGAAGTAAATTACTTTGATGCAGGTCAAGAGCGGTTAAGATCGTAGGGTTATATACGGGGCTAGTCTTTCATAGTCAACACGACGATTGGATGATGCGAGATTTCCTATTGTTTTCATACCACCTTGAAAAATCTGTACGTAGTATTCTCGATCATATCCCCTGCGCTTCAAACTTTTTGCCATGGTAATAATTTCTTCTTCGTTTAGCAACTCTGGATGAAATGTTGTCCGTACTTCAAAATTAATTTCACTTTGACGAAGTATTTTAAAACTCTTCCAAAAACGTTTTTCACTCCCGCCGCCGCAGATTTCACCCATTTTAGCTTCGGGGGCTTTGTAGTCCAAGGCAACATAATCGATCAGTTTATTGTCTATTAGCGCTTTCATCACATCGGGACGCATACCGTTGGTGTCGAGTTTGATTTTATATCCTAATGATTTGATAGAATGGCAAAAGGAAAGAAGATGAGGGTAGGTTGTGCATTCACCGCCACTGAGTACGACCCCCTCCAGCAGTCCTTGGCGACGACGTAAAAAAGCAAGGGCTTCTTCTTCGTCTATATGAGCAGAACCGAACACAATATCAGGATTGTAGCAGTAAACGCATCGTAGATTACACCCTACAAACCAAAAAATAGTTGCAGGAGTGTCGGGGAAATCGAGAAGGGTAAAAGGAGTTATATCGTAGAGTGCTTTCATGTTAATAACCTATACTCTGGATTGTTTTTCCGTTCGTGGTGAGCTTGTCGAACCATGAATATACCCTTCGACAAGCTCAGGGCGAACGGAACTGACTAACTAGCTTTTAAACACTCTTTAAAATACATTCGATCTTTATGTTCTTGTTTTTTTCCGATATTAAAACTCTCAACAGGGCGATGATACCCCATCACTCTTGTGTAAACCATACATCGTGTACGTTTACTTTCTTGGCTTTTCAGCACCATTTCATTTTTCATGCAACCTCCTTGGATAAAATTAATTCGTCACATTTTGGGCAAAACTCATGTTCGCCGTGTAAGTAGCCATGTGTTGGACACACGGAAAAAAGCGGGGTGATAGTGATATAGGGTAGGCGGTGATGGGTTAAGACATTTTTGACCATCCGTCTGCATGCTTCGATGGTTCCGATGCGCTCATTCATATAAAGATGCAGTACCGTTCCACCCGTGTACTTACACTGAAGCTCGTCTTGGAGTTCCAGCGCCTCAAATGGGTCATCGGTATAAGCAACGGGGATTTGGGAACTGTTGGTGTAATAAATGTTGTCGCCTTCTCCTGCTTGCAAAATTTCGGGATAACGTTTTTTATCCTCTTTGCTAAAACGGTAGGTCGTCCCCTCGGCGGGTGTTGCCTCCAAATTGTACAAATTACCGCTGCGCTCTTGATAACCTCGGATGATATTACGCATTTTTTCTAAAATATCCAGTGAAAAATTGACTCCCCACTCAGTCGATAAATCTTCTGTATCACCGCTGAAATTACGAACCATTTCATTCATCCCATTGACTCCAATGGTGGAAAAATGGTTGTTGAATCCTTTTAGATAGCGTGCCGTGTAGGGATAAAGTCCCCGTTCGAACATCTCGTTTACAAAGATGCGTTTTTTCTCTAATGTTGAATAAGCACTTTCCATTAACACATCCAGTGCCTCAAAAAACCGATTTTTATCTCCCGAATACAAGTACCCTAAGCGTGCCATATTGATGGTAACGACACCGATACTTCCTGTCATCTCCGCACTGCCGAACAATCCATTACCACGCTTGAGAAGTTCTCGTAAATCAAGCTGTAGCCGACAGCACATACTGCGAACGGCTCCTGGCTTATAGGCATTAGGGTTTTCTATATTAACCCCGTTCTCATCTTTGATATACTGGCTTCCGATGAAATTCTGAAAATAACTGGAACCGATTTTAGCGGTGTTTTCAAATAAAATATCGGTATTTTCTCCGTACCAGTCGAAATCTTCGGTGATATTGACGGTTGGGATTGGGAAAGTAAAGGGCTGTCCGCCACTGTCTCCTTCGGTCATGATCTCATAGTAGGCACGGTTAATCATACGCATTTCTGGCAAAAAGTGTTTGTAGGTAACATCCGTGAATTTTGTGATACTACTATCTCTATTTCTCAGTTCACTCAGCAATTCACTTGATGTGATCGTTTCAAAGAGATGGTGTTGATTTTTGGTAGGAATTTGATCTTTTAAATCTTCAGGTACTATCCAGTCAATCGTGATATTGGTAAAAGGAGATTGACCCCAACGGGCAGGGACGTTGAGATTGTAGATAAACTGCCGTATTGCTTTTTTTACTTCGATAAATGAGAGTTGATCTTTATAAACGTAGGGTGCCAAATAGGTATCAAATGAGCTAAACGCTTGCGCCCCAGCCCACTCGCTTTGGAGGATTCCCAAGAAATTTGCCATTTGCCCCAATGACTCTCTAAAGTGATTAGGGGCTTTACTGTCTACACGTCCCCGCACTCCATTGAACCCTTCATCGAGTAACGCACGTAAACTCCATCCAGCACAATACCCCGTCAGGCAATCGAGATCATGAATATGAAGATCACCGTTGCGATGCGCTGCTCCCTCTTGGGGTGAGTAGATGGAATCAAGCCAAAAATTTGCAACGACTTTTCCCGCTAGATTGTTGATAAGTCCTGCATTTGAATATCCCGTATTTGCATTGGCATTGATGCGCCAGTCCGTTTTATAGATGTATTCCTGAACGCTTTGGGTAGAGTTTACGAACGTAGTGTCGGGTAATAAACCTGCGACGTGTTCACGCTGCATTTTGTGTAAAAATCGGTAAGTGATAAACGATTTCATCACCGCGAATTCACCGGAATTATGGAGTTCCTCTTCGATGATGTCTTGTATCTCTTCTACATTCCAAAGAGGTTTGGTTTCGATTCTCTCTAGGAGACTTTTTAGTGCAATTTGATTGTAGGGGCGTGAGACGCTTTCAAACCCTTTTTTGATTGCATCCACAATCTTATAGAGATGAAAGAGTTCTGTTGATCCATCGCGTTTACAAACACGTCTAGTTACCCCCATTGTAGTTCCTTTTTTAGAATTTATGTCCAACGTAAAGCTGTACTTTTTTGATAGGTTATTGTAATGGATTTGAGTCTGAATGTCTTTGACTTTAGTCAAATTTTATAGGGTAATAAAAAAATGAGAGTGCACGAAGAGGACGAATTTTCGTGCGGAAGTTTTAGTTAAGAAGAATTTCAAAGGGATCAAAAAACCCTAAGAAAAAAGAATATTTTAGAATTTATACGCAATTTGAAGCCAAATAATGGTTTTATCTGCTGTATAACCTGTCACATCACCTGCTTTATAATAAGCTGCTTTTGCCAGACCGCTTAACTCTTTTACTCCCGGAATAGCATTAGCATAAAGCATATCCCACTCGTTTCCAAGGTCATTTTTACCACTCATTGCTACATCGGTTTTAAAATCGTGATAGACAACCATTGCTTTTCCGAAACTAGGAGTTGTGTATCCTAACGTTGCCGTTGCATCGCATAACCCACCCGTTGGCGTACCTGCTAGAAACTTATCTGCCCATCCGTTGAAAGCGTGTAACGTTCCTAATGGAGCAAAAAATGCTGTTTTTCCATCCCCCGTAGTATGACCGCTCAAAAACTCATACCCAACACCTGCAAGAACACCGTTTATATTGGCAAGGGCATCAAGATTGTAATACGAAGCATCCGCTTTGACATTTTTGTTTGCGGTAAGATCATTTGTATCACGTGACGCATCCCCTTGTGAAGCATACTCTGCTCGGTAATTTATTTTTGCTATACTCAGTGGCACATCACCCGTTAGAGCTAACCCGATAGTATCACTTACGGAGGAAATCATATAATCGTAAGCAGTAACTTTTAGCATATCGCTAACTTTATACGATCCATTTAAAATGATCGAATTGGTATCGCCAGTGGGTGCATCACTAACAGGTGCACGACCCCATACGTAAGCACCCGTAAGGGTTAGATTATCAATCGTATTGTCACTGATAACAGCGGCATCAAAACTCTGCATCATCTGTCTCCAGTCCACCGAACCGATAAAACGCTGATTGTCGAGATTAATAACTTGACGACCTACTTTAGCGGTTGTTTTACCAACTTTGTATTGGAGATAGCCTTGTGAAAACCGAGTTTGTTCAGGGTCTACAACTTTATCATAATTCATTTTATTAGAACCACTATCATAATGTTCACCACCGATGGGTTGCACCGTTGTAGCGTCAACTTTCATGGTTAATCCATCAACACCTAGTAATTTTGCTTCAACACCAAGAGTTGTACGAACGGTAAACGCATTCGCCGCATCTTTTGTATTGCTTTTATCATCCACATTTTCATAACGGGCACGTACTTCTCCGTTAAACTTTGCATTACTAAGGAGAGTAAAATCCTCGGCACTTAGCACACTAGAAAAAGTACCCGCTATTGAAAGAATGGTAACTGCTGATAAGGTAATTTTTTTCATCTTTGTTCCTTTGAATTAAAATCGATCTTTGAGATCGCCGTTGTATTTAATATCACGCTTTGTTGCGTTTTCATCATTCAGCCACTCGGGCAAAGCGTCACCTACTGCTTCAAGTTTATCCCGTTCAGCGTTGAGTTCATCCTCACTATAAGCAAATGACATGTCCGCAGAAATGATGTGATCCATAAACTGAATCCGTGTTAGTTTTTGAATCTCTTCTTCCACCCCTTCACCTTCAATGGTGACAATAATACGCCCTTTTTCATCGTGAAAATGGTAATCACAAAAATCAGACGATTTAAAAATCTCGACTACTTCTTCGGTAAAATTTGGATTGGTTTGCACCACTATGCTTGAAATATTCACGGTATTCTCCAATAATAAATTTTATTCTCTTAACCCGAACCGATCAATGTATGCTCATCCAAAAAGATCAGCGAATCGTAAAGGGTTTCTCCCCCTTTTAATCGGACGATTTTTCTTTGAGTGGCTAAATCAAAAACTTGTAACTCATTTTCATCACCATCGGTATAAACCCCTTTGGATGCAGAAGGGCTAAGTCCTACGGCATAGACGAAAAAATCGGTTTCAATAAAATAACTTCCCTTTGGACGATAAACCCCAACACGACGATCGTGCCCACCGCTAAGAATGATGTTTTGTTGATAGGAGAGCCCATTGATGGCATCCAAGTTGAGTCCGCTGAGGGTTTTTATTTTTCGACCGCTGAGTGTCTCGATTTGTACAATTTCACCGCTCTCATCCCCTATGGCTAAGAATGATTTTTTAGGACTAAGTGCCATATCTCCGAATACTCCTCCACCAGCTTGTACTTGGTAGACGAGAGTTTTCTTGTTCAAATCCATAAGAACGATTGTATCACCAGAGAGTCCGAAGAGTAAATGACTTACATCAAGAAAACGAACTTTTTTAATCAATAGTCCTCTCGAATTATCAATAACTTTTAGCATCTTATTATCGCGCCATAGATAAACATTTCGAAAAGATTCACCACTCTCGGTCACCATAACCGTAGAGCCCGCTAAATGATCGATAGAATAAATTTTTGGGGTAAAAACTTTGCCTGAGGCGGAAACGTTTGGCGCAGTTATGGAACTTAGTTTACGTTTTGATACGCTATCAAAAACGTTCACAATTCCTGCATCCGTTGAGGCATAAATCTTGCCTTCTCGAACTACCATGTCGCTGATTAACCCATCGGTTTTTAGTGTTGCCGAGGGGTTACTAACAGCTGCAGCGCCAGTTATTAGAAGTAAAAATAAAAAAAATAATGTTTTCATGCTACCATCTCAATCGCACCGCTGGGGCACACGCCGATACAATATCCGCATCCCGTACATTTTTCAGGGAGGATAATGGGATGCAACATACCTTTGAAAACAATTGCATTCTCCAAGCACGGCTCCTTGCAGGAAAAACAAATCGTTCCATGATGGGACATACAATTCATCATGGTGATCTTTGCATGGCCTTGTATGAAACGATTTGGATCATTTAATACATTCGGTGTACACACGTCCATGCATTTGTGACAATCAGTGCATCCTGTCGTTTTAAAATCTAAAAAAGGGATTTTCTGATCATCAAGATGAATGATGTTCTCTTCACACGCAGTTACACACATCGCTTCACATGTTTTACACGCTTCAAATGTTTCATTTAAAAGCGCGTATGGAGGGCGGGTAGAAGATTTTACGTCATTAAAGAGTGCCGAAAGAGCACCAAAAAATCCTCCTCTTTTCGCCGTTTCCATGACTATAGTCCGTTTCCGACTTTGACACCGATGTCAAGTTCATCCATAAGATACGATGACTTTTTATGCTTTTGACCTTTTTTATCAGTATAGTCCGGTTTGAAACTGCTCTCTACTCTTAGTTTCCCTTGAGTTTGCGGTGCATGGCATTGAGTACAGTTGTAACGTCCTTGCCAGAGTTGTCCATTTAAATCTTTTTTGATAATAACATCATTGCTTTCAGATTTGAAGTTATCATCTTCATCGGATTCTACCGCCGGTCTAAAGCTTGTGAAATGCGATTTTGGAATTGAAGTTGCCCCAACACTGGGAGCAACTTCAGGCATGTGGCATCCCAGACACGCATTGTTATTTTTATCAATCTCACCTAGACTGTCAATTTCATGAGGAATCATCGGCGGTGCATTGGTATACGCACGCGGAATTTTCTTTGACGTTCCGGGAGCTTCAGTGTGATAATTGGTCCCATCTGGTTTAGCCGTGTCTTCTGTGTATAAATCAGCACTGCGCATCCCTAGCTGTTTCTCGTCGATCGAGGTATTTCCAGCGTAAAGACCGCTAATAATCAGTGAAGCAGCAATGAAGCTGCTCATCATTTTTTTTGCTTTCATTCTTCATCCTTTGGTTGTTTTGTGAAACTTCGGATCGAAAATCCGAGCGCGTCTTCTTGACAGACATCTACGCATCTGCCACAATTTGTGCACTCACCCATAAGTACACTTTCACTGCTGCGATTGATCATATGAAGGACCTCTTTTTCAGGGCACACCGTGATGCAACTGCGACAATCGGTACATTTTTCAGCATCATGAAAAACACGGATAAGGGAAAATTTCCCGATAAGCGAATACGTCGCGCCCAGTGGACACACATACCCGCACCATCCATTTTCATGTACCAGTAAATCAAACAAAAAAATTACGATCAGCGCACCGCCGCCCATCCCCATACCGAAGATAAGTCCACGGTGAGCCATTGAAATAGGGCTGATAAGTTCAAATGCTGCTACTCCCATAAGAGCAGAAAGGATTAAACTCAAACCTAAAATCCAATAGCGTAATGATCGGCTCATATAAAATCGTTTCTGCACTTCAGAAAATTTCAAAGCTCGACGCAGCCATGCCGCCGTATCGGTAATAATATTGATAGGACACAC
>JBAZTZ010000016.1:0-58576 GCA_041661705.1 Sulfuricurvum sp.
CCGTCATCTCTGCTTAGTTTTCAATGATCGCAAACTCAAACTCGATGTCTCTTCCGAAGCGTCTCGTCGTTTGTGGAGGGGAATTATAGGGGAATTTGGAAGGAATGTCAAGGTATTGGGGAAAGAATTTACCAAAATTCTCACTAATGGCTATTTTAAACCATTATATAGAGATTGACTTTTTTTAGACTACTATTTCTCGTGAAACATCCACCATTACTCCAATTTGACTCGTTCCACTTCCATGAACGACCCCTTGCATCGGTGAACAATCTCCGAAATCACGTCCATATCCGAGAATAATATGTTGATGAGAGGGGACAATATTGTTAGTTGGATCAAAATCAAACCATCCGAATCCTGGGATAAAAACTGAAAACCACGCATGAGAAGCATCCGCCCCGAATAATTTTTCTTCTCCTTCGGGAGGAAGTGTTTCGAGATAACCGCTCATATATCGAGCTGACAGCCCTATAGAACGCAATGCCGAAATCGCTAAATGGGCAAAATCTTGACAGACTCCTTTACGCTCTTTAAACACTTCTGCAATTGGGGTGCTAATGTCACTAAATCCTGAAACAAACTGAAAATCATGAAAAATACGCCCCATCAATTCTTCAACACTTTCATAGAGTGATTTTTTTGCTGTAAAAGATAGCATAACATACCCTCGTAAATCATGATTATTAAGCGATATAAAGTGACTAGGAAGACAAAATTGCTTGGCTTCAATAACATCTTTGGTATTTTGCCGCAGTGCATTCAGCACTTCTTCATAGCTTAATTCTTTGGAATTTTCTGCCAACGTACGATGATATTCAAGTGCATCAAGATCCATTGAAATACACGACTTAGCGGTTACATTAAGGTGATGATGTGATTTGCGTATGAGAAGATGGGTGAGATGATTGCCAAAATAATCGTCATAGCTTTCCATCTCTCCAACCAACGGATCGGTTGTAAGTGAAAAATCTATCAAGGTTTGAGAGGGTGTATTTCGAGGCTTCAACCGAACTAAGTTGTGACTAAAACTCACCCACTGCTGGTAGCTGAATTGAGTATTATGATAAATATGGTACAACATGGCTACTCGTCATAGTGAGAAAAATAGGTTTTTGAGAGTTCATCACTGGCAATAATCAGTTTGTCGGCGATGCTAGAGAGAAGATCATCCATAGCTTCACGCACAAAAGTGTCTTTTCCTACGGCACATAGTTGATCACTATGATGTAAACGCAACATCGAAAAAGCTTCAAATAGAGGTTCTTCGTATCGATTTAAATAGAGGGTATGTTTAAACTTTGGCAATTTTGGCACTACCTTTAAAAGTTGATTAATCTCACTGATAAGTGATTTTGGAAAATGGATATTCAACAATAAAAATTCACTCACTTGCGGTAAAGTGATCGACGAGCGGTAATAGGCGCGGTAGGCATTTAAACTTTCATTACTACTTAAAAGTGTTTCGAGTATCTCGTATTCACTAAACGGCTCGTACACTGATGTAAGCATAGAACGCGCTTTGGCGATTAAAAGTCCTGAACGCTCCAGTCGTGCCCCTATATCGTACAAAATCAACCCTTGTTCCGCAAAAAGGCTCTCTTCAATAAGAGCTTTGTACGCCATTAATTGTACTAATAACCCATCCAAACCTGAAATCATTTTTCGCTGGCTTGGCTGTGATTGACGAGAAAAAGTGTTCCATTCCCGTACGAGACGCTCCTGAATTCGCCACGATTCAAGTGGTAAAAGATTACGAGTGCTGGTCGATGCACCAAATAGCATAGTTATCACTTGAGAGAGTGACCCAATACGATGGGTATCCGTCATAACCGACCATATCTCTTCAAGAGGATCGGAAGTTTTCTCTCTCCCCAAAAAACCTGGATAGGTCATACTCAAATGAGTCAAGGTATTACAGAGGATCTCTTGTGCTTGTGTATCTCCGCACGTCTCATAACGCGTTGCATTGGCAAGGCTTTTTAAGGTTAAACGAACCATTCGGGCACTCATCACAACTCGCATCAAATAACGTCCCAGCCAAAAAAGATTTTCAGCACGGAGACTGGGGATATTTTCTAATGAATTTTCAGTAACAACCGTATTCATAAAAACAGTTGTGTCCTTTATAGGGGAAGATTGAGAAATACTTTGCGTCATCCCTTGCATACTCTGAGTCATCGAATTTGAGTCATCTAGTATCCATAAATCTTTACTGCTTCCACCGTTTTGACCTGTAACAAATAGAGTTTCATCACTGCTTCCGACTCGAACCAATGCACCTGGCATCACTTCATACTCGTCATGGGTTGCAATAGCGAAAGAGCGAAGGATTACTTTTCGAGGTTTTATCTCTCCATCAATAAGCGTTGGAGCTGTTGTAAACTGTACTTCTTCTTGCCCCACATAGCGGTATGGTTCTTCTAAAATCTTGGCGTAGAGCGATTCTTGTTCTTGAATCGATAAGTTTTTACCGATATAGGTTGAGGGTTCATCCCCTTGACGGTCAATTGTTTTGAGTATCAGTTTGGAAATATTCTCACGTACATATTCACGTTCTTTCTCCTGACCGCACCACCATGTGGCAATTTGGGGCAAAATTAATTCTTCATTTAAAAAGAATTGTGCCAATCGAGGCATAAAGGGGTGGAGTCCAAGATTTTCTAAAACACCTGAGCCTAAAGGGTTCGCCATTGAAACACCTTTTCGTCTAAGTACCTGCGTCAGCCCTGAAACACCCAAGCGTGATTCAGCGCGTAACTCCAATGGGTCACAGTAGCTCTCGTCGACACGACGGATAATGGCGTCAACGCGACGGAGTCCTTTGAGACTTTTGAGCCATAATGATCCTCCTTTTGCCAATAAATCTTGTCCCTGCACGAGAGTAAGTCCTAAAAAAGAGCTCAAATAAGCGTGTTCAAAATAGGTTTCGTTGTGAGGTCCTGGAGAGAGGAGAACATTGAGCGGTTCATTTTTAGTCGTATTGCCAAGCCCTAAAATCATTGATTTAAAATTTTCAAAAAAAGAGAAGAGTCGCTGAACGTCAATGTTGGTATGTAATCCTTGCATGGCACTGTTCATCGTTAAACGATTTTCTACTGCATATCCCAACCCTGATGGAGCTTGTGTTCTGTCATTAATCACCCACATTTTTCCATCAGGGCCTCGTGCTAAATCGACGGCTACCAACATCATAGGGTGTTCTAAATGACCAAATATCCCATGCACTTCTCGTAAAAATCCGTTGTGCCCATAAATAACTTCTGCGGGGACGATATCTTCTTTTAAGATTCGTTGCTCACCATAAATGTCTTTGAACAGTAAATTAATAAGTTTCGCGCGTTGTTGCACCCCGGCTTCAATGATTTTCCACTCACTGCTTGGCAATATCAGCGGGATGGGGTCAAGTCGCCATGGTCGGCTCATCCCATTGGGATCATTATAAACATTATACGTAACGCCGTTATCTTCGAGTCTCCAATCAATCTCTTGACGTTTGGCTCCCAATTGATCAGAGCCTAACGTTTCAAGATTGATTTTTAGTTGCTTCCAATGTTCTCTGACATTTCCATGTTCATCGAACATCTCATCGTATGACGACCCTTTATAATTCGTAAACATCATTAGAAATTTGGGCTCCACTTACGACGTAAATCGAGGGTGTGAGGATATTCCATCGTACTGCTTAACTCTTGATATGCGAATGTTTTTACTTTCTTATTCTTGGAAAAACCGCGTAATGTTTCCCCTTTCTCGTTGGATTCTTGCTCTTTGATCGGTGCTTTAACTGCTTCTACTTCCCCTTGAGTATGTCCAAATCCCCAATATCGGCTGAAACGGCGTGATTGCGCTTCAAGAGAGTTAATCGGGAAAGTATCATACGTTCTTCCCCCTGGGTGAGAAACCGAATAGGTAAAGCCTCCCAATGATCGCTTGCTCCATGTATCGACGACATCAAATACAAGCGGTGTATCTACTCCAATTGTCGGATGAAGTGCTGACCACGGTTGCCATGCACGATAGCGTACTCCTGCGACAAATTCACCCTCTACTCCCGTAGAACTTAGGGGTACTTTGACACCGTTACACGTAAGGATGTGTCGTTCACTCACAAAATCTTTGACTTTAACTTGTACCCGTTCTAGCGATGAATCGACGTAACGAGCTGTCCCTTGAGAACTGGATTCCTCACCCAAAACATGCCACGGTTCAATCCCTGCACGTAATTCACACTGAACCCCTGCAATCGTATCCATCCCATAAAGAGGGAAACGGAACTCGAAGAACGGATCAAACCAATCCAGTTCGAACCCGTACCCCTCGTTTTGTAAAAATTCAACCACATCACGGATATCGTCACGAACATAATGCTCGATCAAAAATTTATCATGAAGCTGTGTTCCCCAACGGACGAGTTTATGCTTGTACGGTTTGTGCCAGAAAAGCGACACGAGAGTACGCACCAACAACATCTGCATGAGAGACATTTGGGCATGAGGAGGCATATCAAAACCACGTAGTTCTAAAATCCCCAATCGCCCCGTCGAAGAGTCCGGAGAATAAAGTTTGTCGATACAAAACTCTGATCGATGGGTATTACCCGTAATGTCGGTAAGCATATGCCGAAACAATCGGTCAGTGAGCCAAAACGGAACTTCTTCCCCTTGCGGAATTTGTGAAAATGCAATTTCAAGCTCATAGAGATTCTCAGCACGTCCTTCATCCACACGAGGCGCTTGAGATGTTGGTCCGATAAATGACCCTGAAAAAAGATACGACAAGCCCGGATGGTGCTGCCAAAAGGTGATAAGAGAGCGTAACAAATCGGGATTACGTAACAGTGGGCTATCACTTGGAGTCAATCCTCCTACGGTGACGTGATTTCCTCCTCCTGTCCCTGTGTGTTTGCCATCTTGCATGAATTTTTCGGTTCCTAGACGTGAAAAATGGGCTTCTTCGTATAGGGTTCCAATAACATCCGTGAGTTCTTCCCAACTTGAGGTAGGGTGAATATTGACCTCAATAACCCCTGGATCAGGAGTAACACGCATTTTTTCGATTCGTAAATCACTAGGAGCTTCATACCCTTCGATCATAATAGGCATATCCAACTGTGCAGCGGTTATCTCGATAGAAGCAATCAAATCCAAAAATGCTTCTGCTTCTTGAATCGGCGGAAGGAAAAGATAGAGTTTTTGCTCTCGTATTTCGGCACAAATAGCGGTACGGACAAACGGCTCATAATCAGCACTTTTTTTCGTATTTTTGGTAGTTTTTTTCGCACGTTCTTCTACTGCTGTATGATACTCACCCAAAGCAGGATACGAAGCAAATAAATCGGGTTCGAAACTCTGTTCTAACTCTACATGAGGTTTAAGGGTCAGTGAATCAAGCGGTAAACGTAGTCCCAAAGCCGACGTTCCTGAAGCTAAAAATAGATGCCCACGACGAAATTCCCATCCAGACGTAACCCAACGAGTGCTTCCCCATCCCAATGGCAACACAAAACCTGTTGGAACATCTAACCCACGACTGAGCTGTTGTGCAAGGGCACGTCGTTCTAGTGGATCTTTGAGATTGGCTTTAAGAGGATCCACATCAATGGGTAACTGAGATTCTTGAAGCAATGCGACAAGAGGATCTTCAAATGCCCCTTGAATATTCTTATCACTGATTCCGAGATTAAGACTCAAACGTGCTAGAAACTTTTTCGCATCCTCATTGGTATATTCGAAGGTTTGATCCAATCCTGCCAAAAGATCAGGATTTTTCCACATCGGTTGACCATCTTTACGCCAAAAAATGGTAGACATCCAACGTGGCAACGGCTCTCCCGGATACCATTTTCCCTGCGCGTGGTGAAGCATCCCCCCCTTGCCAAAGGTTTTTAGAAGGCGACGGGCAAGAACATTGGCAAGTTGACGCTTATGAGGGCCATCCGCTTCGGTATTCCATTGTGGGGATTCTTGATCATCAATAGAGACAAATGTTGGTTCCCCCCCCATTGTCATACGAACATCATTTTTTACTAGCTCTTCGTCCACTTCATAGCCCAATGCTTTGATCGCGTCCCACTGCTCTTCGCGATATGGCTTCGTAACACGAGGAGATTCAAATACACGGGTGACGGTGTTGGAGTAGGTAAACTCTACTTCACACTTATCCATCCCACCCTCTACAGGTGCGGCACTCTCAGGACTTGGGGTACACGCGAGAGGAATATGCCCCTCACCTGCGAACAATCCACTCGTTGAATCCAAACCAATCCATCCAGCACCCGGAATATACACTTCCGTCCATGCGTGCAAATCGGTAAAATCTTCTGCAGGGCCACTTGGACCATCGAGCGATTTCACATCAGCGGCAAGTTGTACAAGATACCCCGAAACAAAACGAGCAGCAAGACCCAAATGACGGAATACTTGAACAAACAGCCATGCGAAGTCACGGCATGAGCCCAACTGTGTTTTCAACGTCTCAGCACACGTTTGCACCCCTGGTTCCATACGGAGGGTATAGTTTAAGTGTTTATTAACTTTGATATTAAGTTCTACGAGAAAATCATTAATAGGACGAGGGGTCAAATCAATAGAATTAACAAACTCCGCAAGCCGTTTCCCCTTTTCATCAATTTTCAAATACGGAGAGAGCTCTTTTTTGGTTGCTTTAGAGTAACTAAAAGGGAAATTTTCCGCACTCTCTTCAACGAAATAATCAAAAGGGTTAATACTTACAAGCTCTGCCAATACTTCAACATCAATCGAAAGTTCTGTCGTTTTTTCAGGGAAAACAACACGAGCGAGATAATTTCCAAAGGGATCTTGTTGCCAGTTAATAAAATGATTATCAGGCTTGATTTTCAGTGAATACGCCTCAATAGGGGTACGACTATGGGGTGCAGGACGCAACCGAATGATATGGGGAGACAAGTTAATTGGTTTATCAAAAGCATAGTGAGTTTTATGGGAGAGGACAACTTTGAGCGACATTGTGTTCCTTTGTGTCAGTTATTAGGGGTAAGGATAACATAGTTCTGAATAAAATAAAGACCTTAACGCCTCTATTTAGCATTAATGCTATAATAAGATAAAAAGAGGTGTGTATGATTTTCTCTCTTTCCCGAATGTTGAGCATTATTGGCGTGGCTATTTTTGCACTATTTCTTTATTTACTTCCCCCCCCTTTAGGAATTACCCATCAAGCGTGGCTATTATTTACGATCTTTAGTACGACGATACTCTCCATCCTCTTCAATATCCTCCCTATCATTACCGCCTCCATCATAGCACTAGCCGTCAGTGTTCTGAGTGGGGTTATGGATCCCAAGATTGCCTACTCAGGATTTTCAGAGAGTTTTATTCTCCTTATCGTCGCCGCTTTTTTGGTCTCACACGCTGTTCATAAATCAGGTCTTGGCAAACGGCTCTCTTTGCACATTATACGCAAATTTGGTTCTTCAACGTTGGGATTGGGATACAGTATCGTGGCTACGGACATCCTCATTTCTCCTGCATTTCCCAGCAACACTGCCCGTTCAGGTGTCCTTTACCCCATAGTGTATGGATTGGCACACGATTGCGGTTCCAAAGTCGCCGATGGTTCACGTCGCCGTGCAGGGGCATATCTCATGATGACCTCAATGGCGGGATTGACCATTTCTTCAGGACTCTGGCTCACCGCCATGGCGGTCAATCCTATCGGGGCAGGAATCGCCAAAACGATGGGAATCAACATCACCTTCGGTTCATGGCTTCTGGCTTCCATTGTCCCCACGTTAGTCGCCTTTATTGCCCTTCCCTATTTACTTTATCGACTTTTTCCTCCCGAACATACCTCCACACCCGACGCTCCTGCGCAAGCGATAGAGGCATTAAAAAAGATGGGAGCGATTAGTCGTAATGAGTGGATTACGGGGGGGGTATTTTTCTCTATGCTTCTGTTGTGGTCACTTTCGGGGATCTTTCCTATCGATAAAACTGCCGTCGCTTTTGGAGGGCTTGGGATTTTGATGGTAACACGTGTCTTTGGGATAGATGATTTTAAAGCCCAAGGGGAAGCACTCAGCACCCTAATATGGTTTGCGATTTTGTTTGCTATGAGTACGGAGCTTGCCCGTCTTGGATTTATGGGCTCCCTTGCCGAGGGTGCAAGCGATTATTTGGTGGGGATGTCGTGGATGAGTGTTTATCTCCTCCTTATCCTCATCTATGTCTTTATCCACTATTTTTTCGTCTCTCAAAGTGCCCATCTCCTCGCCCTCTTCGGTGTTTTTCTCACTATAGGAATTACAGCAGGGGTTCCGGGGGAACTTATGGCAATGATGCTTCTCTTCGCAACCAATTTTAATGCAATGATCACGCCCCAAGGCTCCTCGGCAAATGCTATCTATTTGAGTTCAGGCTACATCACCGCCCGTGAAATCTATATCTATGGGGGAGCCGTAACATTGCTCAACCTCATCATCTTTTTAACCATAGGAACCCCATGGATACTCTTGATCTCCCAATAGAAGAGCTCCCACTTCGTAAGCGATATATCGTAGTCACCATTGGTCTTATATTGATGACAGTGTGGGCAATTGCGCATATTATCCTATTCACCCCGTTGGGCAATTGGGTACTCTCTCCCCTGCTCCAAAATAAACTCACCTCAGCACTCCAACACCCCATTACCCTAAAAACGTTTACCCTCACCTCAGATAATTTTGAATTCTCTTTTGTCGATGAAGCAAACAATAGCGTGAATACCAAAGGTATTTATACCCTCATTCCTCCTCATATCAATGCCCTATACGATGCTAATCTCTCAAAGCTTGCAGGGATAAATACAACGAAACTTCCTATTGAAGCAAATGGAACCCTCCAAGGAGCGTATCACGATCTCCATCTCACGGGAGAAACTCATCTTTTTTCGGGAAGTATTGATACCAACGCAACCTTGCACTTTCTCTCTCTAAGCTCCCTACAGCTTCAGGTCCATAATCTCCCCTATCAACCCTTTATGGAAACGTTCGACTACCCCCACACTAGCGATACAATCCTCAATGGAAACGTAAATATCAGTGGAATAGATAAGCGTGATATTATTGCCACGGGTCAACTCATGACGACTACCCACCACTTTAAGCCTTCCCCTCTCAAAGAGGATAATGAAAGTTTTGATTTTTGGTCGCTTCTCGCTGATAAAGAGGGGAAAATACACCCTTTCATTCTCCATACGGATCTAAATATCTCCGTCGATGAACTTGGGATCTTCGAACAATTTACGCACTACCCTCTACGCACCAAGGCAAAGATACATAGCATATTACGAGGGACACAAAACCATCTCAAGCTCAACACCACGGCTTTTGCTGCAGGGGGGAAAATAGATGCTACTCTAAATCTCTCCAAACTTCGCCCTAAAATGGTTAATCTCACCCTCAAACACGCCGATGCACTCTCCCTTTTTAAACTCATCTCCCTTCCTGCACCGATTACGGGAAATATTGATGGACAGCTCAATAGCGATTTTACCAATACTACTATCGCTTTAAATATCAAAAAAGGGCATACCCTCCCCTCTGTCCTTAAACGTCACTACAAAATAACGCAACCGCTTATCGCATTTAACTCCTCGATAAAAGTGACTCTCAAACCAAAGTCAATCCATTACAGCGGAACTTTTAAATCCGATTTAGAGGATATTCGCTTTGATGGCTCTCCCACTCACGACCAAATGCTCGATAATCTCTTACGTCAAATCAGTCACACTAAAGACAAAGGGGAAATTTAACCTCTCTGCTTATAAAGATTAAAGTTTAACTCTTCTATAATCATCTCAATTTCGAATAAAGGGTTAGGACGTATGACAATTGATGAAGAGATCTTTGCTAACGAGTTGGATAATCTTTATACGGCACTGCCTCTCCCGTTATTTGCATCGTGGTTTAATGCTATTTTTCTTGCGTGGATGCTAATAGGGCATATTGATACACCCGTTTTAGTTCTATGGATTATGATTAATACTCTTTTGACTCTGCTACGTTATGCTGGATATTTTTATTATCGACGTATGCGAGATAAACTCTCACCCCAAAAAGCCTATCTCCTTTATTTTATCGGATTAGCTTTATCGTCACTTCTTTGGGGTTCAAGCTCAGTTTTTTTATTTCCAGAATCTCTTTTATACGAACTTTTGGTTGTCTTTATCGCAGGTGGAATGGTGGCAGGAGCGCTAGGTTCCGTTGCTTATCGCTTCGAAAGCTATCTATTGTATAACCTCTCTATTTTACTTCCATTTATCGTTGTTTTGATTCTTAACTCATCGTATGAACTTCACATTATGGGATTTATTCTGATTCTTTTTAGCGGTATGCTGGTTGTTTCAAGTAAAAAATTTCATACGAACTTTCATAATGCCCTTGCCTTACAAATCAAGCAGCGAACTCTTTCACAATCACTCGTAATCGAAAAAGAACAAATTGCTAAACTCAATCTCAATCTCTCCAATGAAATTATCGAAAAAGAGAGTGCTCAAGCCAAACTACAAAAAGCACTGGATGAAGCCCAACAAGCCGCCCGCGCCAAAGATGCTTTTTTTGCAACTATGAGCCACGAATTACGCACTCCACTAAACGCTATCATAGGCTTTTCACAAATACTTCTAAGGAATAAGGAGCTTTCAGTAATCCATACCAATTACATCGACAAAATTCTCATTTCGGGCAATCGCCTCCTTGGTCTAGTCAATTCTATTCTCGATTTCTCCAAAATGCGCGCTGGAAAAATGGAACCTTCGATCTCTAGCGTTGCTTTAAATTCTCTTTTTCGTGATCTTAGCGTTCTAACCGAGCCTCTGCTACAAAAAAAATCAATCCACTTTATCTACCCGAAAGAGTGCAACAACTTTATCCAAGCCGATCCAAGAATGCTTCACCACATTCTCCTCAATCTTCTCAGTAATGCTATCAAATTTTCTCCTACAAATGGGATTATCACCCTCTCTTATGCAGAAGAAAATGGCTATTTATTTAGCGTGTGTGATAATGGTATCGGTATTGCGAAAGAGCATCTTGAGACTATTTTCGATCCTTTTACCCAAATCAAACGACAAGAGTATGAGCAACAAGGAACAGGATTAGGTCTAGCAATTGTACAAGAGATGGTACAAGCACAAAACGGGAAAATTTGGGTCGAAAGCACTCTAGGTCAAGGGAGCTGTTTTTACGTTTTGATTCCGCTGTAACTACACCATTCTATTCTGCGCATCGCTTAGTGTTAAACACAAAATGACCTGCTTGCCCTTTTGATGTAGAAGTTCTACTGCTTCGCTAAGAGTAGAACCTGTCGTGACAATATCATCCACTAAGATCACTTCTTCCTCTTTGAACGGTGAATAACTAAATTTTCTCGGGTTTTGTACTCTTTCTTCAAGCGTTTTACCCGCATATTTATACTCAGCCGTTGCTCTTATTTTTCCATAATGAGGGATGATATTATGGCTTTTTAAAGAACTATTCAACACGGCTGTATGCGAATAACCGCTTTTTGAAGTATCATCAACCCCCAGTGACGCAACCTTATTTTTGTACTGCCACGCTTGCGAAAAAGCTTTCAAAGAGTTATTTGCCAGAATTTTATAAATATAAAACCCTATATCGGTATGTTTGGTGAGAAGTAACGACTCAATAGCATCGTAGGGATAAAAAGAATAAACGGGGATGGAATCTAAGATAACACGTTTATGAAGCGTTGGAGAGAGAAGATTTTTTTGACACGTAGTACAGATATGCCAGAGACTAAATCTCTCACACATCAAGCAACGCATCTTAGTCCATTTTCAAGACAGACATAAACGCTTCTTGAGGAAGTTGCACTCTTCCAATCGCTTTCATCCGCTTCTTACCCTCTTTTTGTTTGTCCAGAAGTTTTCGTTTACGTGAAATATCTCCACCATAACATTTGGCAGTAACATTTTTACCCATAGACTTAACGGTCTCACGAGCAATCACACGATTTCCGATAGAGGCTTGGATGGCGACTTCAAAAAGTTGTCGTGGGACAATCTCTTTCATATTCTTCACCAATGCACGTCCTCTAAAATCAGCAGAAGTACGAGGAACGATAACACTGAGCGCATCAACAACTTCACCTGCTACACGCACATCCAGCTTGACGAGATCACCCTCTCGAAATTCGATTGGATCATAATCAAAACTCGCGTATCCTTTGGAAGTCGATTTAAGTTTGTCATAAAAATCGACAACAATCTCATTCATTGGCATTGAATAAATAAGCATTACCCGCGTCTCATTGAGATAATCCATCTTCTCTTGCATCCCACGCTTATTGGTGAGCAGTGTAATAACATTCCCCAAATAATCGGTCGGGGTAATAACCGTAGCACGAACGTATGGCTCTTCGATACGCTCGATAGATTGCGGTTCAGGAAGTTCGCTAGGATTTTGTACCTCGATCATTGAACCGTCTGTTTTATAGACTTTATAAATAACCGAAGGGGCAGTAGCGATCAAATCGAGATTAAACTCTCTCTCCAGTCGCTCTTTGATAACCTCCATATGAAGCATCCCCAAAAATCCAACACGAAATCCGAACCCAAGGGCAATCGACGTTTCAGGTTCATAGCTCAAAGAGCTATCATTAAGTCTAAGCTTATCAAGGGCATCACGCACCGCCTCAAACTCATCCGTATCGATAGGATAGAGTCCTGCAAAAACGAACGGCTTGGCAGGGGCATATTCAGCTACAGGGTGCGCCGTTGGATTTTTCGCATCGGTAATCGTATCGCCGACACGGATACTTCCGACATCTTTCACCCCAAGAACGACTATCCCTATCTCTCCCGCTTTGATCGTTTGCGTTTTTTTGCGATGAAGAGGGTGTGGATACATCAGATCAAGGACTTGATGATTTTCATCATTGTGCATGAGCTTAATCATCTGATTCATCTTGATCTCACCATCAAAGACACGAACAAGTGCCATCGCCCCTTGATACGCATCAAACCACGAATCATAAATAATCGCCTTGGTCGTCGCATTTTGATCGCCCGATGGAGCAGGAATACGCTCAACAATCGCATCAATAAGCTCACGGATACCTACCCCCGTTTTTGCCGAAATCAACAAGGCATCAGTTGCATCAATCCCGATAGTAGCTTCAATCTCCTCAGCAACACGCTCAGGCTCTGCGGAGGGGAGATCGATTTTATTGATAACAGGAATAAGCTTGAGATTATTCTCCATTGCCAAATAGACATTCGCAATCGTTTGCGCCTCCACCCCTTGCGCTGCATCAACAATAAGCAATGCGCCGTCACTCGAAGCCAGTGATTTGGAAACTTCATAACTGAAATCGACGTGACCGGGAGTATCAATCAGGTTAAGAACATAATGTTTGCCGTCTTTGACATAGTCCAAACGGACACTTTGGGCTTTGATCGTAATCCCGCGTTCTTGCTCGATGTCCATCGTGTCCATCATCTGCTTACCCATTTCACGCTCGGTGACAGAGCCACACTCTTGGATAATCCGATCTGCTAGTGTACTCTTGCCGTGGTCGATATGGGCGATGATTGAAAAGTTGCGTATATTATCCATAGGGTTTATTACTCATTTGATTTAATTGGTGAAATTATAGCCAAATATCAACCTCTTACTTCAATGCTTCAATATCAGCAACCGTTAACTCCGTCATCGTGGCAATCATCTCAATATCAAAACCACTAGTAAGCATTTTTTTTGCGATGGCTATCCCTTTTGTTTTTTCACCCTCTGCCTTACCATCACTAAAAGCGGTATCCGTCACAGCTTTAGCTTCATTGTAAGAAAGAACACTTTTTAAGTAGTCATCATATTGTTCGCTACTTAGGTGTGAAACGGCGGCAATATCGAACCCTTTTTGGAATATTGGTTCATTAAGTATGGCTGGAATATGGTCAAAATCTTCTAAATGTTTCAAGAAATAGACCCATTTATCGAAATGTGTTTCCAGTTCATCTTCTTGTTTGTTAAACAAAGGCATTTGTAAGAATTTAAAATGGAGCTTATCGTAGAAAATATCACCATCTTGATCTTTCAAGCAAACATCCCGACGAAACTTTTGGGCTTCTTCTTGTTCATCATATTTAAAATCCAATATTGCAATAAAATACACGGGTAATAAATAGAAATCCCATTCTCCTTTTTGGGCTTGCTCACGTACGGGAAAAGTAGAATAAAAGAGTGATCGATCTTTAAAAAAGTGCATTTTTGCTTTCTGCATTTCGACAATGAATCGTTCACCTTTTTGGCTGATGCAATAAATATCAAAAATAGACTTCCGTTCTTCTTGTGTATCCGCCATATTCTCAGGGTTTTTAAATGTCAATTCTTTAATCTGATGATATTCTGGCAACAGCTGATTCAGAAAATCTACCAATAACTCTTTACTAGCTTCTTCGCCAAAGAGCTTCTTGAAACCAAAGTCAGTATAAGGATTAAAATACTTGCTTATCATCGTGTTACTTTTATTGATATTTTATTTTTATTTCCTTGCATTATAGCAGTAAAAACGAGAATGCTCATTGATACTTGAGCCGTTTTCCATACTAATTTCCTTGATCGGTTATTACGAAAAAAAGATTTCCGTTATTAGTATGGTATCGGATGGGAGTGACAGGGTGTGTCACCCTTAGTGCGCTGGATATTGTAAGTCATTATGCAATCGTGAATATTTAGTTTTACCTAGTACATGAGAAATTATCTGCTGCGATACTTGCTCTTTAACCAAATCATCTGTACTAACTATTTTAGTGTCAAAAGATTATACACAAACATTCACTAACTTTTACCCTCAGCTATACATTTCTGTAACTTCCGATCAAACGTTCGTATCTCGTAATCAGACGATTTCGCACACAATATCGCGTCAACAAAGTCGAGATTTTTATTATTGAAAATTTCCAATGCGCGTACCATCGATTTTTTCGCATCGATGATGATATTGTCGTGCTGTATCAATTGGATAACAATATTTTTTATCTCTTCTTTGGTTACTTTGTATACTTTTAAAAGAACAAATACCACTTCGGCTAAAACCTCATTGGGGATAAAGCAGTGATTGTTGGTAATACACTCTTTGGCAATACTGAAAGATTCTTCATCGTCTCGAATGAGAAATCGAAGTAGATAGTTGGCATCCAAAAGGATCATTGATATTTTTCCATAACGTGCATTTCCCACGCATTGTCTTCTAAAGCTCTTTTTATAGGATCGGCGTATTTATTCAAAGTACCACCCAACAATTCGATAGAGCTTTTTTCGGGTGTTTGTACGGTTTGTCTCTCATCAAGAGGAAACATGATAAATTCAATCTCTCTATTTAGGTATTCGTTGGGTATCGTGATATAAAAATCGGTTTGTTGAGGGCGTATTACTTCTCGTATCATTGTTTCAACCTTAAATTGATCTAACCAATATTATAGCAATCTTGGTATAAAAGTAACATACCCCGTTTCAAATCCTCACTTTTCCATCCATTTTCTCCTAAAACACCCAAAAACATCATTAATTTGAGATTAACTTCCCCTCGTTCCCAATGTCCACATTGGGAATGCAGACAATGCAGCAAAGTCTCATTTTGGTATACACCTCGGGGTACACCTGTCCTTTATCCAGTTTCTCGCGGTCTGCAATGCTGTTGCTTACCGTAAAAACTTATTTATCCTCATCAATCAATTTTCGCTTGACAAGAGTTTCAGCCTCTTCAGGAGTCATGATATACATGACAGCATCAAGGGATTTTGGGGAACCGTCGGGATTTTCGTAAGCTTTGCAGATTTCGATATACTCAGATGATCCAACCTCGACATCAAGAGCAATCGTTCCCAAAAATGACCACACTTCATACTCAGGCGGTACAACATCAAATACGTCGGTGAGGTTGATATTCGGATAGTTTTTCGCCATATACGCTTGAAATGCTTCTCGTTTTTCCCAATTAACATTCTCTTTTTTGAGCCAAAAAAACGGATCATCATCCTTCTCATACGGGATGTCTAAACGAGTTTTATTGTAGGTGTGGCTGAAGTTGACGAAGAGCGTCTCTTTCTTTCGCTCTTGGGCAATATATTCTTCGATGGTTTTTAGCAGTCGAGCCATAGGATTCACTTCTTTTTTTGGATTTTAACGAGTTTTTGAATGAAAGAGGTGGTTACAATCGTTGAAAAGCCTCAAAATTAGCATCAATACGTTGAATATCATCTTTTGCACTTTCGATTGTTTTTTCCAAATTATCAACACACGCAATATGAAAATGGATCGAAAGCATACTGGGACGGCATTCGAGTATGGAGAGGAACTCTATCTCTTTTTTGAGTGCCCCTAAACTCTCATTTTCCAACAACGCTGCTTCCCATTTTTCAGAGATACTCTCTTCTATTGTTGCTATGTGCATTTTCACACTATCTCTACCCTCAAGAACAACCCTTTGGAGCAGTTTATAATCTTCTATGAGTTTTTCAATCGCTTCATCATACACATTGAACTCTTCCCCTCGAGAGGTATGAAATTGCCCCACTTCCTTATAAAGCCATTGAATCATTTCGATATGAAATAATGATGCATTAGTGTTGAGGGCGTTGTTTTTGATGAATGATAATAGGTCGTTGATACTAGAGCCGTTTTCCATACTCATGTTTATTCAACCTCCAAAAGCTTGTCATTGCAAAGGAGTTTTTTTGAAATAATTTTGCCGTTTGATGATTCGGTAAATACGACAACTTCATCTCCGATAGAAAAATCATCTTCGACATTTTCGTCGAATTTATACACCTCATCATTATCCAGTTTCACGCGGTCTTCAATGACGTTACTTACCGTCAACACTTCTTCAATCACATAACCAATTAACTCATTAAAATCGATTTCTACGCACATGACATACTCCTTTTTTGTCTCTTCTATCGGTGGAAGATGAAGGACTAGTAGAAGTTTAACGAAGAGGTGTGACAGGGTGTGTCACACCTGTATTATTTCGATGCTGGTTTGATTTTCAATTTCTCTTTTGTCTCTTTGTAGTATTTCACTTGTTCGGAGAGCATATCGGAAATGGATACGGTGTCACTGATCGTTTTAAGATAATCAGCAGTCGTAGCAACGGTTTTGTTTTCGACAAATGCTTCTTCTATCGTCTCTTTGACGACAGTTTCGATGTCTGCGCCGCTATACCCTTCGGTTTTATCAGCCAAAGCACCTATATCGACATCTTTCCAATGAATCGGATCGTGTTTACGATTTTTGATATGAACTTCAAATATTTGTTTTCGTTCATCAACCTTGGGAAAATCGACGAAAAAGACTTCATCAAATCTCCCTTTTCGAAGCAACTCAGGGGGAAGGTTAGAGATGTCATTGGCGGTGGCAATCACATACACATCACTCGTTTTTTCTTGCATCCATGTGAGAAAGAATCCGAAGAGTCGAGTAGCTACTTCACTACCTCCGCCCCCTTTTCCAATTCCCGTAAACGCTTTTTCGATTTCATCAATCCATAAAATAGAAGGGCTGATAGCTTCGGCTTGGGCAATAGCACGGCGCATATTTCCCTCACTCTCACCCACATATTTACCCATCAATCGACCAATATCAAGACGCAAGAGCGGTATGTTGTCGAATAACAACGCCGTCGCTTTTGCCGTAAGAGATTTACCACATCCAGGCATTCCGACGATAAATACCCCTTTAGGGATATCCACTCCGTATTCTCTCGCTTTTTTTATGTTCTTAAAAATATTGGCTTTTTTTCTCAGCCAATGTTTGATATTTTCCAATCCCCCGATACTATCGAGCGATTCATGGGTATCGATCATTTCCAAAATACCACTTTTTTTGATGATCTGCTTTTTTTCATTGAGAATGAGTAGTTCATCGGTGATACCACCAAGTTTTCCATCGTTTTGAATTGCCATATTGAGGAGAATATTAATTTCTCGCTCTGTCAAGCCCCTTAGATAGGTAGCAAACTTCTCCAAATCGTCAGGGGAAATCTTTTCATCATACGCTTTTGCAAACTCCAAGATAAATAGTTTGATCTCCTCGTAGGTGGGTAAATCAACTTCAAAAACGGCGACGTATTTTTCCAATTCTTCAGGAATAGTCAAAATCGGGGAGACAATGATAATATTGCCGTACGCCTCTTCATCTGCCAATATTTTATTGACGATTTTTTTGAGCATTGCGACGATTTTTTGGTTTTCAGGATGGTGTTTATCGAGAAATGAATGGGCATCTTTGAGGACGATAAACACTTCATCCAGTTCTTCCGTCCCCATCACATACGGTTCTAAAAACTCCACTAAACTTTCTTTGTGAGTCAAATCCCATTCGTCAATGTGAATATTCCCATCCGCAAGCTCACGGATGACTTCATCCATTTTTAGCTCTTCGTAGGAGTGAATGTAGATGATCGGATAGAGGGCATCGGTAAAGGGTTGAATTTTGGAAACTAGAGGGTTCATTGGAGTATCTCAATCGTTGCATTTTTGACACTTTTCTCATTTAGCTTATCATCAATGTCGATGACATAAAGTATCATTTCATCATATTTACTGTTCTTTTTTTCAAAACGCATTGATAGCCCATCAAATAAATACAAAGAAGGCGAAAAATTAAAGGATACACCCTTACTAGCAGTATTTATTGTTCTTTTAGCATCTTTATAATGGCATAACGAACCACCAGCAGCACCTTTGCTATTAATAAGAGAATGCCCAAGTACAATAACTGGTATATCATTTGAAAATAATTCAATAAAATCTGTTGACGCTGTTTCTTGTGCAAAAGTAATTTTTTTAACAATATAAACTTTATTCGAAAATGAGTTTTTCAAATTCTCTTGATAATAATGATCAAAAATTTGCTTCACCACCTCTTTATTTTCTTTCAGCTTTGGGGCGTTCCGTTGATATTCAATAACCATCAATTCGTTTGTAAGCTCATCTTCATTGATAGTCACGTCAAAAATTTTGCAAAGCTGTTGAGCTATTTGCAAAAGATCACTATTTTTATGGATAGCTTTGATGCTATCAAATTGATCATCAAAATTTCTAACTTTAAGCCATTTTTCGAGCTTACCGTTTTGGTACTCTTCCATTACATCCAAAAGGTTGAAATTATTGCGGAGGTCTTCTATTGTTCGACATCGCTGACCATCGATGAGGAGGTTGAATTTAACGAGTTTTATCATTATTTAGCCTTATTCAAAAGTAACTCGGAATCAAATTTAGTTATTAATTCTCTTTCTAAGTTTTTAGCTATATTTTGCTTATTTTCTTCGCATACATTACCTATTATATATACAAATAATTTCATACTTTCCAATTCCTCGAAAAATTTATTTTTTTCTAAATTCATATTGATCGATAATATCGCTCCACTATCTCCTTTTTTATTAACATTGTCATACCACCTTAATTCTTGACTAATTCTTGTTTTTAAGTCTTGACATTTCCCAATACCACCAGCACCAATATATATAGGAATACTATCACTATTACAAAATAAATAAATTCCCACTTTATAGCAATAGCTATCCAAGAATGATAAACTTTTTCTTTTTGCCAAAAGTTTTTTATCCTTCAAATGAATAGATTCTTTTGTTAATAAATTTTCAACTTCTGAAATCATTTTTTTTATACTTTCTTTCATGCGAATAATCCTGTAAAAGTTTTCCACGCACTTTTTGCCACCGACTTAACCCCAGCATACGCTTTTTTCAACCCTGCTGTAGCTACTTCAACAACTTTACGTGTTCCTTTTGCAATCACCTGACCATAAGTGCTTCCCGCTAATCCTCCAACGATACCACCGACCAATCCTCCAACAACAGCTCCGACGGGACCGCCAAGAGCTAACCCATACGCCGCACCTGCTTCAGCTCCTATCATAGAACCAGCGATACCATTTGTTGCTGATATGGTCACTTCATGCATTTTCCACATACCTTCTTTGACACTAATCTCACCTTTTGCCATTTTGTAGAGAACTTTAGTATTTTCAATCCCAACATAAACAATATTAGCAATCATCCCTGCGGGAGTCCCTTTTGGGATAGCGTCGATCAATCCCTTTCGCACAGCGATAGTTGCGGCGGTCGTTGCAGCGGTTTGGACAGCGATGCTTTTGGCTCCTTGGTAGCTTCCATCCAACCACTCTTGAACATCACGGTTCGGTTCTTGGTTCTTTTTTCCTGTCATTTTATTCCATAAACGACGACCTGCTATTCTTCCCCCTTGAAAAACCGAGTGAAACAACATCGTTTTCCCTGTTTCAGCCACCATGCTTTTCGCAATTTCAGTTTTACCGAGTTTGTCCCAGTTCAGTTCTTGAAAATCTTTTTGTTTTTTTAGCTCTTTGGCTTGTTGAATAGACTCATCATAAGTCAGTTCACCTGAACGGATCAACTCTTTGGCTTTAGCGGGATCGGTTACCCCTGCTACTTTCCCCTCTTGGATTTTGATCTCCATCGTTTTGATGGCGGTTTCGTATTGATCTTTGGGAACTTCCAACTGCATTGGGCGATTATCGGAACCAATGTATTTGTATTGACCCTTTTCAAATGCAGAATTGACTGTAGCCGTTGGGGTGTCATAATATTTGGTTTGTATCTCGATACCGTTTACGATTCGATCAGCCCCATTTTTAGCGTTGTTTGTCCCTGCATGGATAACTTCGCTGTTTTTAACGGCATCGGAAAGATTCGCCATATCTTCGGCTACAAGTCCATGCGTTTTATGGTCGGCACTGTATTGACTATATTTCAAAAAGTTTTCATTGACCTGCTTGAGATGTTCATCGACGTTGTGGGCATACGCTCCGATATTATCCGCGTGAGAAATAGCCGCCGATTCTTCAATCTTTTTAACAAGCCAACTTTCGGGAGTTTTACCCTGCCCTACCGTCTCTTCCAATTCAGCTCGGTTGCGATTATAGCTTTTGAGACTTTCGATGATCTCGTCTGCCGTTTGTTTTCGCTCTTGTGCTGAGGGGAAAACATCGGGGTGTTTTGCTAACTCGTCTTCAACCCATTCGTTTAACGGTTGCTCTTCTGATTTTTCAGAGAGTGAGGCAAATGTCTCTTGGTAAATTTCAGCTACTTTTTCAGCGTTGTCTTCGCTACCTATGATTTCTAATGCTTGTTTTTCCTGAGCATTGTCAAAATCTGCTAATTCTTTGTCATCCATGTTTTCATCCTTATAAAAATTTTATTATACGCTACTACCATGACAAGGTGTGTCATTTGCAAGATAATTTTTCAACCGATTGTAAAATTCATGATGCAATGTTTTAGGCGAAAGAATTTTGATATGCGGTAACCAATACCCCACAATATTAAGAGCCTGCTTGTCATCACTAAACCGTCCCGATACAATCACTCCACCGTCTTCGAGTTCTTTTTCGATTTTCTGGTCGGGGATTAGGTTACGACGGCGGAAATAGGTTGCGGCTTCGCTGTCGATTTGAAATACTGCTTCTTTGGTTTGGGTACCGATCCACTGGCTATCACTTTGTTCTATGGATTGGGTGATGGAGGAGTTGGGAGTGAATGTTTCTCCTGTGATAAGAGGGTCAAACATTTTCATAACCGAAAAGCTTTTGAGTTTATCTTCAACAGCGGCAAGATACCAAATCCCTTTTTGGTTGATGAGACGATAAGGTTCTACGGTGCGTTGTGTCGATTTGTACCAAAAGGTCATTTTCTTATGGTCGATGATGGCTTCTTCGATTCGTTTAAAGGTCTCTTCTTTACCGCTGATGTTTTCGTAACTGTGCCCCTTGACGAGATAAGCACTGCGGACAGTATCATCGAATATTCGGCGTAAAAAGGTGTTTTCCAATGATGGGAAGAGCGATTTCACCCCTGAGAGTGCTGCGAAGCTTCGTAATTCATCATTGGAGAGTTTACCGAGGTAGGAGGAATCAAGTGAGATTTGCCCATTTTCTTTTTGTATGGGAAGATACGAGAGACGCTCGTTGATGTCACGCTGAATGGTGCGCTTATGCACCCCATACTCAACCGCTAGCTCATCCACCGACGGATGTTCCCCTTCATTGAGCTTGATGAGGATGGAGGCTAGTCGAAAGGCTGTTTTGTCGTGTTCTTTCATCGGTTCCCTTATTATGCGAAGGATTGTAGCATAAAGGGGATGACAGGGTGTGTCATCGGTTGGGATAATAGTGTGTAGTGTTCCTTAATTGCAACTTCTGTATAATACTTCATCCGTAAAACTGAATAAACAAGGGGAACAAAAATGCAATTCGCCGACCCCAAAAATGATTTAGCGTTTAAAAAGATATTTGGAGATGAAAACAAAAAGACGATACTTGTCAATTTTTTGAACTCATTTATAAATAATGAAAGTAGTGATAAAAGAATTCTTGATTTTACAATACTAGATAGCGATCTTTTAGCTATAAGTTCAAAGATTATGCACGAGCATCCCCAAACAGTTTAACGAGGAAGGTTTGCAAGAAGGGATGGAAACCAAAGCTATCGAAATCGCAAAAAACTCAATTGGTCTAGGTCTTGATAACAAAACAATCCCTTTGATAACAAAGCTTGAAGAAGAATTTATTGAAAGTTTGAGGAAGTCGATAAAAAACTCCCCTCAAAAAGAGAGATAAGAGTTTTAGCTAAAAAGAGAATTGACACTCTCATTATGATACACACGACGAATTACTTCTGCAAAAAGTGGAGCAACCGTCAGAACCTTGATCTTATCACTGTGTCCACGAAGCTCTAACGTATTGGAGATAACCAACTCATCGAGTTCACCGTTGTTGATATTTTCGTATGCGTTACCACTGAGAACACCATGAGTTGCACATGCCATTACCGATGTTGCACCACGTTTTTTGAGAGCAGCAGCTGCTTTTACCATGGTTCCTGCAGTATCTACCATATCATCTATGATAATAATATCTTTGCCAGCAACTTCACCGATGATATTCATCACTTCTGATTCATTTGCTTTTTCGCGGCGCTTATCAACGATAACCATTTCAAGCCCTAATTTTTCAGCAAAATAACGAGCACGCGTAACTCCTCCAATATCAGGAGAAGCAATAACAGGATTAGAAAGATTTTTTGCCCGAATATACTCTTCGAAAATAATTGCCCCATAAAGATTATCAACGGGTATATCAAAGAAACCTTGGATTTGACCTGCATGGAGATCAATCGTTACAACACGATCAATTCCAGCTGTTTCAAACATATCCGCAACCAATTTTGCTGTAATAGGGACACGAGGAGCCGCTTTTCGATCTTGACGTGCGTACCCGAAGTAAGGGACAACCGCCGTAATCGAACTTGCCGAACTACGACGAAGCGCATCCGTCATAATCAACAATTCCATCAAATTATCATTAGAGGGAGCACCTGTGCTTTGAATGATAAATACATCACGTCCGCGAACACTCTCACTAATTTGAACGTTAATCTCTCCGTCACTAAAACGTTTAACTGAAGCTTTAGCGAGAGGAACATCGAGAGTTTTACACACTTCTGCCGCAAACTCAGTACACGCTGAACCGCTAAAAATTTTGTATCCACGCATAAGTCATCCTAGTACCAAAATATAATGACAGGAGTATAACAAGAAATCACTTAGGGGTTGCTAATACTACGTTCTGTAATCCGCATTTATTTTGACATACTCATGCCCCAAGTCACACCCGTAGGCAATAAATTCACCCAAACCTTGTCCAATATCACAATGGATCATAAAAGCTGATTTTTGCATCACCGCCGCTGCAAACGGTTCAAGCTCATCATTAAACAATAGCTCACCTTGGCGATAAACACATACTTCATCAAACCAAATACTAAGCGTTGCTTCATCGCACATCGCACCACTCGCTCCAACCGTCGATGCTATACGCCCCCAGTTAGGATCTTCTCCATAAAGAGCTGTCTTAACAAGGAGCGAATTACTAAGTGCTTTAGCAATCACTTCTGCTTCCATATTGTTTAGCGCAGTAGTCACCTTGTAGGTCACTAGTTTCGTGGCTCCCTCTCCATCTCGTACCATTTCTTTGGCTAAGAAGAGCATTATTTTTTCCAACGCCTCTTTAAACGCTTTTGCCTCAAAAACACCGCTTTTCCCATTTGCCATTACCAAAACAGTATCATTGGTTGACGTATCCCCATCCACGCTCGCGGCATTAAACGTCGTATGAACACATTCATCCAATAACGTTTGCATCGTCACCTTATCGACGGTCGCATCGGTTGTGATAAAACAAAGCATCGTTGCCATCGCAGGGTTAATCATCCCTGCCCCTTTTGCCATTGCTCCAATACGAAAGGACGTTCCATCCTCCAGTGCTACCTCGTAGGCGATACGTTTACTAAAAGTATCCGTTGTCATAATTGCTTCCGAAGCAGCCACCCCATCACGATGGGTGAGATCAAAGTTCATCGCCCCTGCTACTATCTTCTCTTTGGGGAGACGAACGCCGATTACCCCCGTCGAACTCATCACGGGATTTTGAATCTGAGGAAACTGATTTTGAAGCGTATGTAACACCTCATTAATATCTTCTATCCCTGCTTTACCTGTCATTGCATTCGCATTTTTGGCATTAATAAGGACAAAATTACCCTCAAAATTTCCTTGTTCACGAAAGTGGCGAATCGGTGCGGCGGTCATTTTATTGGTGGTAAAAACAGAAGCGTTGACACAAAGAGAGTCCGAATAGATAAAGGCTAGGTCTTTTGCCCCTTCTTTTTTCAGTCCAATAGCAATCCCATCGGCATAAAAACCTGATGCAGCACACACTCCACCCTCGATCATTGTTAATATAGCCATAAAAATCTCCAAAAAATAAAGTGCATTATTATAAAGGAAGAAGGTTAAAACAAAAGGGGATAAGTATGAAATTGAGGAAATAAAATCGGGAAAAGTCCCGAAATTGTGAAAAGACTAGAGGGGGAGCTTACGAATCTTTTTTAAGCGTACGAAGCTCAGAAGCAGCAATACGAATTTTTTTCGTTGTTCCATCTTCAAGAGTAATACGTACTGTACGAAGATTTGGCAAAAAACGACGTTTAGTTCTGTTTTTCGCATGAGAAACATTGTTCCCGCTCATTGGGCCTTTACCGCTAATAGCGCATTTTCTTGCCATTTTGAGGCTCCTTGCGTAAATTTAAGTTGCGCATTTTATCCCAATAAACCCAAAGTCTACCTTAAGCAATAATCCTTATCGCCCCTAAAGTTTTCTTTAACGAACACAATACTACAATAAACAAAAATATTGGATATTATCATATTGTGATTACACCTGAAGAAGTAGCATTTTATATTAAAAACATTCCACCCGCGCCTAGTGTTGTGCGTCAAGCACTCCAGTTCGCACGAGATGGAGACCTTATTAAAGCAGCCAAGTGTGCGCAAGAAGATCCTGCATTACGCCTTTATCTCAAAACATTGGTGAATCGCCCTATTTATGGATTTAAGAATGAGGTCTCGGATGTAGGGCAAATTTTTGGCATTTTAGGGGTTGCAGCCACGCAACAAACTCTTTACAATTATCTTCTAAGTTTACTGACACCAAAAAAGTGGGAACTTTTCAATCTTACAAATCACCAATTTTATGATTTGCAAGCTTCTCTTAGTAAGCAATGGGAGAATATTCTTCTATATCTTCATATTAAAGATAAAGAAATTTACAGCGCTATATCCCTTATTCCGGCTACGATCATTGTTTGTAATGCCCTCTTCGCATCGACAAAAAAGGAAGTGGAGCAACTACGAAGCGTCAAAGCTCTCGACTATAATACAATTTTAAAACGGTTGAGTGGATCTGATCTCTTCGACCTTGCGGCTCAAATTGGTCAGATGTGGGATATGAGTGATAAAACCATTGCCCTTATCCGCTCTGCTTCTGGAACACACCGTGATCTCCTTGGTGAGCAAAAAATCTTGGCACAGTGGATACATCTTCTTCTTTTTTATGAGTTTTCACAAAGTGCCTACGTGAGTGCAGGTCTCAACGAATTTATCGACTTTCAAATCGATTTTGTTGATGATATTTATGATTCCTTTAGTCAGGTAATACAGCCATTATGAGAGCAACAGTTAAAGGACGTATTGGAGTTTTTCATTTACAAGGGTTTCTTGATGGGAATAATGCCCCCTCATTCTTAACGATAGACGATATAAAAGCCACTGAAGCTCTCCACATTGACATGCTTTTGGTTTCACTGAAAAAAGTAATTTTTTTCAATAAAAATGGATTGGATGTTTTTGTAAAACTTCTTACTAGCATACGTAATAGTAAGCATATTACCGTTGGATTTTGCGATTATGACCACAAAAAGTTTCAAACAATCAATATTTTTTATAAAGATGCGATTGATTTTTCTCTCTTTAAAAGTGAGAAAATAGCAGAACTTTTTGTATCTACGAACACAAGTAACCCTAAAACTGTCCTTTTATACAATGAGGATCCCTCTCAGCGCTCTGCTATGGCCATTGAATTGTTTGATTATGGGCATAATCCTATTATTGCCCAAAGCTTTGCCGAGTTTGAAACCAAAAAGAAAACACCTGATCTTTATTATGCCATTATTGAAGATACTCAGCTGGGATATTTTGGACAAAAAATAGCTACGAGGGTCACAGGAAATGCTATTATTTACACTGTTTCCAATTTTCTTGATGCCGAGATTGGAAATACATTTAATATCGCTTACCACAATAATTCGCTCAATGTCGGATTCCGCCTCTTTATCTTTGATGCTTATAAAGTTGTCTCCATGAATATTCATGCCCTTAACTTTTTTACTAAATTGGCGAGTTCGGCGGCTGAGTACAATGCTGCTATCTGTTTTGTGGGATTTAGTTTTGAGAAAACACCTGAAACCTTTAAAAATGATCTTGAAGATGCAGGGATAATGTTTTTTAGTACGATGGATGATATTCTCAAAAATAAAGAATTATTGCAAGAATTAGGGGGCGGTGGTGGCGCAACCGTAAAACAACATCGTATCCTTAACAAAGCACTTATTAATGAGCTCTCTCATTTTATCGATGCCACTGTCTCTACGCTCAATATGATGACAAATGCGCAAGCGACAAAAAATTCTGTCCGTATTCAAGCCCTTACAATTGCCAATCCAACCGATCAGTTTGCTAGCTCTATCGGTTTTTACGGCGATATTGATGGACTTATTATCCTTGTTTTTCCCAAAACAATTGCCAAAAAGGCATGCGAACTTCTTGTTGGAGAAGGGGATGTAACTGATGAAGAAGTTCTCGATTCACTTGCTGAGTTCGTCAATATCATCGGTGGACGTGCTAAAGTACTTCTCTCTGAAAATAAACGACGGCTTGATATTACATTACCACGTACCTATTCTGAAATGGATACGCTTATGGAAATTGCACGAAACAAAAAAGGGGTTCAAGTTGATTTGAGTTTTGAAGGGCAAAATTTTATCTTCTTTTTGACACGCTGATAGTTTTTAAATCATAAGAGATGTTGGTATATGTTTTAGAGTATTAATAGAAATTATGCTACACTTCCCAAATGAAACATTCATCTTTAACGAAATATCTTCTTTACCATATTATTAGTGCGACTCTCTCCTTCCGTAAAATAAATGCGGAAGATAAGGGTAAATCTCTTCATCAGTTTCGTACGTCTTTACGCCTTGTACGATCACTATTACAACTTTATAATATGGAATCTACCTTTTTTCCAATACCGCTTAAAACCTTTCTAAAGAGAACCAACTTTTTACGTGATTTGGATGTCCTCATCCTCTCACTCCATCAAAAATCTTCCCAAAATATAGCCAAAAAACTGATCTCTCTTAGAAATAGCCAATACGAAACTCTTTTTACCGAAGAGTCCAACATCCAAATCCTCGCAGCCTTTGATGAATTATACGATGCTACAAGCAAGCTTAATCCTACTTTTGTGGATGACTATCTGATTCAAACAGCATACGCATATTATGAAGAGAGTTTAAGAGAATATACCCTTCTAACACAATCTACTTCCCCAAAAGAGTTGCATAAACTACGTATCCGTTTTAAAATATCGCGTTATGCGTTTGATTTTTTACACGACAATGGTTTGAGCGATAGCTATGAAAAAATAAAAGAGTCCAAAGGGTTGCAAGATAAATTGGGGAAAATACATGATCTCCATAATCAGATAAAATTACTGAAAACACTTCAAAAACAAAATCCTTTGAATGCACTAAAAAAACTCCTAGTGGAGCGGAAAAAATTGCTTAAAAACTCAAAGCTTCCACTCAATCTCTTTAATCCCCCACTCTCGTAAATAGGCATTTGTTTGGCTAAACGGTTTGGAGCCAAAAAATCCTCGATACGATGAAAGCGGTGAAGGGTGAGGAGCTTTTAGAATCAAATGTTTCGTCCCATCAATCAACGCCCCTTTTTTCGCAGCCGGTGCCCCCCAAAGGATAAATACGAGGTGTTCACGTTGTGCACTGAGGGTTTTTATCACCTCATCGGTGAACTGTTCCCAGCCACGATTTTGATGCGATAACGGCTCGGACGAACGGACGGTGAGAAGAGTATTGAGAAGTAACACCCCTTGCCTTGCCCAGTGGGTCAAATCTCCACTTTGTGGAATCTCACACCCTGTATCCTCTACGAGTTCTTTAAAAATATTCTGAAGAGAGGGAGGGATTTTTGTCCTTTGTTGCACCGAAAAAGCAAGCCCGTGTGATTGACCCTCACCGTGATAAGGATCTTGCCCCAAGATAACGACTTTAACACTATCAAAAGGGGTCAAATTAAACGCATTAAAAATATTATAGGAGAGGGGAAAAAGGGTGTAGCTTTTCGCTTCATTATAAAGAAAATCTTGAAGTTCTAAAAAATAATCTTTTTCAAACTCCTCTTTTAGAACCTTTTGCCAACTTTTATCAAGCGATTCGATGGGAACCATTATTTGGAAAGATCATTTTCAAAAATGACCATTTCATAGATGCTACGAGTGGTGACGAGCGATTTTTCAGGAGGAACACCACTACTGCATCGCATTCGTGCAATCTCGGAGCGCAATTCTAACATCTCTTGTTCCATCGCTTCCATTTTTACTTTCAGACGCATCACAACATCCACCCCAGCAAGATTGACCCCCACTTCACGCGTGAGGCGTAAAATCGTTTTAATCTTCTCAATATCACGTTGCGAATAAAGACGTATCCGACCATCTGAACGGGAAGGGGATACGAGGTTCTCCCGTTCATATTGACGTAGCGTCTGAGGATGAATATCCAAAATCTTCGCCACAATACTAATCATATAAACCGGTTCATCAAAATGGTGCATAGTCTACTCCTGTGGAAGGGATTTTTTCATCACCTCAACCAAATCAGCATCGATTTTATCGACGGCAGGCAAGACGATATTCGCTTTGAGATACAAATCTCCCCGAACATTATTTTGACGATTCATCACTCCCATCTCTTTGAGACGGAAACGTTGACCGTTTTTCGTATTTTCAGGGACTTTGAGAGTTACCTCTTTTTCTAAGGTTTGAACCGCCACTTTTCCACCAAACAATGCCGCATAAAGAGGGACATTAAAGGTTTTGACAAGGGTGTCCCCTTCTCTCTCATATTCTGCATTGGGAGCAATTTCGATACGGAGATATAAATCACCGACTTGCTGTCCGTGACGTTTCCCTTTTCCGCGAACCCGAAGTTTTTCACCACTTTTGATCCCTGCTGGAATTTTTATATCGAAACTATCCCCCGAAAAGCTAATGGTGTGTTTACCACCCAAAACAGCTACGGCGAAAGGGACGGTAACATTGGCATCAATATCAAGATTCACACCGCCGCCGAAGCCACCCCCAAATCCGCCTCCGCCGAAACCGCCTCCACCACTAAATCCACCGCCACCTTGACCGAACATACTGCGTAAGATCTCATCAAGATCAACATTCCCTCCCTGCCCTTGAGCAAAATCGTGGAAGTTTTGACCGCCGAACATTGAATCTCCATATTGGTCATATTTAGCCCGTTTTTCTTTGTCACTGAGCACTTCATAGGCAGCATTAATCTCTTTGAACTTCTCTTCAGCCGCGGGGTCTTTATTTACATCTGGATGGTATTGGCGTGCCAACTTACGGTAAGCTTTTTTGATTTCTGTTTCATTTGCAGTGGAAGCAACTTCTAGGGTTGTGTATAAACTTTTTGACATTTTAAATCCTGTTGAAAATATAGTTAATTATTTAACAAAATTATAACAGAATAGTTGAGTCAAAGTCAATCAAGGTTAAAAGCGAATGTGCGTTGGATTGGGAGGAAAAGAAGATTGAAGATTGCGCCATGAAGACGCAAGTGTTTTTAGTGCAAAAAGTGACGAACGCCTGTAAAGTACAACGACATCCCATGTTCATCTGCCGCCGCGATCACTTCTTCATCGCGCACTGAACCGCCCGGTTGAATAACCGTTTTGACACCCGCGCCTGCTGCCGCATCGATCGAATCGCGGAATGGGAAAAATGCTTCAGAAGCAAGAGCCGAACCGCTTACATCCAGACCCATCTCTTCCGCTTTTCGTAATGCACAACGCGCTGCATCGACACGTGACGTCATCCCCATACCCACGGCAACCATCGCAGAGTCTTTTACGTATACAACACAGTTTGATTTGGTTAATGAGGCTACTTTATACGCGATTTCAGCGTCTTTAAGTTCACTCTCGCTTGCTGTGTGCTTTGTCACCAACTTGGCATTTTTAACCTCATCGTCACCTACACGATCCGCGTCTTGGAATACAAATCCGCCGTCAATGTGTTTAAAATCGATTGCATCACGGCTTAGAAGAATACGATCACTGCCGTATTCAAAAAGCTTAAGACGTTTTTTCGGCTCGAATACTGCTTGCGCCTCTTCATCGATTTTACCTGCAATAATAACTTCGAGGAACATCTCATTCATTTTAAGGGCAAGCTCTTTTGTCACGATACCATTGACTGCAACTACACCCCCAAATGCTGAAATCGGATCACATTTCAGTGCTTCTGTATACGCATCCATCATATTGTCACGTATTGCAAAACCGCATGGGTTACCGTGTTTCACAATACAAATCGCATTCTCATCTCCAAATGCCGCTGCAATTTTCACTGCGCCACTAATATCGGTAAGATTATTAAAACTTGCTTCCCCTTTGAGGGTTTTGAAATTTTGGCTAAAGAACGACTCAAACTCATACAATCCACCTTTTTGATGCGGGTTTTCTCCATAACGGGTATCCATCACTTTGTTCCCAACGATAAACTGCTTTGCACCCATGCCGTTGTTAAAACGCTTGTTCATGTAGTTGGCGATCATACTGTCATACGCTGCGGTATGCTCGTACGCTTTGATCATCAAACCGCGACGGAACTCAACGGTATCTTCATCATTTTGAATGGCGTTAAGAACCACAGAATAATCACTTGGATCGGTAATGATATGAACATCATTAAAGTTTTTTGCAGCAGAACGAACCATTGCAGGTCCTCCGATGTCGATATTTTCAATAATCTCTTCGAAGTCATCGGTACGCTCGATGGTCGCTTTAAACGGATAAAGATTCACACACACCAAATCAATTTCAACAATGCCGTATTCCATCGCCGTATTGACATGAGAGTCCAAATCACGACGGAACAAAATACCGCCGTGAATGTACGGATTAAGGGTTTTAACACGACCGTCAAACATTTCTGGAAATCCTGTCACATCATCAATTTCGATAGCATCAACACCGGCATCACGTAACATTTTGTACGTTCCGCCCGTAGAGACGATTTCATAGTCCAAACCGATAAGAGATTTGGCGAATTCTACGATATTACTTTTATCGCTAACACTGAGTAATGCACGCTTCATGCAGTTCCTTTGATTGGGTACTTGGACCCATAAATTAATGATGGAATTGTACCAAAGGGTGGTTTAGGGGAAGGTAAATTTTTAACAATCTAAATTGTAATCATTCTGTTTCGAAATGGTAATAAAACATATTTATACTGCGGATAGATTAATTTCCAACTGAGTAAAAAAAGGATAGCTAATGGGATTGATGACAAAATTTAAGCCTGAAGTGCTTGAAAATACCAGAGTAGAAGATAAAGTCAACTACTTGGTCAAACTAACACAATTACTTGCTATTAGTGCCATAATCGCCGGTATCATCGGAATGCTAATCTCAAACTTTTCCATCCGTTCACTTAATGGAAATGCGCTTGAGCCACTGGGGCACTTACGGCTAATTAAAGAATCTTACGAACAAAAAGTGCTTGTTTCGGCTCAAGATATTGCTCATGGAAGTGTAACAGACTATTCAAATGTATCTAACGATTTGATTATTGAAAAAGAAAAAATTGTCCGAGAATGGGATGCTTATACTCATAGCAACCTGACAAAAGAGGAAAAAGAGTTATTGCCTGATGCCCAAAAGTACATGAAACTCTCCATTAAGAGTCTGGATACCCTCATTCAACTAGCAAAAGAAAAAAAGTTAATGGATGTTATGTCATGGACAACGGATGATGCTCAATATACAATTATAGAATTAACCCCTATCTTGAATAAACTGATGCAAGTCCAAATTATCAATGCCCAAAATATTTATGCAACAACACAGATACAATTTTTTGCAATTCTAGCACTTATTATCATCATCAGTATTGCCGGTTCAATGTACGTAGCAAAAATGGTAAAAAGGGTTGTCCATGATTTAACACAACCTTTTGGTGAACTGTTATCGCAATCCAGCGCATTGGCAAATCAAAAATTTGATGAACCGTTCGTTTGGAAACGTACCGATGAAATCGGGCAAGTCGGTAAAAGTTTTGAATACTCACGTCAAGCGCTTCATAATTCATTTCAGCAAATTCAAGAAAATAACCATGCGTTAGAGCAAGTCAATACATTAGTTCGCAGCAGTATCAACTATGCCAGCCGGATTCAACGCTCTTTTTTGCCTGAAGCCAATATACTTAACAGCTTTTCAAAAGATTCTTTTGTTATTTGGAACCCAAAAGATGTTATTGGTGGCGATTGTTATTGGGTTGATAAAACCGATAAAGGATTCTTTGTTGCCATAATCGATTGTACAGGACACGGTGTTCCAGGTGCATTAATGACCTTTGTTGTTATTTCGATTCTTGACCGTTTACTCTCCCAACAACGCCATCTTGATGATCCAGCCGCCTTGTTGAGCCAAATGAATCGTCTCGTAAAAGAGACTTTAGGGCAGTACGATGAAACCAGTGAATCCAATGACGGTATGGACGGAGCATTTTGTTATGTTAATCTTGAAAACAAACAATTAACATTTGCCGGTGCCAATACACCTCTTCTGTATATTGCGGATGGTCACTTGCACCACGTTAAACCCGATAAACACAGTATCGGATATGTTCACAGTGATTTGGATTTAACCTTCACCAATCAAACCCTAGCACTCGAAGAGGGGATGCGTTTTTATCTGACAACGGATGGGATTATTGACCAAATCGGCGGAAGCAAAAGGATCGCATTCGGTAAAAAGCGGCTCATGGAAACGATCTATGACAATCATACAAAGCCTATGAATGAGCAGCAAGCCATTATTTTGGAAAAATATCACCACTACAAGGGAGACGAATCACAACGCGATGATAATACAATGATTGCATTTCAAATATAAATCCAAAAAAAAGGAAAAAGTCTATGCTATTAAACGACTTTCGAACACTAAAAGAGATGATAGAAGCCAAAAATGTAATTTTTTGCTATAACGGCTACTTGTCACAAGAGATCATTGTCGCCGTCAGCTCGATGATTAAAGGTAAATTGAGCGCTGATGCAACAAAAATGGGGATAAGCCAAAAAGTACTCTATATGTTTGTCGAACAAGCACAAAACATTACTCGCTATTCACCTGATCAAATACAAAATCAGGAAGAAGCGAGTATGAGCTATGGATCGGTTGCGATCGGAACAGAAGGGGATAAATTTTACATCATGTGTTCCAATCGCGTCGAAAAAACAAAAGTCCCTGCACTAAGAGAAAAGCTTGAAGCACTTTCAGCTATGAGTCAAGAGGAATTGAAAGTGCTCTACAAAGAGAAGATGCGCTCCGAAGCGGATGAGGGGAGCAAAGGTGCCAGTATAGGATTTATAGAGATGGCACGTAAATCAAGCGAACCTATCGAATTTGATTTTATTGAGAATGATGAAATTTTCGATTGTTTTACTCTCAAAGTCGTAATTTAACAACAATATAAAGGAAAAACCAATGAAAACCATTCCAGCAACCGTAACAACGCCAAAAATTGTTTTGGATACCCATACTAATGTGTACAGTTTTGAAGGCGAATCATATCCTGAAGATGTCAACGCATTTTTTGATCCAATTATGGTTCCTCTTAAAACACATTTAAAAAATCAACAAGACAGCAATATACAATTTGATTTCTTTTTGACCTATTTTAACAGTGCAAGCACCAAAGTTTTTTTCAACCTTTTTTCAACTCTTGACGAAATTTCAGAGTTCAACACAGTAACAGTAAACTGGAAACATCATGAAGAGGACGATACCGCAGAAGAATTTGGTCAAGATTTCAAAGAAGAAATTAATAACGTCCAATTTAATTTTATTGCAATTTAAAATCTTGACACCATAGTACCTTTTGGACTATGATGCTCCCATTAAAAGGAGCGTATGATGCAACAAATGAAGATAAAAGCAACCTTTGATCACCCCTTCCCCCCCATCATCGACCAAAATACCCGCATCCTCTTTTTGGGCAGTTTCCCCAGTATCGCGTCATTCGAACAAGCCTTTTACTACGCTCATCCACGCAACGCCTTTTGGTCGATACTGGAGGAGATTTTCACCGTTACGCTGACAACAAACGACGAAAAGAAGGATTTTTGTCTCGAAAAAGGGATTGGATTATGGGATGTAATTGGTTCGTGCGAGCGGAGTAATTCAAGTGACAGCAATCTAAAAAATTGTATCCCCAATGATTTTGAAAAATTGTTGCACGAGTATCCGAATATCCAAACACTTGCCTTTACCGGGAAAAAAGCATTTGATTTATTTCAAAAATATTTTAAAGACTTACCGATTGATAAAGTAGTGCTTCCGTCAACTTCTCCTGCTCATGCAGCAATGACATACGCACAAAAAAGTGCTCTTTACCGCGCATGCCTCAAAACAACCACAATCCTTTAATACCGATAAGTCAATGTCAAACGTCCGGAGCGCGGTTCGCCCGGATGAACCATATGATCTGTCACCGAGGTACTCTCCGTCGCTAACTTCGACTCATAATAATACTCGATGTCATACGTCTTACGATCAAAGAGATTATACACATCAACGCTCAGATCAAGATTCTTGGATAGATGTCGCCCTACTTTGAGATTAACCAGTGTCGAGGGTTTAGAGCGAACCGAATTATCCTCTATAAGGGCACGACTCCCGAAATAACGGAGTCTCAATCCTCCAAAATAATCGTTATAGTCAGTGATAGCAGCCCCTATTGATACCGTTTTCTCGATTGCTTCTGGGACATAAATTCCACCTGAGCTTGAAGGGTCTTTATATCGTGCACGTGATAGTGCAACATCAACATCGAGAATAAACCAAGGTGTCGGAGTCCAATAATTTGCCCACTCAATCCCCGTACGTCGTGATGAACCCGTAGGTTCTGTCCCTCCTGTGTCACCAGCGAAAACGAGTTCTGATTCACTGTCCATCATCCACAACGCTAATGACGTTTGAAGATGATTCACGGCTCGTGTCCGAACGCCGATTTCCCCTCCCTTGGTTCGTACCAGTGATTTTGCTGGATCAATCGCATGGGTTATACCTCGCGCATCATTGCTATGAAAGCCATATCCACCATTAAGAAACAGTTCCGTATCTGCCCAAGGACCAAAAATAAAACTCAATTTTGGACTGGCGATTGCAGCGGTTTTAACAGCCGTATCCGCTGGATTGACATCACTCCTCACATCAAAACGGACCAAATCACCACGAATTCCTGCAATCATACGGATGTTATTCCTGAGAGTCAGCTCATTTTGGTAATAAAGTGCCGTATTGGTCTCATTGACCCTATCGGAGGTAATGGTGTTGAATCGAATACGATTTTGGGTGTTATAAAGTCCGACACCACGGATAGCATCATGACGCAGTTGGAATCCGTACGACTGAACTGAGTTTAGACCGAACATCGAACCAACCGATATACGTCCCACATTCCCTCCAATAATCGTACGGGCATCTTTTTGTTCAAACTGATCTCCCTCTACTGGATGATCTAAATAGTAGGTGAAATTAGAAAACAAATCAAGCCCATAATCGATTACGTAGGCATTTGCACTCGTTACTCCGTTATTATCACGATGGGCATATTCTCCTGATAAACTGTATCGATGGGTATTTCCTCCATCACTGGGATCAAGGGAACCGTATCTCCCGATGATATCGCTATCGATTGCGCGAAGCGGAACATGATTGGTTGCGTCCCAATCTCCTTTGTATGCCATTGCTGTAATTTTGTAGCTGTCTTTGCCTTCTTCTTTAGCATAGCTCATAACGCCGTTTAGTCGCTTATACCCCTCTGGATGATCCCAAGGACCGTCGTTATGAAAATATTCAAGTGCATACAAAATCTTTCCGCCATTGAGATCAAAAGAGTTGGCATTGAGCACACGTTTTTGATTAAAACTGCCAACGGTTACACTCGCCATTGCTTCCGGCAAACTATCAGCATAATGGATATGAGCACTTCCCGTCGAAGCGAAATCTCCCTCAGTTGCATAATACGGTCCTTTTTTGTACATCACACTCGAAATCAATTCAGGTATGAGAAAATTAAGATCATTGTACCCTTGACCATGTGCATGCGTAGGAAGATTGGTTGGCATACCCTCAATGGTTGTGAAAAAATCAGTACCGTGATCGAGACTGAATCCACGTAAAAAATACTGATTGGCTTTGCCATCGCCACTGTGCTGCGTGACAATGAGTCCGGGAACACTCTCTAACACCTCAGCAGAACGGAGAATCGGTCGGTTGGCTAACTGCCGTGCAGTCACTGTCCCCTCTGTCGCTGCATCGGTACTATTCGAAGATTCAGCCTCAATTTCTACACTTATTGGCAAAAGTGTCACATCTTTAAGGGTCTGTTCTCCTCCTGCATGGAGCAACGTAGATAAAATCAAGTCAATCACTAAAGTATTTACGATTAAATATCTCATTGTTATCCCCTCCAAACTATTAATATTACTTTCTTCTGCTACCGCATTATTTCTGAAGTTCTTTAAAATTAAATTAACTAATTTTGCTTTATCGGATAAAAAAACATTTTTTGCTACAATTAGCAAAATAAAAAAAGGGGGGATGATGAAACGTTTTAGACGACTATTTGCACTGTTATTCATCCTCTCCCTTTTCGTCGGGGTCGTTCATCAACTAAGCCATGCCCATCATAATGGTGATTCGTGTGAAGTGTGTCTTCTCGCCCACTCCCCTGTACTTGTTAATGACTCCGTTGTTCTTAGCAGTGTCATCACCACTTTCGAACCTTTTACCTCACCGCAGTTTACGCAACCCTCACCGCTTGCCATCCTAACGCGAAGTCGCTCCCCACCGCTCTCTTAAAATCTACCTAATTATCAAAAAACAAACCATTACTATAATTATTTAACCTTTTAGGATACCTCTATGAAAAAAACACTTTCCATCGTTGCGTGCGCAGCGATTTGTACCTTTGCCTCGGCGAATGATATTCAACTTGACACACTTACCGTAGAGAGCGTTGATGCTCCTATTGTCCAATCCAAAGGGAGCCTCAAAGATTTGGTGGAAGCGACCGAAATAATCACCAAAAAAGATCTCCAACAAAGCCAATCTGCAACTCTAGCCGAAGCCATTGAAAAACAAGCAGGAGTGAGTGTCACCACAGGATGCTCCATCTGCGGACTCAAACGAGTACAACTCAACGGACTCAAAGGGGAACACACGACTGTCCTTATCGACAGTATCCCTTTTAACTCCACCGTATCAAGTTTTTACGGGATGGATGCTATCGGTACGGCAGATATTGAGAGTATTGAAATCGCCCGTGGTTCAGGGGCATCCCTCACCGCCCCCGAAGCCATCGGAGGAACTATCAATATTATCCCACGCAAACCTCGTGGCAACGGCATTGAAATCGATACCTCCATGGGGACATTGGGAAGCAAAAACTACTCTCTCCTTGGTGAGGCTCTAAGTGCCGATAAAAAGACAGGAATTCTGATCTCCGCATCGTATCATGCCCAAGATCAAGTTGATAATGACCATAACGGTGTCAGTGAATCCCCTAGCATGGAGAATCAATCCCTCTCTGTGATGCTAACCCATGAGTTTAGCAAATACGATTCGGTGGAGCTCAAAGCAGCCCATTTTACCTCCAATGTTTTCGGCGGACCGATGGTTTCGGAGGGTTCTGCTGTATCAAGCTATGATCCCCTTCATAATGATGTGGCATTTGCAGGAGGCAATGTCCGAAATCGTTTGCTTAGCAACCCCATGTCTGCACTAGAGAGGATTAATACGAAGCGTGATGAGATTTATCTCAAAGAGCGTCATTTTCTCAATAGTGATATGAATCTTCAAACCACCCTTGCCTACGCCCAACAAAGCCAAGATTCCCTCTATGAAGGCTCGGATTATGGGAATGTTGATAAAACCTATTTTGGTGATCTCAAAATCGATCATGCTCTCAATGCTAACCATTTTCTCACCTACGGAACGGATATTAAAATTGAAACGGCACGCTCGGCATCAACCTTATTTGCCAATCCAAATATAGAAAAAGATGATTTTGACTACACTGCATTAGGAATTTATGGACAAGACGCATGGATGATTGATGATAAAAATGAACTGACTCTTGCCGTTCGTGGAGCCAAAATCACCACCGATTGGAAAGGTAAAACAGCCCAAGGTAATGAAATTGACAAAACGCTCCTCGTTCCCCGTTTCCATTATCGCCACAATCACACCAATGATCTTACCTCACGATTTAGTGCAGGGATGGGATACCGCTCCCCTCTCACCTTTTTTGAGTCGGAGCATGGCTTACTTGATAATGGCTTTGGAATGAATATTACTGCCTTAGAACAATCAAAAGGGGCAAACTACTCTCTTGCCTACAAAGCCAAGGGATTCAATATTACTGCCTCTGCCGCCTATACCCAAGTAAAAAATCTTGCGTATATTGATGATGTAAGCGGTATCCCTACCCTCAAAAATCTCTCCCAAAATGTCAATGTCAAAAATGGGGACATTGTAATCGGCTATGCCATTAACGACACACTCACCCTCTCAGGCAGTTATGAAATGTACCGTTACGACGATGTATACAAATCACACCTCTCCCTAGCGGCTATCGAACAACGTGCACGATTTAGCGTCGATTATGACATCAATGGATGGGAACTCTACACCGAAGCAACCTACGTCGGGGCACGTGATTTAGCGCCGTACAATTATATTGATCGTTATAATGATGATCTCGCAACATCGCCCAAAAAGTCAACAGCACCTGCTTATACAACGGTCGATCTAAAACTCACCAAACAACTGGATAAAAATTTCTCGCTCTATGCCGGAGCTAAAAATCTCTTCGATTATGTCCAAACCAATGTTGAATCTCCGCTTTTTTACGATAACAGCACTCCAGCAGGATTTGATTCGGCTCATATTTGGGGACCACTACGCGGACGGATGGTGTATTTGGGGCTAAAAGCAACATTTTAATTAACGCTATGATATGATATATTTATATTATTGTAGGAATAGTTAAAAGCATGAAAATTATATTGATTATATTTATCATCACTTGCAACTGTCTCGCTGCAGCGGAGCCGATTGTGCCGATACCACTTTTGGTTCCGTATAATTCAGCCAAAGCGACACTTGGAAAAAAGCTTTTTTTTGATCCAATCCTCTCTCAAGATTATACAATCACTTGCGCTTCATGTCACGATATTTCTCACGGAGGAGCCGATAGAGTATCTCACTCTATTGGGGTGCACGGTACACAAGTAATCATGAATACCCCTACCGTATTTAATGCCGTTTTCAATTTTTCCCAATTCTGGAACGGGCGGGCAGCAACATTAAGCGAACAAGCACTCGGTCCGATTCACAACCCTCTTGAGATGGGGCTACCTTTGAGAGAAGCAGCAAAGAGGCTAGAGGCGAATCCAGAGTACAAAGCCACTTTTTTCAAAATCACCAAGCACCCCACCATTTCTCCTGATGATATAGCCCAAATGATTGCTGAATATGAAAAAACGCTTATCACCCCTAATGGAAAGTTTGACCGTTATTTAAGAGGGCAAACGAGATTATCTTCAGATGAGATGCAAGGATATGCTCTTTTCAAAACATTGGGGTGCGTCAGTTGCCATAATGGAGTCAATGTAGGAGGAAACTCTTTTCAAAAAATGGGGGCAATCATCCCCATACACCATAATCCAAATATTGATGATCGCTATGCAATAACGAAAAAGGAGTGGGATAAAAATATTTTCAAGGTACCAACCTTACGCAATATTTCACTCACTGCTCCCTATTTTCATGACAGTAGTTCTCGAACTCTTCGCGATGCCGTTAGCAAAATGGGGTACAACAACTTAGGACTCAAACTTTCCAAAAAAGAAATTGATTTATTGGTCACTTTTTTAGATACTCTCACAGGTGAACGCCCCTTGCAAAGAGAACAATTATGAAACTCTCCTACAAACTTTCAGTAGCGTCGCTATTAGGTTTAGGGGCGGTTACTTCCTTATTTCTTTTTAACTCCTTTACTAAAAACTATTTTGCTCAGCGTAATGGCATTTCCTTAGAATTTAAAGCAATCGAAGTTGCGGATAGAAAACTTGATTATCAGATTCTTAATAACTCTTTCTTTCTCTATACCAATCAAGACGATGTGAACCAAAAGATCAAGGAAGTTCAGTACGCAACTAAGACCCTCTATTATAATCCTCATCTACTCGAAGGACATCCAGAAACACGTCACTTATTGCAAAAATATACTGTCCTACTTGATCAAAAAATACAAACTATCTATGAATTCCAAACCTTCAACACTGTCATTAAAAATACATCTACGGCTCTTTTGGTATTACAGCAGCACCTAATTGAAGAAAAAAATATCCGTAATCATGATGAACAAAAACTTTTAGAAGAGATTAATCGGATTAGTGGCTCAATATTGCTGGCAAAAAATGGTATGGATGCTAATCTTATGGCATCCCTTCACCTTTCTACCAAAAAGCTCTCTCATAAACATTTTAACGATCCAAAAAATGAAGAATTACTCCAAAGAGCACTGCAGCATTTTGCAGTAATTCAACAATTTTTCCCCCTCTATATCAATGCCTTCAGTCAAATTCATAATCCTAAGATTGCTATTGCATTGGCAAATTCACAAAAAATGTTTCTCGATGAGTCCAACAATGAACTCGAATTTATTAACTATTTTTCGTATATTTTAGTCATCCTATTTATCCTTACTTTGGCTATTATCATCCACTTTTTATTCCGAACTGAACGAGAAATCCGTCTCGACACACTTACCCATCTCAAAAATCGTAAAGCGTATGAAGAACGGATAAGCAGAAAGAAAAATCTCGCTCTCATTCTGATCAATATCAATAAGTTCAAACACTACAATGATTTTTATGGAATCAAGTCAGGAGATCGTCTTCTTATCGAAACGGCTCACAACATTCGCCATATGAAATTTTCAGGAGTAAATCCAACCTACTACCGCTTAGGGGCAGATGATTTTGGTATTTTATTTGAGCTTTCATCAAATCAAAATCTTGAATCTTTTGCTCAAGAAGTTTTGTCTACATTTTCTCAAATACCAATTACTATAGATGGTGAGATACGCACCCCATCTATCTCCGTTGCCGCATCCGATTCCATGCCTCTTCTTGAAACCGCCGATATGGCACTTAAAAGTAAAAAGCAATCCAATCTTGTTATCTATCATAATGGACTCAACTTACGAAAAATTATTTTGGATAATATGACTAAGGTTCATGAACTTAAAAGTGCTCTCGAAAATAATCGTATTCTCCCCTATTTTCAACCTATCGTAAACCTATCAACCCTGAGCATAACCAAGCATGAAGTATTAGCACGAATCGTTATGGAAGATGGCTCTGTTAGATCAATTTTTCCCTATCTTCATATTGCAAAAGAATCAAATTTATACCATGCGCTCTCTCGCACCATCATTACCAAAAGTTTTGAAGTAATCGCCCAGCATTCCGGTGACTTTTCTATCAATCTCTCCATTGATGATATTGTGGATGAGGAAACGACAACAATAATTTGCCAAATGTTACGTCAATATGGAACCATTGGTCAACGGATTATTTTTGAGATTTTAGAAAGCGAAGCGATTGAAGATTATGAAAAGCTGACCCAATTTATTACCCTTATGCGCCAATATGGATGCCGAATCGCGATTGACGATTTTGGAAGTGGCTACTCCAACTTTGCTCACATTCTAAATCTATCCGTTGACATCCTCAAAATTGATGGTTCTTTGATCCGCTACCTCGATACCAACGAAAAAGCGATTACCATCGTAGAGACCATTTTAAGTTTTGCTACAAGAGCCTCTATTGAAACTGTTGCTGAATTCGTTCACAATGAAGCCGTCGCAGATATTGTCAAAAGAATTGGGGTGCACAGCGCACAAGGATTTTATTTTTATGAGCCAGCACCAAAGCCTATTGCACCATAATATCACTGTAATGAAAAGTTAAGAAGAGAAATTGAGAAGAAGTGTTAAAAGATTGTCCCTAGAAGGGGACAAGAAGAAGTTATCCGCAAGAAGGGACGTTTCCTGAATCGTTGCCAAATTCGTGCAAGAAGTCATAAAGATCTACCGCTTTTGACTTAAAGCCTTCTGACTTAAATTCTGCTTCTGCTTTTGTTCCTACGTGCGCTTTAATGATATTTTCAGCGCCATTAGCAAACAACGCATCCCATTCACTTTGTGTATGCATAGCAGCACCTTTAGTACCATTACCATGACACGTTTTACACGTTTTCAAATACGCTTTTTGCCCTTTTTTGATATCCGCAGACGCAGATGTACTCATCATTCCAACAGCAACAACCGCTGCAAGAAAAAGTGAAGTTGATTTCTTCATATTCAATCCTTGTTTTTTATTAATCGAACATCATATCTCATAAAGAATAAATGGACGATTAATCAATCCATTAGGTTACTTTGTTTTATTCTTCGTCAGCAGTTTCTACCACTTCTTTCACTCTATTAGCACGAACTTCCAAGCGAATTTTAGCTTGATGTAATTTGCGATATGCTTTGTATTGTGCTTTTTTGAGCTCTTCACCCTCAAGGGCAACTTCCGCACCAATAGCTTCAGGAGTGCATCCACCTTCATTCATCATTATGATTTTAAGCTCTTTTTTCGTCAAATGACGTTTAAGCGATGCGTATAATTCACGCTCATCTTCTTCGATCTCTACTGCATCGCACGCATACAAGCGTGTTAGTGCTTCACGAATTGTTTTTTCTGGGTTGTAACGCAACCATAAAGAATTTTCTAACATTAAATAAATACCTTCGTAATAATTTGGGTGAGGTCTTTCGTGTCAATGATGACATTCGCCTCTTTTTTCAAAATAGGTTTCGCACAAAAAGCAACTCTAACCCCTGCATGCTCAAACATAGAGCGATCATTTGCCCCATCACCAACAGCCATTGTCTCTTCAGGAGTGATCCCAAAAAGTCCTTGTAGCCGTTGTAGCATATCGCCTTTGGAGAAATCAAACATCATATCTCCACCAACAAGTCCTGTGAGCTTCCCCTCTTTTTCATGCAAAACATTGGAGAAATCAGCATCGTATCCAAGGATACTTTTAGCATGAGAAGTAGCCGAACGAAACCCGCCACTAAAACAAACAACTTTAATCCCACGTTCTTTAAGTGCCGCAATCGTTTCGATAGCACCGTTCATATAAGGGAGATTATGACAAATTTTTTCTACTTTTGAAAACTCCAATCCTTTGAGCAAACCAACACGCTGTTGCAATGATTCAAAAAAATCAAGTTCTCCATTCATAGCTCGCTCTGTAATCGCCGATACTTCTTCACCAATTCCCAAAGACTGAGCAAAAAAATCGATAGTTTCCCCATCCATTAAGGTCGAATCAAAATCAAATACTGCTAACTTAATCAAAACGTGTTTCCTATTTGTTATAATGACGCAATTATATCCAAAGGCATCTTTTGTTTGAACCTTTTATCGACAAACTCCGTAATGGTACGTATATTACTCTTGAAACAACCCCGTCACGTTCGGCGCAGTTTGCCCCTACTATCGAAAAAATCGCCGCTTTAGGGTTAGATAAACTCGTCGATGGATTTAGCACCACAGATAACCCTCTCGCCAAACTCAAATACAATGCTCTCTTCGCCGCTATGAAACTTCAAGATCGTTTTCATAAACCCGTATTGGCAACCATGAGTATGCGTGATCGCAACCGTATCGCCCTCCAAAGTGATCTTCTCGGTGCCAATGAATCCAATGTACGCGCCATACTCGCCCTCACGGGTGACAGCGCGCACTCCTCCGATCAACCTCATACCAAAGGGGTTTTTGAGGGAAACAGCAATTTACTTTTAGACATTATCACTACCCTCAATAGCGGAACCGATTTAGCGGAACAAAAACTGTTAGCACAACCCCTCCCGCTTTACCCATTCGCCGTTATCGACTCCTATTCCAAAAATAGTGCCTCTTTACAAAAAAAGATGACCAAAAAAGTTGCTCACGGCGCAATAGGAATCGTTTCTCAACCTGTATATGATTGTGAAAGTGCCCAAAAACTTCTTTCTATGATGTCCGAAGCCAATACTGAGCATAACAGTAACTGCGTATTAATTTTAGGTTATTTTCCCATTACTAAACTTCGTACTGCAAAATTTCTGGATGAAAATGTTCCCGGAATTCATGTTCCGCAAACGTGGGTTGAAGCATTAGAAACAGCTTCTAAAATAAGTGTCGAAGAAGAGTACCGAGTCGGATTTGAACTTAGTAAAACTCTTTTTGAAGAACTCAAAGTATTACATCCTAAAATTCATATTATGACAGCGAATCAGTTCGAGCTTGCGAAGGCAATTTTGAGCTAATTTCAGTCTCTTTTAGCTATAATCAACCCAATATACAACCACTTTTTTAGGACTATTATGATCGATTTAAAACTTCTCCAAAATAATTTTGACGCAACCGCTGTCGCTCTTCAACGCAAGAAAGTCGATAGTGAACTTATCAATGCCCTTAAAAGTGCAAATGAAATCCTAAAAAATGCTAAATTGACGTACGAAAGTGCCCAAGCTGCCCAAAATGAACGGAGCCGTCTTTTTGGTCAATATAAAAAAGAGGGAAAAAGCACGGACGAGCTTAAAATCGAAGTCGATGCAGCAAAAGCCCAACTTGTCGAATTACTAGAGACTCAACGCAATGCAGAAGAAGCATTGGAATCCCTTGCTATGCGTGTCCCCAATCTTCCCGATGAGAGTGTCCCCGATGGAGAAGATGAAAACGACAATATCGAGATCAAAAAAGTTCTCGCTCCTCCAACATTTTCATTCACCCCAAAAGAACACTGGGAACTTGCCGAAGCGAATGGTTGGATTGATTTTGAACGTGGAGTCAAGCTTGCCAAAAGCCGTTTTTGTGTCGTCAGCGGAATGGGGGCACGTTTGGAACGGGCACTTATCAACTTTATGCTGGACTTCAACCGTGAACGAGGGTTTAATGAGGTGAGTGTTCCGATGCTTGTCAACCGTCGCGCATTAGAGGGGACAGGACAACTTCCGAAATTTGAAGATGATCTTTTCAAAGTCGATGGGGAGGAGCTATTTCTTATTCCTACCGCCGAAGTACCCCTTACTAATCTCTACCAAGATGAGATTTTAAACGCTCAAGATTTGCCGATTAAAATGACAGGATATACCTCGTGTTTTCGTAAAGAGGCAGGTTCAGGCGGACGCGATGTTCGTGGGATGATACGTCAACATCAATTTCACAAAGTGGAGCTTGTCAGTATTACAAGAGCCGATCAAAGCGACGTGATCTTTGATGAAATGGTAGCGTGTGCCTCAGATTTACTTACGGCGCTGGGGCTTCCTCACCGTCTGGTCACTCTCTGTACTGGCGATTTAGGATTTGGAGCTGCTAAAACAGTTGATTTGGAAGTTTGGCTTCCGGGACAAAATACCTACCGTGAGATCAGCTCCGTTTCCAATACACGTGACTTCCAAGCGCGACGTGCGAAAATCCGTTACAAAAAAGATGGGAAAAATAAATTCGTTCACACTCTCAATGGTTCAAGCTTAGCAGTTGGGCGAACAATGGTTGCCCTTATGGAGAATTTCCAACAAGAAGACGGGACGATTACCCTCCCTGCTGTATTACAAAAATATTTATAGAAATTAAAGTAGCGCCATGGCTGAAGAGTACGAAGAAGTAGTCATTATTGAAGAGTCCGATGCCGCAGGTGTCGAAGCTAAAAATGAAGATTCAGCTGAGATTACGCCATCACCGAATAAAAAGAAAATAATACTGATTGCAGCAGGGGTAGCAACACTCTTACTAGCAGCAGGTGGAGGCACGTACGCTTACCTTGCACACTTAAAAAATGCAGAGATTCCCCAGCAAGAAGAGGCACTAATTCCTTCCAAAAATCTCCAAGAACCAAAAATCAAGCCGAGCCAATTAGAGAGTATGATTGAACGAGCCAACTATATGTATACTAATGGGAATCAAATAGAAGCATTAAAACTATTTGAAAAAATAGCCCTCTATTCAGAATCTATTTCAGAATATAATCTAGGTGTTGCACGACTGAAAGAAAAAGAATACGCTGACGCATTAGAAAACTTCAAACACGCTATTACAATGAATGACAATCGATGCGTAAGCGCTATCAATGCTGCTGTGTGCTGTTTAAATCTAAATCAGCAACAAGACTTTGAACATTATATTAATCTCGCCCAGACGTATTTAAGTGCGGAGAGCACCTCTCCTATGTACTCCTATTATTATGCCTTAATCAATTATTACAAGGGAAATTACTTCGAAGCGCTTAGTGCCCTCAATCATCCAACGACGCATGAGTATCAAAGAAGCCAAGATAAAATAAAAACTGCTGTCAATACTCTGTATGGCAATTATGATGCAGCAATCAAGTCGCTTGAAAATCAACAGCAAGATGATGACTCGTTTTCACTTGGATTATTGTATGCGAATAAGGGTGATTTCAATAAAGCAAGTAAATATTTTAACAATGCCATGCTTCAAAATAAAAAACCTATTCAAGAATCTCTCTCATTGGCGTATGTTGATCTTATGATAGGACAAAATCAAGATGCTGGGTTGTTACTAAAAAAAGTGACTGAAACGTATCCTAATGATGTCTATACCCCCTACCCTATCAAAGTTTATCTCAGATCCACCCTCTTTGAGCCTGATACCGTACAAAAAGTGTATCGTTCTTCGGATGCCAAGATGCACACTCAAGTCTATCCAAAAATTTTCGCTTTTGCCCCGTATAAAACATTCAATGCCAATCAAACCATTGGTTATATTCGTAGAGGAAATACGGACGTTTACATTGATGATATTGCCTCCGCAAAGCTGAGTTTCAAACAAGGGGTTCACGAATCAAATATTGATTACGGTCTCTCTGTCGCGGTTCAACAAGCCTTACGTCTTCATCTTAAAGATGCCAATACACAGCTTCAAAAACTTGTGTTAGCTCATCCAAAACACTCCATTCTTCAATATAATCTCGCCCTTACCTATGCGCAATTAGGCGATTTTTCCAAAGCGTATGACCATTTTTTAAGCTCTTATCATTCCGATGCCGACAATTACCTCTCAGGTATTTTTGCGATAATGACCTCTGAGCTAATTTCCAAGCCTAATCCAAAGCTCGTCTCAATCATAAAAGAGAACCTTACCCAAGAAGCCCAAAATGAAGAGTTCGATCTCTACCGTACTCTTATCACCATGAGTGAAAACAATTATCTCTCTTCAAGTCGTTGGTTGGAGAACCATTATAAAGAAAGACCCCTTTATGTGGTAATGAAACTAATCATTGCACAAGAGCTAAACATGAGTGCTGATGCACAAAAAGCATCTGAGAAACTTGTGGACATACAGCCGAATAACCTTCTACCACATCTCCTCTATATTGATACTCATTACAACACGCTAATGCCAAAAGCGTATGCCCGTGCTTCCATTAATTATCTCAAGGATAAAAAGATAGGATATGAAGATTTTTATTTTGGACCACAAATTTCTCGTGAACGAGGGGTGATGATGGCGGCGCTTACAGGAGGACTTACGCCACTTATTCAGCAGCTAGAGGATAAATTGCAAACAACAACAGAGAATCGAACCTACATTACAGCGGCACTTGCACTGGCTCATTTTTACAATCAAGATTTCGAAAAGTCTTACGCCCTTTATAATCAAGTAGTTGATACTTACAATCTCAAAGACGAGCGAACCCTTTTTATGGCAGCATCTGCGTCCATAGGTGCTGGGCACTACCAAAATGCAATAGCATTACTCGAACTCTCCAAAATGACTAACCCTAGCTACCTAGAAAGTCGTTATGCACTAGGACTTCTTTATATGCAAGTTCAGAATAATTTAGCAGCTTCTAATCAATTTACTAAAATGGGAAATACGGGGTTTAAATCACTCAACTTTGGTTTCAAAATTGATACGGACAAACTTGCGACCGAGCCGCAACTTTATCACCCCTTGTAACAAAAAGAGGTTATCCTTCAAATCGACCAATCACACTCTCTCCAGCACGTACATCCGCTCCAGGGTGAATCGTTAACTCTGCACTACTAGGAAGATAAAAAATCGTTCTCCCTTTTGCCAAAAAGCCATAGCGATAACCCTCTTTCATTTTTTGCCCATCCTCTACTCCAAGAGCGATAGAAAAACAACTTTGCGCACTTGTATGTTCCACGTAAATATCATCACCACGAGATGAACGAAACGAAAGAACCGCTTTCTCATTCAAGCTTTCAGCAAGAGGATCTTGCAAACCCAAAGAAACGCCATGTCGAATACGACACCCTTGCACGGTACTATTATAAGGTGCACGGAGCATAGAGATATTCCACAATCCGTTGAGAATCGTGACTTTTTTCATTACCTCTTCGTTGATTAAAGTATCTTCCACCGTCAGAACAACACCATCAACACAGCTTAAAATATCCAGAGGATCCCCTGTTGGTGAACTACGTTCAGGATTACGGAAAAGAACCAAGAAAGCGATAAGAAGTGCACCAGCAATAAATTGGAAAAAATGTAATCCCATCATTGTGAAGAGGACAAAAAAAGTTGCCGCGAAGAAAACGGGCAACCATCCTTGACGAGAGAGGATAAACGTGTCATTTTGCATTATCATTGTTAACTCCTAAGAAGATTTAGCTATCTCTTTTTTGGGTGATAGTTTCGTCTCGATGTCATTGTCTTTTTCGTAGTTTTCAATGATTTCACGAACTTGATCCCCAGAAATATTTTCTTTTGCATACAGTAATTCTACCATTTTTTCAATGGCATCTCGATATTCTTCGAGTCGAATTTTAACTTCCGCATAACGCTCGTTAAGTGTCGTCTTAATGTAGGTATCCATGCCTTCAGCCATTTTTTCACTGTACTCTTTGGCTTGTGTCATACCACCACCCAAGAAGGTGCTACGTTGACGCTCTAGTACCATAAGACCTGCGACATCACTCATTCCGTACATCTGCACCATCGCTTTGAGGATATCCGTTGTACGCTCCAAATCGTTCGCTGCACCCGTACTAATCTCACCGATAAAGACCTCTTCAGCCGCACGACCACCAAGGAGGACATCAATCTCAGCAATAAGCTCATGCCGTTGCATCAGATATTTATTCTCTTCTGGTGTATTAAGCGTATATCCCAATGCTGCAAGACCACGAGGGACGATAGAAACTTTAGAGACTTTTTTAGCTCCCTTAGTCGTTTCCGCCAAAAGGGCGTGACCACATTCGTGATACGCAACAATTCGCTTCTCTTTCTCATCAATGCGTCGACTTTTTTTGGAAAGACCTGCAATGGCACGCTCAACCGCTTCACGTAAATCCGCTTGACGTACTGTTTTTTGACTTTTACGCCCTGCAAGCAATGCTGCTTCATTGACAATATTCGCCAAATCCGCACCTGCCAAACCAGCCGTTAGACGTGCAATCTCTTCAATATCGGTATCACTGTCTTGCTTAACCACTTTGATATGAACTTTCAAAATATCAATACGACCTTGAAAATCAGGTTTGTCGACCAATACTTGACGATCAAATCGTCCAGGACGAAGTAATGCAGGATCAAGAATCTCAGGGCGATTCGTTGCCGCTAAAATAATAATAGGGGTATCCGTACCAAAACCATCCATTTCGGCAAGAAGCTGATTAAGAGTTTGTTCACGTTCATCATTGCCACCCATCATTCCACCAGCAGCACGACTTTTACCGATAGCATCAATCTCATCAATGAAAATAATGGAAGGTGCATCTTTTTTGGCTTGCTCGAACAAATCACGAACACGCGCAGCACCTACTCCTACAAACATTTCGATAAAGCTTGAACCCGATACCGAGAAGAAAGGAACTTCCGCCTCACCTGCTACTGCTTTTGCCAATAACGTTTTACCTGTTCCGGGACTACCAACGAGTAATACACCTTTTGGAATTTTCGCCCCAAGCTCAACATAACGATCCGGTGATTTCAAGAAGTCAACAATCTCACGTACTTCTTCTTTTGCTTCTTGAGCACCCGCAACATCATCAAATTTTGTTTTTGGTTTTTCAGAATTAACAAGCTTTTTAGAGCTTCCCATTCCCAGAATCCCACCCCCCATACTTTTTTGCATTCGTCCTGCAAAAAACATCCAAATAGCAATAATAATAAGGAAAGGGAAAAGCCAACCAAACATATCAGTGAACCAATTGGTCTCACTAAATCCGCTGTAATCAATTTTTTGTTGATCCAATAAAGGGATCAGTGTATTGTCATCACGAACAATACGAGTGGTATAGGCTATCTTAGAATCGCTGCTTATTGCTCTAATATAGGTTTGACCAATCGCTACTTTTTCAACTTGTTTATTTTCAATTAGTTTTTTCAGCTCCGCATAACTTACTTCTTGAGTTCGCGTCGATGTTTGACCATTTACTTTTGCACTTAAATCATTTTCATTGCCAACAAATGCTTTAAAAAGCAAGATAACGACGATGGAAAAAACTGCAAAAGTAATTAGAGGATTTTTATTAAAAAAATTATCATTTTTATTCGGGGGAGTCGATTGTTCTGGTTGTGCCACAGCATCATTCCTTTTTGGTTAATATGAGCGTTACCCACTCGTTTTCAACGATACGTTCACGTAAGTCATACTCTTTATAGGCGCGTAAAACTTTTGCTTCATATTTATCCATTATCCCGGATAAAACAAGAGTCCCTTTTTCACGTAGCCTTTTTTTAAGATCACTGGCAATAAAAACAAGAACATCTGCCACTATATTGGCAACGATAATATCATACTGCTCTTGCGTCTCGCTAATTGGACCTTCCCATAAACGTCGATACGCCAATTTGTTTTGCTCTGCATTAACACGGGCATTGTCAACGGAAAGAGGATCGGTATCGCACGCATCAACGATAGCCCCTTTTAGAAGTGCTGCCATAGCAAGAATACCACTACCGCAACCAACATCCATAACTTCATTCCCCTCCGAAACAACGGCTGCAATAGCACGTAAACAAGATGCTGTCGTCGGATGGTGTCCCGTACCAAAGGCTAAAGCAGGGTCAATTGCGATATTGAGCATCCCATCTTTGGGTGCTTCCCACGTTGGATGAATGTAAAAGGGGGGGATTTCTATCGGAGTAATAGCACTTTGATACTGTGCAATCCAATCATTATTTTTCTCTTTTGTGAGGGTCATATCCACATCAACAACTTGACCTAATGCCCGTTGCAATGCTTCTGCAAACTGCTCAATACCCCACATAATTGTCTCAAGGTCTTCCTCACTGCGAACAATGAACCCTTCATCAATCTCTTCAAAACCGACAGGAACGACATCCACCAAAAAATCGGTAAACAGCTCCAAATGCGATGATGGTTTGACCACCAACATATAATAATAGTCTTGCATCAAGCCTCAGTGCCCAAAACAGCTGCAAGCTTCTCTTTGAGAACTTGTGGCGTAAAAGGTTTAACAATATAATTGTTAACCCCCGCCTTAAGTGCAGTAATAACTTCTGCTTTACCGCCTTCTGTCGTGACCATGATGATCGGTAAATCGTTAAATCTAGCATCTGCACGCACTTTTTTAACCAATTCAAGCCCATTCATTTCAGGCATATTCCAGTCAGTAATCAACATACTAATATCTGTATTTTCATTCAGTACAGTCCATCCCTGAATGCCATCTTCCCCCTCAAGTACATTATCGTACCCAAGACGTGAAAGAGTGTTTTTTATAATTCGACGCATTGTTGAACTGTCATCTACCACTAATAATTTCAAAGCATATCCTTTGTAATCGATGTAATTTTCTTATTTTTGAAATATTTCCCAATCATAGCTAAACGAACTTTGAGTAGAGTTTAAAAAAAAGATTTTAAATCAATATGACCCTCATAAAACGCTTTTCCGACAATTACACCTGAGATTTCACCCGTTGCGAGTAATTTTTCAATATCTTTATCATCTTTCACCCCACCGCTGGCAATGGTAGGAATTTTACAAGCTCGTGCAATTTCAAGGGTAAATTCAACATTTACACCACTCAAAGTTCCATCTCGACCAACATCGGTGCAAATAATTGCTTCAACACCTGCATCCGCAAATTTACGTGCCAAATCAGTCGCTCTCATTTGGCTCACTTCACCCCATCCCTCTACGGCAACAAATCCATCAATAGCATCAATACCAACAACAATCGGATATTTAGCCGCCATAGCCTTCACAAATTCAGGGTCACGCAAAGCGATGGAACCCAGTATAAGACGATCAATACCCAACTCAAGATAACGTTGAATCGTTGCTTCATCTCGGATACCTCCACCTAGCTGAAGTTTAACATTACAATTTTCACGGATTAGGCGAATTTGATCCAAATTTTTGGGCTCACCTGCAAAAGCACCATTGAGATCAACTAAATGCACCCACTGTGCACCCATCTCTTCAAACGTTTTTACTAATTCCCATGGAGTATCCGAGTACACTTTGGCACTCTCCATAAGCCCTTTGGTTAAGCGAACCGCTTTGCCGTCTTTGAGATCAATTGCTGGAAAAATAGTCATATATACACCTTTTTTAGATATTTAGAATCTCCCACATTTACGTGGGTAGCTTTAGGGGATTGCAAAGGACATATATGTCCTTGCCATCTAAATGGGCTTTGCTCATTTAGATGTTTAACATCAAAGTTTAATAAAATTTTTGAGAATAGCCAGACCATTTTTATGACTTTTCTCAGGGTGAGGCTGAATCCCAATAATATTGTTATGCGCAACAGCACTCGTAAAACGATAACCATAAACACACTCACCAATGCTATCTGCTTCATCGGTACAAAGTGCATGATAAGAATGGACGAAATAGAGATAGTGCGCTTCGTCAAGTCCTTCAAAGAGTGGATGATTTTTCGTAAACATTCGGTTCCACCCCATATGAGGAACTTTGAGAGGGGTAGGAAAACGGCTTGAATCAAATGCGACAACACGCCCTTTTATCAACCCTAAACCTTCGCTAATCCCGAATTCTTCACTCGATTCAAAAAGTAACTGCATCCCCAAACAAATACCTAAGAGATATTTCCCACTCGCGGCATACTCTCTTACTGCCTCGTCCATTCCACGCACGTGTAGATGTTCCATCGCATCGCGAAAAGCTCCGACTCCCGGTAAAATAAGCTTATCATAGTTTTTAAGATTATGAGGATTGGATTCAACAACAACTTTTTCACCCAATACTTCAAACGCATTTTTAACGCTCGCCAGATTTCCCATGTTGTAATCAACAATTCCAATCATCGTCTATTGCTCCTTAATATATGTAAAACGAATATAAACGGCTAATCCTATTAACAATACAGATACCCCACCAATAATATAAATCGCATTAATAAGCATTGCAGGCTCAGTCATTGCAAATTTAAAGACCAACATCAGTGCTTCGATAGAGAGGGCAATAATAATCGAACCCAAGAAACGTACCATTGTTTTATGGACATCGGAGGCAGGATCTTTCTTGGAACGCCCCAAAACTTCTTCTTCGAAAAGTGTTTTGACCAAATCAAATATTGCCAAAGAGAGCGTTAACAAAATTGTCGATTCGAAAATATCTTTGATCTCAATTTTATCGTATGCACTAATGCCATACGTCAAAAATCCTTCTATCCCTTTGACAAATAATAGGAGTGCTACAAAGGTAAGTGCAACGGAAAAAAGAGCATAAATAATCCGAAAGAACTTACCTGCAATACTCTCAGAAGCAAGCGGATGGGCGATACGAACCACTTCTGCCAATGGTATATCCAAACACGCAACATACACTATTTCACCATGTTCATCAAAAATAGGTTCCGATGCGGTAACTGTCAGTTCGTCATTGAGAAGTGAGGGATAAGGATCGGTAATCGTACAACGACGCTCATGCATTGCGCGGTAATAATACGCCCTTGTAGAGCGGTTTTTACCAATATCTTCCTCGTTTTTCCCAGTTTTAAGATAGGTTGCCCCGACTTGATTGCCTGCTGCGTCTAACAAATAGACAGCATCCGCCCCTTGTAAATCACCTTTTATTTTGCGAAGACGGGAGGTAATAGCTTCTACTGTGACCGAGGGGAGATGATTGGGGAGATTTTTGTGAAAGAGATAACAAAAATACGCTCTTGCTTTGGGACGAATTTCAGAAAACTGCTGTATATCTTGAATTACCATATTATATTCTCCTTATAAAATTTTTTAGATTGATGGGGGAATATTAACCCTTTATATCTGAAAGAGGATTAAGTTTTCTCAACTAAACCGCTACCCTCTAATGAGGAGAAATTTAGTGAGAAAATCAATCGAATAAAGCGGTACTAATTTGGCTTACAGAACTTTAAAATCGGTGTTACTAAGAACTGCATGATCGGTAAGGGTAAGGAGTAATACTGCCGCAAAACCATCAGGAGTATTTCCATCTGCATCGTAATAGACATTTCCAGTCGTTGTATCATTAATAATAAAATCATTTGCATCAAGGGCTACAGCACCCGCACCTGAGACAAAGTTTTCAGCGTTTAATACTTTATTTGTTCCTATAATGCCCAACGATGAAAGATCAATTTTATCAGTACCACTCTCAAATCCGCTAATACTGAAAAGATTATCCATATATCCAACCCCTGTATAATTAAAGGTCTGAGCCCCGTTATTTACAAGCGTAGAAAGAGTTATTGTTTCTTGGTTTGTTACCTCTCCAAAAGATACTGTCATTGAACCAGTAATACTCAAATCAGAAATAGCGTAATCTCCTAATATATTAACAGAAACATTCGGATTAGCCACACTGTTTGTAAAAGATGCACTTGTTACACCATTATCAATGTTAATTGTGACATTACCAGCAGAATCGGCTACCTCAATTGTTCCACCATAACTTATCGCACTCATAGCATTGTTAATCGTTATACTCTCTCCAGTATCCAAGCTTCCATTTAATATTTTAATAGAATCACTCGTTCCCAACATATAATTGCCATCAAACGCTGTATTCCCCGTGATCGAGTAAATATCAGCTATAAAGCCATTCGTATCTGAGTAAGATTGCCATGTCGCACCATTGGCTATTGAATAACCAATTTCAAAGGACTTCGTTGTTGTTGTCGATACATTTCCTGCTGCATCCGTTGCACTCAATATTACATTATGAGTACCTGTACCAAGTGTTGCTATATCTGCTGAAGATAATGTATAACTCCATGCGCCACTCTCATCTGTCAATGCTGTCAATGCTGTCACGGTTAATTTTGGGTCAAAAATGCTGACAGTAGAACCTGCTTCTGCGCTACCGCCAATCAGTACACCCGTTAGTGCTTCGCTTTGACTAATCACATTATCACCTGCAATAATCTCGTCAATAGTTGGAGGAGTATCTGGAGCGGTTTTATCAAGGCTAAAGCTAATAGATGAGAAAACACTATTTCCTGCCGTATCTGTATCGGTCACCACAACGGTATATTGTCCATCAATAGTTGGAGCGATATAACTGGATGTTGCTGTTGCATCATTAATACTATATATACGTGTTACATCTGCAGCTTTAGGACTAAACGTTAATGCTGCATTCTTTGTTAAATTGTCACCTTGTATCCCCGAATCAGTCGTTAAGCTCACTGTTGGGGTATCTATCGTGGTATCACGTGTAAAACTTAGTGAACTCGAAATAGCATTTCCGGCGGTATCGGTATCAGTAACCTTGAGAGTGTGTGCACCCTCAGATATTGTTGGAATATATAATAATGTAGAACCAGTATCAAGCTGATAAGTACGTGTAATTCCATTTTCTGTGAGATCACTTACAATAATACTTTCAGCGCCCACAGTATTTGTAATATAGTCCGTTAATGAGGCACCTGTATCATACATCAATGAGAGGCTTGGTGTGGACGGAGCGACATTATCGAGAGTAAAATCAATCGATGCAAAAGCAGTATTTCCCGCGACATCGGTATCTGTTACTACAACGGTGTAATCTCCATTGCTCGTCGGAGCGGTATAACTGGATATTGCTGTCGCACCATTGATACTGTACGTACGCACCACGGTTTCTGAAGCAGTGCTAAAGGTTAAGTTTGCACTATTCGTTAGAGAATCACTTGTTGAACCCGAATTGGTCGTTAATCTCACGGTTGGGGTAGTGATTACTGTATCACGTATAAAAATGAAGGTGCTTGAAGCAACATTTCCTGCACCGTCGGTATCCGTCACTATAAGAGAGTACACCCCATCGATCGTTGGAGCAGTGTAACTATCAGCTGGTGCATCGCTACCCATTTGATAAGTACGCATATCACCCTCTGCCAAAGGGCTGACAATTATAGAGTCAGTATTACTTGAAATATTATCCAAAGCCGAACCTGTATTATTTTCCAATGAAATTATTGGATTGGATGGAGCTGTTTTATCCAACATAAACGTAATCGAAGCGAAAGAAGCCACGTTTCCTGCTGTATCAGTATCCGTAACCACAACAGTATGCTCTCCATTGGTTATCGGAGGAGTATAGTTAGTGCTCGAAGCTCCACCATCAATACTATAATTATGTATCAATTCAGAAGTAGCTATAGGAGTAACGCTTAAGCTTGCATCATTCGTTAACATATCACCTGATATAGCAGAATCATTCGTTAAAACAACGGTTGGTTCTGCTGAAATTGGTGCACTTGTATCAATGTGTTTCAATGCTGCTTGAGTAGCTGACGGACTTGTATTACCCGCACCATCCGTCAATGTAGCATCCACCAAAATAATCTCAGTACCATCAAAAACACCCATAATTGCAGTATACTTATCAGGAGCGCCTACATTCTCTTCTTTAACAAACTTCTCACTCCAGTCACCCAATGCAGTGCCATTAACTGTGACGATTACACTTGAACCTGTATTAATACTAAAACCAGCATCGAACGCTGCATTGTATGTATTAGCGATAGAAGTAATCATTGGGGCAGAAGGAGCTATCGTATCTAGTGTAAACGTCAAAGTCTCTGATGCCGTATTACCTGCACTATCGGTATCGCTGATGATGACGGTATGACTGCCTTCTGTAGTTGGAGCTGTATACGATAAGCTTGCCGTTGCATTATCAGTGCTGTAAGTTCGTGTGATGCCACTAGGAACACTATTATTGAGAAGCGAAGCATCATTCGTGATAGTGTCTACTACACCTGAATCAGTAACAGTCACAAGAGGGGTTGCAACTGTGGTATCGATGGATTTCAAAATTATTTGAGTAGCTGGTAGACTTGTATTACCCGCGACATCTGTTATAGAAGCGTCAATTTTGATGATTTCAGTACCGACAAAAGCATTAGCTTTAGCGGTGTATGTATCTATATCACCAATCGTTGTTTTTGTAAACTTATCTATCGTAGTACCAGTAACTGTAACGATTGCACCTGCATCAACACTAAAGCCAGCATCGAAAGATGTATTATATGTATTAGTACTAGTTGCAATCGTGGGAGTTGTTGGGGCTACAGTATCCACACTAATTGATTTAGTTGCCGTAGTACTGTTTCCTGCTGTATCGGTGGAGACAATAGTGAGGGTTTCACCATCTTGTCCCATAGCGGTAATAGCTGCTGATGTGAGAACGTAGCTCCATGTTG
>JBAZTZ010000017.1:0-51670 GCA_041661705.1 Sulfuricurvum sp.
GGGGTGCATACGCCCCTGTCCTCGTCTAAAATCTTCCAACTCGCGCAAGGCTTCCCGCAAATTCGTTTTTACTGCTTTTTTCATCCCGAGCTATAAGCAAATTATATTCCAGCATGAAACAACCGTGATGACCTACTCCTTCCTTTGACATCTCAACAATTCTTGTCTATAATACTGCTTAATAAAATATAAGGTTTATGATGGATTTACAACAGCAATTAATTGATTTCGGATGCGGTACAGAGTTTGTTAATATTGCATTAGGCTATGCCCAATTTTATCAACCAGCACAAGATATTGAATCATTTATAGAATATGTCGAAGAGGCGCATCAAAAAGTTGAAGAAACGGAAAATTTAGCAGATATGGACAAAGAAATTGTCAGTCCATCCGACCTTACCGAAGCGTTAAAAGTATTTGAAGGCGAAGAGGGTCATTAAAAGATTTTGAAATGACCTTAAACGATTTAAGAAACCATCTAAATGCCAATGCCAAAACTCTAACTAATGAGTATACCCGTTTATTTCATGGGAGGGGAAATACATATGAGCAGTATCGTTTTCTCACGGTAGACAGTGTGGATAGCGTCCTTTTTGCCGTATTATTCGAAGCAGTCGATAATGAAGAAGAAATTGTCTCCATGTTACGTGAGTTTTATAGCACTGAAGATCAATGGAAAGCTCTCGTAATCCAGCAACGCTATCTCCCATCAGCACCCTCGAATGTCATTGTAGGTGAATTGCCAGAAGAAACATTTGCCATTGAAAATGGTCTCAAATACTATATTAACTTCCTCAACGCGCAAAATATCGGCTTTTTTCCTGACATGAAAATTGGTCGTGCATTCGTCCGTGAACATGCACGCGAAAAAAAAGTTCTTAACCTTTTTTCCTATACCTGCTCATTCTCTGTTGTCGCTATCGGAGCTGGGGCACGATTGGTTGTCAATGTTGATATGAACAAAAATGTTTTGAGCATAGGACGGGAGAATCATCGTCTCAATAAACTTGATACTAAAAAAGTGGAGTTTATGCCCTATAACATCCTCACCTCATGGAGCCGTATTCGCAAAGCTGGACCGTATGATTTAATAATCATCGACCCCCCAAGCTTTCAAAAAGGGTCGTTTGCGGCAACCTCCGATTACGCGAAGATTATCCGTCGCCTTCATGAGTTTGCGGCAGAAGAGTGCACCGTTTTATCAGCCCTCAACGCCCCTGAGTTAGAAAGTGGATTTATCAGAACCCTCTTTCGTGAAAATGCTCCTGAGTTTCTGTATATCGAAAGATTAAAAAACGAGGAGAGTTTCCCCGAAATAGAGGAAGAACGAAGTCTTAAGAATTTGATTTTTAGACGCGGGGCTTAAGCTCTAACCCCTTTCTTATTTCCTAACTCGTTTTTGTCGTTCTTCAATCAACATTGAGTTAAGAGTATTGATAACATCACGACTTGCATTCTCAGCATCTTTGAAATAGCTCATAACATTCTTCGATTCTTGCCCGCATGTCCCTGAACTAACACAATTAACCGCCGAAAGAATACTGTCATGTACTATTTTATGTGGAGATTCCAGTCTTCTGAAACTTGGTGTGCTTCCGAAAAGTTGAGCACCTTTTCCCCCTTCAGCCCATTTACCAAGACGGCAATGGTGATGATCTGCGAATTCATCCTCTACTTTATTGCTAAATACTGTTTTATACCCTTTTGCTTTGAAGAGCAAGTGATCTAATTTGACCAGCACCATAAATACGGAATAAAGAACATTCGTAGAATCACCTTCTATTTTTTCTGTTCGATTCGTTAAGTCACAAAGAGTACGTTGGAACTGCTCTAACTTTTTGCTAGAGGCTGATGAAATCTCTTCCATTGAACTGGAACGTTCATAAATATCCATAGCATTTTGTTTAAGGCTTTGAACGTTCATTGCCACTTCTGCCGTTGCTTTTTGAGTCCGTTCAGCAAGCTTACGAACCTCATCCGCGACGACCGCAAAACCACGTCCATGTTCACCCGCTCGTGCCGCTTCAATGGCAGCATTAAGCGCTAGTAGATTCGTTTGATCAGAAATATCTTTAATCAAGTCAATAACTTGACCAATTGATCCAACACCATCATTTAGTTGTCCAACTGAACCATAATTATCCGTTATTTTACCAACCAATTTTTGCTGAATATCTAGAATTTCACCGATCTCATCATTAATCTCAATTGCACTGTCATGATTACTTTTATTTAAAACATCAATTTCTTCCAAATGATTAACATTGTCAGTCAGATCTTTTTGAAGCAAGCTCAAATCAAATTGACATGCGTTAGTTAAATTCTCAGTTAAGTCATGAATCAATTGAAACATAACAGCACTATGTTTGTATTTCGTATTCTCTTGCGTTAATCGTAGATTATCTTTCTTTAAATTATCAATTTCACTTTCCAACTCGGCTATCTTCGAATGAAGAAGCCCAACATCCTCTATCTTCTCTTTATTCCAAAAAAACATCCCTATCCTTCGTAACCAAAGTATTACATTTATGTAGTAAGGTATGATAGTGCTCTTATTCTTAATAAAGAGATAAAATTATCTAATTTAAGACTTTTTTGTGATTTTTCTCTGATCACGGGTTCTGATCACGCCATATTGACCGTAGGAAGATTCTTTGACGAAAGTTCTTTTACATTAATACTCTCAATTATCAACACTAAATTTTCTTGCGTCTCAATTACTCCCTGAAGTTGTACAAACTCATTAGTACCAGATTCTTGCTTCATAGGCTTGATTTCTGCCTTATCTACATGGATAATGTCCTTTGCTCCATCAATTTGCAATGCAAACCAAATGTCATTTTCTACGCATATCAAAAGCTTTTGAAGCTGATCGGAAACGGTATGTGAGCAATCAATCAGTTTATTAATCTGCGTGGAAGTGCTTTGATAAATTGTATGAACAAGATCATCTGTCATTTTTTGTGCTTGATGAATATCCTGCTCACGTATATCAAGAATCTCCTGACCCATTTGATGAAGCTGTTTGTGTGCTGGGCGAAGCTCCCTTAATATAGCAGCGATATTTTCATTGTGAGTAGAAAAATTATCCAACCATTTTCCCAACCGACAAGCATGATGGTCTGTTGTCAAATTAAACGTTCTATTCTTATCCATCGCATTTTTAAAAGATTCAACCCATATAGAATGGTCGTTTTGTACTTGAGTGAATAATTTTTTCATCACTTCATCATAAGCAGTGACATTGAAGATATAACGCAAATCAATAATAGGGAGGAGGTGATTTTGATAATTTATGACCCCTTTGATACACTTATTCATATAAGGAATCGGCGTGATTTCCGTAATTGGTAGTATACGTTCAACCTTATTAACTTCAATTGCGTAATCACACTCACCTACTGCAAAAATAATATAATCTTCCTTCATGACGTTCCTTCTCTTTTGTATGGAGATATTTTATCATATAAAATGACTTAAATTTTATATATTCTTTCGTCCAAACTTCGTCATTAGCCCTTTATTGGAAAAGAAATTCTAAAACAAGCCCCGCGTACAGTGTTATAAACATTTAAAAATCCATTACCATGCTTCTCTACCATTGTTTTAGACATATACAATCCGATCCCTGTCCCATTTTTTTCCATTTTTGTACTAAAATATGGATCAAAAATGTGTTTGATAATCTCTTCTGCTATTCCACCAGCATTATCTTCTATTTCTAAGCATCTCATCGTTCCTTCACGCATTGTTCGAATCCATATCGTTGGTTCAGCTGTCATATTATCGACCAACGCATCTTCTGCATTTTTGATTAAATTGAGAATAACTTGTCGTATTTCACGCGGATACGTCGTAAAGAGGTCATTTTCAGGGAAAGCTGTTTCCACCCTAATCAATTTACTAATCAAAACCGGTTTAATCAAAGCAAGGCTCCCCTCAACAAGTTCTTTCCAAGTTGTTGATTCTTTCATCTTATCTTCTTTGAAAAAATTCCTAAAATCGTTTATTGTATTGGAAAGTTCCAATGCAATATCGCTGATAAGATCGAGCTTTTGAGTAAAATGATTTTTGTCATATTGATCCATCATCACTTCCAGATTTAATAATCCAGAAATCGCGGTGACTGAAGCTAGAGGCTGTCGCCACTGATGGGAGATCATATTAATCATCTCTCCCATCGCTGCATGACGCGACTGCATCATCATCAAATCATCTTTATTTTTGAGTTCCGTCACATCCATCGCAGAGGAGATAACGGCTTTTTTTCCATCGATTACCCCAAAGGGAGCTGAACTGAACTGCCATGTTATTTTTTCTCCTGCTTTACTGTAAAATGAAAACTCCCCTTCATCTACTTTTTCGGTAATCGTAAACAAAGAACGGATATATTCTTTGACTTTTTCATGATTTTCTTTATACGATTTATCGACCCAAATATCCGTAGTGGGGGTTTCTTCCATGTTATATCCGCAGCTGTCTCTCCATGCTTTGTTGATTTTTATAATCGTACCATCTTGTGTATGTAAAATTATGGGATTTGGCGCGGTATCTATGATGGTTTCAAGCTCATTATTAAGAGCTCTAATTTCCGAAGTCATTTTACGCGCCATAATTTTTGCTCGCTTTGCTGTTTGGGAAAAAGAGAGACCCGTAAGTAATAAAAGCAAAGATATGGGTAAACCTGCCAGTATTATCAATCGAGAATTATCACTATCAATCGTTGCTTTAAAAGATGGTTGTGTTTGAAAAATAACCGTCCAAATTCGTCCATACATTTCAATCGGAATACTTGCGGTAAAGAGTGGTTTATTCTTGATAAAATTATCACTTTGATACAGAAGATTCTCCTCGTTAACGCATGTTCCGTCATAGAGTTTCACCGCTATGTTAGGATCTTGGTGAGCAAGAATTTCAAGCATCAGATCATTGGCACGAAACGGGGCATACACAAAGCCTTCGAAATATTTTTTTTTATGTTCTTGCGTTATAAATATGGCTTGTTCATGATAAAATGGCACATACATTAAAAAACCGACTTGAATATTGGTCTCATTTTCTTGAACTAGCGTCACTTTACCTGAAAGAGTAACCTCCCCAGTATCCCGCGCACGTATCATGGCACTTTTGCGAATAGGGTTGGTAAACATATCGTATCCGATAGCCCGTTTATTCCTCTCATCCAATGGTTCAAGATAGATAATAGAATGATATTCCGCCCGTTTTTCGGACGGTTTAATTCCATACTCTAACAATCCTTCCCTACGCATTTGAGCAATATGCTCCGAAAGTTGATTGGAAGGGATGACTTTTGAAAATCCAATTCCCTGAAATCCCGGATAATGTTCTGCTATCTCTAGGCTTGAAAAATAAATATTCCATTTTTTACGATTCATTTTCTCTACAGTATTTAATAATGCAGTACCGCTTTGCAGTGCATTTGCATACGTCTCCATCCTATTATTAATTTTATGAATCATATCAAGATTAGATCTAGCAAAACGATTTTTAGCCTCCTCCATAGCATCGTTTTGCGCATTCGACCACAACAAAAACGTTATTCCAAGAGCAATAAAAAAGGCGATCCAAGCAATCATAGTGGATTGAAATAATTCCATAATAGTACGAGAAGATAGTATATTAAAGCGCTCTGAATTCACGAATGAGCTCCAATTGGCGTTTGGCAATGTAATCAAGTAATTTATCATGATATACCGATGAGAGTTCAAACAGGAATACAATATGAAAACTTTTAGAAAAAGTGTCAATCCGATAAACTCTGCCTTTAATAGAAAGACTAAGCGGCTGTTTATCGGTTTCCAACACTATGGATATTCTAACTATCTCATCTACCTCAAAACCAGCTGGCATAGCATCTAATTCGACTTTAACCGAACAAATAGAGATATCAACAATCCGTGTTCTACCAAGATACTTTATATCATTACGAAATAGTGTAACACTATGCCGTTCTTCATCAAGTTCGAGACGAATATTAACACGATGATCTGCACTTTCATGGATAAATTGCATATCCGAAAAGCTCACAGTTTGTTCATCAAAATTAATTGTATTAGCAACTTTACACAAAACACTGTAAGGAAAAAGCTCCGAAGAGATCGTTATGCTTTTTGCCATCTTAATAGCTTTGAGTTGCGAATAAGCTGTTTTTAGGACGATTTTGTTTTCTTCCGTTTTAAGAAGAACAGCACTATTGACAATCGTCAAACCGCGATAAAAGTTATGTAGCTTGACTTCAGAAGAATTTTCTTTGATAACATTCATCAGTTTTACAACTGCCGTACAATCTTTTGATTTTTGATCACTTTTGGCTGTATTTTCATCAAAAATCATCATTAAATTAAGATCAGAAATATCATCAAACGAAAGTATTACAAATCCCTCTTTATCGGGAATCTTCCTAAGCTTCATTATCAAATGCCGAGCTTCCCCATCACGATTAAGTATTTTAGTATGAAAAAGCTTGCCTGGGTTTTGGAGTGCTGTTTCAAACCAGCCAGACTCTGATGTTGGATACAAGAAGCCTTGATGTTTTAAAAGCAATTTTGTAAGTCCACCCTGTAACTGCATAAATTCATCAAGGTTCTTTACATCAAAAAAATCAAGAAATTGCTGATTAACAAGAATAGGCTTTTCTTGATCTAACATTACGAGAAGATTATTTTGATAATTAAAAATATCGTTCATCTGCTTTTCAAAAATCCGCTTGTGACGTTCATGACTAATTTCAAGGACAGCAGCATGCAGTGCTGTAATCAGAACAGGGACTTTTGTCGGTTTGGAAAGATAACGAAACGTTCCTATTTCAATAGCTTCGTACAAATATTCTTTTTCATCAAAAGCAGAAATAAAAAGTATCCGAACATCACGGTTATCCGCTTTTATCATTTTTGCTAGATCAAATCCACTCATTCCCGACATTTTAATATCCGTCAAAAGAATATCAGGAGCATGTTCGCGGTAACGTTTGTATCCCATCTCAGCATTATCAGCGTAATCCAGATGAGGGAAAAATTTTGCCAATAAACCAACTATACTTTCCCGAAGTCCTTTATTATCCTCAACATACAAGATCTTTACATCCCGACCTAATTGCATTAACTCTTCAATAATAGTATTCATTTCAATCTTTAAACTCTTCCAGTTTTCGTCCGTCACGAATTCGACCATTATAAATGTTTTGAACGACTTCATTAAGAATTTTGATAACTTGATCGGTTTTCATGGGTTTTATAAGAAACTGAGCCACTCCTAAATTAATGAGATCCACTAAATAATTACTCTCTTCACAAGCAGAGGTAACAATAAAAGGCTGGGATGGAGTCAACTCTTTTATTTTTCGAATCATAACGACCCCATTCATGTCTGGCATCAAAATATCCGTAATAACTAAATCGAACGAGCTACTTTGGTACAGAGCTAACCCTTGATTTCCATTAGTAGCTGTTTGCACCTCGGAAAAAATTTTACTGAGAAGCAACTGCGTATTTTCACGGATTTGGTTCTCATCTTCCACATACAATACTCGCATACCTTTAGCGTAAAAAGCAAGCTGATCCAATGTCTCTTTTAGGCTCATAATCCACCGTTCTCTAATGGTAATTTAATCGTAAAAATAGCTTCTGAACTTTCGCTTTCTACTTCTAACACTCCATTGCAGTGATCGTGAATAATCGTCCTACTCATATAAAGACCAAGACCGGTACCATTATTTTTTGTTTTTGTCGTAAAATAAGGGATAAAAAGCTTATTGATAACTTCAGGGTCAATACCCCCTGCATTATCGCGAATTTTGATAATACAGTAGTTAACATCCTTATCAAGCGTAATTGAAATTTCTCCATTTGTAATTTGCTTTTCTACAAACGCATCCAACGAATTTTTCAATAATGCCATAAGGACTTGAAGAATTTCATTACGGTAGGTTAAAAGATTGGAATCATATTTCAATACTGTTTCGACCATAATTCCATGATTTTTTAACGTCTGATCCATCAAGCTTATCGCATTATGAATAAGAACAGAAATATTGAAATATTCTTTAGGTTTATCGGGACGAAAAAAGTCTCTATAATCAGAAATGGTTTGAGAAAGATGGGTACATTGCTGTTCAATCTTAATCAAATCATCAATCAATAATCCATCCTCTTCATCCGACAACATCACCTCTAATCGCATTCGCGAAGTAATGGCGTTAATAATTGCCAGAGGTTGTCGCCATTGGTGCGCAATCATGGAAATCATTTCTCCCATCTGTGCTTGACGGGTTTGCATCCTATAAATTCTTTCTTCTTCTACGTGTGCTGTAATATCTCGTGCAACCATTACCAATTTATTTTCATCTTTTTGTTCAAATCCAGATAGACTAAATTCGACGATTTTAATCTCTTCCAGTAGATTTTTTAGATGCAATGAACACTGAATTGTGAGATAGTTCCCCTTATACGCCAAATCAAGAGAATCCTCAAAATTCTGTTCTCTACATTCAATAGCATACGGCAGAGTAAAAATATCTTTGCCTATCAATTCCTCTCGGCTCATCTCAAACAAGGATAATGCCAAATCATTACAGTCCACAATAGTATGATTTTCCAAAATCAGGATTGCTTCATGAACGGAAGAAAAGATCGTACGATAAAACCTTTCGCTCTCTTCGATTTCTTCTGTTTTAATCTGAAGCATTTTACGACTTCGTACCAATTCCAAAATAATATATAAAAGGAAAAAATAAAAGATAAGACCAAGTAGGGCTATCAAGAGAGGATATTGGCTACTGTTTGCACCATCAAATTCGGGGGTACTAGTATAATAAATGTGCCACATTCGACCACCGATGCTAATCGTTCGATGCGCCTTGTGATTCGAAATATGGCTAGAAGAGCTTACTGAATGGTAAAGAAGATTATTTGCAGAACGCTTTTCACCATCATAAATTTCATAATGGAGGGAATCATCATGCAAGCCCATAGAGCTCATCAAATCATTCATACGAAAAGGGCTATACACAAAACCAACTAAAGATTTTCTACGCTCTGCAACAGTAACAATTCTTTTATCCGCCTTATAATACGGCAAATACATCAAAAATCCTGCTTGCACATCCGAATCAATCTCTTGAATCAATTTTACTTTTCCAGAAATTGCGGCTAAGCCTGTATCCCTAGCTCTTTCCATCGCTTCCTTCCGAACGGGTTCTGAAAACATATCGTAGCCAATAGCACTACGATTTCGTTTATCGAGAGGTTCCAAATAAAGAATAGCACTGTATTGGTCTCTATCACCTTTGGGTTTGAGCGCAAAAGATGGATAGCCATTGGCGTGCATTGTATGCTCAATAGTTTCTGCTTCATAAGGAAGAAACATCATCGCAAATCCAATCCCCTGAATCCCTGGATAGTATTTCTCAGGATCAAGGGTTTGGATAAAATGATACCATTCATCACGGCTCACATAATCACTCCCTTGTAAGAACCCGACACCGCTACGCAATGCGTTTTCATACTTCTGAATACGCAGTTCGGTAGAATTTAAATTTTCATTCACATGATTTTCAAACACTTCTTGACTACGATTGTCAAAGTATGCTTTTGAGAATGTCCAAACAAGAAAAACGATTATAATAGCAAAAATCATCCCCAAGTACGTAACATATTTACTTTGAAGCATACGTTCTAATCTTATGAAATGTTTCTCTTTTTCGTGAACTTCTTTATATTTTGTAGCCTTAAACAAGAGAATACCCAATCTTGGCTAAATTACGAAGATTACTGTCATCACCCATTTTTTTCCGAAGCCTAAGAATTAAATTTTTTAATGCCCCGTCGGTCATCACTTCATCCAAAACTTGTGAAAATATTTCATACGGAATAATTTGCCCTCGATTGGAGAGGAGTAATTCCATTGCATGAATCTCATTCTTAGTCAAAGAAATTTTTGCTCCATTAGATCGTATAAAGGCTTTTGCAAAATAATCATACGATACGCTATCATTGATTTTTGCTAGTAGAAGACCATGTGATTGGAGACGATCGACGGCTGAATACAGCACCTTGACCAAGGCATTAAACTCTATGGGTTTGTGAATATAGTCAACCAAATTAAGTTTGCAAGCCGCCAATAAATCTTCAGTTGCTATGGAGCCTGAAACGATAACAATCGGGATCTTATCATTCTCTTCTCGGATCTTTTTTGCAACCTCAATACCGCTAAAATCACCCATGTGTATATCGAGAATGACAATATCAATAGGGTTATTTTTATAAATATTGAGTGCTTCTAGTCCATCGGCTACGGAATGAACTTTACCCACGACAAGCTGTAATGTTTTTTCCGTAATTTCTCGTAACATTGTATTATCTTCGGCATATAAGACGGATAGATTTTTAAATTCGTTAAATTTTGCCATGGTTGCCCTTTCTAATCTTTGTATTTGAGTGCTATGGCAGTGAATTTATCAATATTATCCATAAATAGATCCACCAATGTCGGATCAAAATGACGACCACGTTCAGTGACAATCAATTCAATTATTTTTTCAATCGGCCATGCCTTTTTATAAACACGTTCACAGCTTAGGGCATCAAAGACATCTGCTAAAGCAACGATTCGTCCATAAATATGAATTTTATCACCACAAACCGCATTGGGATAGCCAGAACCATCCCATTTTTCATGATGTTCAAGGGCAACAATCGCCGCAGCTTGAAGCAAAGGGCGAGTTGAGTGTTTCAGAATATCATATCCGATGCTACTATGGGTTTTCATGATTTCATACTCATCAAAATCCAATTTACCGGGTTTTAATAAAATCGCATCCGCAATCCCGATTTTACCAATATCGTGCATAGGAGAAGCGCTATAAAGCAAACGTACCTGCTCTTCTTCAAGCCCGTATAATTCACCAAAAAGCTTAGAATATCGTGCCACACGCCGTACATGATTGCCTGTTTCTTGTGACCTTGTCTCCCCTACTTCACCCAATAATGAGAGCATTTCATGTTGTGTTTGCCATATTTCTTCGTTGACATCATACAATTCTGTCACATCATGACTGATACTGATAAATTCAAGGATAAAGCCAAATTCATCCAAAATAGGCTTGATTGTTGTTTCCGTAATGTAGTTTTTACCGTTTTTTTTGATATTTTTGATAGTACCGTTCCATATTTTTTTGACTAAAATCGTTTTCCAAAGATTTTCATAAAATTCACGACTCATATCTGGATGACGGATAATTCTGTGACTGTTAGAGAGTATTTCATTCAGAGAATAACCCGTTTTTTGACAAAATTGATCATTCGCATAAATAATTTTTCCATAAATATTGGTTTTAGTCACAATGCTGGATGCGTCTACCACCTCTTTGTATTGTTCCAAAAGAGTTGTTTGGTGAAGTAAATCTTGTTTAAGTTGAACAGTCAATTCATCGACTTTTTGTTGATTATAAATATTGTTCACAACTTCATTGAGAATCGAGATTATTTGCTCCGTCTTGATAGGTTTGAGTAGAAATTGCGCCACTCCTAGATTGATAAGTTCTAATAGATAGCTGCTCTCTTCCGATGCAGAGGTGATGATAATTGGCTGGTTTGGATTTAACTCTTTTATTTTTCGTACCATAACCACCCCATTCATCACAGGCATAATAATATCAGTTATAACAATATCAAAGGCTTTTTGCGAATAGAGTTTAAGAGCTTCAACTCCATTGGATGCAGTTTCTACCTCTGAAAAAATAGTGTCCAAAAAAACTTTATTGTTCTCTCGTATTAATGCTTCATCTTCAACATAGAGAACACTCATCCCTTTTGCATTTTCTATGGTTCGATTCAATTTATTTTTAAACGTCATACTTTTCCTTTTCGTATGGGATTTTTATGGTGAATGTTGTTTCACTGTTGTGACTGTGCACGTCTAAGATACCGTGACAATGATCTTGAATAATCATCTTACTCATATAAAGCCCTAACCCTGTTCCATCGTTTTTATTTTTCGTTGTAAAATAGGGAATAAATAGTTTATTCATAGTTTCAGGTGTAATTCCTCCTGCATTATCATGAATACTTAAAATACAGTAAGTGTCATCGTTTTCTAATGTGAGGGTAATTTTTCCGTTCTCACGTTCATTATCTTCAAAAGCATCCAATGAATTTTTCAACAAAGCAATCAAAACTTGTAAAATTTCGTTTCGATAACTGAAAATCTTGGGCGCATTTCCAATAACCTTTTCAATTTCTATCCCCTGATTTTTGAGCGTGTGCTCAATCAAATTGAGAGCATGCAGTAACAATAAAGAGAGTTCGAAATACTCTTTCGGTTTATCGGGTCTGAAAAAATCTCTGTATTCAGAAATTGTCTGCGAGAGATGGGTGCACTGCTCTTCTATTTTTATAAGATTATTTTGTTCAATCGAATCTTCATTGCCGTTCATGTACTCTTTAAAGCGCATTTGAGTCGTAATAGCATTAATAATGGCGAGAGGTTGTCGCCATTGGTGAGCAATCATCGAAATCATCTCTCCCATTTGTGCTTGACGCGTCTGAAGGCTGAATAATCTTTCAGATTCAATCTTTTTAGTCAAGTCTCGTGCGATCATAATAAGTTTGTTTTCAGATGTCATTCCTAAACTGGAGAGGGTGAATTCCACTACTTTTATTTCTTTTGTGTGCAAAGTAAGCGAACACTCGGCGATAGTGTCCATCCCTCGATAGGCAGTTTCTAAATGAAAGCGCATACTCTCACTACGACACTCAATGTTATCTGCCGAATCGAAAATATTCGCCCCGATTAATTCAAAACTTTCTTTTTCAAAAAGTTCCAATGCCAGTTCATTACAATCTGTAATGATATTATCGTGCAAAATCAAAATAGCTTCATTCACGGATGAAAAAATAGTTCGATAAAACTCTTCACTCTCATTGAGCTGTTGTTGCGTTTTACGTATATCGGTGATATCTTCACCTGAACATAAAATACCAATAAAGTTATTTTCTTGGTCAAAAAGAGGCGTATTTCTCCATGCGATGAGTCGCTCTTCCCCATTTTTAGTTAAAATAGGATTTTCATGGTAGCTCGCTATTTTATTAGCTTCCATCAGTTTGTCACTTACTTCCATGATTTCTTGGCGAAACCGCCGTGGCAAAAAGTTCTCAATCCAACTTTTACCCACGACCTCATCGAAATCGTATCCGATGATTTCACATCCTCTACGATTGAGCAATTGTACTCTTTTATCAATACCTATGACCAGTATCAGAACATCCACAATGTCCAAATATTTTTGTGCCGTCTCTTTTTCACACTGAAGAGCAACTTCAAAATTTTTACGCTCGGTCATATCAGTACAAATTTGAAGTGTTCCCGTTACTTGACCCTCTACTTCTATGGGACTTACTGTGTACTGTTTGTGCTGTTTTCCAAAAGCAACTTCAACGGTTGTCTGTTTTTTGAGTGCAATAGCTTGACACACGACACATTCTGATTTGGCAATACCGTAGGGGTGTAAAATATCGTGATTATCCTGTCCCACTAAATCCTCTGATGATTTGGCAAAACATCGTGTTGTTGCTTGATTAACCTGACGCACTATCCCATCACCATCGGCAACCACAACGGATACAGGAATCGTATCGTAAGTATTGGATGCTTTTGCCATCACTGAAAAAGGTTCTTTGAGTGCGGCAACCACAACACCTTGAAATATCATCCAATACGAAAGAAATTTGAAAATATGCCCCGTAAAGTTCATGATTCCATAAACATCGGTAGCATAGAGGGTAAAACAAATTTCTGCCACAATACCAAACACTAAAGACAGCTGCATCATCCGATACATCGTTGGATTAAACATATTTTGCTTGATATAGTAAATCCACATAGCAAATACGGAGAAGAGTATTACTGTGTACTCAAGTGTGATTTTTACTGGTGTCAATCCCTCCGTAGAATACATTATCGGCATAACCCCATTAAAGACACCTAGATAAATAGCAATGGAGAGTGAACCAACAACACTAAAAATAAAACGGGAAGAGACTCTCTTAAATAAGACAAAAGGGGCTAATAAAATGGTTATAATCCATAGTACACGACCAAAAATCCATAAGGTTGTCGAAGTATTGGGTGTCAAAGCATCCGAAAATAGATTCATACCATGATAACTGAGCATATGAAACAAATCTAAAAAAGAGACCCAAAAGAAACCAATACCTAAAAAGAGGAGAAAGTTATTGCGGGTAAAAGTGTGCATATAATAAGCAATAACGGCAATCATAATTCCAACAATAACGGCAAACAATTCAACAATAACATGAAAAAGCAAGTACCCTTCATTGAGTCGAATGAGAACCAACAATCCGATCAAAACAATTAGCACTGCTATACTGACAGGATCACATTTTTTAAAATAATTCAATATCACCCTCCTCATTGTTCTCATCGGGATGAATAAGGGTAATAATTTGCTGAATACTCAAAGTAGTAGGTTGATGGATATGGTGAATATTTTTCATCGCCATACTCTCATAGGTAAAGCGTTTGACGTAAATACTTAGATCAATACAAATGGCATCAAAAAGGTTGATTATCTGCTCAGGTTTATTATCAAGAATAGCAATAAAATCTTTTTCTTCTCCAATAATACGGGAAAGTATTTCCAAGCTTTCTGCCAAGGGATCCAAAAAAGGACTATAACGAAACAAAATATTGGATAATTTCAAAATATCATCACGCGTCTTGTGAATATGGCTCAGATGATTGTTTTGGGTATAGTTCGCAAGTTCATCGGGAATTTCACTCAATAAATCTTTCATTTCCTCACAATCATCCCAAATGAAAACAACTTTTTCATCCCCTTGATCTTCATCGTTCGCAAAATACTCCTCTAAAAGTTGTGATTTTTCTTCTGTATTCATGTGAGTAGAGAGTTCACCAAGTTGATCATTTTTGATGGTAACGGTATGCAAATACGAAGTCAATATTCTGACCATTTGTTTAAGTTTTTTCCGTTCTGCTTGGAGGGCATCGAAAAGTTCAATATTAGTATTTTGAGCATCTGCATCTCGACAAACAGGATAAAGTACACTTATCATATCATTAAGATTAATAGGCTTAAGAATAAAACTGCTCACTCCTTTGCGAATAATATTAAGAAGTATCGCCGTTTCATCGTGGGCTGAAATTGCAATAATTTTTTGTTCAGGATTGATTTCCCGAATACGTTCTATCATATCAATTCCATTCATAATCGGCATATTGATGTCTGTAATAACGATGTCATAAGGGGTATTATTGTATTTTTCCAATCCTTCTTTTCCATTGGCAGCTAAATCAACCCGCTTAAAAAAAGAGTTGAATACCCCCGCTGTTTCTTTTCTTAGAGAATCGTTTCTTCAACATACAACACGGTTAATCGAAGGGAAAACTTCTGTAATTTTTTAATCATACTCACATCCTGACTTAGCTCTAAAATATTTTAATTGACGGCACTGTTCTCTTTATTTTCCACTTTGACGCATATAATAAAGAAAAAAAGTCTCAAAAGAATCTCATAATGCTACAATAGCTTGCTCTTAAAACTCTTTCAAATCATCGGCATGGAGAGGGAAAATATCATCTGCTTTCGTCGAATAGCCTCTACTTTTAGGAATATTGATGGTTTTACGATGGCTCACAGGTGCTTTGATTTCTAAATGACGAAGCGTTTTTGCTTTCGACGCTGATATCGGAGCATCCGTAGTCATTCCAACCATTTGAGCTAGTACTCGTACAGTTTCCATCATCGAGGTAGCTTGAGCATTGAGTTCTTCCGCAGCTGCAGCCGCTTCTTCTGAGTTTGCAGCAACTTGCTGGGTGACTTGATCGACTTGCCCCATCGCTTGGTTGATTTGAGTCATCCCCTCAGCTTGTTCTTTACCGGCAATGGCAATCTCACCTATAAGATTAGAAACTTTTTTCGACTGTTCGACAATTTCTTGGAATGAGGTATGGGTTGCGAGGGCGATTTGATTTCCCTCTTTGATCTGACCGACAACCTCTTCGATAATCACCGAAGTCTCTTTTGCAGCAGATGCCGCACGTTGAGCGAGATTACGCACCTCATCCGCTACGACCGCAAAGCCCAAACCATGTTCACCTGCACGCGCCGCTTCGACGGCTGCATTGAGCGCCAAAAGATTCGTTTGGAATGCGATTTGATCGATGGTTCGTATGATTCCCGATATTTTTGCCGCTGAATCAGTAATAGCGTGCATGGAACGAGAAAGCTGTTCCCCTTTTTCAAATCCTGCACGCGCTGAATCATTGGCATTTTTAGCCAAAATATCCGCTTGACGTGCATTATCGGTATTTTGTGTATTAATCGCTGTACTTTCTTCTAAAGTTGCACTTACCTCTTCTACACTTGACGCTTGTTCGCTTGCCCCTTGAGCAAGAGAGGAAGATGATGCGGCTACTTGATCGGAAGCCGACGTAATTTGCAGTGCGCCATCACGGATAGAAGTAACGCTAGCCGTAATAGAGCGGGTAATGGAACGAATGATAAGAGTGGACAAAATAACTGCCAAAATCATAGATACTATAATAAGCAGTATAAACATTTGTTTATAGGAAGAAGATTTTTCTTTTGCTTGAGCACTAGCATTTGCTATGTTTTTCTTATTAATGTCATACACTTTTTGGAGCTTCTCTTGCATACTTTTATTCAATTTAGAACTACTCTCGATATGCGCGGTCATTTTAGTGAAAAGCTCCTCAATTTGTACAGGATCATCATGTCTGACAATAGCATCCACAACCTCTGATCTAAAAGCTTCATTTTTCTTGCGCCATTGTTCGTATTCAGGTAAAAAATTATCCCACGCTATTTTTTCTTCTTCACTAGAAGGAGTTTCTATATATCCCTTCATCCCCTTGTCGATACGCTCAAACCCTTGTTGCATCTGGTCTGACGCATCCGCCATTTTTTCTTTTAATTCTAAATTACCATTTAATCCACGGGCACGGTTGATCTGAATAGTAACAATCTGTACTCCGTTGCGCATCGTACCGCAGTTGACGAGCGAAGGGACGACACCATCTCCAATGTAGGTAACATCCGATCCCCAACCGCTGGTTGCTTTGTATCCCATAACCCCCATTATTGCCAATGCAACCATCATAACAGCCGTTAATAATATCAATTTGCTTTGCAATACCATATTGTCTAACCAATTCATCTCACTCTCCTTCACGCATTTGTATTTGCTGTATTTGCTCCAAGCCTACCAACTCATCGGCTTCAAAAAGCTTGAGTACATCCAAAATCATTACTACATTTTCATCAATTTGTGCCATATAACAAATAAAATCGATGTCAATATTACTTCCAAATTTTGGAGGCTCGCTCAAAAGTGCCGTATCAATAGAAGCAACCTCTTCAACACGATCAACGATAAATCCAATATTTACTTTATCCACTTCGACGATGATAATAGCCGTGTGCATCGTTTCTTCTTGGAGATCCATTCCAAAACGAAGACGTGTAGCTACTACAGGGATGATTGAACCGCGCAAATTGATAACACCGCGCATATAGTGGGGAGTTTTAGGAACTTGTGTCACTTTCATCATCGCAATAATTTCTTTTATATGATTTATTGGGATTGCGTATTGTTCCTCTCCTAGGAAAAAAGTGAGGTACCGTTCCTTTCGTGATTGGACAATGTTTTGCGCCATTGTTATACCCCTAAAACCATTTTGAGAGTTTTAACGAGCTTCTCTTCGCCAAACGGTTTGACCATCCAGCCTGTGACTCCGATCTCTTTACCGATCATTTTCATCTGCTCTGAACTTTCGGTTGTCAAAACAATAATGGGTTTTGTCGTAAATCGAGCATCGGCTTTAATCAAACGTGCCAAATCCAACCCATTCATTTCAGGCATATTAACATCGCTGATGAGCAAATCAAAATTTTCACTCCCTGCTTGCAATGCACTCAATAAATCCAATGGATTCAAATAAGATTTAAATTCAATCACTCCACTGCTAATCAATCCATCCAGTGCCAACTCAGCCGTAGCCACTACTGCGCGGGAATCATCCACGATTATTACTCTTTTTGCCATTGTTATTACCTCCATGTATTGTGTACTATTTCAAAGATTTTCATATTTGAGCAATCTTATGCCTAAACTATCACAAAACCATCACAACATTTATAGTATTTCAAAATTCTTCTCAAACTTGACAACCCATCCCCCATTGATTATAATGTCACCAAACGAATAAATGCTTTCACAACAAAACCTACAACTTTCTCCTGTCAGCACAAATTTACATACATTAAGGCTTCTTCACTAATGAGCGAAAACGTAAAAACCCCTACTCCTCGAAATAACTCCAAAAATCGTACACATACCCCTGTTGAAGGCTTTACTATTGAAGGTCTCCGAACCAAAAAGCTTGAAGACCTCTTAGAGATTGCTAATTCTCTCAACGTCGAAGATCCCAATGAGCTTAAACGTCAAGATTTGATTTTTGAAATCCTCAAGACTCAAGTACAACAGGGTGGATTCATCCTTTTTACGGGCATTTTGGAAATTATGCAAGATGGCTACGGCTTTTTACGTGCTGTCGATCAAGGATTCAGCGACTCGATGCACGATGCGTATGTATCTAGCACCCAAATTCGCCGTTTTGCTCTCCGTAATGGAGATATTGTCACGGGTCAAGTACGTGCGCCAAAAGACCAAGAGCGTTATTACGCCCTTCTAAAAGTCGAAGCAATCAACTACCTTCCTCCTGAAGAATCCAAAAAACGTCCATTATTTGAAAATCTCACCCCTTTGTATGCGCTGGAACAAATCAAGCTTGAATATCAACCAATCAAGCTCACAGGTCGTATGATGGATCTATTCTCCCCTATCGGTAAAGGACAGCGCGGTCTTATCGTCGCCCCTCCACGCTCGGGAAAAACAGAGCTTATGAAAGAGATTGCGCACGGGATCACGAACAATCACCCTGAGATAGAATTAATGGTTCTCCTCGTAGATGAACGCCCTGAAGAGGTAACCGATATGGAGCGCTCCGTCAAAGGGGAAGTGTATAGCTCCACATTCGATGAACCAGCCAAAAACCACGTAAAAGTGGCTGAAATGGTTATCGAAAGAGCAAAACGTCGCGTAGAGCTAGGTAAAGATGTCGTTATTCTCCTTGACTCCATCACCCGTCTTGCCCGCGCGTACAATACCGTCACCCCAAGCTCAGGAAAAGTCCTCTCAGGGGGAGTTGATGCCAATGCGCTACACAAACCAAAACGATTTTTCGGTGCTGCACGTAACATCGAAAACGGTGGAAGTTTAACGATTATTGCTACGGCACTCGTCGAAACGGGAAGCAAAATGGATGAAGTTATTTTCGAAGAGTTCAAAGGGACAGGAAACTCCGAAGTCGTTCTTGGACGCAAAATCGCAGAACGTCGTATCTTCCCTGCTATTGACATTCTCAAATCGGGAACACGTAAAGAAGAGCTTCTTTTGGGTACAGATGTACTGCAAAAAGTCTTTATCCTCCGCTCAATGTTGCACAAACAAGAGGATGAAGTGGAAGCGTTACGTTTCCTCTACAGCACCATGCTCAAGAGCAAAAGCAACACCGAATTTCTTGATAGCATGAACGAGTCGAGTAAATAAATGCGTGTTGGTGTTTTCGATAGTGGTGTTGGTGGATTAAGCGTCGTCAAATCCCTATTGGAACATCACCTTTTTGAAGAGATCATCTACTTCGGTGATACTGCCCGCGTCCCTTATGGGGTCAAAGATCAAAATACCATTATCCGCTACGCCCTTGAAGCTATCGAATTTTTTAAAAACTTTGAGATAGATTTACTTATCACGGCGTGTAATACCGTCAGTGCTTACGCATTGGATGAAATGCGCCTTCAAAGTGATCATGATGTCATTGGGGTAGTTGATCCAGGAGTATTGGCACTCAAAAATGCAATTCCATCCACAGATGCTAGTATCCTTATTCTCGGGACCAAAGCAACGGTCAATTCACGTGCTTACGAAAAAGGATTAAATGCCCTTGGATACCATAATCTTAGTGCTATTGCGACAGGGTTACTGGTTCCAATCGTCGAAGAGGGGTTGTATGAAGGGGAAGTTCTCCAAAGTACTTTGCGCCACTATTTCGGACATTTGACCCAAGCTCCCGATGCGATTATCCTCGGATGTACCCATTTTCCCCTCATTGCAAAAGCGATAGAGTCCTATTTTGAGGGGAAAAGTACCCTCATCCACTCAGGCGAAGCGATCGTCGAATATTTAGAGGCTCATTACGATTTTACGAAGCGATTTGAGAAAACAGAACTCAAATTTTTTGCCTCTGAAAATCCTGAAGGGCTTCGTCGTACTGCCAAAGAATGGCTACAATTATAAAGGAAAGCGTATGGCTCAAAATTCAGAGGTTTTAGCATTAAAATACCGCCCAAGACGTTTTGAAGAGCTTATTGGTCAAGAGAGTATTTCCCAAACACTCAGCCTTGCCCTTGATTCCAAACGACTCTCCCACGCCTATCTCTTTTCAGGACTCCGAGGATCGGGGAAAACCTCTACTGCACGTATTTTTGCCAAATCATTGATGTGTGAAAATGGTCCAACTTCCAGTCCGTGTGATGTCTGCGTCCACTGTACCATGGCAAATGAGGGGCGACATATTGATATTATTGAGATGGATGCCGCATCGAGTCGCAAGATTGATGATATACGTGACCTCATCGAAAATACCAAATACCGTCCTGCCAGTGGAAATTTTAAAATCTTTATCATCGATGAAGTCCACATGCTCACCAAAGAGGCGCACAATGCCCTCCTCAAAACCCTCGAAGAACCTCCATCATATGTAAAATTTATTCTTGCTACAACCGATCCCCTCAAGCTTCCTCCGACTATTCTCAGCCGTACGCAACATTTTCGGTTTAAACGAATAAGTCACCCCAATATTGTCCACCATCTCAGTCATATTCTCCACCTTGAAAATATCGAGTATCAAAACGAAGCTCTTGATATTTTGGCACGTAGTGGATCTGGAAGTTTGCGCGACACCCTCACACTCCTCGATCAAGCGATTATCTACTCCAAAGGGTTCGTAGATGTCAAAACAGTCGCCGATATGCTCGGACTTCTTGATCCTGAAACTATAACTGCTCTTTTTGATGCCGTATTTGCCAAAGATCGCTCTACCCTTGTCGGAATGATAAAAGAGCTTGAAGCGTACGAATCGGAAATGGTTGTTGATGAACTTATCGCCTATCTCAAAGATCGTCTTTATGAGGGAGATCACCACTTTAGCCCCCTTATTATTGAGCGATTCTTTCGGATTTTAAGTGATTCAAAAACTCTCTTTGCCCTCAATGCCGATGGCGGATTTGTCATTAGCCTCATCCTCTTCAAGATGATTGAAGCATTGAAGATCAAAGAGATTGATGAGATGATCGAATCGTTGGAGTCGCGTACACCACTTAGCACTCCTCCACCTCAAAATGCCCAATTAACCGAACCAACTACCCCTCGTATTGCCCCAACACCATTGAGGAAAGCACCGTTTGACCTGCTATGTGACAAAATCCGTGATCGAGATGCTGCCCTCTCCAAATCGTTCGAAAGTTCTATTCGCTATGTATCGTATGAAGAAGGTGTTCTAACGTGGGAAAGTTGTGCCGAAGGTAATGACAAAGAGCTTCTACGACACAGCTACGCTATTATCCGTCAGTTTGTCCGTGAAATTTACGGAGTGGAGACACAGATAAAATCTCAACCGTGTTCGCACAATATTCAAGCTGCACCGCCCAAGGAACCTACAAGAGAGCCAAAAATTCAAGAAGAGCCAAAGCCAACCCCTATCACAGACCCCTCATCCATGGTTGAAGATGTCGAAATCGGCGTAGGAAGCTGTGTGAGTCAATGTGATGAAGTAAGTGTAAAAGAGTTCGATGGCTCCGATGTCCTTCAAGAGCCAATGATTCAACGAGCGTGTGAACTTTTTGAGGCAACGAAGATTACCGTGCAGTCGAAGGTGTAGTCTTTATCGTCTTCCGCCAAACCGACATTTGTGAAATCGTATGTTGAAATTTACGTGACGTTTCACGAATCACAAAGGGGACATCTTCGGTAGCTAGCAGATCAAAATTTTCTTCCAATATTTGTTTTAACCCTTGAAGTGTTGAGATTTCGCCCCCTTGTTCATCCGTATAGCCCCCTATCCAAAACTCTTTCGCCGTATATTCCTCTCGCCACGTATAAGGAGAAGTAAGCACCAAATTGCCACCATTGACAATTCTCTCATGAATATTTTTCAAAAACAACTGTGGTTCATACAGTCTGTCAATCAAATTCGTCGCCATAATCAGATCATATCCGCTAAACTGAGGTTCTAAATTACACGCATCCCCTTGAAAAAAACTCACATTGGCTAAACAATTTTTAAATTCATACTCATCAACAGTAATGACTTTATGATTCTTCAACTCTCCCTCACCATTTTGAGCATAAGCAATACGACCATTTTGTTGTAACTCTATTGCGGCATCAATAAAGGCTTGGGAATAATCAACTCCATCCACGTGTTCAAAACATCGTGCTAGCTCAAACGAAGCACGCCCAGTCGCACACCCCAAATCTAAGGCTTTTTGCTGTTTCGTTTCGCTAGTATATTGAATCGCCTTTTGCGCACATACTTTTGCAAAATTCTCAACTCCAAAAATATCTTCCCCATATTGAAAATCGCAATATTGCGAGACTAACGCATCTGTTTCGTAAATATTTTCTTCTTCTTTTATTCTATTTGTCATCTTTTAACCCTCATTTTCCCACGAGTTTAACCAATCAAGAATTTAATTTTTATATTTTTATTGCTTTTTTATTTTTTTTCAGTTATAATTCAGGGATTGAAAGATGATTTAGAGTTTCATCTTTGGCTAGCTCACTATTGAAGACCTTTTGTTAACAGTACGGCCCGCTCTAAGAATACTCCACTTTATATTTTCGACCACCACGGCAACGGGGTGTATTTTTTAACAAAAAGGTCTACTATGGCAGATGTAATCAACGGAACAGTAAAATGGTTCAATGGCGAAAAAGGTTTTGGATTTATCCAACAAGATAACGGAGACAAAGATTTGTTTGTTCACTTTCGTCAAATTAACCGTACAGGTTATGGTCGTGTTTCACTTGAAGAAGGTCAAAAAGTATCTTATACTGTTGGTCAAGGTGAAAAAGGTCCTCAAGCAGAAAACGTTACAGCACTGTAAGTTCTCTTCTCGGGCAGGTCTTCTGCCCGATCTATTATTTCTTAGTTCACAACACTCCCACTTTCTTCATTCTAAACCATTCCACACAAGACGCTAATAAGTATTTTAAAGAACCAATTTCAAGGATACACCACTATGGAAAGCAGAGAAGCCGTTTTAGAAGCCCTTGCACAAGGCAAAAAACTGACCAGTAATGTAACTGGACTACAATATCACCTTGTTGATGGCAAGCTTCATGCACGCCATGGCGAAAAAAGCGACTGGCACGAAAGTGAATTGTCTTTTGACAACCCCCCTTCATGGCTCAATCTAAGAGATTAATATGAATGGAACTGAACGTAAAAATATTCAATCTGGCAAGCGAGTCACTATTGTTCTTAAACAAGATCAGTCTACTGGCTCTCTTACAGAGGGGATTGTTCGTGATATTCTAACCTCCTCACCCAAGCATCCTCACGGTATCAAAGTGAGACTTATGAGTGGCGAAGTTGGACGGGTCAAAGAGGTCTTTTAAAATCCTCTTTGACTAGTTTTTTCCCTGAATAACTCTTGTAACATCGCTAACCCCATCATTTATACCATCATTAAACTCCTTGGCTGAACATCCACCCAAAAGAGCCATAGCCACTATCGAAAAAATGAAATAACGCATTTTTATTCTCCTTGTAATTTATCTAATAAGAGTGAAAGTATAACCGCTTTACCGTTTGCATTCTGTTTGACATACTCGACAATCATCCCATGAAAGTGTGCGAAAAAAGTAGCTAATTCAGAATCATTATTCATTTCTCGCAATCCGTACTCACACCACTCTTGCAAATCATTATAACATTCAAATCCATATCCAAATTCTCGCAGTAATCGTGCCGTATACGCATCGACAACCATTACAGGACGCTTGCAGGCATAACAGAGAATCGAATCAGCCGTTTCAGGACCTATCCCCTTTTGGGATAATATCCAATCACGATCAACAGTGAGAAAGAAGCTTTCAAAATCGCCAAATTCATCGCAAATAGCTTGAGAGAGACGGATAAGGGTTTGGGCTTTGGTTTTAAAAAGACCACTGGGACGGATCAACTCCATCAATACTTCACGATCACATTGAGAAAGCAATTCTGGAGTTAAAAGTTTACGCTCCCGAAGATTATCTAACGATATTTCGACACGAGACCACTGTGTATTTTGAGTGAGTATCGCCCCCACTACAACTTCAAATGTTCCGTATGCTGGCCACCACATTGGTGGAGAATTTTCGAGGAGGTTGAGCCGTTCTAACGCTCTAAAAAGATCCAACGAATTATGAAGCTCCATTTATTGTTCAATCCACGCATCCGTACGCATCACTCTGCTATCATCGAAAATTTTGAGCTTGAATGCTTCGGTACATTTCCCCTCTTCCAATGTCATAATAGCAATTTGAAGAATCTTTTTGCATTTCTCAGGAACTTCAAACCGTCCCGATACCCCTGTGAGGAATCGTTCCAATGGCACTTTTTGCTCCATTCCGATCACATTGTCCCGACAGCCACTTAACCCCATATCAGTAAGATACGCTGTCCCCTTAGCAATCTGAAAATCATCACTGCCAACATGGGTGTGAGTTCCGATAAGTCCGCTGACCTGACCTTGTAAAAGCATCAGCATCCCACGCTTCTCACTGGAAGCTTCCGCATGAAAATCGATAAAGATGTGTTCTATCCCCTCCTCTTTTAACTGCGATACCGTATCACGTGCACATCGAAAAACATTATCCGTATACGGCATCCCATAATGACCCATGAGATTCAAGACAGCAAGCTTTTCACCCTTTACCTCAAATACACGACACCCTGTCCCCACAACTCCTTGCGGATAATTATGGGGGCGCAAAAATTGAGGAGTCTCCAAGAGTGGCAAAATTTCCTTTTTGTCCCACGTATGGTTACCGCCACTCATTACATCAATTCCCATATTGAGAAGCTCATTTGCATTTTTCGGTGTGATTCCAAATCCATGTGAGGCATTTTCATAGTTGGCGATGACAAAATCTATTTCATGTTCACGACGCAATTTCATCAGATGTTCTTTAATCATTACCCGTCCTGGACGACCAACAATATCCCCTATAAACGCTATTTTCACTTTTTCTCCTCATTTAACTTTTTTCTCAAATCGTTCAATCCTTCGCGAAAATTCTCACTATCCCCATAATCAAAAAAATGTTTATAGTTACCGTGTATTGATTTAAGTCTCGACGCATGACGAATCGGGCACCAATATTGTTCTGTACGTGCGGCAATTTCACTAATATATCCCATCAAACCGTTAAAATAACTGCAATAAAGGCAATTGAATTTCTCAATCAGATTCAAATAATGAAGTCGATGACGATCAATAACAATATAATCACTTCGCTTTACTTTATCAATTTTATAAATAGGAAAACAGCTCCACTGATAGATAGAAACAAATACGTCTAATACGATGGCAGGTAATAAAACGATCCAAATAATGGGAACACTCACAATATGTAAAATCGGGGATCTAAAAATATAGCTAAAAATATTTTCACGATCGTGACGATACGATGAAAGAAGCTCTTCTCGTTTTTTCGTAATTTCACACGTAAATTTTTCATACTCTTCGTGAAGCTCTGCTTCCAACTCCAGTTCAAGCTCTTTTATCTTTGCGACCAAATCGCCAATTCGTGGATTTTGCATGATAAACCTCTGGCGTTTGCATTAATTGCAACTATACTATAACTTAGTTTTAAAGCTCCAAAACCCCTATATTTCATAAACAAATCCGATAATTTTAGCCGCACTTTTCGTACTATGATTTTAAACCAATTTTTTATATGTCAAAATGCCATACAAATTCTCTCTAACACCGCGTACGTGGTATAATTGCACTCTAATTTACACAACACATAAGGATGTCAATCATGAATAAAGCTCAATTTGTGGAACTAGTTCAACAATGTGGTACATATTCTTCTAAAACACAAGCGGATGAAGCTATTAAAGCGGTAGTCACAGCGATTACAGAAGCACTATCCAACAAAGAAGAGGTAGCCCTCCAAGGGTTTGGATCATTTAAAACTGCCTTGCAAGCAGCTAAAGAGGGAAAAGTTCCTGGAACTGATAAAACCTACAGCAAACCAGCGACTACAGTTCCTAAATTTACTGCAAGCTCTGTCTTGAAAGAGAAAGTGGCTGTAAACTGAAGGAGCTTCCGATGAAATGGTTAAAAAATCGAGAGGGATGTAACTAAACTATACTATAATTGCGTATGCAACCGCTTAAATATTTGACCAACTATAGCCAAGAGACGCGTGATCAGGTTCAAAGCCTCATCACGAACAATATTCTTGGAGAACATCTTCTAAAGAAGTATCCAAAAACACACCCCTATCTCAGCGATAAAACGCTCTACGACTATGTGATAGATCTTAAAAATAGTCATCTTCGCAATTCATCCCCACTCTCCAAAGTGCTCTATGATACCAAAATTCGTGATCTACACTCAGCGCTTGGAACCCATACTTTCATCTCTCGTGTCCAAGGGGGGAAACTAAAGGCAAAAAATGAAATTCGGATCTCTCATCTCTTCAAAAAAGTTCCTGAACCCTTTTTGCGAATGATTGTCACCCATGAGCTTGCCCATCTCAAAGAAAAAGAACACAATAAATCTTTTTATAGCCTTTGTACTCACATTGAACCTCATTACTATCAGCTCGAATTTGATTTGCGCCTTTATTTGACCCATATTGACCGTTTTGGTAAACTTTATACAGATTAAAAGAGATCACTATGCAAAAAATACTGTTACTTGAAGACGATTTTACCCTCTCTTCTATCCTCGAAGAATATTTAAGTGAAAAAGGATACAGCGTTACGTGTGTTTATGATGGAGATGCTGCCATGGATTATGGCTATGAAAGAACCTTTGATCTATTCTTGTTCGATGTCAAAGTTCCCTATCATAACGGATTTGATGTATTGAGAGAACTTCGCCAACATCATAAAAAGTCCCCTGCTATTTTTATCACGTCTCTCAATTCTATCGACGATCTCTCTACCGCATACGAAGCAGGTTGTGATGATTACCTCAAAAAACCGTTTGAGCTCAAAGAATTAGGATTACGTATTCAAGCATTACTGAAACGATCCTCTCCACTTGGCACCGATAAACCCATTCCCATTACCAAAGAGATTCATTTTGATTCCAAGCTTGGAAAACTTTATACAAAGGGAGGTGAAATCATCCTACCACGTAAAGAGGCAAAGATTCTTAAAATTCTTTTAACTCATTCTAATCAAATTATCAGCTCCCAAACGTTTATTGAATCGGCATGGGATTTCGATGAAGAAGCCAGTGAAGAGAGTTTACGGACTCACATCAAAAATTTACGCAAACATCTTGGTAAAGAGACCATTTCCAATATTCGTGGGCAAGGGTATCAGATTGTACTCTCCTGAAAAAAAATCACTTATTCGATTTGTATCCCTCTTTATCGTTCTTAATACCATTTTTCTTTTAATCATCTCAACAATGTATTACTACTATCAAAAAAATATTTTTAGTGACTTACGCCGTGATTCGATGCTCTACTATGCTGGAAACTTGCATGATCGAATTTTTGATGCCAAAGATATGAATGAGCTCAAGGAAAATCTTAGCCGTGATCCACGATTTAAGATCACCTTTTTGAATAAAAATAAAGAAATCGTCTACACCTCTTCTCCCGATTCTACCTTTCCCTTCTCTATGGGATATTTTGAATATCAAAGCCATTTTTTTTACATTGAAACTATTGACCTTGAATATTTGAAAGAAATTCATTATCTTGTCATACAAGCCAATAGTATCGATTCTCAACTCAAACAAACCCGCAAAAGCATTTATCTCTTTTTGCTTTTTTCCATTTTCTTTTTATCAACCGTCATTTATGTGCTGGGAAAACTGTTTATGTACCCCATACGTGACGCAATCAATAAGCTTGACCGATTTATCCGTGATACAACGCATGAGCTTAATACACCCCTTTCTGTCATTACTATGAGTATTGAACAGCTAAACCAAGATTCATTAGCCCCCAAGCAACGTAAACATATCAATAGGATTTCAGTTGCATCGCGAACTATTTCCAATCTTTATAACGACCTGACTTTTTTATTGATGCACGACCACATCAATCATTACGATCTTGAGCTTGATATACGTGAACTTCTTCAAGAAAGAATTGAGTATTTCAACCCTATCGCTGAAGCAAAAAAGATCATAATCCATACCGATATAACGGATGCCATTTGTAAGATTGATCGTGAAAATATGATTCGGCTTATCGACAATCTTTTATCCAATGCAATCAAATACAATAAGCCATCGGGAGAAATTACGATTACCCTTACTGCCATTTCACTGAGTATACGAGATACGGGAATTGGTATACCAAAAGAGGCAATAAGCCAGATTTTTAACCGATATACCCGTTTTGATGAGACGAATGGGGGGTTTGGAATTGGTTTAAATATTATCCAGATGATTTGTCATAAATATCATCTTGGGATTGTGGTTGATTCACAAATTGGACAAGGAACGGTATTTACAATAACCTTTTAGTTCTTTTGTACCAATTCTATTAACGTTTCATAATGGGCGGTATGGGGAAACATATCGAATAATTGCACTCTCTTAACGCTATAACCGTGTAAAAATTCTAAATCACGGGCAAGAGTTTGTGCATTACAACTTGAATAGAGTATTCGTGATGGGGCAACCTTCTCCAGCCACTTACACAGCTGTTCACCTAATCCACGTCGCGGTGGATTGACAATGATCACATCTGCAATACCTTCGGCTTCTGCGGTAAAGCTCATCGCATCCAATGCTTGAAATTGTAAATTCTCAAAACCAATACGCTCGGCGGATATTTTAGCGCACGCAATCGCTTCGCTCTCAATCTCGATTCCCACAATAGAGCGCTGCGGTGTTGCACAATGAAGGGCAAATCCACCAACACCGCAAAAAAGATCCCATATTATTTTTGGGTCACTCTCGTTGACCCATTCGCTCGCCGTTTTGTAGAGTTTAGCCGCAACATCCGTATTGGTTTGAAAAAAACTTTTGGGGCGAATAAAGAGAGGAATACCATTAAGTCTCTCTTCCAATCTCGTCTCATCAGTCAAAAATAGCTCCGCATCCCCTTCCAAAATCGCCATGTGAATAGGTTGAATATTAACGGTAATTACTTTGAGCTCAGGTGATAGAGCAATCAAATCAGGAAGAGCGTTTTGAAGTCGAGAGACAACCCCATGAGAACGGAGAACAAAACGCAACATCATGGAGTTATCAAACTTACTATGCGTCAATAAAACGTATTTAAGTTCCCCTTTTTGCTTTTTGACATCGTACCCCTTGATCCCCAAATTTCTCAGCCAAGCTTGAGTTTGGTTCAAAACACGCTGCATACTCTCATCGTACAAAGGACACTCTATCAAACTCACCTCATCCGAGAGTCCCAATACGACCCCCTCTAAACTCGGTGTTGCAACCATTTTTGCTTTATTGCGAAATCCCTTAATCGAACTGGGAGTTGGTCTTAACCACAGTTGTGGCTCAAAAGGGTCTAAAAGAGTATGTAAAAGTTCACCTTTTTGCTTCAATTGCTGTGCATAGGGTAAATCCATCCATCCGCAAGAATGACATGTTTGGGAATCATAAAATGGACAAAAGCTCAACCGTCTCTACCTAAATTCCAGTTTCGCTAACGTCAAACGAACTCTGAGGTATAGCATACAAACGACGCTCAATTTTACCAATATATCCCAATAGCTCTTCGGAAGTTGCCTGAAGTTTAGCAAACCACAGTTCTGCTTCCGCATGATCTTGTGCTGATATTTTTTTCTTTGTATTGAAAATTTTAGAGAAAAAAGAACGGTGATCATCTGAAAAATAGATTTTGAAAATTTTGAGATATTGATCGTGTAATACCGAGTGTGCTTTTTCAATGTCGGTCAAACATCCCATATTTCCCAAGGCATTTAATTGTTGACCCTCACCATAAAACCACTGTCCAAATTTACAATCAGTACTACCCAAAGGTATAGCACCTTCATCAATCGGCAATCCTTCAATCAATAACTTAGCACGTTGAACCCATTTAAGATGCGCCTTTTTTGCTGCACCCAAGTGTTCCAATATAGCGGCTTTTTCCATGATTTTTCCTTTTTACGAAGTTATAGTATTATACTAATTTTTTATTATACTTAAGTCAAGTGGCTTTTTATATTGAATACTAAACAGCGTCAAATGAAGTTTGAGGAATGGCATACAAACGCCGTTCAAGCTTTCCAATTACGTCTAACACTTCATCGGAAGCTGCCTGAAGTTTTACAAAATACTCTTTTGCCATCTCTTTTTCTTGTTCCGATATTTTCTTTTTTGAACTAAAAATTTTAGAGAAAAAAGAACGTTCCGTATTCGCAAAATAGATTTTAAAAATTTTCATATATTGATCATGAAGAATAAAATGCGCTTTCTCTATATCGCCCAAGCATCCCATATTTCCTAGTGCATTTAATTTTTGACCTTCGCCATAAAACCACATTCCAAAAGCACAATCAGTACTGCTAAGTGGTATGGCAGACTCATCAATCGGCAACCCTTCAATCAACAACTTTGCACGTTGTGTCCATTTGATATGCGCTTTCTTTGCTTCACCTAACAGTTCCATTGTTATATTTTTATCCACCACCACCCCTTTAAAGTTTTGTTATTGGCATTATACTCTTCGAGGATTATAAGAATACAATAGCACTGATATTAATTCTTACTCTTACGAAGATAGTTCAATACGGTCGCAATCAAATCATCATCGTCTTTGCTCTTACTCTGCAAACTCTCTTTGGAACCGTTCATATATTCGATACCGATATTTTGGTTATAGTTGCTCACCGTTTTGATCTTCTTTTCGATACACAACAATTTCATTACCATAATCTCGAAAAACTGCTTTGTCGGAATATCGGGTTTTCCGAAACGATCTTCTACCTCTTCTAAAATTTCATAAATCTCACTTGAATTTTCACAGTGACTAAGACGGCGATAAAGTTCCAGACGAAGCCTATCTTCTCGTACCACTTCATCACTGATAAAGGCGCTCACCGTGAGCTTAATATCTACTTTTGCTTTGATCGTTGTTGTCTGATTCGTGAGAATTTTGATCGCATCTTCCAACATTCGTAGATACAGAGAATAGCCGATATTTTTGATATGACCGCTTTGGGCATCCCCTACGAGATTTCCACCGCCACGGATTTCGAGATCGTGATAGGCAAGCATCGATCCACTTCCTAAGAATGAGTTGGATTCAAGAGCAACCAACCGTTTTTTCGCCTCTTCGGTAAGATGATCTTTATCCTCTACGATAAAGTACGCATACCCCTCAATATGTCCACGCCCGACACGACCACGCAACTGATGCAAATCCGCCATACCAAACCGATCTGCCCCGTCAATAATCATCGTATTTACCGTAGGCATGTGAATCCCAGACTCTATGATGGAGGTTGCAAGGAGAAGATCATACTCTCGATTGGCAAACTTCGCCAATTCCTCTTCCGTTTTTGCCGCACTGATTTGAGAGTGCAAAATTAAAATCCGCAAATCGGGGAGAATCGCTTTGAGCTCTCCCGATTTGAGTATCATCGAATCAATGGAGTTATGAACATAAAAAAGTTGCCCACCACGTCGTAGTTCGCGTAAAATCACCTCTTTGATAAGCTTCTCATCGTAATTTTTAACAAACGTTCGCACCCCCAATCGCTCACTCGGAGGGGTCAGAAGTTCACACATCGTCTTAATCGAACTCATCGCTTGGTTCAAACTTCGAGGAATGGGGGTCGCACTCATAGAGAGAAGATGGACGTTTTCATAGAGCGATTTGAGTTTCTCTTTTTGCTTCACCCCAAATTTATGCTCTTCGTCGATGATAACAAGCCCCAGCTTCGCACAGCTCACCCCAAAGAGAGCGTGGGTTCCGACAACACAATCAAGCTCACCGCTAGAGAGGGCTTTAAGAGTCGCCGTTTTCTCTTTGGCACTCACAAAACGATCAAGCTTCGCAACACGAATCCCAAAATCTTTAAAGCGCTCTTGCAAGGATTTGAAATGCTGAGAGCTAAGAAGTGTCGTGGGGACAACGAGGAGCGATTGATACCCCCCACGCGCCGCCACAAAAATAGCATTCATCGCCACTTCCGTTTTTCCAAATCCGACATCACCACTGAGGAGCTTATCCATAATGTGACCCGAGCCAATATCATTCACAATAGAAGCAATCGCACTGCTTTGATCCACAGTATACTCAAACCCTGAAGCTTCTTGGAACCGTTTTAACTCCCCTGCATCGCTACGCATAACGTGCGCTTTGATAAGGGCACGACTCGCGGCAATTCCGACAATTTCTGAGGCTATTTCAAGAGGCGTGTTTTAACCGACTCTTTGAGTTTTCCAAAACTTCCCTTACCTAAACGATCAAGAACGGGGAGAGAACCCGAGGCGATATAACGATCAATCGTATCAAGATTTTCAACAGGAAGAAGAAGTTTATCATCCCCCATATATTTGATTACGACAAGGTCTTTGATACCACCAAGAATTTCCGCTTGCTCAATCCCGACAAAAATTCCCACACCGTACTCTTCGTGAACAACGTAATCGCCCACTTTGAGATCATCGAGCAATATCGACGTTTTACGACGACGCCGTTTCTTCTCATGGCGGTTTAGAGAAATAATCACCTCATCGGCACTGATAAGATTAAGGACGATTCCCAAAGTTTTGACGCTCATCCCACTGAGTTCAAAGATCCCTGCGGCTTTGAGCTGTGTTTCACTCGCGGCAATCAAAGTGAATTTTTTATTTTTATGGACACTTCGAAGCGTTTGAAAATTGGGGGCGATAAGGGATTGATAACGCACCGCATCAGGAAGCACTGCCACTTCCAAATGGCACCGAGGGATAACAGGAAAATCCATGCCGTACGATTCATCGAGAGCGCTTTTCATCTCATGAAGACGCATCAACGATTTACCAAGGGTAAAATCAGCCCCCTCATCCCCTAATACCCAAAAGCCCAGCGATGCCATATCTTTGACAAAACTATCACTCTTAGCATTTAAGATCGCCTTATCAAACACTCCTCCCTGTTCCTCACTCAGAGAGAAAAAAGCACTCGTAACCTCAATAGAAGCAAGTTCTTCCTTGTCCGTTCGCTGTGTCTCAACATCGAACATCTTAATCTCTTCAACCTCATCATCAAAGAGGCTGATACGATAGGGATTAGGAGTATTAGGGATAAAAATATCGAGAATATCACCCCGATGAGAAATTTCCCCCTCCATCTCCACCATATCCACAAAGGTATACCCCCAACGGTGCAGTGTCTCTTTTAAGTGTTTCAAATCCAAACGTGACGCGAACTCAATACTCATACTTTGAAGTAATGAAGCATGTGGGAGAGGATAAAGGAGTGTTTTAAGAGGGGCAATAATCAGCGGCTTTTTCTTGGCACTGTAATACGATCTTAATGCAGCAAAAAGGGCAAATAACTCTTCACTAAAGGGGCGTAAATCATCCATATACGATGCTCTAAAATCGGGAAATACAAGTGTCTCTATTTCCAAAAATGTTGCCACATCGGAAAGTTCACTGGCTTCTTTGACATCTTCACATAGGATAATATCACACCGTTTTTTCGGGTTGTTTTTTAAATATTCATAAAATTTTGGTTGGGACATTAGCTATTCTTCATCCTCTTTAAAAATTCTTCCGCCACACTAAAGCTGCCAAAAACTAAATACTCTCTATTATCATCCAAAACTTCAAACATACTATACGCTATTCCCAATTCAAGAAGCACCGATTCAAGCAAATTTCTCTCTACTATCCGAGCTTCATTCACCTCAATAATTTCAACTTTCTCAACGATCGGCGATAAAAGTGCCAAAATTTCTCGATACTCTTTATCGGCGTAGGTGTTATAAATAAGCGTTATTTTTTGCCCCGTAAACGCTTCGGCGATTGCTTTTGCCGCAAGAGCATTATGTCCTACGTCAAGGGTAATATTCTCTCGTATTTTGGTGAGTCGCCCAAAAAGAGCCTCTTGATCGAAAAGTTCTGTCGTAGCCTCATATCCCAAAATCTCAAAAGCCGCCATTGCAAGTTCCAAATTATCACGCAAATAATCACTAAGGTTATTTTTGAGAGCAAGGGTTGAGGCGTTCTCTTTGATTGCTTCGGTAGTCATTCCATCAATACACAACAACGCACAACTCTTTTGGGTCGCAATCTGACGTGCGATGATTTTCGTTTCCATATAAGTCTGTTTGCCCATCAATGCTTTTGTTTGCATACTGCGCAATTTCGTCCCCGCAATGGAGGCAATCGTATCCCCCAAAAAAGCACGATGATCAAAATCAATGGGGGTAAAGATAGTCAATACTTTATCAAAAACATTGGTTGCGTCAAATTCTCCCCCCAACCCAGCTTCGAGGACAACATATTCACACCCCTCATACGCCACGAGGGCAAGGAGTGTCGTATACTCAAAATAACTAAGTGACTCGGCAATATCTTTTGGCAATAGAGAGTAAAGCTTTTGATGGGCATCTTCGAGCTTTGCCTCCGAAATATCGCACCCATCGATCCAAATTCGCTCATTGAATCTCAGGATATGGGGAGAGGTGTAGTGTCCTGTCTTTTTTCCTGCACGATGCAATGCTGTAGCTAGGAATCGTCCCGTGGACCCCTTACCATTCGTTCCGACAAGGTGAATTATTTTGGGAAGCTCAAAATAGTGCTCAATTTTATCAAAAGCATTCGGAAAACGCTCAAGATCAATCACATCATAAAAGAGTGGTTTTGAAGAGAGAAAAAGTTCTAAATTCATGATGGCTCGACGCGATTACGCCCTTTTTTCTTCGCATCATACAATTTTTCATCCGCCCCCACCATTGTACTGCCAAGAGATGGATACATATCCCTAGGTGCTAGACCCGCGCTAACACTAAGCTGTATCCGTGTATCTTGGTACATAAGTCTCGCATCTTGGATATGTTCACGTACTTTATTGGCAAAATTTCGTGCCCCTTCCATATTCGTATCCCCTAAAAGTGCCACAAACTCTTCTCCACCGAAGCGACCAATAATATCATTGGTACGTCCTTCTCTCTTGAGTATTTGGGCAAAGGCTCTTAGTACTGCATCCCCTGCCTCATGCCCGTACGTATCATTCACTTTTTTAAAATAATCCAGATCGAACATCACAATGCAATAATTACGACCATATCGTTCATAATCAGCCTCTTTTTGTGCCATAAATTCTTCTAATGCCCGTTTGTTATAGAGCTTGGTTAAAAAATCTTCACGCGATGCCTGAGTAGCTTCTGCCAATTCCTCTTCAAGCGTTGCAATACGACTTCCCATTTTCATCACTTTATCATTATGCGCTTTCAAATCCTTGCTAAGAACCTCGACTTTCTCTTCAAGTGTTGTAGCAATAGTATATAATTTTTTATGGGCTACTTTGAAATCTCCTGTATTTTCATCCCCTAATCCTTCAAGATCTTTTCGAATCTCTTTAATCTCACTACTGGAAATATCGCTTCTCTCAATCAAATCAATCAGCTGCACGGAGAGTTTACCCAGTAGCGTATCGAGAACCTTAAGCATATCATTAACATTTTTTTTATCCAAAGCAATCCGCATCGAAATTGCTATTTTTATCTCGCGCTCAAAAGTTGTGTCCAAAATAAATTCAGGATCACCCTGTACCTTTTGCGTCAAAGCCATTAATTTGTCATTCATTTGGGGAGCGATAGAGGGAGAAAGCCCTAGCATCAATAAAGAAGAAAATTTTGTAAAATCATTTTTGGAGGATGGTGCCGATAAGGGTGTTAACCCTTCCACCGTTTTTTTCAAATTAAATCGATCTATTTGTCCGTATGGAGAAAGTTTCATCAAAAATTCATCGTCATAGATGCTGGCAAAGTTCTCCCACGCTTGCTTTAGAAGTTCAAGTTGAGTTTTTCCCCCCTGCCCTTCGAGTATAGCGATGGTTTTTTTTGCCAATGCTGACGCTTCTGGATTATGAAGAATATCAATACTCTGTGCCATTGCTCGGACAAGTGATATGAACAAATCTACCATCATTGATGCTTCATTAGGATTCATTCGACCAAGTTTTGAAATCAAAAAACGGAGCAATTCTGCTGTCGTTCGAACACGATATTGCTTGAGTTCTTCTTGCGTTTTTTTATCAAGTAGCGATAAAAAACGATCTACCCCTTTACACTCTTCCATAACAATACCAGCTTTTTTAGCTTCCGCGCAAAATGCCTCTGCATACAGATCAGGAGTCCAAGATTTTCCCTCTATTTTTAACCGTTCTATTGTATTTCGTACAATTTGATTAATCGTCACTATCTACTCCTTAAGAGATTTTCTACCTTGAGATGCTACTTGTGCACTAAACGCATCAACGCATTTTTGTGAAGCAAAGCGGATAGCATCAAAGCGAGCTTGATCCGAAATAATAGCATTAGGCTCAATATTAAAATCATAGACACCCGAAACATTATAATTCCCTTTATCGACCGCTGACGTTCGCTCAATACTCATGGCAACCGTAGTACGATACGTAACAACATACCCATTCATATCATACCGCAAAGGGGTAAAAGAGACCGAAGAAATCTGAAACTTCAAATGTGTATTTGCTGTCCCTTTACTGACCAATGCCGTCCGAAATTTTGTAATTATCGCCATATCGACCGCATCTTTGATAATAACCGTATTCTGAGGATCTTCCGCTCGTATCACTACTTCTGTACTCACACTCTTACCAACAACAATCTTTGCATAATGGGATGCAGGAGCATAACCGCATCCACTCATCGTTACAAGAAGTATAAAAACAAGAAGTAACTTCACCCCTATCCCTTAATGACCAAATTGACCAATTTGCCAGCAACAACGATTGCTTTTAGAATTTCTTTTCCCTCTATCCATTTTTCAACGGAGGCTTTAGCCATGTCGATAATTGTTTCTTGAGTTTCATTGACTCCCACTTCAATAGAAGCGCGATTTTTCCCATTGATCGAAACCCCAAGAGTCAGCGTATCAACCTCAAAAACTTCGTCACATACGACTTGGACACCCAAATTCTTCCCGCCAAAAAGGGTATGTGAAAGTTCCCAACACAAATGGGGAATAATAGGCTCTAAAATTGAAGCTAAAATCCAATATCCCTCACTCCACACCTCACGATTGTTTTGCTCACCCAACGCATTCATCGCCTCCATGCACCCTGCGATCATTGTATTAAAGGTATAACGCTCAACATACACGTCTTGCGCACGTTTAAGTGCTTCATATACTTTTTTACGGGCATGCTTCTCTTCTTTTGAGAGATTAGCGTGATTGATACGTTGTAGAGTATTACTTTTGTTCACATACTGCGCTCTATCAGCAAAACGCTTCAAAAACCGAAATGCCCCTTCAACCGCACTATCATTCCACTCTAACTCTTGGGTAGGAGGAGCAGCGAAGAGGATAAAGAGACGTGCCGTATCTGCACCATATTTTTCAATAATAGCATCGGGGTCAACGGTATTGCCTTTGGATTTAGACATCTTTGCCCCATCTTTGAGAACCATCCCCTGCGTCAACAGTTTTTCAAACGGCTCATCAAACTCGATGTATCCCAAATCTCGAAATACCTTGGTAAAAAATCGCGCATAAAGCAAATGTAAAATAGCGTGTTCAATTCCGCCGATGTAATGATCGACACCTTCATGCCCTTTAGGGTGCATCCAGTATTTAATTTGCTCTTGAGAAAACGCTTCACTCTCCCAATTTTTTGGTGATGCACAAAAGCGCAAGAAATACCAGCTCGATTCGACAAATGTATCCATTGTATCGGTTTCACGAATCGCCTCTTTTCCACATTGTGGACATTGACAATGTTTCCACGTCGGATGTTTTTCGAGAGGATTCCCCTCTCCCGTGATCTCAATATCATGAGGAAGCGCAATCGGAAGATTCTCTTTTTTCTCCATCACCAAACCACAATCATCACAATGGACGAAAGGAATAGGAGCACCCCAATAACGTTGACGTGATACACCCCAATCTTTGAGTTTATAATTGGTCGTTTTTTGTCCGATTTTTTCAGACTCAAAATACTCTATTACTTTAGATTGAGCCTCTTTTGAGTTAATTCCATCAAATTGTTGCGAATTAAACAGTACCCCAACTTCCGTATACGCTTTACTCGTATCCAATTCACCACTTAAAGGTTTAATAACCGCATGAATGGGTAAATCGTACTTCTTGGCAAAATCAAAATCTCTATCGTCGTGAGCAGGAACCGCCATCACTGCACCGCTGCCGTAATCCATCAGGACAAAATTGGCAACCCATACCGGAACTTTTGCACCCGTGAGAGGATGAAGTACTTCAAGCCCTAGCGGAACTCCGCTTTTCTCTTTTTGTCGATCAATAGAGGAACTGTTTTTCATCTCTTTGATTTGAGAAACAACGTCATCGCTCAATAAAGCATTATCCATCATATAAGAAACAATAGGATGTTCAGGGGCTAACGCCGTATACGAAACTCCATAAATCGTATCAGGGCGCGTTGTGAAGACATCAAAACGATCAAAATTTGAGGCAAGTTTCAATCTGCTAGCTTCATCAAAAAACAGATCAAACGCCAAACCGTTCGATTTTCCGATCCAGTTTTCTTGCATTGTAAGCACTTGTTTGGGCCAGCCACCCTCAAGTTTGTGTAAGTCATCCAAAAGCTCATCCGCATATTGGGTAATCTTAAAATAATACTGATTCATATCTTTTTTGACAATAGGAGTATCACATCTCCAGCAACATCCATCCACCACTTGCTCATTCGCCAAAACGGTCAAATCATGAGGACACCAATTAAGCATCCCTTTTTTGCGATAAAGGAGCCCTTTTTCATACATATCAATGATAAAGCCCTGCTCAAACTTCGTATACAGTTCATCACTCGTAGCCAATTCTCGCTCTTTTGAAAAAGAAAAACCCAAAGATGCGAACTCTTTTTTCATATAATCAATATTATCGTACGTCCAACCCTTGGGATGAGACCCATTTTTGATCGCCGCATTTTCAGCAGGCATACCAAAACTATCAAAACCAATAGGGTGAAGAACATTAAAACCTTGTTGACGGTAATAACGGGCGAATGTATCGCTAAGGGTGTAGTTTCTCACATGCCCCATATGCAGCCGTCCACTTGGGAAAGGGAACATACTGAGAATGTATTTTTTTTCTTTCGTGAAATCTTCACTTGGCTCAAAACTTTTGTTTTCAGCCCAAAATTTTTGCCATTTTGCTTCGATAGTCGAGGGGGAATAATTCATCTTTTGTGACCCTAAAATATTTATATAGTTGTGGGTGATTCTATCTCATTTACGATAAGTGCACGATTAAATCAGCAACTTTCCGTTTAGTCCAACTCTTCCAAATTACTCTTTAGTTCATTTTCTATCATCTCTATCGTTGGTAAACAAGACTCGAACTCTTTTGGTAAAATTTCAGTCAGTTGATATTCTGATATTCCAATAGGTTGCGACATATTTCGCAACGAATACTCTGCAACGATCTCATTTTTTTCTTGGCAAAGTATCAATCCTATAGTAGGTTTATCCTCTTTTTGAGCTAAAACACCATCAACAACACTGCAATAAAAATTCACTTGTCCCGAATATTCAGGTTTAAATTTCCCTTTTTTAAGCTCAACGACGACAAAACATCGAAGCTTCAAATGGTAAAAAAGCAAATCGATACGGATCTTTAAACGATTGCTGCACCAAATCACTCTCAAGCGGAGGCAAAATATTTTTAAAATTAGAAACGAGACTTCCTTCTCGTTTGTGGACTTCACTTTTAATCATAAGCGTTAAAACGTCCTTGCTCCAGCCATTTTCAAGGATTTTTTGTATATACCAATATCGCAATTTTTTATCTTTTATTTTTTCTATCAAGATAATATTATGAGTCCAAGGAATTTGTGCCACCGTCAGTGGCACTTTTTCAAAATCATCTTTATACTCTTTAAAAAACCTTACCATTCTTTTGAGATTTCTCGTTGAAAATCCGCTCATATTCGGAAACTCACGCAAAATATCTTGACTCAATTTATCGATAACCTTTGCACCCCAACCAAGCTCTTTTTGTTTTTGTTCAATCATAGCACCAATATGAGAATAAAGCATTATCATCTCTTGATTGATAGCACTAAATGCTTTTTGCTGCGAAATCTTTATTTGATTTTTGATCTCTACCAAAAAGGAATTATAGTCAACTGTATGATGCAACTCTTTTATTTTATCCATAAACAAGCCCTTTTAATAAATCCTTGATTGCTCATTGGGAATACTTCTTTTAAACTTTCTAAGTTCGTCTACGATTCTACCCGAAAAATAAACTGCTAAAATATGGGGGCAGAACCCTATTTTGTAAAAGTCCCCTCCCTTCCATCTCAAAACGTTCGGCTATTTCATACATCGACAGTTCCCCTTTTTCTTCAAGCCTTCCATTTGTAGTGAGTCTATTACAGTTTTTAGTATTAATATTTAACGCCTGACCTGTGTGTTAGTTGGTGACAAAACATTTCCTTTTTTTTAGTAATCTAACGACCTGACTTGATACAATAAATCACCTTCATGTAATTTATTGTCTCCGAGGCTTTGTTATATTTTTTCGAAATCAAGAGCATACTCGAGAGGTCTTTTCTTCGATTGATATATACCGATAGTTGGATTGATTGTTCTGGCTATTTTACTGAGAAACTCAATATCTTCTGGCTTTGTTTTACAACCAAAGAATATATTTTGTAGTTGATTGGGCACAAACTTATGATCCACGTAAAGTTCTTTCTTGTGATTATAATGACACATATCCACAACTCGCCATTCTTTTTCATAAGACCAATGTTCTGATTTCTGATGCGAATGAGAACTGTATTTTAAATTTGAAAAATCAACTTCAATATCAAACAGTACCCGCTTGATGAGATCTTCTAGAGAACAAAAAGCAATCAGTTTTGTTTTATATTCTACTTTACGAGCAGCAGACAACATATTATCGTCTTCAGCTAAAGTTGCTAATTGAAAAACAGCACCTGTATGATTTTCTGCATAATGAGCCCACATTAAAAGATTATCATTATCTTCTGTCATACAAAAAACTCTTGATTCTTTTAATGAATCATTCCATGATGAATTAAGTTTTTCGATTTCATTCTGGAGTTCATCTCGTAAATACGTAAGTAATGGTAGAATTATTCCTTCAATTTTATCCTTTTTGTAGCCATGAGACTTAGTACCTTCCCTCAAAAAAAGAATTGTTTTTCCAAAGTCATTGGGTGGATTTGGAAGTGGATAATCATTTTTAATATACTCTTCAATTACAGACATAGTCACTCTTGGAAATTCGTTCATATTAAAGTTTGTTAATATTTCATTTTGAGTGTCAAAAGGATCATTAAACTGTAAAGGTGATGAAAACCGCAAACTTTGATTTTCTAAAATAGCTTTTGCTGTTTTTATATCTGTGTATTTATAAAAATGATTACGCAATACAAATTCTCCTATTAAAGTTAACCGTTATATTTTTTTGTTTTTTACATCTTAAAAGTGGAGATTCAATCATAGGGGAGTGTGTTATATATTATCTCTGTCTAACTTCGATTGTTTGGTTTGGAGCATCTTCCCACTTAACACTTTCAAAATGACCAGAACACATTCCAGCACCATGAAGATTGTACGAATTTACTCCGGTGACTTTTCCATCATAAAGCCAAACAACATCAAATGTACTTACTCCAAAACTTGTTCCAGTTGTACAGTACTGAATAGCCTCATGTTTTCCATTAAATTGTCTATCTTCTGGATAACCTAGTTTATCAATAACTGATGCTTTTGAATCACCTGCATTAATATTAAAAAATGCTTTGTTTTTTGTTGCACAACCAGAAAATAGAATTAATAAGATTAGTATTAAGATTTTGTTCAAAGATACTCCTTTTTGATATAACTATTTATTCAAGGAACACTGTAGCACAAAAACACTGAATAGTAATTATTAAAGGAACATGCAAACTGTCCATTTATAAGCATCAATTCAAGCAATTATAGGTCAAATTGTCATTTTTTCGATGCTTTTTCATCATTTACATTATTATTCTTAAAGAAAAGAGTGTCCATTTAGCATGAAATTAGCTGTTATTTGGACAAAGTGTTCCGTTATTTGTCAAATAACCCATTAAAAGGACATGATGTCCCTTAAGCGAGAGGTGTGAATTATGGAAATTAAAAAGAAATTGTTAGATATTGTCCGTGATAAAATAATAATGGGATCAGACCCTATTATGGTAATATGCTATAATTTCCGACCGAAACAGTAGTTTAGTCTCACAAAAAAAGGGATAAAAAGTGGAAGAGATAATAAACTTTGACAGTTGGAATGCTATAAAAAAAGAGATTCATAAAAATAAAAATCGTATACATTTTCGACAAGGGGAGATTTGGTTTGTATCTATTGGACAAAATATTGGTTATGAAGTATATGGGAAAGGGGAGAATTTTCTAAGACCCGTAGTGATTTTTAGAAAAATAAATAAAAACACTTTTTTGGCTATTCCTTTGACGTCAAAAATCAAAGAGGATAAATTTCATTGCATTATTGATTTTAAAGAAAAACAAAATAGTGCGATACTAAGTCAAGTAAAAACTATAGATGCTAAAAGGCTGGCTTACAAAACAGGAAACCTTGATAAAAATGTATTTGAAAGTTTAGAAAAGTCATTTGTATAGTTTTATGACTTAACCCCTCTTTCGAGGGGAGGCTACACTCACCAAGAAGATGAGCAGCGAGTTAATGAAGTGATTGTATCCAAAAAGATAAAATAAGTCAATAAAATAGGAGTCAGGCGTTAAATGTTAATAAACTTCTTTACGATGTCCGATACGAACAATCATAATTAAGGATAAAGAGGGCAGACTACCCAGAATCTCAAAAAATAATACTTTCGACCAATCCCAAAACGTGATCTAAAACTTCTTCATTTATTTTAGCTACAAATTTTACATTTCTAGCGCGATAATCAATCGATTTTACTTGCTCCGTCATTACAAATCCGCTTAGATTTTCATTTTGAACATTCACATGAAAAGGGAAATTTCTATCTGTATTGGTGATAGGACAGGCGATTGCCAAGCCAACACGTTGATTAAAAAGTGTATTGCTGATTATCAGTGCTGGTCTGCGCCCTTGTTGCTCATGTCCTGCTTGCGGATCAAAAGTGAGCACAACCAAATCCCCTCTTTGAGGAATATATTTTTCTACCATTCCTCACGCCCCATAGACGTAGAAATCTCTTCGATGGCACAGTACTCTTTTGGTATTTTGGCTACCAATAGATCAAGGTTATATTTCACTCTGGCGTTTTTAATTGATTTTATGATGATTTTATCCTCTTCCACCCGAACATCAACCCTGTCGCCAATAACAAGATGCAAACTTTGGAGTATCTCCTTGGAAACTCTCAAACCTTGTGAATTCCCCCACTTTGAAATCATTGCTGTCATAAAACACCTCCGCTCATGTATATCCAAAGTATATCATATAAATTTCAAAAAATACGAAAATACGGGTCAGGTCTTAATTTTCTCCCACTCAAACCCACTTATGTTTTTCTCTTTCGTATCAAACTCTATCCCGATGAGATAAATATCTTTGTTGTGGTTAAGATACTTGGTAGCATAGTTGTTTTCTTTTATTTGAACAAGGGCATTTCCTTTACCCTCTATTTTGAACTCTAATATATAAATAGCCTGATCCATAATAATAGTTAGATCAATACGCCCTTGGTTCGTCACATCTTCACCGATGATAGTGAGTCCTAAGGATTGGAGATAGACATAAATCACGCTGGCATAAAACCCTTCATAGATTTGGATACTGTTTTTGGTGTAGTGGTTATAGGGGATGGAGGCGAAGATGGAGATTAGAGACTCTTTGAAAGCATCTGGATTTTTATCTCTCAATGCTCTATAAACATCTTTTTTAACCGGCGTTTTGTCTTTATAAAACTCCGCTATTATGTACTGGTTTAGCGATAATTTTACCTCTTTATTAGGAATTTTAAGAAGATACTCTATCGTCTCTAACTCTTCATCAACTTCCATTTTATCGATCGTCAAATATCCGCTCTGATAAAGTACCACTTCCAAATCAAGGTTTTCGATGTCAAAGCTATTGAGAAGTCTTTCATCCACTCTTAGATTTGCTAAACTCGGTAGAAAGTAGTTGTTTTTGGCGATGAGTTTCATTAAAAAGGTAGGGGTGCCTGTTTCAAACCAGTAGTTTTTGTATTCAAACCCATTGCGTATAAAGAGTAAAACATCAAAAGGGTTATACATTTGACTACCCAAAAAGTTGTAACCGTTATACCAATTTTTGAGTTTTTGCCTATCCACACCTTCTAAGTAGGGAGTAAAAGAGGTTTCTATATCGTTTTGAGAATATCCACAAATATTTCCAAATTTAGCGCTTAGAGAAATATCTTCTATATTATTCAACCCACTAAAAATAGAGGTCTTGGTAAACTTACTCACCCCTGTTAGAAATGCAAAGCGCAAGAATTCATCTGACCCTTTTATGACGCTGTAGAAGTTCACCAGTCCATCGCGTACTTTTTTCGCAACTTCGGGATCTTCGATGTTATCAAGGATGGGTTTATCGTATTCGTCTATAAGGATGACCACTTTTTGGTTGTATTTTTCGTAGGCTTTGATAATAAGTTCACGAAAACATCCTGAGACATTTTCTACATCACTGCATTGTAACCCTAACTTCTTTTCATTCTCTTGTACAACTTCAATGATTTTTTTATCCAAATTCGCTCTACTTTCAATCTTCCCACTTGCAAAAGAGATTAAAATCACAGGATAGCTCACTTCCCAATTCCATTTATCTTCGATAGCCAAACCCTTGAAATACTCTTTTTTCCCCTCAAAGATATTGCGCAACGTATCTAAGAATAGGCTCTTTCCGAATCGTCGGGGGCGAGAGAGGAAGACATATTTGTAACTGTTTATAAGGTTATAGGCTATATCAGTTTTATCGATATAAATATAATCATCTTCTCGTATTTCGCTAAAGGTTTGGATGCCGATGGGGAGTTTTTGCATGACGGTTCACTTTGTTCGGTGGTTGTGACATTATAGCAAAGATACAGAAGGTCTGTGTTTGTGAAGATTTTTCGATAAAAAGAGCAAGGGGATACAACCCCCTAGCCAAGAAATTTAAACGATGCCTTGCTCAAACTGAGCACGCATCTTATCTTTTTCAGCTCGAATTTTTACTTTTTCTGCCAATTTATGACGATAACCTGCGACACTAAATCCTGTCCATACGACCAATTGTGCCGCAACAAAGATAGAGCTGTAGGTTCCAACGATAACACCGATAAGCATAGGGAAACTAAAGCCCATCATAATATCGCCACCGAAAATAAAGAGGGTGAGAACGACTAAAAAGACCGTCAATGAGGTAAGCGTCGTACGCGATTGGGTACGCGATACCGCTTCATTAATAATCATGACAAAATCAGTATTTTTAGACTCCTCGATATGCTCACGAACACGATCATAGACGATAATGGTATCATGAATAGAGTAGCCCAAGATCATCAACAATGCCGCAACACTTTCGATGTTAAAATCGACCTCGAAATAGGAGACAAATCCAAAAGTGATAACGATATCATGAACAATCGCAATAATCGCGGCAAGGGCAAAACGCCACTCATAGCGAAATGTTACGGTTGCCATAATCGCAAGGAGGGTCAGCAAAAATGCCGTCAACCCTTTGACACGTAATTCATCACCTACTTTTGGACCCACCATATCGACACGGCGAATCTCAAAATCCCCCGTCCCTTTGAGGATCTCTTTGGTTGTATCCCCAATATCGTTACTCAATCCAACCGTTGAGGCAGGAGTTTTGATAATAATCTCTTGAGGTGAACCAAACTCCGTGACACTAGCGTGTTCAAACAGCTTATTTGTTTTCAAACTCTCCCGTATTTTATCAATAGGAGCTATTTGAGTATATTTAACCTGAACGACCGTCCCACCCGTAAAATCAATTCCGAATGAGAATCCCTTCACGGCTATAATCGCAATCGAAAGGAAGAAAAGGACAAACGATGCAAAGAAAAAGATTTTCCCCTTTCCGAGAAAATTATAAACTTTGTCTTCTTTAAAGAGTTCCATAGTTACGCCACCTTTCTTGTCATACCAAACCATAAGGTGTAGTTCTTACTTTTTTCGATACGCACCATAAAGAACTGATAAAGTCCATACGATCCGACAATAGCGGTCAACATAGAAGCCAAAAGACCCATACTGAGTGTGACTGCAAATCCTTTGATAGCACCCGTCCCGTAAACATAAAGAATCGTACACGCCAACAATTGGGTGACATTTGAGTCCAAAATGGCACGCATTGCTTTTTGGTACCCTTCGGCAATAGCGCGGCGAATAGGGACACCTGCTCGGATCCCCTCACGGATACGTTCATTAATAATAATATTCGCATCCACCGCAAGCCCGATGTGCAAGACGATACCTGCCATCCCCGGTAAGGTCAGTGTTGCCCCAAGAAGTGACATCATTGCCAAAATAATGAAAAGATTGATGACAACCGCAAGGTTTGCAATAACCCCTGCCAGTCCATAATAAAACATCATAAATACAATAACCAATGCAAACCCGCTCACGAGGGCAAGAAGAGAAGCACGGATACTGTCCGCACCCAAACTTGGCCCTACAGAGCGTTTTTCCATCATATAAATAGGGGCGAGTAATGCACCAGAGCGCAATGCAATCGCAAGGTCGTTCGCCTCAGCGGTTGTATAATTACCGCTGATTTGACCCGAACCTCCTCCTATACGTTCATTAATAACAGGAGCCGAATAGACTTTCCCATCAAGAACAATGGCAAGCCGTTTACCAACACTTTTAGCCGTGAAATCACCGAAAATCTGTGCCCCTTCGGAGTTGAGGGTGAAATTAATCACAGGATTATTATTTTGATCATACCCTACTTGTGCATCGGTGAGCATTGTTCCATCCAAAATAGGAATTTCACGAACCAAATGTTTCATCTCAGGCGCAAGAGCATCAAGGAGAATTTTATCTCCAAATCCTGATGCTTCCTCTTCACTCAACTCTTTGACACGAATTGCACGATCTTCATCGATTGCCATCATTTCAAGCTTTGCAGCACGAGAAATCAACTCACGTGCACGCTGCTCTTCTTCTTGTGTTTTAATCCCTGGAAGCTCTACCAAGATTTTATCCACACCCTGCTTCGCTACGGTAGGCTCTGCCAATCCGAACTGATCGAGTCGGTTACGAATTGTCTCGATTGCCTGATCGACAGCTTGTACTTTCAGTTTTTCAACCGCTGTCGGGGTCATACTAATAGTGTAATTTCCAGCAGATGCTTTGACAACGGTTCCCTCTATTTTTTTGAGGTAACCATCCAACACCATTGCATCATCTTGATCGAGAAGTTCAAATGTTACTGCTCCATCATCGGCGTTGAGACCATCAATAATCATATCGTTATGTTCTGTAAAACGGGCAATTCCTGACGCAACTGATTTGAGCTGAGAAGTAACAGCCTCTTCGGTTTTGACCCCAAGAAGCATATGCAAGCCCCCTTGCAAATCCAAACCAAGAGTTACTTTTGCCCCCGTAGAACTTTGCGTTAGAGAGGGGAGTGAAAAAATGATTCCAAACAGTGTCGCAATGATAAGTAAAACGAGGCGAAAATTAAGCTTCATCCTCGTACTTTCTAGCAACGGCATCTTTTACCAAGCGCCCTTCTGCATCATTATTGAATTTTATAGCGAAAAAGCCCTCTTCCACTTTTTTGATCTCAACAATCAAACCACCATTGGTGACAATTCTGTCTCCCTTAGCCAAAGAAGCAAGCATTTCGGCATGTTTTTTTGCTTGTTGTTGTTGTGGACGAATAATCACGAAATACATAATCGCGATCAAAAAGACAAAGGGGAGAAGTTGTGTTAAAATTTCCATTGAAATCCTTCGGAAAAAAAGTATCGCATTATACTCACAAAGAGATTAACATCGTTATAATTCGCCTATGAAAATAGACGCAACCACCGTTTTCCAACGGCTTACCCTCCCCTTAATGATCGCCCTTAGCTTTAGTGCCTTTATTTATTTCGAGCACTTTCATATCACCTTCAAACTCCTCAATACCCTTCTTGCCCTTGGTGCACTCTATGGACTTCTCCACTCTCCCAAAGTATCATTACCTATTGCTGGTTTTTGGATCGGACTTTTGTGGTGCTATTGGATTGGATATAGTTTTCAATATTACGGACTTGGATGGGCTCAACTGCTCGTAGCACTCGGATTTGGCTTCGTTTACGCCCTATACTATGGAGTTCTTGCCCTCACGCACCGTCCTTGGTTGCGCGCCCTCTTCCTCTTTGCTCTCACCTTTGTGTGGCCAATGGATTTCAACTGGATGCAGCCAGAGCTTATTTTCGTTGAGAGCTATATTGGCTTTGATAAATGGCAGTTTGCCCTTGTTCTAGCAATTTTAGCGTCTACCGCATCGTTTTCAAAGTGGAAAAAAGTGTTCCCATTACTATTACTTCCCCTAACAGTACAACTTTCCCATACACCACCGCCCATGCCCCCCTTAAAAATCAAACTCATTTCTACTGATATTCCCCAAGATTTAAAATGGCAAGCCGTTGCGCTTGAAGATACTATCAACACCAATCTTGCGCTCATTGATGATGCCATCGCTCAACAATATGATCTCGTCGTCCTCCCAGAAGCAGCTTTTACCCTCTATATGAATCACAATCCTATGTTAATAAAAGCTTTACAAGAGCGATCCAACTCCATAGCCATTCTCACAGGAACGCTCTATGATGAAGATAACCTCAATTACAATGTCTCTTATTTGTTCGATCATGGTCGTGTAACTCTCGCTAAAAAAACGATACTCGTCCCTTTTGGGGAGTATGTTCCTCTACCATCTTTTCTAAAAGGATGGGTAAATCGTACGATTTTTGGAGGAGGATCTGATTTTGTGACAGCGGAAAAACCAACCGATTTCATCATCAAAGGGGTTAAATTTCGTAATGCTATCTGTTATGAAGCAACACGAGAAGAATTGTATACCCCCGATGCACGCTATCTCATCGCTATTAGTAACAACGGATGGTTTAAACCCTCCATTGAGCCGACAGTGCAAAATTTATTAATCCGATTTTATGCGAGGAAGAATAATTCTATGGTATTTCATGCGGCGAATGGCGGCGGGAGTGGGATAGTCTATTAAGAAGAAAAGGTTTTAGCTATAATTAGGATGCGAAAACCCAAGGGTAAGTAGCAAATCAAGTAAGGAGTTTCCAAATGAAAAAGGAGACAAGGGACGCGATAGAATGGGTACTGCGAGTCACAATCGCAATACTCACGATACTCAGTCTTTTAAAAGGAATGGCGTAAGCCGTTCCCCCTACTTGAAATTATAATCATAGGAGTTTAAACGTGACTGAATTTATAAATAACCATCTCAACGACTTTGCTATACTTTGCCTATTGGCACTTAGTTATTCACAACATTTACGAATTAAAAAGCTTGAAAATGAGAAAAAAGAGTAGCTTACTAACGCGTCTCTTGCTCCCACGCGGAGAGTGGGAACAAGGGAAAGTAATCTCTATGGGATTAAATGACTGCCGTATGTACGTTTAATGTAGCAGTAACATCGTTAACCGCTTGCGTCCAAGCGACATATCCATTCGTCGTCGCACCTTGCGTCCATCCAGATAGATTTAGCGTATCTTTGCTGTCGATATCCAAGATTATGGTGTTGTTTACCCCGAAATCGAGTACCTTTTGAGCTGTCAATGTGATCGTATCAGGGGTGGTTCCATCATCTTTTGCATCGATTTTTAATAAGTTGTGATCGTAGGATAACTTGCTTAAATCCATATTGACGGAACCTACTAGTTGAAGAGAGTGTTGATTATCGACGATGGTGTCGATGACGTTACTTCCTTTTGGAAGTACAATATCCTGAGTAGCAGTACCAGTACTGTAAGCGGTACTTCCACCCGTTGCGCCAGTTGCACTGATATCAACATAACTGAGATTGGTAGCACTATTGCTTCCATCCCATACATGGTAACTAAACTTAACATCTCCATTGACTCCATCGGCAGGGATGCATTTTAGAGTGCTGTAGCTATTAATCAGCAGCGCATGGGTATTCGAAACATTAGTAATTTCTGTCCAAGTCGCATAAGAATTCCCATAATAATAAGAGTCAGAAGAACTATACCATTTTCCTTTTGTTGTATCAATCGAGGTGAGAGCAATACCAAGGGATGAATAAGAAGTTTCAACATCAGTTCCGATATATTTACTTCCGCCAGACTGGTGCACCAAATCACTTGCATCGTAGATTACCGCTGCATTGGTAGCTTGTAGGGCAGAATAGGTTGCCACGTTAACCACTGGTGCATCATTGACTGCCGCAATATTGACAACAACGTTATTTGCGACACCATCTTCGGTGTATTTCAATGTTGCAGTTCCATTGGCATCTTGAGCTGTTTTAAACTCAAGCCCTTTTAATTCTGTCGGCGTTAATGTATCCCCCACTTTGAGAGCTGTGGTTCCATCTGATTTTACAAATGCACCCATTGAGGAGCTTGGGATTTCGGTAATGGAAATGGTGGTTGTATCAATCGAACTCATCAAATTAAGATTAACATTTCCTGCATCTTCTTGGATATTAAAGAGAGGATTTGAAAAATCCAACACAACATTGACAGCTTTTAATGCAACTACTTGATCTTTTGTCAAGGTGTGAAGTTGCGTATACGAGAGACTATCCACTTGGGCTTGAGTAAGATTATCGACAACATCAGTAGGAATATAGTTGATATAGTCGGCAAGGGCGAGGACATGATCTGTACTAAGATTGGTCAAGAGCTTCGCATCGGATAACGCTTTGACTTGTGCGTCTGTCAATGTTTCCAGCTGAATATTTGTTAGTGTGTTAACTTGGGTAGCGGAAAGATTAAGAATTGCCGTAACCACTCACCAACCCCTAAAAAGTAACAGATTTTACAGCAACAGCTGGCAAAAATGGATTTCCATTTACGGCATCAATAAGTGCGTTCATACTATTGAGTCCATTCTTCTTGG
>JBAZTZ010000018.1:0-48872 GCA_041661705.1 Sulfuricurvum sp.
GGGTGCATACGCCCCTGTCCTCGTCTAAAATCTTCCAACTCGCGCAAGGCTTCCCGCAAATTCGTTTTTACTGCTTTTTTCATCCCGAGCTATAAGCAAATTATATTCCAGCATGAAACAACCGTGCAAACCATCATAAGCCCCCTTCACTACAATCCAAAACGTGTTATAATTTTTGTAATTTATTCCAAGTGCTACATTCCCTTATTTTCTGGGTGGGAATAATATCGTGTACAATACACATAAAAGTAATATAAGGACAAACTTTGCACAATGAATCGTTCCTAAAATCAATTAGTGATGAAAAAAAATTAGCCTATTTTCATGAACTATTACGTAAAAATGACGAAATATATCTACAATTTGAGAACTTTTTTAAGCTTCAAAATGATGTCAAAGAATCAATTGGAGCCAATGATTTAGAAAGATTAATCACTGAAATATTTGATAACTTTGAAAGCATTGATACCGAGGAATGGATGGAAAATCATGCTTGTGGATGTAATCGTAGTTATTATGATTTTGAAGAGAGTGCGTATGAAGATATTTTAGAAGAAATTTTTGAAAAGTATGAGACACAAATTATCGCTCACGCTACCAACTCACAACTGTATGAAGCTCTTTTTATCTGTATGGCAATTTATAAAGCACTTTTAAAAGATCCTTCAATTAAGGACGATAACTATTGTTTATTTGGAGATTCATTTTTATACAATGCACTGGACTATCTTAAAGTTATTATTATTAATAATCTTTCTGAGAAAATTCATACACTTGTACTCTCCCAGGAGGAGATTCAACGAAGTATCTCTTTTTTAATCGAAAGTGTTGAGGAAGAGAAATCGTTAAGCATCTTTAGTTCTTTCTTTCAGAATATTATTTCGACCGTTGAAATCGCCACATTTACAAAACAATTTATCGACAAATTACCCCCTCTTATCCAGCTGGATATACTGAACTTATTGCATGAAGATAGTGAGTATATTCAGACAGCGGAGCTTTATTATCTTGATGACAGCTTAATTGCAGAACTTTTACTCACTAAGATTCATCAGTTGAGTGATTATAAATCGTATGAAAAAATCGCTGTAAAAGTATTTGAGAAATATCCAGAACAATTTGCTCGAAAGATTTTAAACGTTATAACCTATACTCAAACACCAGTTTTATACCTAAAAGCATTAAAAATGAGATGCGTAAAAGAATCCAGCATCAATGATTATCACGAGCTCAAAAATTATTTTACTGATAATGAACTCCTAGATTTTCAGAATTATATTGGAAACTTATCGTATAAAAAGTTTTATATTGCTATTTTGGAAGATGAAAATAGGTATGCTGAAATTTTAACTCTTGCGCAAAAAAACCTCAAAGAAAGTTCAATTGATGCAATGGTCTACTATCTTAACCCAATCAAAGAGATTTACTCTCATGAAGTGTTAGCAATCATCATTGAACACTGTAATAAAGCATTAATGGCGCATGGTCGAGGGAGAGGGACATATCATACAATGACAGCGTGGTTGAAGATTATCCAAAATGTTCAACCGGTGCAAGTGGAGTTAAAAGAATATATTTCAAAAGCTTTATACAATCATCAACCGAGATTACCCGCCCTTCGAGATGAACTTCAAAGGGGAGGGTTTTTAGGGTGAATTATTCTGAAATAATAATTGAATTGGAAAAAGCATCTTTATTTGATTTATCACGCTTGGCATCTGCAATTCGTAATGAGTTGGCGGATACAGAGAGAATAGACAAAGTCAAAAATACTCTTGTCGTAGGTCAAATAATCATCTGGTTCAATAATAAAATTAATGCCCTTGTGGAAGCAGAAATAATTAAATGTAATAAAACTAGCTGTGAAGTTGAAAATCTTTCCGATAAAGTTCGATGGAATGTTGCGTATTGTTACATAAACATTGAAAATGTAGCTATTGACATCAATAGGGGGCAAAAACGTGGTTTAAAAAAATATGAACTGCAACTTGGAGAAGTGGTTACATTTTTGGATCAGCAACATCACCCTTTATATGGAAAAGTTGTAAAATTAAATCCAAAAATGGTATCTATCAATGTGAATGGTGGAATTTGGAAAGTTTGTTATACTTTATTAAGCAAACCAACTGACGTAGATGCTGAAATAATAAATAAGAATTTTATCGATATGAAATAAAGGGGGAACAATACTGTACTCATTACCCCAAAAACAACCAAACCAATAACCCTGTTGCAAGTGCGATGTTAACCCAACTTCCCCCATCTTCAAAGAGCATTACAAGAAGATTATAATATTGTTTCTCAATCAACGAAGTAGCAACTAGCAATTCGTGTTTCGCATACGCTGTGATCTCGACCCCCCAGATAAAAGCGATAATTTCAGGGACAATCAAAAACAAGATGATTCCGAAAAATCCCCATACCGATTTTTCAGGCTTCATTGCTTGCACTGCCCTTGCCGTAACGGGACTTTCGATAATTTTTTTGATCCGTTTCATCCGCGTATCCGTCCTAAAACACCGTAGGCAATCACCGAAGCACTGCCGATTAGATACGCAGGGGAATAGGGATCACCGCTGAATTCGACGATAGAGGTCATAAGGGCTGGGGTAATGCCCCCAACAATTCCTGCTGCACTGCCTAAAATCAATGCCGTAAACGACGCACGATGCCCGTGGTGTTCCAACGCATGTACGACAGCTGAAAATATAGGGGCTTGATAGGCACATAACAATACCACCAAAAGGGACGTTGCCGCCAATGCTCCGTAAAATCCCCCGTGCACCATCGTATACAATAGAGGAAAAATAGAAATCGCTGTGAAAAATGCTGCGATTTTCATTACTTTTATCGACCCAAATTTATCCGCTACCATTGCCATTATCGGGATAAAAATAACCCCTAAAAGAATAGAGATGGTATTAATAGAGCCTGCATCGGCTTTGGTTAACCCTGCACTTTTTTCGAGCCAAATAGGGAGATAGATGAAAAGGGTGTAATAAACCATCCAGATGACCGACGCAACGACCAAAAATTTTCCAAAAAGCTTTTTGTGGTGTCGGAAGATAGCGACAAGGGGAATCGTTTTGTCCTCATGGGGTTGATAATTATCGGTAAGATTTCGGCGTAAATAAAGACCTGCCGCTGCAATCAAGATACTAAGGATAAACGGGATTCTCCATCCCCACTCCCCCATCGCATCTTCACCCAAATACCAAAGCAATCCTCCACACAATGCGGAACCCAGACCCATTCCGATTTTCGCCCCGACCGAGACGAAAGAGCCGTAAAGGTTTTGACGATTGGGTGAGGATTGTTCGACCAAATAAACGATAGAACTGGCATACTCACCACCGACAGAAAGCCCTTGTATCATCCGAAGCCCTACAAGAAGAATAGGGGAAAGTATTCCGATTTGGGCGTAGGTGGGTAAAAATCCAATCAGAAAAGTCGGCAATGCCATCAACATAAGCGATGCCATAAGAGCAAATCGTCGCCCTACTCGATCACCAATATGCCCAAAAACAGCCGCACCAACAGGACGCATAATCATCCCTGCCGCAAACGCGCCAAACGAACCCAGTAACGAAAGAAACGGATCATCGGAAGGGAAAAAAAGTTTCCCCATCATAACGGCTAAAAAACCGATCAGGGCAAAATCGTAATATTCGATAACGTTGCCGATAATTCCTGCGGCGATAATGCGCTTTTTAGTACCAATCACACAATCCACCCGCCACCAAGCAATCTATCCCCATCATAAAAGACCCCAGCTTGCCCCGATGCGACACCCAATACAGGCTCATGCAGTTGCACTGTAGCATGATCGCCCTCGATAACAACACTGCACCGTACCGCCGTTGTCCGATAGCGGAGTTTCACATCGCACTCAAAGCTCATACGATTATCAAACATATTAAGATTTTCCAATACAACACGGTGACACTCCAACGCATCCCGTTTTCCGACTACGATTTGATTGGTTTGTGGGCGGATTTCAACGACGAAGTGGGGATCATGCGCACCATGAACACTGAACCCTTTTCGTTTGCCGATAGTGTAGTGCATATAGCCTCGATGCTTGCCGACAACGTTGCCATCAAGATCAAGAACATCCCCTTCAACGTCGATATTCACATACGGTTTCAAGACTTCCATATAAGTCGTTTCCACAAAACAAATTTCTGTTGATTCACCTTGAGAGGCAAAGGATTCGAGACCTTCAATATTTGCAGCATATTCCTTGATATCACTTTTGTGTTTTTCTCCCAATGGGAAAAGTAGACGTGGAACCAATCTAGGATTGATGTAAAAAAGGAAATAGCTCTGATCTTTGGTGTCGTCATGCGCTTCGAGAAGATAGTGTCCATCATGACGGATATAATGCCCTGTTGCGATGAAATCAGCCCCGATGCTATCAGCAAAATCCACCATCGCCCCAAATTTAATATTGCGATTACACAGCGCACATGGATTGGGTGTTTTTCCTGCCTGATAGGTTTCGATAAAAGGGGTGAATACTTTGGCATTAAACTCTTCGTGTAAATCCAAAATATGGAGCTTCACTCCTGCAAAATCAGCAGCTTTTTGCGCTCTGGCTTGATGAATTTCATGGTATCCCGGTTTCGAGTGGAGTTTCATATACACCCCCTCTACTTCATACCCCTGATCCTTGAGCAAAAGAGTTGAAACCGTAGAATCAACTCCGCCACTCATTCCGATAAGAACTTTCTTTGCCATTAAATACTTCCTCCGTCTATTCCGCATCTATCTGTTACGTAGGATGAAAGAGATTGATAATACTTGGTATGGTTCAATCCCTCTTTCTCTAAGTCCACTATTTGCGCTTTCAATGATTTCTCAATCTCAGATATCACAAAATCCAAATCATCCGTCAAGGTAATTAAATCGACATCACGGGCATCAATCATCCCCTCAAGCAATAATTTGGTGCGAATAAATTCTATCAATGGGGCATAAAATTCGGTTCCAATAACGAAAAGGCGCACCCCCCAAACTTTACGGGTTTGAATCAAAGTGAGTGCCTCAAACATCTCATCCAATGTTCCAAAACCGCCTGGGAAAATAACGTATGCCATCGAATACTTAACCAACATCACTTTACGAGAGAAAAAGTAGTCAAAACTACGCCCTTTAGTAATATAAGGATTAGGGTGCTGTTCCGATTGGAGATCAATATTTAGCCCTATAGACTCCACATCTTCGTGTTTAAAAGCACCTCTATTAGCAGCCTCCATCAATCCAGGGCCACCCCCCGTAATAACATTATAGCCCTGCTCTCCCAGCATATCCGAGAGCTTCATCGCTTGCGCATAATAAGGATGATTTTCATCAACGCGTGCACTTCCAAAAATGGTTACCGAAGGGCCCAAATCCCCAAGTTCATCAAATCCTTGGACGAAATCAGCGATAATTTTAAAAACGCTCCATACATCGGCTGATTTTATATCTTTGACATAGCGACTGCTAGGATACTCTTTTTTTTTCCCTCTTTGTCGTGACATAGTTATCCTTTTAGTTTTGTCAAACGATCACGCTTGCTCCCAATAGAAGTAATTTGAACCCCAAAGTTTCCATCTACGATCACAACTTCCCCTTGCGCAATCACATTATCATCAACTAAAATATCCAATGGATCATTCGCCAATTGATTGAGCTCGATAACCGAACCAATATCCATACTCAAAACATCTTTTAATAGCATCTTTTTCTTACCAATACGGACACGGACGGGAAGTTTGACATCCAAAATCAAACCAATATTTTTCATTTCCGTTTCATCTAGCTTGCGAGAAGGGAAGTTCCCTCCACTTATTGATGTCGACTGATCCCCTTTATTTATAGAGGAAGAATCTTCTGTTTTGGACGACCCTTCTAAAGCTTCAAGAATATTTCCATCAATAGCTAGCATTATTAATGATTTTATTTCTCCTAAAGTAAAATTAAAAACATACATTTTGACGAAACGGTCAAGATCAACTTCCCCATTTTCACTAATATAAATTGCATCATCTGTCTTAATAGAAAATTTCGGAAGCTCCTTTTGGGAGGAGAGAGTTGTGCTCATAGCACCCATAATATTAGAAACAATCTCCTTAATAGCATCAAGATCATCCTCATCCATGGTCTCTTTCCCCTCGCCATCACCACCGAGCATCATGTCCCCTAGCGCAGTAGCCAACATAGGCGGAATCATTACCATCCCTTTTCCCGATGCCGCACCGCTAAAGCTCAAATGAACACACCCGATAGGGGGAATAACATTACTAACTATCGAAATATTTTCACCCTCTTTAAAAGAAATTGAGGGGGCATGACCCGTTAATCCCTCGATTGTCGCTGCTGCCTCTTGAGAGAACAATCCCGTTATGTTACTCATTATTCATCCTCTTCGTACTCAGTATGCTTTTTGATAATATCTTTCACTCCACTAATACGTGCTTTGCGTTTCATCTCAAACTCTTTGAGTGCACGTTTGACAGCATCTTTTTCGGTATCAACCATTTGAGTAATTTGTACTGATTTTCGGAAACGACGCAACCCCATTTGGGCAACGAAACGCTCTTTCCCATCCACACTTACACTCACGACATCATTCGCTGGAAGATTGAGACGGAGGATATCCCCCTCTTCAATGTCTAATAACTCTTGAAGCGTCAGCTCCGCATACCCCAAATTAACCTCTACATTTACGTGAGCTCCACCTAAAAGAACTTGAAGCTCTTGATTTCGACTTTTTTTGGAATTGGTTTCGTTGAGCATGAGATCACGACTCGCCAGTTTTGGTAACACAGGTTCTAATGCAATAACAGGATAACATATATTCATCATCCCCGAACTGTGTCCGATAATAATCTCCATAACAACCATTACAACAATCTCATTCTGAGCAACAATTTGAACAACATTGGGACTTGATTCTTTGGATTCTACTTGAGGATAAAGGTCGATTACGGGTCCCCACGCTTCACGTAAGGTCGCCATCATTACCCGTAAAATAGTCTCAAAAAGTGAAAGTTCAATATCTGAAAACTCCCGATTGGCTTCAAAAGGTTCCCCTTTTCCACCAAGAATCCGATCTAGCATCGGAAAAGCAATAGAGGGATTAATTTCCAAAACCCCATTACCTTCTAGCGGTTTCATTGAAAAGACATTAAAACTCGTCGGATTAGGAAGCGACATCAAAAACTCACCGTACGTCATCTGATCGACGGAATGGAGCTGTATCTCAACAATGGAGCGCATAATAGCCGAAATTTGCGACGAAATAGAACGTGCCATCTTGTCGTGGATACCACGAAAGGCACGTAACTGCTCTTTGGAAACACGATTTGGACGTTTAAAATCATACAAAGTGATCTGACGGTTGGGAAAAAGGTTCTCTTCTTCACCGTCAAGGGAGACATCACCCTCATCATCAACAACGTCCAGAAGCGCATCAATCTCTTCTTGGGATAAAATATCAGCCATTCTTTACCCCTCTACCGTTTCTTTAATACGCCGAATAACCGATTTATGAATTTGGGAAATACGTGACTCTGTAATGTTTAGAATACTACTAATCTCTTTTAACGTCAACTCTTCAAAATAGTAGAGCTGAATAATCATCTGTTCACGCTCCTCAAATCCCATCAGAACTTCTTTGATTACATCAACAAGCTCTTCATGCTCCATACGTTCTAGCATTCCGCCATCAAGCTCGTTGCCTAGCTGATCATCTAACGGTAAAATCGTATAAATATCGGATGCAATTCGGGCATCATGAACTTTTGCTTCATCAACTCCTAATAGTATCGCCAATTCACTATTAGTAGGTTCAGTATTAAATGCAACCAAGTGTCGCTCAATTGCACTATCAATCTCCTTGATAAGACGACGACTTGAACGACTTACGACATCCAGAGAGCGCAAATAATCCAACATCGCCCCATAAACACGGGTTTTTGCATATCCCCAAAACGAATCATTTTGAGCCTCATCGTAACGCCGCGCAAGCTTTACTAACTCTTCTGTACCAATAGCACAAAGGTCTAAATAATCAATGGAACTGGGAAGACGCTCTTTGAGACGAAAAGACATCGCCTTTACAGCAGGGAGATATTGAAGCGCTAATTGATCTTCACGGTGCTTTAATTCTTGCGTATAAACACCTGCTCCACTCATTTTTTCCCCTGTTCATTCTCACTTAATAATTCTGATTTATGCAAATAATAGGCATCAATAAACTGTTCTCTTCGGTTAATCTCACGGACATAATTATCAAGACTTTTTTCATGCGCTTGCTTTGGAAATGACTGAACTTTGATCCCAAGTGTTTGGAAATAGAATCCAACACACACATGGGCAAAAAGATAAAAAAAGATCGTAATTAATACAACGATTCCCAAAAAGTTTTCTGCACTGCTCGATTGCAAAATTCCAAAAACAAGTCCAGCAATAAATCCCTGTACCGTCAAGAAAAAAACAAAATTCTGCCCGCGCATTATGAACCTTTTGAAGAAATATTAAAAGTGTTCCATTAGTCGTTTAAATAACCCGCTAAGCCCACTTTCTTCAGGTATTGCTAGCACATTCCGTTCCAATTTCTTAGCAATCTTCTTAACAATCATCTCCAACTCTTTCGAGGGAGCCGACATCGGAAATTCACGAGTATACAATGCTCTTTTTTTAACACTCATCGAAACTTTTTGATCGGATGAAACGTGTCCTAAAAAATTAAGTTGCAACTGATTTCCAATATTAAGAGCAGCTACTTTTTGAATTTTCTCAAACAATGCGGTTGCCTCTTGCGTGTTACGAACTTGATTCATAATGACATTAATTTCATTACGCAATCGTGAAGTAATTTTTATCGTAGCATACGCATCCGTAATGGCGGCAGGATCCGGAACCGTTACGACAATAACATCATCGCACGCACGCAAGAAAAGCTGTGTATGCTCCCCTATCCCTGCCCCAGTATCAATGATCATAACATCCAAATCATCCAATACATGTGCATCATCCATAAAACGTTCGAACAATCCTGCTGAAGCATATTTGAATATCTCTTCACCACTCTCTCCCGGAATAAGAACTAAATTTTGCTCAATTGGAACCAAAATTTCGGCAACGGTTGCTTCTCCACGAAGAACATGGAGAATATTCTTTTGAATCTTCACATTAAACATAACATCAAGATTAGCAAGTCCTATATCCGCATCGAAGATCCCTACTTTCAACCCATGCTTTGCCATGATAAATGCCATATTAGAAGCAATTGTACTTTTACCAACGCCCCCTTTACCACTTGTAATGGCAACAAAACGGGTTTTTTTAGGTAACACTTGTGTATTTTGTCGAACCAGCTCTTCGAGCTTTGCTGCTTGATGTGTCATGATGGCTCACCTTTATGAAATCCATTTAGCAAACAATCAATTAAAAAATCACTGCTTGATACCACTAAATCTTCCGGAACTTCTTGTCCTATCGAAAAATAACTAATTGGTATTTTTGTTTCATAGACTAATGAAAAAATATTGCCAAAACCACGCGTCTCGTCAAGCTTCGTAAACATCATCGTATCAATCCCCAATGGAGCAAAATTTTCATACGTTATTTTCAAATCCTCAAATTTAATAGAGCTTGGAAGGACTAACACGACATCAACGCTATATTCAGTCGAATTTGAACGTAAACAGTCATAAATTTTTTCAATTTTATCCTTATCGTAGGGTGAAGACCCCATGGTATCAATCAAAATATAATCACTGTAACGCAAAGCATTAAGCGCATTTGAAAATTCGGGAGGGTCAACCACCGTCTCAATCCCAAGCTTCATCATCCGTGCATACTGCATGAGCTGTTCTACAGCCCCAATGCGATACGTATCAAGAACCACCAATCCCACTTTATACTTTTTATCCAAAAAATACGAATAGCGAGCGGCAAGCTTAGCAATTGAAGTCGTTTTCCCCACTCCCGTAGGTCCTACAAGCATTACAACTTTTTTACTTCCTGCTCGAGGGAGACTCTCCATCCTCACAGGGATCATTTTACGCAATAACGTCTGAAAATAGCGTTTAACCGTTTCTGAATTTTCACGCATTTTTGAGGGCATGTGCTCCAATGTAAGCTGCATAATTTCATCCAAATGCTCTTGGTTCATCCCGCTTTGCTGCGCCAAACGATAAATTTCTGCAAATTCAGGAGGAATAGGGAAAGAGTTTTTTGGAGACTTTTCATCCCAAAACATATTTTGGATCAGCTTGACTTTATCCCCTAGCTTCTCAATTTCATCTTTAATTTTTTTTAGATCTTCACTTTGAACAAAGTTCTCTCTCTTTGGCGAGCGTTCTTCGTTTGTCACTTCTGCAATTTTAGAAATTTGTTTTGCTGCTTCTGAAATATTATAGAGAACATCATTGCTTTTCTGGGCCAGCGGACGTTGTTGCGTCAATGGCTCTCTGGCTTTAGCAGGAGCTTTTGGAGCCGCTTCTTTTTCAATACCAACGACAATCTCATAAAGAGCCGTTTTCCCCAGTGATTTTTTTTGAATCTCACGGGTTTCGATAAGCATTGCATCCTCACCCACCTCCAGTTGCGCCTTTTTAAGTGCTTCTGCAGGAGTAGAACCGCTAAACGTTAAAATTTTCATACTGTCTCCGAAAAGTGCGATTCATACTCCGCAATGGGATTTTAACGCTGGTGCGCGAGCTCCAGTGAGGGTGTGGAATAGTGAGTTCCGGATAATGGATACTCCGATTGTCAAAAAAAAGTATATCCAAATCTAACGTCCGAGGAGCATTGGGGAAACTTCGTACCCGTCCAAAATGTTTTTCAATTCTCCACACCAACCGCAAAAGTGCTCTAGGTTGAAGGGACGTAGCAATTTCTATTACTGTATTAAAAAAATCAGGTTGCTTTGTATATCCAAACGGAGGATTTTTTAGAATAACTCCCGTCTGAACCCTTTGAAGCTGAGAGAAACGACTTAAATAAATCCACAAATGATTCAATCGCCGCCTTACATCACCAACATTACCCCCAACCCCAAAAATAACACTATAACGAGATACCTTCTCTTCTCGAATCCTCATTGGAAACATCCGATTAATAAAAATAATATGATGTTTATCCAATTGTCGAGAGAGCGCCATCCTTATACTTGTGTCTCATCCTGTTGTACTTGGCGCATTGCTTGAATTTCACTCAAAATCTGCATCATCCCTACCATCGCCAAATGGTATCCAAACGGACCAAATCCGATAATAGACGAAGTACACGCTGGCGCTGTCATACTTTTTTGACGAAACTCTTCACGGCGATAGATATTGCTGATATGCACTTCAATCGTCGGAATATTAACAGCACTAATTGCATCACGAATCGCAATAGAGGTATGCGTATACGCTGCTGGATTGATAATGATTCCATCAACATCACCGTAGCACTCCTGAATTCGATCAACAATTTCACCCTCAAGGTTACTTTGATAAAACTCGATTTCAACACCATTTTGACCTGCAAAATCTTTCATTTGCGCGTGAATTTGTTCCAAACGCATTGGACCGTACACTTGAGTGTCACGAACACCTAACATATTGAGATTTGGACCTTGAATGACTGCTATTTTCATATAAAAACCTTAATTTAACTTCTGAAATATGGATTATACGCATACATAGATTATAAGGAACTAAAAAGGGCTATTCACCACTTAGTTAGATAAATTCAACTCGATTTCGTCCATTACTTTTAGCCTTATATAGCGCTAAATCTGATCGATACATCATCGTCTCTTCCGTATCATTTTCACTAAAGAGACTGACTCCGAGAGAGACAGTAATTGTCCCCACCTCAGGAATATTCATATTTTCAATAGCACTTCGAAGCTTCTCTGCGACGAAAAGGATCTTCGCCTTATCAACATCAGGAACTAATACAACAAATTCTTCACCACCCCATCGAGCCAAAATATCCCCTATCCGAATGGTTTGAGAAAGGGTATTAGCCACTGCAATCAATGTCTTATCTCCTATTTGATGTCCATACATATCGTTCACTTTTTTAAAATCATCAATATCCGCGATAATCACTCCAAAAGAGTTCTTTTCATTCCAATGCCGTCGTAGTAACATCATCTGAAAAACATCATTGAATTTTTGTCGGTTATACAATTTTGTCAAAAAGTCCGTCACGGAAAGCGTTTCAATCCTTTTTCGATCTTGTGTCAATATTGTATTCAAATGAACAATCTCAGCCATTTTCTGCTGAAGAGTGATTTTAAGTTCATGGAGATTGCTAATATCATGAATTGAGACCATTACCCTTTTTAGCTCAGCCATATAGGGTGATATGGTTACTTGTAGCTGCATTGTTGTTAACAAAGAGGTAGTAATTTTATTCCGTGGAATAGTAATGAAACGATTACTTAACGAAGCATCATAAAATGTGGGAGTATTCAGCCGAAGAGTCGTCCGAATTTTACGCTGAAACCCTTTGTAATCAATTTCAGGATAAAATTCTTCCAAGTTTTTTCCAATAATTAATTCCGACATAATCCCCGTATTGATTTCTAACCATTTATTCCATGACTGAACGATACACTCCTCGTCGACAATTAATGTTCCATTCTCCAAAGAATCAAATACTACAGTACAATAATCCAATGTTTTAATCATGAGTACAGCTCTTCCAATTTTTGATCGATCAATGTTCGAAGTCGTTCAATCATTTCATCTTTTGTTAAAATAAAAATATGCCCACTAATATTCTGATTTTGAAATATCATCTCCGTACTGACAATAATGATTTTATGATAATTAAGCGTCTCATCTACCCCGATTAGATGATTCCCATCTATTACTTCGGTTGAGGGGACAAAAAATTGCACTTTTGTATTTAATTCTTCTGTTAAACGGCTAATAATTGTTGCACTCAGAATATTAGTCAATTCAATCACGGCATCAAGAATATCTGCACTGTTTGGCTCAGAAACATCATATAAATAATTCCCAAGATTAAATGCCGATTCATTCGTCATAACAAAAATGAATTCCCCTCCAAATTCACCCCCAAATAATTGCTTTGTGACATAGTATCGAGGATCAGACGGAATTGTTTCTTCAATGAATAATTTTAATCCATCCATATCGCTCACCGAAATATAGGGGATGTGCATCGTTCCAAACGCTTGGAGTAAATCGGCAATAGACGCCGTTGCATTTCCCATTGCAATATTCATCAACTCCTTGAGAACATCCAAATGATCCTCTGAAAATTCACTTATTTGCATCGTATTCCTTAAATATACTTAAAAAACTAGCTGCTGAAGAACAGCTAACATCTTCTCTGAATTGATTGGTTTAGGAACCATCATTTTTGCCCCAATTTTAAGAACAAATTCGTGTGCCTGCGTTTGAATATCAGCTGAAACTACCACAACTTGTGCTTTTGGATCAATTTCCATAATAATTTTTAAAGCCTCGTAACCATCCATCACTGGCATTGTCAAATCCAAAAAAACAACTCTCGGCCTTTCACTTTTGAAAAGTTCTACCGCGATAGCACCATTTTCCCCTTCAAATATCTCAGCAGAAGGTTCAAACTCTTTTAATACTTTAATTAGTGACAATCGTGCTAATTTTGAATCATCGACCACGAGTACTTTCATGCTTCCCACTCTCTCTAATACCATATACTAGCAATAGTATTATAATTTTTTAATACAATTTATACGATTGTAGCTTATCTTCACTAAAAAAAAGCCTGCTATACTTCCAGTTATATTCTCAGTTTTTATTTCCAAAAGGTTTATTGTGAAGATAGTTCTCTCTGACGTTATTTTTACCCCCGATACGATTTTACGTAATCACGGAATCGTATTTGATAAAACAATCATAACCATTGCCCCCAATGATGAGCTTAGAGCCACGTATGAAAATGCGTGTGAAGAGCTGGGAGAAGGTTCAGTGCTAATGAGTGGGTTAATCAATCCCCATGTTCATCTTGAATTTAGTGCCAACCGTTCTACCCTCACCTACGGCGAGTTTATGCCGTGGCTTTCGAGTGTTATTTCCAACCGTGACGAACTCATCAATAATTGTGACAATGAATGTATGCAACATGCTACGCACGCCATGCTAAACAATGGTATCACGGCTTTTGGTGCAGTGAGTTCGTACGGATTTGATCTAGAAGCATGCGCCAAGGCTCCTCAGAAAGTGGTCTATTTCAACGAACTCATTGGCTCTGATCCCCTTATGGCGGATGCCCTCTACAAAGACTTTCAAGAACGTCTTTTCGCGTCCCAAGAGATGAAACGAGAAGGATTCTACCCCTCAATCGCTATTCATTCTCCCTACTCTGTTCATCGCATTCTGATCAAAAAAGCTCTGAAATATGCCAAAGAAAATACGCTTAGAGTCTCCTCTCACTTTATGGAAAGCCCTGCTGAACGGCAATGGCTGGATGACAATAGCGGAGATTTTCAGCCATTTTTTCAAAATTTTCTCAAACAATCGGTTGCAGCAAATACCTCAGAGGAGTTTTTACAGCTTTTTAACGACGTACCTACCCTCTTTACCCATGTTGTTCACGCCAAGGATGAAGAGTTATCGACGATCGCTCAAAATGGGCATACCATCGTCCACTGCCCTATTTCCAACCGACTTCTAGGCAACGGTATACTGGATGTTGAACGTTTGAATACCCAAAAAATACGATGGGTATGCGCAACCGATGGACGAAGTTCGAACTATGCTCTTGATCTCTTTGAAGAGATGAAAATTGCTCTTTTTATGCACCATAATCAACCGCTACTACCTCTCGCCCAAAAACTATGGAAAAGTGTCACCGTGGATGCGGCTGAAGCACTGCAACTCAATTGTGGCTCAATCGCGCCGAACTATGATGCAGACATTCTTATTGTTCGGGTTGATTACCCAATTAATGACCAGCTACCCATCCATCTCATCACCCAACCACACCAAATCGAATCCATATACATCCAAGGAGAAAAAATACAATGATGGAATTCATTAAAAAGACAGGGGCATTATTAGCCGCAGGAATACACTTTATTCAAGAGAACTTTAAAGCAACGCTTTTAGTGTTATTGTTACTTTGGCTGATAGTGCCCTCAAGTGAAGAGGGACTTGCGTCGTATAACCTCCAAAAGATTTCACTTGTAGGCCCTATTTTAGACGCAACTTCTATCGTTGATCAGCTCGATAAAGCACGGGAGAACAAAGATGTCAAAGGGGTTCTTTTTAGTATCGACTCACCCGGTGGCGCTGTTGCCCCCTCAGTTGAAATTGCCTACGCAGTAAAACGGCTTCGTGAAACAAAACCTGTCGTTGTTTATGCCGCAGGAATTATGGCAAGTGGTGGGTATTACTCAGCTATTTGGGGAAGTGAAATCGTCGCCAATCCCGGAAGTATGGTTGGCTCCATCGGGGTGATTATGGAAGGGGCTGATATTTCCGAACTAATGCAAAAAGTAGGCGTAAAAACGCAAGTTGTTCATGCAGGGACGTATAAACAAGTGGGGACGTTTGATCGCCCATGGAGCACCGTTGAGCGTACTGAACTCAACAAAGTAATCGGTGGAACCTACTCAATGTTTGTTGCCGATGTTGCCCGTGCCCGTAAACTTGATCTCAATCAAAGCTCTCAATACGCCGATGCCCATATCTTCACCGCAGCGCAAGCCAAAGAGGTGAAACTCGTTGATTCCCTTGGGGTAGAATTTGATGCCAAAAAACGTGTTGAAGTGCTGACAAAAGTCAAAGATCCTGTTTGGAATAAAGAAGATCCAATGGATAAGTTTTTCAAGAAATTTGCCGCTGAGGGGTCAACCTTAGCGCATATCTATTTTCCGCCTGTAACCCTTAAGTAGGGGTTACAATTTCACAATCGTTAGGACTTCGGATGTCACCACAGTTTTCTCACTCATAGCCTCATACGTATCCCCAACACTTAATTCATCCAAATCAATAATTTTTCCATTACGGCTGATTTGAGCAAATCCCCGTTTGTTTTTATGTTTAGGATGTTGCGCTTCGTACGCTCCCATCATTTGGGAGACCAAACTCTTTTTCTGACGAAGAGCATTGTCTACATCTTGGTTTAATCGCTCTCTCAAAGGGGCAATTTCACGAGTATGTCGTTCTATGCTCATGATAATTTGTCGATTAAATCGCTCTTTTAACTCTAACAGCTGCTCTTTTTGGTTGAGGAGACGCTGTTCTACTCCATGACGCTTAAATGCCTCTTGCATCATCCCTAGCTGTTCACGTTGTCGTAGTATCTTTTGAGAAATCGTATTAAAAGCACCATAACGTATTTCGTCAATCGTCTGCATCAGCTCATGGCGATCAGGGAGAATCATCTGCATCGCAGCACTGGGTGTCGGAGCACGCAAATCAGCGACATAATCACTAATAACCCAATCAATTTCATGTCCTACGGCGGAAACAACGGGGGTATTCAGCGCAAAAATGGCATCCGCGACAATTTCTTCATTAAAAGCCCACAAATCCTCTACACTTCCACCGCCACGTCCTGTAACGACGACATCACACCCCAATGTATCAGCATATCGCAAACCATCGGCAATCATAGCTGCCGCACTGCTTCCTTGAACAAGAACATCAATAACAATAAGCTTAACCAATGGCCATCGCTGCGTAGCAACCCGTTGCATATCTTGCAGTGCCGCACCCGTTGCCGAGGTGACTAAGGCTATTTTTTGAGGGAATTTTGGAAACGGTTTTTTTCGTATTGGGTCAAAATACCCTTTTAATTCAAGCTTCTTTTTGAGTTGTTCAAAGGCTACCGCCAACGCCCCTGCTCCGAAAGGCTCTGCGGCTACACAGTTGATCTGATATTCACCTCGAGGGACATAAAGACTCAACGCACCGTGAATAATCACGTGTGCCCCCTCCTCAAGAGAAAACTTCAATCGTGCCGCATTGCCCCGAAACATAACACATTTGATAGAAGAATTAGCATCTTTGAGGGTGAAATAGATGTGACCGCTACCGTGTTTGGTCACGCGAGAGAGTTCCCCCTCGACGCTGACAAATTCAAATGTCGTTTCGAGAAGTGTTTTAATTTGCTCATTTAGAGTTGAGACGCTGAGAGTGGAAGCCATAAAACTATTTTTTACGTGCAATCATCAACGTCGAAATATCCATCGAAAAGCTCTTGGTATAAAGCATCTCAAAACCTGCTTCTTCCAATTCTGTTGCCATTTTGCCAACCGTCAAGAATCCTTCGATCGAATCAGGAAGATACCGATACGCCTCATAATTATTCGAAATCAATCCACCCAGACGAGGAAGGACATTGTTCATATACCAGTCTCTTACTTTTCCTAATGCAGAAGGGTTCTCATTTTTCATAAATTCAAGGATAACCACTAATCCTCCTGTTTTGAGAACACGGTTAAACTCTAACAATGCTGCTTGACGCTCCATTACATTACGAATACCGTACGAGATACTGATAATATCAGCACTTTGATCATCTCGTGGAAGGAGAGTTGCGGGTGCAATATGAAACGCCATTTCAGGGAATTTTTCACGTCCAACTCCGACCATCCCATCTGAGGGGTCAACGCCGATAATCTCATCAATTACTATTTTATGTTCAGCACCAACACGTTTCCAATATCCCATCATATCGCCTGTACCACACGCAACATCTACAATCGAAAGGGCTTCATCTCCACAATAACTAAATGCCTTACTGCACGCTTTTTTTCTCCAAATCGTATCCACACCCATACTAAGCACCCGATTGGCTTTGTCATACGTTGGGGCGATATCATTAAACATAGATACGATTTTTTCTTGCTTGGTCATTACATTTCCTATTTTTTCTTCATCCATAGGATGATATTATCGGTGATTTTAGCGTGCACAACCTCAAATTCCTCTTCAACTGTCCCAAATGTCTGTGAGCCACCCCCAATTTTGGGAGCAATATAGTTCAAATACCAATCACACACCTCACGACTAGCCTCCATCATCGCCACACCACCTTCGATCATAACAAGAGAATAGTCCTTAATTTTATCCAAGGAAGAGGCAATAAACACCTTTCGATTAGGAATACCAAAGAGAGGAATAGACGTATCAAAATTACTATTGCGTGAATAGATCAATACATCGGGAGCTTTACCCTCCACAAGACGCGCATCAAGTGTTGGACGATCATGACGTACCGTGTTACCACCAATAACTATCAAATCACATCGGTCACGTAAAGCGTGGACGTGTTCTCGCGAGCTTTGAGAGCTAATCACCCCATTGTCAACCGTTCCGTCAAGACGTTGCGCCCATTTAAAAAAGACAAAAGGATCCGTTTGCCATTTCACAAATGGCTCCAAAAGACAATTGCCCTCTTCTTCCATTACCCCAAAGGTACACGACACCCCTGCATCTTCCAAAATCTTACCGCCGTTTGCCGCAATAGGATTGGGATCTTTAGACGCAATAGAAATTTTCTTTATCCCTAAATCACGAATCAGTAAGGCGCAAGAAGGCGTTTTTCCATGGTGAGAACACGGTTCTAGCGTCACTGCCATTGAAAGGGTGTGAAAAAGATTATTATGATTTTTTCGAAGATAATCGTGAATGAAAGAGGAGTCATCACACCCAGCGAGAGCAGTATCACCGCTAAGAAGGGTATAAGCATCTCGAAGAGCAACCACTTCCGCATGAGGACCGCCTGCGCGTTTATGCGCACCGACAGAGAGTATTTCACCCCGTTCACCAATACAAACAGCACCTACACAAGGATTAGGAAAAGTCAAAAGTTGATAGTTCCACGCCTCATTAAGAGCTAGACGCATGGGATGAAGAGAATGCGCGGTGAAATTCATCACCACTCGAAAAAGGTACGTGCCTTACTGATAGAACGAAATGGAACTTTTTGTTCTCCATTTTCTTTTGTCAAAATACAAATTTCCTCGCCATTGACAGCCGTAAGTTCACCTTCAAACTTCTCTTTGGTAACAGTTGAAAAAACAACCTTTTCACCAATAGATTGCACGAAATGTTCAAGTGTTTTTAGACGGCGTTCAATCCCTGGAGAACTCACTTCAAGACGATATTCGCCCCCCATAGGAGGAGTAACATCCAAAAGTGGGTTAATAAGATGGGTTACTTCCGCACATTGATCCAAATTCACCCCACCTTGCGCTGTTACACTAACACGAAAAATAGTTTGGTCATTCTCATTCAAAATCTGAGTATCATACAAAGAGAGTCCGATTGATTCGACCATTTTTTTGATATCACGTTCAAGACTCATCTTTTTTCTCCTTGGCAATTTTGGCAAATAAAGCTTCAATATTTTTACTGCGTTCCAATGTATCGTCGAAAACGAATGTCAAACGAGGGGAACGAAACCACCCTTGATCTTTCATACAATGTTCTTCAATAATTGGTCGTACTTTTTCGAGAAGCTTCAAAAAAGCCGCTTTCTCTTGAGGTGTATAACTATGAGGATCAAGATACACTTTTGCATCACTACGTCCCCGTGAACATTTGACATCAATAACGTCAACTTCACGAATACGTGCATCTGCAAGCCCTGAAATTCCTTCAGGGATAAGCTCTTTGAGCATCGATTCTGTCCGTTTAATTTTTATTTGAGCCGGTGTCACAGAGTTACTTTTTTCTCAATTTTTTTGAAGGTTTCTACAACGTCACCGACTTTAACATCGGTATAACCATTGAGAACAACACCACAATCAAACCCTTTACCAACCTCTTTGACATCGTCTTTGAAGCGTCGTAGTGATGTTAAATCACCCTCGTGAATAACAACACCATCACGAATAACACGTACCATTCCACCACGAACAAGCTTGCCATCAACAACCACACATCCAGCGATTGTTCCAGCACCTCTTGGCATTGGGAATGTATCACGTACTTCCGCTTGACCGGTATTTTCTTCACGATACTGAGGAGCCATCATACCCGTCAACATAAGTTTGATATCATCAATTAACTCATAAATAATAGAGTAGGTTTTGATCTCAACACCCATTTGTTTCGCAGCGGCTTTAACCGTACCTGTAGGGCGAACATTAAATCCAAGAAGTGCGCAGTTTTCACTGTTGTTAACCAATGCAACATCATTTTCAGTGATACCACCAACACCACTAGAGATCACTTCAACCTTAACCTCTTCATTACGAAGCTCTGCAAGAGCAGATTTAATCGCTTCCAATGATCCGTGAACATCTGTTTTAAGAACGACTTTAAGCGCTTTAATACGACCTTCAGCAATCAACGAGGTCAAATCATCAAACGATGCTTTAGTACTTAATGAAAGTTCACGATGACGATCATATTCATATCGTTTTTGTGCAATTTCACGTGCTTCTCTATCGGTTTCCATAACCATCATCGTTTCACCTGATGCTGGCACTTCATTGAGACCAACAACAACAGCTGTTTGACTTGGCCCGATTTCTTGAAGCTGTGCTTTACGATCATTAATCAGCGCACGAACACGTCCATATGCACCACCACACACGATGTTATCACCAATGCGAAGCGTTCCATTTTGAACAATTACGGTTGCAACTGGTCCACGTCCTTTTTCAAGTGTACTCTCAACAACAACAGCTTTTGCCATTACGGTTGGATCTGCTTGAAGCTCCATTACTTCAGATTGAAGTAAAATTGCTTCCAAAAGTTCGTCAATTCCCGTCATAGCTTTTGCTGATACACCCACAAACTCAACGTCTCCGCCCCACTCAATAGGGTTTAGACCAAGTTCTGCCATTTGTGCTTTGACCATATCAGGATTAGCTCCCGGTTTGTCCATTTTATTGACAGCAACGATGACAGGAACTTTTGCATCTTTAGCATGTTGAACCGCTTCACGAGTTTGAGGTTTAACTCCATCATCTGCTGCAACAACAATAATAATAATATCCGTAATTTGCGCTCCACGTGCACGCATCGCACTAAACGCTTCGTGTCCCGGAGTATCCAAGAAAGTAATAAGCTTCCCTTTTTGCTCTACCGAGTAAGCACCGATATGCTGAGTAATTCCCCCTGCTTCTCCATGCGCTACTTTAGCATTACGAATCGCATCTAATAGTGACGTTTTACCGTGGTCAACGTGCCCCATAATTGTAATAACAGGAGGACGTTCTTCTAAGCCCTCACTTCCTGCATGTTCTTCATCGTATGCAGTTTCGAGATTAAAGGCATCTTTCGGATCAATTGTTGTTACTTCAACACCAAATTCACTGGCAAGAATTTCGATTTCGTCTTTGCCAAGGAAGTCATTTTTGGTAACCATCATTCCAAGATCAAAAAGAACTTTAATAACCGTTGAAATAGTTTGTCCTATTTTTTCAGCAAATTCATAAACACGAACATCCTCAGGAATTTCTACATGAGTGATAACTTCGTCTTCTTTTGCGTCTTTGGTATATTTTTTACGAGACTCACGAGAGACTTGACGTGGTTTTCCACGATTAGCCCCTTGTTTTTTACCCGCATTACGACCGATTGGTTTTTTCTCTTTAGGCTTTTGAACTTCTTCAGGAGGCAAGGTAGCGTTAAGATCACTAAAATCGAGAAGAACAACTTGTTCATCTTCATAATCCATAGAAATATCAGATATGCCGCCACTGAAAATATCAAGACGAACCCCTTGATCTTTTTTCATCGTTGGTGAACTATGTTGACTTTTTTTAGCTCGCTTCGCTTCAAGCTCACGCTGTGCTTGCTCACTTAACTTACCATATTGAGAAACATTAACGGGATCTTTTCGTGAAGGAGAAATAACAACGACTTCTTCAACAGGACGTTTTTTCTTAACAATCTTCAAGCCAGTACGCTTTGGAGGGACAACCTCTACCACAACTTGCTCAACAACAGCTACTTCAACAGGAATAACTATTTCAACAATTTCCTGAGCTTTAGGTTCTTCACCAGCGGTAACAGCAAGAACTTCAGTCATAGTCTCTACTGCTACTGGTGAAGCTTTTGTTTCACCCACTTCAGGAGCTGTTCCACCCATGATGTAATTCATAATCTTTTCAGCTTCTTCCATTGATACCGTACTTGAAGCAGTTTTTACATTCAATCCCATAATGGCTGCTTTATCCACTACCTCTTTAGAATTGATTCCAAGTTCCTTGGCTATTTCATGAACTCTTACTTTATCCATCATTAACGACAATCTCCTTTAAACGATTCATAAGCATCACCGGGGTGTTGCTCTTGCAGTGGCGGGCTAGTTGCCCCGAAGTTTTTTTGTGCTCTACACACGCAAAACACAAATAAAAACTCCGCCCCATCCCGATGTAGGGCTCTAAATTACCTTCGCGACACTGGAGTCGTATTAACGCCGATTGCTCGGTACGCTCACGACAAACAATGCACATTCGTACAGGATGACTACTATTTCGCGCCATTATAGCTTAATATTCCTTTACTTATCGCTCAACGACGAGTCCGCCATTATCAAAATTCAAGATTTTAACATCAAAATCTGGAAATGCACTAATAAACTTATCTGCCATCATTATCGCATCATCATCATACACCATATTAAAAAATGTCGATCCACTCCCTGAAAGAGTACTCATCAAAGCCCCATTATCGTATGCCAATTTTTGAACATCAAAAAGTTCTGGTAACATTTTCATCCGTACTCTCTGATGAAATCTATCCTGCGTTGAAAGCCTCAACATTTCCCAATCTTCATTAAAAAATGCCCCTACTGTCACGGCGGTATGAGAAAGATTGAAAACTGCATTTTCTTTACTGTACGAGCGAGGAAGAGTTGTCCGCGATTTTGCCGTTGAAATAGGCTTGTTCGGGATTACAACCACCGCTTTGAGATAATCAGGCATATGTTTTTGTTGTGAAAATACTTTTTGCTTTTCAACCATTGCCACATTAAATCCACCCATAACGGCAGGGGTAATATTGTCAGGATGGGTTTCGTAAACGAGCGCATGGTTTAAAATACGACGCTTAGATACCTTCACCCCAGCTGCTTCATGGGCACAACTAATAGCACTCACGATCACTGCCGAAGAACTTCCCAACCCACGGGACATCGGAATCTGATTATAGAAAGTAAATTTAAAATTCTGACGCTTTTGTGTGAGGCGTCGATAATGTTCGTTAAAAATACTAACGAAAAGATTATTCCCCTTGAGGCGAGGATTGTTTTCCCCCTCACCCTTGATCGAAACAGCAAAAAAACGAGATGGTGTCAGCTCAACACGATTGCGTAAATCAACGGCCAATCCTAATGAATCAAATCCAGGCCCTAAATTGGCACTGGTTGCAGGTACGCTTACAAACACTTTTGTTCCTTATCCAACTGCATCAATTCCATAACACGGGGCATTGTCGGTATTAAAATTATTCGCATTCATGAAGCGTGGAAGCTCAAATACTTTTAAATTTGGCTGTTCCAACGGCTCTAACGAAATGATTGCCCTATTTTTAACAAAATAGAGCTTTCCATACGCTTTGATGGGGCTATTTTCATTGAAAAAGAACCCATCAAGGGAAAAAAGGGGAACTTTTTGTAAAATACTCAGAGTTTTTAAAAAAAGATAGGTCACTTTTATCCCCATAAAACTCCCCGGACCATTTGCATAGATTAAACGCTCAAAGCAATACCGTTGTAACAAATCCTCAAAAATCTCGGGTAACGCATCCGAACCCACTTTGTCACTGACAATCTCTTCGATCAATACACCCGATTCATAAATACCTACACGAATAGGACTTCCAAGGGCGATAACAACTGCATCATGCATACGCTTTTGCCAATTCTTGCGATTCTGCGGTAATGAGTTCAATAATTTCATAATTCGCGGTATCTTTTAGCAATGCCAGTGTCAATTTATGATTTAGATCGTGGCTCCCTGCAAATGCTTCATAATTCCCGATAAAATTCATTCCAATAAGAGACATATCCCCAATTGCGTCAAGGATTTTATGACGAACAAACTCATCGCCAAAACGAAGCCCTTCAGGATTAAGGACTCGTTTATCATCCAACACCACGGCATTGTCCAAACTCCCCCCGAGTGCGAGTCCTTTGGAGCGAAGATATTGCACTTCATGGACAAAGCCAAATGTACGCGCACGGGCAATCTCTTTTTTGTAGTTCTCTTTGGTGAATTTCAAGACATAGCTTTGCTTATCAATCGCGGGATGGGCAAATTTAATGGTGAAATCGTAGCTAAGATCATTCGAGGGAGAAAGCTTGACATATTTCTCCCCCTCTCTCACCTCAACCTCTTTTTTAATTCTCATAATTTTTTTGGGTGCATCCAACTCTACAATCCCCGCCTCATCCAAAAGCATACAGAAGCTCATTGACGAACCATCCATCACAGGCACTTCATCGGCATCCACAATCACACGAAGATTATCAATTCCGTAGGCATAAATAGCGGAGAGCATATGCTCAATCGTAGAAATAAATATCCCATCTTTACCGATAACCGTTGCCATCTTTGTATCGACGACATTCTCAGGAGTCAAGGGAATAGAAACCCCTGCATCACTGCGAAAAAAGACTATTCCGCTATTACATTCCATCGGCTCAAGACGTAGATGAACGGGAACACCTTTGTGGAGTCCAATCCCTACGAGTTCAACATTTTTGCCGATTGTTGTTTGTTTTTTCATAAATACTATCCCTATTACTGTTGATCGATAAACATTTTTGCGGTATCAACCACACTGGTAATATTATCTTGAATCCATTTGGAATCCATCCACTCTTCGGGACGTACTTCTATCCCTTGAACCAAAATACCAAAATGAAGATGATCGCCCATCGCATAGCCACTCATCCCTGTTCTGGCAATCTCTTGCTCGTTGATAACATGATCTTTTTCACGCACGTGTACTTCAGAACAGTGACCATAGAGAGTATAGAGACCAAAGCCATGGTCGATAATTGGCAAATTTCCGTAAATACCATTGGGCTGTGAAAATACAACTGTCCCTGCATTAGAGCTTTTGATCGCTCCCATATGAATACTTGCCAAATCAAGTCCCATGTGGTACGCTTGAGAAACATTCTCTTGCCCTTTATAGCTGTAGATACGGTGATCTCCAAAATCTGCTACTTTTTGACCATTAACCAATGGATAAAAAGGGATGGGCTTGAAATCGGTAATCAAATTCGTAGAGACTTTGGAAGTAATAGCATGAATAATTTTTTCATTATCGGCACGTACTTTTTCGTTAATAATACGAAATTGTTCCAATCGATCGGCTACTCCTACCGTCTGCTCATACGTATTAGCAAGTTCTGCAATTTTACCTTCCAAAAACGCATCGCTAAGTTCAATATTAGAAACACGGTAAGCATGATCTTTGAGTCGTAAAGGGACAGAACCCTGCGTCTCATTACCTGCTTTATCACGCGCTACGACGGTTGCACTAAACGTCTCGCTTTGAACTGGCCATGCAAGCAGTGAGGCGTAATACCCTTTTTTATAAAAAGGTTGCGCTATAAATGTTTTCCCAAAAGAGGTTTTAATCTTCAAACTCTCCATCTGTTCATCTTGAGCTTTGAAAACAACGATTGCTGATCCCCCTTTTTGGATTTTATAGGAGCTGGCAATGATAGAGAGGAGTGGCGCACGTTGATCAATAACCAATGTCACCTCTTCTTTATGAGTATTACCCATAAACATTCCCCAAAGACTGTTATCCGTTGCTTCGATTTTTAACACTACCGATTGAGCTTCTGCGTTGCGTACCCCTTTTGGAGGGAGAATTTGAAAACTTCTTTTGGTCACTTTCGATGGTGTTGCATCATCCACAACAACCCATTCATCATGAGGTCCCACAATCGTTGCCGTAAATGATTTTAAACCACTTGTATCTTCTACATTAACATTAATTGGCTCTCTAAAATTCCAATACGCTGTCTTACTAAGGGTAACTTTTGGATCGACCCGTTCAAACTGAGGAGAAAATCCCATAAAGCCAATGGCTCCAACTACTACCGCACTTACTATCAATCCCATCATTCCTGAACCGTTACGACTTCTACTCACACTAATACCTCCCGAATCTTGTCCATTAAATTTTCTATTATTTGCGAACTCGTGCACCCATCAATTCGAGCACCTGCACGAGTACGATGACCGCCACCTTCAAATTGTTGAAGAATTTCTGCCGCATTGAGCATACCGCTACTTCGTAAAGAGATTTTAACCCCGCCATTCTTCAACTGCGCGACTAAAAGAGCAACTTCTACCGTTTTAAGGGCTAACGCCTCGTCTACCACTGCTTTACAATCCCGTAGACGTGCTCCTGTTGATTCCAGAAGAGCTTGATCTACGTCAAAAAGGGCTACACGAGCGTCACAAAGCAGCTTCATCCTCCGAGACATTTCACCCTTGAGTCGAAATGATGCCAAAGAATGACTGTTAAACAAAGCATTCACACACTGCGTATGATCTGCACCCAACTGTACCAACGAATGTGCCATCATAAATGTTGAAGGGGTACATTGAGGATCACTAAAACATCCCGTATCATCAATCAAGCCTGCATAAAGCGCATTCGCCATTTTACCATTGATTTTGATTGTCTCAGCAACAAACCATTCATAAAGAACTTGACTCGTACTCATGGCATCAGGATTGATACAATTATGCGTTCCATAGTTCTCATTGCTAATATGGTGATCAAAGTTTATTAATTCACCCTTGTACTCAATACCAAGCCGCCCATAACTACCACAATCAAAACTAATGGCTAAATCGGTCGATTCAGGGAATTTATCCGTTACTTTATCAAACCATGGAAGAAAGGAGAGATTATAGTCGATAGAGCTGGTAGAACAAAAGAGAGTCACTTGGGGATGGAAACGTAAGAGATAAGAGTAAAAGGCACACGCCGATCCAAGAGAATCAGCATCGGGGTGTTCGTGGGCTATAAGGACGATATGTTTGGCTGAACCGATAAGTGAAAGTGGCATACGACCCCTTATAATAATAGGGCGATTATACCATGGTTGTCTCGGAATCATAATAAGTAATACGGTTTCGCCCACTCGCTTTTGATCGATACATCGCTGCATCCGCATGACGAATAAGCATATCAATATCCTCGCAATCATCCGGGAATAACGTCGCACCGATACTTACGCCGATACTTATCGTGACACCGTTAATAATAATTGGTTCTTTTAGCGAATCCAAAATACGCATTAAAATGGTTTCAGCATCGTCCAAATTAATATCACTCAAGAGGAGAACAAATTCGTCCCCTCCTATGCGGGCAATAATATCACTAAGGCGTAGTTGCTGTTCCATTAAAGCTGATGCATTTTTTAAAATATGATCACCCATTTCATGCCCATAGCGGTCATTAACTTGTTTAAAACCATCTAAATCCAAAAAAGCAATAATCGCTTTCGTCCCTTTTCGCTTGGTGTACGCCAACATTTGTTCCGCTAACGTCATGTATAAATAACGGTTAGGAAGATTGGTCAAAAGATCATAATTAACCATACGATGAAGCTGCTCTTCTTTATTCATACGCTCAGTAATATCACTAAAAATTCCAATATAGCTCTCAATCTTGCCATTCGTATCTCGCACTGAGTCAATTCGTAAATATTCAGCGAACTCTTGACCAGTTTTTTTTCTGTTCCAAATTTCTCCCCTCCATGATCCCTCACTCTCAAGCAGATGATCTATTTGCTCATAAAAAAAAGGATCATGACGATTGGAACGGAGAATTTTGGGCGTTTTTCCTATCACTTCCTCTCTCGAATAGCCACTCAGTTCGGTAAAGGCTTCGTTCACATCAATAATAATTTTTTTCGCATCGGTCATTAGAATTCCTTCTCGAGAATTGTGAAAAACATTCGCTATCCGATTGAGATATTTTTCGGTTTCTTGGCGGATACGAATCTGTTCTTCTAATTCTTTTGATTCGTCTCTAAGTGTAAATGTTACTTTACGTAGCCTCAATGCTAGAAAAAGTAATATTGTTATAATAGACCCTAATGTGAGGATGATATGGAAAACATATTTCTGGACAATATCGTTTAACGTAAAATCGGGAGCTTGATCGAAAGGGGCAACCCTCAAATTTTCCATGAGTTGGCGTATCCCCTCATAAGCCAGAGGAATAGTCCACCCGTAATAACCTGCTCTTTTCGGTATTTTAGAGCCTCTCGGAAGGCTCAATAATACAACTGCAACCTGATTGGCTAATAAAGGATCGGTCTCTTTAAAGGCAACAAAAGGCCATTCAGGAAACAGGGGTGTAGAACATGCTTGAGGGAAATTTTTAATTTCTTGAGGATGGATAATTTTAAAATCACTTCGATTAATTTTACCCTCTTTTGCCATCTTTTCTAACACGCCAGTACGAATAAATCCAGCATCTGCAGAGCCACTCTCCACCACATAGACCACTTTATCATGAGGCATATCGGTAAACGACACGGACGCATCAGTTTTAACATCAATCCCATGTGAAAGCAGTAGCGTACTCTGTGCCAAATAACCACCAAGAGACAGTTTATCGACAGCGGCAATATTTTTATCTTTAAGATCCTCTAGCGTCGTGATATCATTACGATCACTTCGGGCAATAATGACCCCTCCAAACTCTTTTAGCTCATTGCCACCCACATTTGCTCGAATGAGCGTTGCAATCCTCGTAGCATTGTATTTTACTGAAAAATAAACATAGTGCTCAGGATTGGTAAATGCAAAGTCAAGTTCTCTCCTAGCGGCGGCATCGTTAAACTCTTTGTATGTAAATGGACGAATTTCAAAAGTATGAGAGGGGATCTGTTTATCGAGATATTGAGCAAGAGGTTCCCATTCACGAAGCGTATCAGCCTTGGAACGAAATGCTAAAACACCAATAACAACTTTTTGTTTTTCGGACACCCTAGATACTGAGTAAAGGGGAGTTAAGAAGAAAACTAGTATAAAAAATAGTTTAAAAATAATTTTTATCATCTTATACCTCACTGAGTCTAAGTATAAGAAATTTTACTTTAATTAAAAGTTAAATTTATCAATAGACTAAAACGGTATTTCGTCCTTGCTCTTTAGCTTGATACATTGCATTATCCGCCTGGCTAAATATTTCATCTTCGGTTGCGTCATTTCCCAAAAATAATGTCAATCCAATACTTGCCGTACAATGATGTTCTACAATGGTATCAGAAGAGATTTTCAATAAATAAGGATGCGATAGTAAGTGACGAATTTTTTCAGCGATTACAATTGCCTGCCCTTTCGAAGTTTCTTTATCACTGCTTAACTCACTCAGCAAAACGATAAATTCATCTCCTCCAAAACGAGCGACCGTATCTCTTTCTCGTACACACGTCTTAAGACGATGTGCCACTTCAACAAGTAACAAATCTCCTATAGTATGCCCATAGGTATCATTAAGTGGTTTGAAGTTGTCTAAATCCATAAACAATACAGATCCATAGCATCCACTACGTTTACTTATCACTTGTGCTTGAGAAAGACGATCCGCAAGGAGACGACGATTCGGAAGATTAGTTAAAGCATCGTAAAAAGCAAGAGCTTGAAGTTTCGCCTCGGATTTCATTAGCTCTTCCGTACGTTCTTGTATTTTTGCTTCTAATAGTGTCTCATGTTGTTTAATCTCTTTGACTAAATCGTTGAACCTTTTTGAAAGCTCCGCGATTTCACCACTCCCTACGACGGGAAAATTACTTTCATTGTCCCATTTTCGGACACGATCTATATTTTCCATAAGCTTTTCTATCGGCGAAACGATAGCTTGTCTGAGTCGAAATCCCAAAACGCCGATGGATATAAAGAAGAGAAGGCTCATAACATTGAAAATAGTTTTATTATTAACAAGGCTCAATTCATCACTATGGAATAAAGTAACACTAAACCATTCTATCTCGCGTGTATATCCAATACCCAGTAAACATTTCTCACCTTTAATGTTCACCCAAAGAGTTTTAGTGAGATTGGGGTTTTTGGACACTTCCAGTTCACGTATCATCTCTTTAATATGCTCTATATCTAGTGGGTCTGTAATAACTGATTCAATGGTCTTATGGGTACCGTCTTTTTTGGTAAAACTAGTATAATCAATCATTCCCGCATCTTTGGCTAACTGAATGGATAAATCTTTTTTGATAAAATAGTTTTCACTTCCTCCTTGTTCAAAGCCAATTGAATTTTTTAAAAATCGATCAAAATCAAATCCGGTACCAATAACACCAATAATTTTACCTTTATCTCGGATGGCATAATCAATCCATACCTTGGTAACTCCCAAAAACCGATCTTTATCAATATTGATTTGAAAGGGTTCGCCCATGGAAATAGTGCCAAAAAACCACTGATCGCGTGGCTCTTTAGAAGAAACTTTATAAAGGGGATTTTGTTCTCCGTATGTATTATTGCTGTCATTAAAATAATAATTTTTTGATTTCGAAAAAGCAGCAAAATACGTTTGATCTTGAAATTGTATCCGATAGCGTTCCAGCGTTTTTAATCCATCTGACCGTATTTTAGGATCATTTTCGTACAACGCCATCGCAATAATTGCAGGTTCTTGTGCTAACTGTTTTACCAGAGAAATATCATGAATAATAGGTAAGAGCGTTCGATATTTATCAAAAATAATCTGATTTTGAACGAACTTTGCTCCCCAGCGCTCATTAGCATTTTCACTTTGTATATGAGTAAAAAACCAAATAATAAGGGTAAAGAAGACAAATAAAATTGAAAGAGTTAACAAAAGTTTACTTCTAAGCTTCATTCAAACACCCTCTTATTGCTAATAATAACCGATGCCAATTATAACACCTTATACTTTAAAGTAATTATTTTACTCCGTAGCTGATTTGAGAACCTCTTCAAAATCTTTTTGTGCTTGCAGTAATACTGCTTTGGCTTCAGAATCATTAACGCGAGCGCTACTCATCCAGTTGTAAACTCCAGGAAAGCCCATAACGATTTCATTAGCATCTTTTTTCTTGTAGACCATTAGCGTACATGGAGCGAATGCAGCGGCTTCTGGACGGCTTTTGGCGACCGTGTAGATCACTTTGAGTTTACAAATAGAGTATGTGTCGTAAAAATCAAACGGACTAGCTGTTTTCTCTTCATTGAGGGCAAAATTATAATCGGTGAAATTGGACATTACAAATCCTGCTGGTTTAAGCCCGTCTTCGATCATCATTTCTACTTCACTTTTATCATTTGACCATGTTGCCGTATCACTTGGACGAACGTAACGGCTTAATAATGCTCCATTTGCGGGAAGAGCTGTTTCACTCATCGTCACTTTTGCTTTTGGTAAAGCTTTTGTCAGGGTTGCCAGTACCTCTTTCTCGATTAATGCAAACTCAGGGGCATCGAAGCCAGCAATCTTTTTCATCGCAGATGCTGTCAATACCGATACGTGCAATTCTTTGTCCCCAGTACGTTGATAAATACCAAAACCCATCGGGACAAAGATCCCTGCATCGGGGTGGGATCTCACCAACGAAGAGGCATATTCTTTATGATACGCTGTCAAAAGATTAAACGCCACGAATGCACTTTCACCAAATTGCTTGGTAAAAGGAACATTCATCTCCGTGTTAGCGGCAATCACAAAGCCATTCGACTCAAGGGCTTTTTCAATAACCGAAGCATTGATTTTGCCATCAGCATTGGGGACATTGAATAGGTGTAAATCACCGCCAAAAAGGGATAAAAATCCCATAAAAACTGCTAATAAAAAAACTTTCATCGTTGATTCCTTAAGGTTGAATGTAAAAAGCGCCATCGTGTGTACGCTCTATGATCTCCGCAATACCCGCACTGACAATCTCAACATCGGGGAGTAGTGCGGATGGAAGGATTTTTTTCGTCTCCATTGTATTGCCACAAGCAACAAATTCAACACCGTATTGCTGCAATGCACGTACTCTCACCGCAATCTCTTTTTCGTCTTTTAAGAGGGTACGAATACCGTGATAATAGGCGACAATACGAAGATGAATTTTTTCGGGTCCGTAGAATTTCAAAATATTGTTCGCCGTACTAAGCCCATGATTAATCGCTTCATCATCTCCATGACTGATCCCCATCACCACTTCACGCGGTTTATCAATACTAGGGATAGGTTCTGAGAGTCTGAGCTCTGCCATCAACAAAGAGGATGAACACAGCATTATCAAAACTAAACGTTTCATTTTTGTTCCCATTCTAACATACGATAGGCGGCTTCGACATTGCCTCTGTGCAATGAATCCATCATCCGTAGTGATTTAAAAGAGGGCATCGTGATTTTATTGATTGCTTCATCAATACTTAACCCCTCATCAAGTGCACTACGAATTTCACTGCGCATTTGTGTGAGATAGTTGTAGGTCAACTCCATTGCCTTTTCATCGTTGCGGACTCCATGTCCACCGACAATGGTTGTTGCCCCATAACTTTTTAGCTCATCCAGTGCACTAATCCAGCCATTAATATCTCCATCTCTCAATGAAGGGACACGATCATTAAAAACCAAATCTCCTGCAAAAAGAGCTTTGAGTTTTGGTACATATACCACCATATCTTTGTCACTATGTGCTTTTTTCTTCATAATATGGAACTCAAGTTTTTGATCCCCTATCGTCAGATTTGTATCCGAACCAATCATTGTACTTGGAAGGGTTGGAACCGTTAGAGCGTACGCTTCAGGAGAGATATGGGTTTGAATTCGGGTGGGAGAATCAATCCGTGCATTGTGTGCAAAATCATCCGAACCCAAAACCTTAACTCCCATTTGAGCGAAAAAACCATTACCCAACCAATGATCGTCATGGACGTGGGTGTTAATTACCAACGCTATGGGCAAAGGTTTGATTTTCTTCATCTCATTGTACGCCGATTGAGCATACGAATACGAAGAGCCACTGTCGATGACGACGTAGCCCTTGGACGTATCGAGATAACAGGTGTTTACCATGTTGCCATTATTCGTCGTGTTCATCGCCTCGGGTTCACCAAAAAAACAGTGAACCCCAGAAGTGACTTTTTTGGGCGTTAACTTAAAGTCGTATGCGCCGAGCGTTACGGCGATCATTGAGAGTAGTAATATCGTGCGCATACGGTATCCTTTAGAAGAGGTAGTTAACTTCGAAACGGTATTCGTTGTACGATTCGTAATCTGTTGCCAAATTACTACTTGTTTTTTTAGATGCGTCTGCATTAACAGTTGCAAAACGGAATTTAAACTCAGTATTTGGAAGCGCTTTAAATTCTTGAATCAAATCAACGTGTAAAATAGTGCGGTCACTAAAATCAGAAGCAAGAGCGGCATTCTTCTTCTCATCAAAATTCATATCTACATAGTCAATAGCTGCTTTGAGCCCCGGAACCAATCCTGCTTTATCAAAATCATAATCGGCTTTAACCATCCATGATTTGGTATTTGCTATCCAGTTTACCTGAGCCATTGAGCGAGTATAACCACCTGTTGGGAATCCACGCCATGGAGCGATGATATCAGCATTATCGGAAACAGCTGAATATCCCGCCATAAGAGCAAACGGTCCTTTAGCCAATACTAAACGTTCCATTAAAATACTACCATCTACGCTATTAGGGTTAGTATACGCTGCACGAGCCGTTATTGCGGCTGCATTTGTTTTATCACTTCCCATTGAACCATTTAATGCTGCTCCACCAATAGCACCTGCACCATCATCCATTTGTTTGAGATAGCGTACTCCAGGAGTCAAAGACCATCCATTACCTAAGCCTATTTGGTAATTTGCTTCAGCAATTGCAGTGGAGAAAAATCCACTGATCGCTATATATTCACCATTGAGAGTAAGATTAGGAATCGATTTGTTTTCAGCTGTCACTAAAACCATCTCTGGCTTCACATCACCATGTGCTTTACTAATATTGCTAACACTCAATCCTTTGTGTACACCAGAATCATCATTTCCATTAACTTTAAATGACATGTTGGTTGCAGTGCTACTGTCATACGCTAAAATACTGTGAAATTCTTGATGATCCCGAAGTTTTTGAGCCATAATATATCCAGCACGAATTTTAGTATTGGGGATATTTTTATTTTCAAAAACTGCTGCTTCAAATGTATTTGGAACCATTTTGGTATCATTGGATGCAAGCATAATACTATCAATCATTTGGCGACCGATTTTGATATCACTTTTACCTGCTTTATATTCACCAAAGCCTTCAGCAACAACACCTATCGCTGCTTCTGAACCATCTGGACGTGTACGGTAGGTGTCTTTTCCCGCTTTACCATAGTTGGTTCCTATTCCATTTATATTATTTTCATTACTTAGTGGAACCGTACCATAAAAGCCTACTGTCGCACCGAATCCTTTATAAAATGCTGTTTTATAAATTAAACTTCCACCAATACCCCATTCGCTATTGTCTTTTGTAGTAAGCGATTTTTCAGTATCCCAATCCCACGAAAAAGCATTTGTACGAAGTCGTCCGTATACATCTCCTTGACTAAACATCTCACCAATCGAGTTCACATCCCCTGGTACTTTTGTATATTCGATTTGACCATTTGCTTTTAGAATACGATCTTCACTTTTAAGCGCATGCGCTGACGTTGCGAACAAACATGCAGCAGCCGCTGCGATACTTAAATTGACTAATTTCATTCTTCACTCCTTAAATAAATTAAAACGTTTAACTAACTTCTTGAACCCTTGCGAGGACAACCACAATCATAATCGAGAATCTTAACGTTACTGGTTCCATCAATATTGACATTCTTCTGACGACGGATATAATCAGCCGTAACATCATACACAGGACGTGTTAGAGCATCTTTTAGATTACTTCCTGCATTTTGCAAATTACCGCCCCATGAAGAGACTTTGTAGATTTTCTTTTCATCTAAAGGCTTCCCTTTAACTTTGATATTCGTGATCCGTTTTCCGCTTGGAGCACCGATTCTAATGTCATACGTTACACCACCAAGACGGCTCATATCTCCCCCTTGTTGATACAGCGGGTTTGGATTAAAAACGTTATCCGCAATATCTTCCAAGAGACTATGGATATGTTTTCCGCCCAATTCAAACGTATAAACATTTGGATAGGTAATGGCTGTCATACCGTAGACATCGTCCATCGTGATAGGCTCACCACCTAGAACTGTTGTACCCCAACGATACCCTGGGGTAAAGGAAATATCGGAATCCATTGCATCAAGAATCGCATCGTTAATCAGCTCATCAAACGGTGAATGAAAGGTATCACGTTTGTAGAGAATATTCTTCGTCATTCCCAACACTTCACTAAACTCTTTCTCGTACGGAGCGTAAAGTGTATTTACAAGCTCAACACCCTCAGGATCCGCAGGGATCAAATTCGATGCTACAGGGATAAGTTTGTATTCATACCCTTTGACACGATGGTTTTGAATGTCAATATCCAAACGTCCCACGTATTTACCATGACTTCCTGCGATAACGATTACAGTTCCGTTAATAACCGTAGGTTGTGGCGATGGATCATGGGTATGACCGCTTAAGATAAAATCAATCCCTTTGACTTGACGAGCAACCTCTTGATCGACGCTAAATCCATCATGAGAGAGGACAACAACACAATCAACTTTCTCTTCTTTGCGCAGTTTATCCACATATTTTTGAAGGGTATCAAGACGAAGACCGAAACTCCACCCTTGGGTAAACTCTTTTGGATTCGCTGTCGATGTAAACGGGAATGATTGCCCGATAATACCAATCTTCGCACCACCACGTTCCATAATCGTATACGGTTCAAAGATCAGTTCTTCAAAATCATCCGCAAATGAATCATCTCCAACAATATTTTGAGAAATAAACTTAGCATTAAGCATCGAAAGAAGCTCTTTTACCCGTGTTTTACCATACGTAAATTCCCAGTGACCGACCATCACATCTACACCCAAATAGTTTTGGGCTTTGACGATGGCTTCCCCTTTGGTTTTGAGAGCAACACCCGTCCCTTGCCACGTATCTCCTGAATCCAAAAGCAATACGTTATCCGCACCACGCTCTTTTTTAACGTGATCAATAAGGGTTTTCATGTGAGCGATCCCCCCCATTTTCCCAAATTTATGGGCTAACGCATCGAAATTCATAAACGTATCAAAATAGGAATCCAGAGTTTTACCCTGCATCCCATAGTGTTTCAAAAATGATTCACCACACAAAAAGCCTGGAGTCCCCGTCAAATTCGGAGCCGAAATAAGTGTCGATGGTTCTCGCCAATACAGCGGTTTGATGTGAGCGTGCATGTCACAGATATGTAACAGTGTCACATTTCCGCGAGCATTAAAAGAATAAATATCTTTTAATCCTACCTCATCAATTCGTTTGGGAGTAGAAGCCGCTGACCCTATAGAGGGCAAGCCGATTCCCAAAGCAGCAGCGATATGAAAAAAATCTCTTCGTGATACATCCATTTTATTTCCCTTAACGCTTCAAGCCCGGGATATGAATCTCGTTGCCCTTAGTTTTATTTGTAATATACACTTCAAGCGCCACCATCTCACGTGAACCGAGAGGAATTTTGGCTAAGAGTGCGTTGTCCATACATTGTTGGAACCGTTTGTCCAGAAGTGTAGTTTCGCTTTTGGTCATACGGTATGCTGGCCATGTTCCGCTAGAAGCATTAACCTTTGAGCCCAAATCAGGGAGGGGTTGCATTCGTAAACGTTGACCAATAACATCAGGGCTATGACAGCTGTTACACGAAAGTCCACGACCACCGCGACGCGCTTCGAATACTTCTTGCCCTAGCTTCATCATCTCTATCATCTGCTTGTTTGCTTTGACATCAATATTGGTTTTTTGATCATTTGCCAATGATTTGAGATACGCCGTCATTTGCAACATCTCTTTACTCTCTAGCTTAGGTACTGCTTTACCGCTTTCAGCTGCTGCCATTTGAAGCGTTTGAGACAACGTTACTACTTTACCTGCTGACTTAACTAAGCGAGGAAATCCTGCAATGTAGGAAGGGAGATCTTTCTCTTTTACCCCTAACATCTGTGCATACGCTCCTTGGGAAGTAAGAGCCGTAAACAACTCTTTCCCCTCAGCAACATCCATATCAGCAGGATTGTTCTCTAGCATCTCTGCGTACATCGCTTTATCCGCATCACTCATACTCATTTTCTCTTCAGCATTTACTCCACTAAAAAGAGCCAAACATACCAATGCGGTACTTACCGATAATAATCGCATCGTTTATCCTTTGGGAGTAATGGATTCGCTACTCTCGACGCTTTGACCGTTATTAGTTTTCGCAATCACTTTAAGCGTTCCCGCACTTGGTACTTTGAAACTAATCGTAAAAAGAGGATTGACAGAGAGAGACTCCCAAACAACCATCTTAGTGATAAGTGTATCATTGAAGAGAAATTTCACTTCATCAATATAGTTAGCAGGGATAATGGCTCCCGTATCTTTATCTTTACGCATTCCTGTTTCCATCGGGTGCATTGCCATAAAATCAATTTTAACGATATCGCCTGCTGCGTATGTTTTTGGTTTAATCTTGATAAGTGTTTTCATCTGTTTATCCTAATATTTTAAATAGTTTTTGCTCACAATTGGATGACGTTCGTCAACGAACTCAACCACATCCACCGATAGTAACTTTAACATTTTGTTTTGCCGAAAGAAAGGTTCCATTACTCATCTCAGCAATTGCCACAACATCTTGCGTTCCGCCAAGTTTGATACGTGTACCGAAAAATGCTTCACCGTTAGCAGGAGTCAAATAGATATTCGCACAACGAGCATTTCCATTTTTTGTATTTAACAAATGAATTGCCTTGACATAATCTTTGTCACTCATAGGACTTTCAACAGTAACCTTCACAGGGACAACTGCACCATTTTCAGCGATTTCAGGAGCTTCTACTTTTACTTTAGCTGATTCAACGACTGCTTTACCGCCTGTAATAGCAGCAAGTGCTGTTGCATAATTCATCTCATTAGGACCCATATTCTTTTTTGCTTCATCTGCCGCACTCGCCATACGAGGCAAGACCGCCATACACGCTGCCGCTGCTGTAAAACTTTTTAAAAATGATCTTCTTTCCATCTCTTACTCCTTGGTGGTTATTTTTTTGATACGATATACGACGTTAAATCACACACTTCACGTTCACTAAACAAGCCGTTCGTTAGATTGATCGTCATGTGGGTTTTCGGATTGTCCACTCGGGGATCCGCAATTTTTTGATACACAAAATCCGACTTGCGAACTCCACTATCCATAAAAATAGATTTATAGTTGCTCAAATCAGGCCCGATATTACCGTACCCTTTTGCCCCTTCAATATTGTGGCAAGCAACACAGTTACCGTATTGTTTCTCTTTACCATCTGGGAGAATTTTCACGAGTCCCTCTGGTGCTGGATCTTTAGCATCTTTTCCATTAAGGTTATGAAAAAGGTATTTTCCACGTGCGATAACCGCAGGCTCACTGCTAATACATCCCTCGATCATCATTGCTACTTTAGGTGCACTCAAAGCATCTTTTTTGAGAATAGCAGTTGCATCTGGACTTTCGATCACTTGCGATAAATCTGCCGCATTTAGAAATGCCGCAATTGCTAGTAATATCACTTTTTGCATTGGCTCTCCTTCGTTTTTGTTTTCGATTTGTATTGTAAAGGAGAAGTGTAAAATTAACGTAAAAAAAGGGAAAATTTAGGGGCAAATATAAAGGGGTGGAGTAAACGTATAGGAGAAAGTGCTTCCTTTCCCATATTCAGAATCAATATTGAGTTCAATCCCCGCTTTATCAATAATAGTTTTAACGATATTAAGCCCAATACCGAATCCCCCTTTATCTTGATTCTCACGATAATAGCGTTCGAATATTTGCTCTACTTTTTTGATTCCGACACCTTGATCTTTGAATGCCATAACGCACTTTGAATCCTCGGCGAGAAGTGAAACCTCGATTTTTCCTTCCTCGTGTGAATATTTAATCGCATTGGATAAATTATTGTCGATAATACGCTGAAGCTGTGTTGGGTTAAACAGTATCTTAATATCTTGGACAATATACACTTCTATCGTTATATTCTTGAGAGCCGCTACTTCGGAAAAATAATCAATCCGTTCTTGCAAATAACGACTCAAATCAATCATTTCATACGCAAAAGACAAGCGTTCATTTTTGATCAAATAGTCCATATCATTGTAAAGCGTCGCAAGAGTTTTAGTGGCAGCTTTAATCCGTTGAAGATATTTATTCATCGGATTCGAACGGTTATAAAGGTCAATATTAATATTGATAATAGAGAGCGGAGTATTGATCTCGTGCATCGAATCTTTGATAAAACGATCTAACCTTTTATTAAGACGCTGAAATGGCAAGGCAAAGCGGTCAAGAAAGAAGAGAGAGAGAACAAACACTAGGGCTGTTATTCCCAGAAGAATGATGACGACATCCTTATAAATGCTTACATACGAAAGTTCGCCCCCAATAACCAAATACGAAGCCTCAAAATAACGTCTCTCAGGCAAAGCTACTACGAGATAAGCATACCCATCTTCTATATGGTACCCTCCTTTTTGAATACTTATCGGATGCTTGATAAGGGTAAAAACAGGGGTGAAATGAACATCATACAACCCCGATTGAAACGATCGGTAACGCGGATAGGAGAAGGGCTCGTTCTCTTTGGGATCAAACTCTTCCATCGCCCGCAACAGTAAATGCGATTGTTCTTTGAGTTTGAATTCGTATTGAATCTCGGTCACATACTTCATATAAGTAACATAGATATACGTCGGTGTTAATAATAATACAGCAACAAGCATCGTATACCAAAAAGCATTTTTGAGGGCATAAATGTTATCGCTCAATAATGTATCCCAATCCCCGCCGATTTTGGATAATTTCTAAGGGAAGTTTTTTGCGCAAATTATTAATCTGTACCCGAATATTGGCAGGATCGACATACTCTCCCCAAATTTCATCTTGGAAGCTATCAACCGAAACAATCTGATTTTTGTGTTTGAGCAGTAGTGCCAATATCTCTTTTTCGGTTTTACTCAGTCCGATTGTTTCTCCATTGTACGTAAGGGTAAAATGCTCCGTATCATACACAAGCCCTTCCCCAAAATCAAGTTCGTTCTCTCCACCATGATAGTAACTTTTAACGGCGTGCATTATCCGTAACTGCAATTCCGAAAGATCAAAAGGTTTGCGAACATAATCACAACACCCCGATTTATATCCCTCTTGAAGATCATTTACATTGACCATCGACGTTAAAAAAATAGCAGGAGTTTTATCCCCCTCTTTGCGCCGTGTCCGTAAAAGTTCAAATCCGTTTATGCCAGGAACATTAACATCGAGTAAATAAAGATCAAAATGGGTTTCATAAATCGCATCGTATGCCCTATCCCCATTGGAAAACCCCGTCACTTCAAATCCTAATTCTTCCAAAAACTCCGTCACACTAATACGTAACATATATTCATCTTCAAGCAATAACACTCTCATCGAATCTCCCCTTTCACCTCTTTCGCGACTTTGTAATTCAACAGCATACCAATCAACTCCTCTTTCGAATACGCATTCAACCGCTCACGTGCTTCCTCCAAAAATAGCTCACGATCTTCGGGGGCGACACTATCTTTGAGATACAATAAATCTTTATCGTAGACACTTTGGAACAGTACATTATCGAGTGATTTTTTCATCAGGACATCATACAGCTCATCACGACTCAAATGGATCAAAAATGAAATATCTTCCTCATCCGAATGAGCATACGCCGAAATTTGTTTGGCGGTGAGTGCAAAAATAAATGCCCCGACAATTTCACCTTCTCCATTTTTCATCGGTTCATAAAAAAGATATTTTCCTTGACGATACATCACATGCGTTTGTCGAAGCGCTTTATAATCAATCTCATTGAGCAGTTTCAAATCGCTTTGTGTATATTTCGCATTGGCTAAAATATACTCCTTGGCAATGACGGGGTTCTCTTGCATAAAGACTGCCGTTTTATAAAATTTCTCGTCCATAAGGACATACATATTGATCCCTAACGTGTCGAAATACTCCTGTGTCGATTCGAAAAAGGAGACCACCTCCACAAATCCAATCATATTCGTCTGATTGTAAACAGGAACCGTCGCTTTTACCCCCAGTTTACGCCCTACTTCGATAGCCACCCGTGGTTTTTTATGATTTTGAAAATAAAGCAAATCAGGACGATTGAAATCCAACGGCATCCCCGCATACGAATTGTCCCAACTCCGTGCAAAAATAAAATAATCCGCCGTAATGATTTGAGAACGAATCAACGTGTTCGTATACATTTTGAGCGACTCCATCACTTCGGATAGAATTTCAAACCCTTTATCTTCATCCTCTTGCTCCAGAGCATCACTCAAAGCCACGTTTTGACTCAATATCAACGCATAGCGTAAATCAGTAGAACGCTCCTTGTCTAGCTGATTATTCAACGCCATCGAGAGTTGATCACTCAGTTTTCGTAACGTCTCAGAAGTTACTTTATCTTCCAAGCGGATAAAAATAACCCCGAGAATCAGCATAATAATTAAAAAAATAGCCGCAATTATTTTTTTATTCCCCAATAATTGCTGCCATTTGCCCATAATGTTTAACTTCATCTTTATTTCAAAAACCCAAGTTCAAACACCATCGGACGTAATTTGTCCCCTAGTGCTTCATACGCCGATTTAAATGCACTAAAATTGCTCGGTATACCCATGCCATCTTTATTGCGTGCTTCGAGGGCTTTGCGCACTTGATACCAACCCACGTCTGAACGGTTGAGTTTCAGTTCATCGCGCACGGTTCGTACATCAATCATTAAGAAATACGCTTGCCACAGTTTTTTTCCCTCTTCCATCACGGCTTTGGCTTCTCCGCTTAGTTTTTTATCTCTCAAATACTCCACCATAAAATCGGATTCGAAACGGTCAGGAGAGTTGACTTCGCTTTCGCTAAAAGGGATGAAGTGATTCACAATTGACCATTTTTTGTCGTTCCATTCGAGATCATTGGCACTCGCGGTTAAGTTACTGCCGTTAAACAGCATCCAAATCAAACAGTCGTTTTTAAACTCCTCGGATAAGGGTTCGGTGGGTTGAAGAAATTGATCACGGTCATTGAGCCATGTTGGTTTTATAAGGCGACGTACTGAAAACAAAATCGCTGATTGCCAAAGGTTTTCTTCGGTGACAAAAAAGCTGCCTGCACTGCCATACCCTGATGATAGCAATGATTGGGTAGATGCATTTTGAACATCTGGACCTTTTATTACCACACAACCAATTGCACCATCAGCCCATTTTGTTCCTCTTAAGTCTTTGCTTGCTGTTGCAGGTGTGATTGCATTTTTTAATGGAATAACCTCAACCTTATTTGCTTTTGGTCTAATAATCCAGTTACTCAGAAAGTTTTTACTCTCAATATTAGAAAATATTTTTTCGCCAATAGCTTGAGATTTTTTGTCCAGTACTTCAGTTGAAATTTCGATGATAGGTGTTCTTTTGCTGACCATTTGATCTGTTTTCCATATTAAAAAACCTATCGGAAAATTACCACTTAATCCATCAAACACCTTACTATGTACCACAAAACCGCCTAAATATTTTGCGTTCCATACTTCTCTAAATTTCTCAAAATTAGAGGCATTTACGTATTTTAGGGTACTAAACATCGCTAATGTAGCATTAGGGATTTCAAGTGCAATCCGTGCAACAAACTGAGCAAATAGCTCACGCTTTGCATAACCGTAATCGGATATTGTTTTCCCGATTTGTGTTGTCGCTACGTCAGTTTTTGCATCGCCACCTAACGTGCTTCCAGATTCCGCATACGGCGGATTAATCAACACCAAAATCTTCTTCCCCTCGGCTATCGCTTTTCGCAAACCCTCGGGAACTTTATTCGTGAGACTATAATCTATTCGTCCTTCATCCGTAATGTCGTCATTCAAATAATCATACTGAAACCGTGTGGCGGCAACACACGTTTTCGTCGCTCTCATCACATCTACATCGGCTTGATCGAGGGTAGACATATAAATATTACGTGGGTTGGAGTGTTTGACCTCCAAATTACCGACACCGCAACACATATCCCATACGACGTACTCTTTTTGCCAGTTTTTACCCAACGTTTCGGTAAGTTTGTCATACGCTTTGTCTACGACGGCGAGAGGTGTGTAATACGCCCCCTTAAAACTGCGCTCATCTATGGGGATAAGGCTATCACGTCGTTCTAGGAGGTAATCGCGATATTCGACTTTGGGCGGTTTGTGATAGATTGCCCAAAACTGCCGATACCCCTCTTTGTTCCCCAGTTCATAATTTTTACCACCCAAACTAAATACGGGCGCGCCATTTTTATGGAGCAATTCAGCAGGGAGGTTGGCATGGGTCGAGACCGTCCCATCGTGCATGATGTCGGCGAAAAAGAGGAGGGCATAATCTTCAGCGTTCACACCGTTGATCTCACGACCGATCATATCGACCCATTTGTCAAACACTTGTTTGAGGTTGTCAGGGGTGATGGGGGTACGGATGATGTCGCCTGATTTTATCGCCATTTTGACGGTGCTTATAAATTCGTCTTCGTGCGTCGAGATTTTGAATGAGACGAAATGGGTTCCGATATGGGTGGAGACTTCGGCAAGGGCTTCGGGAGTGAATTTACTGGCGGATTGTCCCCATTTAATCGTTTTTTTCTCCAAAAACGGCAAAACATCCGCCGATTTCATAATAGCTGCTTTTTCGGTATCAATAACACACAAAAACGGAGGAACCGATTCCCCTTTGTTCATAGCGACTTGAACGTAATGGAGCAATTGGGTAAACATAGCGTAGCTAGAAGTCGTCCCTTTATCCTTCGCCTCAAACCAAATAACATCCGTTTGAATATCAATCAGCCCTTTGGTAAAACTTTTAAGCCCAAGTGCTTTGATATACGCATCTTTGACATCTTCTTCGCTTCGGGCATTCTTGAGCGTTTCATAAAGGTTCATAATTCTTCTTGCTTATTTTCAAGTTTTTTAAGGCGTTTGTTGAGTTGTGATAGGTAATACGTTTGGATCGTGATAATAACTGCCAAGATTAATTCGGTATCTATTGATTTTAGTAAGTCTATCATTGTGTTTCCTTTTTGTGCTATAATTTTCGTAACAAAAGGATGTGTAAGGGGCGGTCACCCCTCACGCTAGCTCTTTAATAATCTTGATTGCATAAAATGCAATTTGAAGGACTATTAAGAGCTTTTCGATGAAGTCTTTTTTCATCTGATCTCCCTTTGTTTTTTTGCTACTCATCTTTCGATTTTCACATTCTCATTATACCTCACTTACTTTTTCCTTTTCCCCATCTTATACACATACGCCAATACTTCCGCAACGGCGGCAAAAAGTGCTTCTGGAACAGGATGATCGATTTCGACATCTTTATAAAGGGCACGAGCCAACGGTGGACTTTCCATCACGTGTACCCCATTTTCACGAGCAACTTTTTTGATTTGAATGGCAATATTATCCACCCCTTTGGCGACAACGACGGGGGCAAAATGTTTCGTCTCATCGTATTTGATTGCCACAGCGTAGTGAGTTGGATTGGTGACAACGACATCGGCGGTGGGGACGGCAGACATCATCCTCTTTCGTGCCGCTTGCATCTGAATTTGACGAATTTTCGCCTTGATATGAGGATCCCCCTCCATATTCTTCATCTCATCTTTGATCTCCTGAAGAGACATTTTAAGTTTATCAAAATAGTGTTTACGCGTCAGAAAAAGATCAATCATTGCAAAAAGAAACAATATAACGAGCATAACTGCCGCCAAAATAATCGCTTTTTCTTTGAACCAAGCCATCTGATCCCAAATTCCAAATAGGGCAACCGTCGGGAGCTCTTTGATATACGACCAAAAGAAGAGAAACCCAACCCCCATCGTAGCGAACGCTTTAAAGGTAATTTTGAGAGATTCGATCAGCTTTTCCATACTCAACATATTTTTGAGCCCTGCTATTGGATCAAGCTTCGAGAAATTAGGGGAAAGAGGCTTGGTCGTAAAATTAAACCCAATCTGAGCAACCGTCCCAGCCACCCCAGCAAGGGCAACAATCGCAGTAAACGGCAGTACCATCAGAATAAATTCTCTAAATGTTATAAAAGCAATATCAACGAGATTAACCTCTTCCAACGGATGATTCATCAATGAGAAATAATACCGAACCAAGGACAAAAGATGTTCACTAATAAAAGGTAACAGCATAAGCAATGCCATAATCGCGACAAATAAGATAATAATCCCTGCCGTATCCTGACTTTTGGGAACATTCCCCTCAGCTCTGGCATCTTCAATCTTCTTGGCGGTGGGTTCCTCTGTCTTTTCCTGATCGTCTGCCATTTATTTTTAATCCATCTTCATCGAAAGATCAATCCAATTGGCTTGATGAATAAGTGAACCCGTGCTGATAGCGTCAACCCCTGTACGTGCGTAACTCTCAATCGTTTCAAGGGATATATTGCCACTAGCCTCAAGTAAAACACTGGGATAATGTTCCCACTTATACGCCACAATTTCATTAAGTTTCTCAGGACTCAGATTATCACACATCACAATATCCGCCCCTGCTTTCATCGCTTTTTTGACCATTTCAAAATCTTCCGCTTCAATCTCTATTTTGGCGGTAAAAGGGATTTTTTCGCGTGCTTTTGCCATAAATTCATCTAAATTATCAATCGTTTTGAGATGAGTATCCTTGAGCATCAGCGCATCATCCAGCCCCATACGGTGATTCGTCGCCCCACCGATACGGGTCGCATATTTCTCGAAATTACGTAACATCGGACGCGTCTTTCGCGTATCAAGAAGTTTCGTCCCATAGGGAGCCACGAGATCAACATATTGACGAGTCAAAGTAGCAATCGAACTGGCGTGCAGGAGCATATTGAGTAACGTCCGCTCGATCCGCAACAGCGTATGCGAATTACCCCTAAGACCCATCAAAACTTCCCCCTTAACAAACCGTTCCCCATCACTCTTGTGCCAAAAAATATCAAATTTTTCCAGTTCTGCCAAGACACGAAGATACTCTTCCCCCGCTAAAACTCCATCACTTTTGGCAATAATTTTGGCACTCGCATCCACCGCAGGCGAAACCAGAGCATACAAATCCCCACGCCCTACATCCTCTGCTAATACTTCACGGATAAATTTTTTAATCATACCATTACCTTTTTTATCGTTTGTATACTATTTTCAACCTGTTGCCGTGTTTTGAATATACTTTCTCAATGCCATATTCATGAGGGTTTGATACCCCTGCTTTTCAGCCAAAGAGAGCTTTTTAAAATACATTACAATATCATCATCCAAACGCATACTCACGGATACTTTATGAGGAGTATAAAAATACCCGCGAACAGCTCCGCTCATATCCACTTCATCGGGAATATCGTATTCTTCTTCCATTTTCAAAAGTTCATCACTCATAGTTTTGTACCTCCTTTGGAGTTGCTTTTCGGGCAGATATAATACGAATAACGGGTTCTTGATGCTCATCAAAGTACAAATGAGCTACCATCGTAACCATCCCTTTTTTGGTAACACCTACGCTAAACCATCGTTCTTCGCCATACGCATACCGCAGATCAAGCTTTGAAACCATCATTGGATCATTAAATATTGCCGACGCTTCCTCTAAACTTACCCCGTGCTTAATAATATTGGTACTATTTTTTGCATCGTCCCATTCATATTTCATAAGACAATTCTATCACTATGTATAGACGATGTCAAGATACTTCATTTGGTGCTATTACGAAATCAACTCTCTCGTACCTTCTTCTTAAATCGTCGAATAACCGTTTTGATCTGCTCTAACATCGGTTTTGGAGTATATTGAAGCAAATCCAAAATTTCTGCAATATAAAATCACGCTGTCGTCAGTATTAATAAAAGGCAAATGTGTACTAAAACCCCAAAATGTCACAACTCTGTCACACTTATATGTTACGATTCTCCGCATATTAACAAAAAAGGGTATAAATGAAAAAAATAGTATTGGCAGCAACATTGCTTGCAAGTGGGTTAATGGCAGCAGATAGCGGGATTTATGTGGGTGTTGAGTATGGGGCTGCAAAAAATACACACGAGTTTACAACTGATGATTCTTATGGATCTAGTACGTATGATAATGATTATAAGGATATAAAATTTAAATTTGGCAGTGGAACAGATGGAGGGACAAAGTATCAAGGGACTCTCTCTTTAATCTCTTATACAGATCCTATTTTCGATAACACCAACAAAGATTTGATGGAATTTGGCTTTGATATAATCAAAGAGTTTGAAGTGACTTCGTCTTTCTATCCATTTTTAAAAATTGGAATGGGCGTTGGTACTATGACTGTCGAAGGATATTCACAGGATAAAATTTTAGGTGTATCCGTTAACGCTGGTGCTGGAATTTCCTACAAAGTGGTTGACCATCTTTATCTCCTTGCTGGTGTTGATTATGTTCTTAGAAAATGGCAGGATATTGAGTTCTACTCATCGTATTACGGAACAACAACTTTGAGCACAACCGACTCCGCATTTAAGCCCTACATTGGTGCCAACTACCGATTCTAAAATCATTCTCGCTTTTGCGAGAATCAATATACCTATGTAATCAGGAGAAAAAATGCACGTAACAAAAGTTACCCTACTAGGTTTGTCTATAGGTGCAATATTATTGACCAGTGGATGCGCTACTGTACCAATGGAGTCAAAAGAGGTTTCAGCAAGAGCCAAATCCTTTAGTCCACCGTCTGAAGGAAATGCAGGACTATATATTTACAGGGATTCAATGCTCGGGGCTGCTTTAAAGAAAGATATATGGGTCAATGATAAATGTATTGGTGAATCAGCCCCTCATATTTTCTTTTACGAAGATGTGAAAGGAAATCAGGAGCATAAAATTTCAACCGAATCCGAGTTTTCGCCTAACGACCTCCTCATTAAAACCGAGAGCGGAAAAAATTACTTTATTAGACAATACATTAAGATGGGTGCTTTCGTTGGCGGTGCTAATTTGGAGCTAATAGAAGAAGAGGAAGGCAAAAAAGCCATTTTTACACTAGATATGGCAACAAAAGGAACTTGTAGCAAGTAACGTAATAAAAGTTTCTAAAATAAGTATCTCTCCGGTCCAAGTCCAAAACCGAGGAGAGCATACCACTAAGTCTACATTTCCAACGAGGGAACAGCTCATAATATTACCTTCCATCAATTGCTTCTAAATGTTATAATCAAAAACGTCCAAAAGTTCTGTCCTACGCAATTCAGCCATTTTATTTTCTTACGTTATAATCTCTTAGCCTAAAAAAAGAAGAGTCCTATGCAATTCGCTGACCCCAAAAATGATGTTGCTTTTAAAAAGATATTCGGTGATGAACAGCATAAAGAGATTCTTATCTCTTTTTTAAATGCTATTTTAGATTTCAAAGATGATAAAGTAATCGCCTCACTGGATATTGTAAGCTCTTCCCAAGTACCAAAAATAGAAGAGATGAAACTCACTATTTTGGATATAAAAGCAAAAAACAAAGCAGGTGAAGAGTTTATTGTTGAAATGCAAAAAAGAGATTTATATGACTTCACAAAACGAAGTTTGTATTACACTTCCAAAGCCTACGTTGAACAATTGGATGTTAGTCAAAATTATAATACTCTAAAAAAAGTCTATTTTATTGGAATATTGAATTTTAATATGTTGGAAAATAAAGAGTATATCTCCCGACATCTTATTCTA
>JBAZTZ010000019.1:0-48021 GCA_041661705.1 Sulfuricurvum sp.
AACAACAGCTGGAACCTTTGCAACTAAAAATGTAGGAACCGCAAAAGCTATCACCGTAACGGGAAATACCATTACGGGAACCGATGCAGGAAACTATGAGCTTGTACAACAAGCAGGATTAGTTGCAGATGTTACTAAAGCAAACTTAGCCGTTTCAGGACTTACCGCTTCAAGTAAAACGTATGATGCTCTTTCAACTGCAACACTTGGTGGAACAGCAGCCATCACAGCACTTGGAAGTGATGTTGTAACGTTAGGGGGAACAACAGCTGGAACCTTTGCAACTAAAAATGTAGGAACCGCAAAAGCTATCACCGTAACGGGAAATACCATTACGGGAACCGATGCAGGAAACTATGAGCTTGTACAACAAGCAGGATTAGTTGCAAATATCATCCAAAAAACACTAACTATTACCTATGGTGGTACTAATAAAGTATATGATGGTTCGACAAGTGTGACCGTTACAACATCTGATGATAGAATTGCGGGTGATACGTTTACTTTGGCACATACGGATGCCTTTAGTAACAAGAATGTAGGTATAGGCAAGACTATCAACATCACTGGTGTTACTCTTAGTAATGGAGATGCGGCAAACTATACGGTAGCATCAACAAGTTCGACAACAGCAAACATCACTCAGCTAAGCTCTGTTACATGGATAGGTGGTGTAACAGGTAACTGGTTTGACCCTGCAAATTGGGCAGGTGGTGCAGTACCGGATTTATCGAATGTTGCTAATGTTATCATACCGACTGGTGTAGTTGTAAGTTTTGATACAACAGGAGTGGTAAGCCCAGCTGATGTATTAGGGGCAGTTAACATAGATAGCTTAGGAACGCTTGGTTCACTGACACAAACAAATGGTACTCTTAATATAGGTAGTGGAGGGATGTCCCTTAATAACTACACTCAAAAAGGTGGCACTTTAAGTAATGGCGGAACAACAATTTTAACAAGTCTCATCCAAAATGGGGGAAGCTTCACAGGGACAGGAAATATCACCACGGGTAACTTAACACAAACAGGTGGATCAATCACGACCAACGGTAATCTTGCGGTAGCTGATGGCTTTAGTCAGGGGACAAGCGGAAGCATCACGGTGGGTGGCAACACGAGCATTAGTGACTCAACAGTCGGTATTGTCATTGGCAACCTTACAACCACGAGAGATACAATGATTACGAGTACAGGCGGAGACATCACACAGGCAAACGGCACCGTTATTATAGTTGGCGGCGATACAACGATCAATGCAAACAATGGCAGCGCAAACGCGGATATCACGCTCGATGGAAACAATAATTTCATCGGAGCAGTCAATGCGGATGGGAAAAATATTATACTTCAAGATACTATTGGCGGAATAAGTATTGGAAATCTGACAAGCAGTGAAAATACCACGATCAATAGTACAAGTGGAGAGATCGTCCAAGGCGCTCCAAGTGACATCATAATATCAGGTATTACAAATCTAAATGCAGCGAATGGTGCTACAAAATACGATATTACTTTGGATAGTGCAAACAATGATTTTATCGGAATCTTTAATGCTGATGGACAAAATATTACCATCAAAGATAAAAATACTTTAACACAAGGTATCATCACTGTAGCGGGTATGAAAAATATTAATACGGGGGATATACCTTCTACTTCCAGTGTAACTAATGACATAATGACCAATATCCACAATGCTTCAATTCTTAATACACTCCCTGTGCTATCTGTTAGCTCTCCAGGAACATTGGCATCTGTTAATCAACCCTCATCAATATCGCAAATGCAAGAGCCTTTTCAAGCTATCTTTTCATCCAATGCTATGGATTCAGGTTCTTACACCATTGTAGGTATTGTCACAGACGATAAAATGTATAAAATGATTACAATGGACGAAATACGAAAAAGTTTTCCAAAAGATCAAGAGATTCGGATTCCTGTTTCCAATAATAATGGAATTACGTTAGTCTCTGGAGGGGTTCACCTTCCTGATGGAATCGGACAAGAGTTCTACGTCGTCGATAACAATACTAAAAAAGAAAAAAATAACTAAGGTATAAACTATGAAAAAACTATTAACTCTGTCCCTTCTTACTTCAGTTGCTTTGATGGCAGCGACCCCTACTACCGGAGACATCCTACGTCAAGTAGAGCCTATCAAGATACCAGCACTTGAAAAAGCGCTTCCTTCAGTAGGAGCAGGTGAATATAAAGCACCCATCTCTGCAAAAGATGATATGAAAACATTCGTAAAATCATTCAAATTCAGCGGTAACAGCGCCTTTAGTTCTGAGACACTTGCTTCTCTCGTAAAACCCTATGAGAACAAAGAACTCGGAATCAACGCACTTAAAGAAGTCGCTTCAGCTATCACTAAATACTACCGTGACAACGGCTACTTCGTAGCCCGTGCCTATATCCCTGCACAGTCTATGGATAATGGCATTGTAGAGATCGCGATTATCGAAGGAGCTTATGGCTCGTTTGATGCGAAGAACAGTTCTTTGGTAAATACCCAAGAAGTACAAGGTTTTATGGATCGTTTAAAAGGTGAAGCATTAGTCTCTACGATGAGCCTAGAGCGCCAAATGCTCCTTATCAATGACCTCTCAGGTGCGCAAGTCACCAATGCTGAAGTTTATCCAGGAGCGGCAGTTGGAACGAGTGACTTTCGTATCACCGTGTCACCAACTTCTAAATACACAGGCTATGCCATCGTGGACAACTATGGCTCACGCTACACAGGTGAGAACCGTCTAAGTGTTGGTGCTAATATAAACAGTCTTACCGGCATCGGTGATACTCTAAGCCTCACAGGACTTATCTCCAACACTGCCGATCTTAAAAATGCTCGACTCGGATATGATCGCCCACTCGGATATAGCGGTCTAAAAGGTGGAATAAGCTTTAGTGCAACTGATTACAAACTTGGTGAAGAGCTAGAAAGCTTAAATGCCTTTGGACGTACCAATAGCTATAACGCCTATATTAGCTACCCAACCATTAAAACACGTGCCCATACCCAAAACATAGAAGCATCCTTTGACCACAAAGATATGAAAGATTCCAAAAATGCGGATGAGGGGATCAAACAACTCGATGCCATGACCCTAAAAGCAAGTGATAAACGTAATACGTCTATTGCTAATCTCCCAGGTAGTCTCTATGCCTCTCTTGGATACACTATCGGACACTTAGGACTTAAAAACGATAATGCCAAAGCAACCGATGAAGCAGGACTTAACTCAGTAGGTAACTACACCAAATTAGCCCTCACTGCACTACATAGCCAATACCTTCTCGAAAACACCACGCTCCAAACAACCCTCAAAGCACAAAAGAGCTTCGGACATAACCTTGACAGTTCAGAAGATCTTTCCGTTGGAGGATCTAATGGTGTTCGTGCCTATGAAGACAGTGAACTTAGTGGTGACCAAGGATACGCACTCTCTCTCGATCTAATCTACGCTCTACCGAAAATAGATCAAATCAACCATAACATCAGTCTCTTCCTAGACCATGCCCGTATCTGGAAAAACACCACCACATTCAACAGTGAAAATAATATCCGTAATCTCAATGCACTCGGAGTAGGGTATAGCCTAAACTTTCAAAACTTCGATCTCAAAGCAACCTTCGCGCATGGTTTAGGGAATGAATCAGTACCTACGACCGAAGCGGATATCTCTACCAATAAAAACAAATTCCTCGTTCAGGGGATGATGCGGTTTTAAACTCATCTTTGATCTTGATACAGAGCTTTTAGGCTCTGCTATTCTTTTATGCTAAAATGATTCGATCAATTTACCTATCCAAAGGAAATAAACACATGCTAAAAAATTACTATCTTTCAACTGCCCTATCAATCATCACTGTTTCTACCCTCTCATTACACGCTAATGATATACAACTCAACGAAGCCGAGCTCATTACTTATGCGGCACAAAAACACCGTGTAGATTTTCGTGCCCAAACCGATAAATCCAAAAGCGATATCGCCAATGAATACGTACAGAATGCCAAACTGGGTGATCTACTTCTCAATGCCGGCATAAAAGAGGATGTGGATTATAAAATAGCCTCCCGCCAAATCGCGATCGATATCTGGGCACAGAAGTTTATGCAAAGTGCGCAAGTGAGTGATGAACAGCTCCAAGAGCTCTATAAAAAACACAACCCAAAAGTTACCCCTAGCTATAAACTCCGTAATATTCTCCTCAAAAGCGATAGCGAAGCGGATAAAGTGATAAAAAGCATCATAAGCGCCAAAGGGAAAGAGAAACAACTCGATACCTTTAAAAAACTGGTTCAAAGTGATTCAGAAGATTTCGTTTCTCGTAAAAACGGAGGAGATATCGGGTGGATCGATCTCAACAAACTCGATCCCAATATCCAAGCCTCTCTCAAGGATAAAAAAGCGGGTGATATCGTAAAAGCCAATGTTGCCAATATCGGAACCCAAGTGTTAATGATCGAAGATGTCAAGCCTGAAAAAGCTGCCTCATTCGAGGAAGCAAAAGCGACTCTGATACAACTTGCTAAACAAGAACAGCTTAACACCGAGATCAAAAAAATGCTCGACACCAAATAAACAAAAAAGGACTAAAATGTATACCAACATCGAACTTATCAACACCATCATCCATAAAGATACCGCTATCAAAGCATACGACAAATTTAGCTATGCACAAGAGCTGATTAGTGCTCCCATCACGGTAGCAGAGTTTTACGAGTGCTGTAAAGATTACCCTATTGTCTTCGTCAAAGACGCTGAGAATAACTGGAGTGCATCGGCGATGCTCGGATACGAAGAGAAGAAAAACCTCTTTATCAACGACGCAGGGGAGTGGGAAAAACTCCGCTATGTTCCTGCCTCTATCCGACGCTATCCTTTTATTTATGTAGCACAAGAGAACAATCAACTCTCATTAGGGATGGAAAGTGATGCCAAAAGCGAAGCCGAAGCCGATAGAGAGCGTAAACTTTTTGATGCAGAGGGTAAAGCGAGCGAATTTCTAAACGGGGTACTAGGCTTTATGAACCAGTTTCAAAACGATGCCACAGCAACCAACAACTTCATCAAACAACTCGATGAATGGGAACTACTCGAAGAAAAAACCGCTCAAATTATGACACCGGATCAAAAGAGTTATCAAATTAATGGTTTTTATGTTGTTAATGAAGAAAAACTGCAGCATCTTAGTAAAAAGAAAAAACAAGATATATGCGACCAAAATGCGTATCCACTGATTACAGCACACTTGATATCCCTCTCTAATATTCAGAGAATGGGAATAAGATAATTAAAACGACATTGAGCTAGAAGAAGGTTTTTCTGGCACTTTTTTTGCAGATATTAAAAATAGTTGTATCTTTGAGCATTTTGTCAATATAATTTATGTTAGAGTAACCAATATTTCACAGTTAAGAAAGTCCTTAATATGTGACTTAATAGGCAATGTGAGGCTTGGCTAATGCAATGTTTCTTTTATATTTACAACACTCCGCTCCGTCGTAGAAGTGCTAACGGAAAGCGACATTAAAATACAAATCAAGTCAGTATTCTAGCGCTCACAACGGTAGATGCGGGCGTACTAAATTCTGTGTCTCATAAAGTGTTGACAGATCATTATGCATATAGAATTATGTTAGGCACTTGATTATCAGCATGATGCGATAGAATGGCAAAAAAATGGAGTTTTTTATGCCTGCTGATATCATTACTTGGATTATCCCATCTTCTATCGTTTTTCTTTTTATTGCTTATTCTAAAGGATGGATACTTGCAAATTTCAAATCGATTGTTCCATTAGAAGCATCTGAACTTTTAAAAAATAGCAAAGAAGTTTTTCTTTTAGATGTTCGAACTGACAATGAATTTTCTCAAGAACGGATCAAAGGAGCTACGCTAATCCCTCTGCATGTTTTATCGGAAAGTCTTTCGAAGCTTGACAAAGTAAAAAATAAAACCATTGTCGTCTATTGCCGAAGCGGCAACAGAAGTGTTGGCGCCTCACGCATTTTGGCAAAAAACGGGTTTAACCCTTTAAACCTCAAAGGAGGAATCAGTTTATGGAAACAGCAGGGGTATAGCGTCGTTTAATCATAAGCACTCTCTTTTTTTCCGAATTCTGTAGTGAGTAAATTTTATTTCAATTTCTGTCGCATCATCAACTCAGAATTGTTCTTCACATAGGCACTAATGTCGTAGTGGTAGAGGTATGACCAAGCTCCAGAGCAACTATAGTCTTTACCATCTGCAAGTTCTTTAGTCGCGTAGCCACGTCGGATAATATGCCGTCCGCTCTTGACACCTACAGCTTCCTTATTACGAATCTTAGTAATAAGAGTGCCACAAAGTTCATTCACCATGATCTTAAAACATTTGACATTCTTGAATATCAAGATGATACGAAAATGCGTAATTTAACGGATGCTGTCACAAAGATGAGGGAAAAGTATGGAATGGATATTGTGCGTGGCGGTGGGGAGATGTAGAGAGTCAATAATTTATTAGGGCGCAATCTACCTATATCCTGTCACGTTCACAGAAAAAAAAGCAGCATACCCCTACGAACAACACAATAAATCTTTTTTAGAAAATAATATCTCAATGAATGTATCTACTAGAACAATATAATTGCGGACAAAAATGCAAGAGTATTAAATAATACCTTTTGTTGATGCAATTATACAACATTGAGTGTCTTATTGTCAACTATGGTTATGCTCAACGAATAAAATATGTAGACAGGGATGAATGGCACTTACTTAAGCTTTTTTAGGGTGCCCATTCTTTCGAATTTCTTCTCTAGCCACATCTCTTAACTTCATCAACAGCGGGTAATCATTTCGCCTCCTCTTGATAGCACGGGGTATAAACCTACAACGGGACTTTTTTCCCTATCCGTTTTAAAAGTAGCTTAAAGTCATTCTACGAGCCTCTACAAATCAAATTTCTACTTCTGCTATAGTTATCGAGACAGATAATGCTTTTATCGCATCCATATTAAATTCATCCTCTATTGGTTTCTCTGTAAAATCGTATTCCCCATAGAAATTGATATGCTGCCAGTGGATAATCGAGCCGCTTTTCAGGGCATTGATAATTTTGTTTTGTTGCTCAGGATCTTTTTCTTTGGCAAGTAAATCTGAAAAATAGAGATAGTTCCAGCAAATAATCGAGTTTTGAATCAGACGCAATGCATTGCTGGCAATATCCTGTTCCTCCTTTGTAGCATAAAAATATTCTCCGCTGTTTCCGAAAAAAACCGCTTTGGAGAATTTATTGGCACTTTCCACTTTATTGAGTTGTTTCTCGATCTGCTGTCGCAAGCCAACGTCATCGATGTAGTTGAGAAGAAACTGTGTCTTGATGATACGGCCAAATTCCCTGAGTGCCTGATAAAGTTTATGTTTACGCGAATAGGATGTCAGACGCTTAAGCAGCTGTGATGCACTGACGCGTCGTTCTTTAATTGTGATTATCAGACGAATCATCTGCTCCCACTGCTCTTCGATGATGGCGGTGTTGATCTGCTTAACCGGCAGGAGGGTATAACCGTTATCCCGGTAAAGCTTTTTAGGCTCGAATGCATAAAGCTGCTGGTCTATGAAATTCTTGATCCGTGGTGCGAAGCTAAATCCAAGCAAATGGGTCAATGCGAATATCACTTCACTGTATCCGAATGTATCCGTCGAGTGGATATCGCTTTGTATTACCTCTTGGTGCATCAGACCGTCAATGACATACGCCGCTTCCCTCTCGCTGGCATTAATTACCGTTGTATAAAACAGCCGATGCGATTCATCCACAAAACTATATCGGCTCACCCCTCTGCCCAATCCGAAGTATTTGAATGAATAGCCCGAATTGAGTGAATCGACACTGAGATTAAATTTCTGGCCATCACTGGCGGTATGATTTTTATCAGGATTGGCACGAAAGAGTTTAGGAAGATTAAGTGTTTCCGTAAACGCGAGTACGGCATCATTAGCTTCTTGAAGCATATCGGGTGAGAGATACCATGTGCGAATATGATCGATGTCGTGTACTGATATCCCTTTCGATATCTTTGCCATTTTCGGGATACTGATATTGCATCCATACCCGATAATGGAGGCGTAGAGGGCATTAGATTTTGGGGCGCGATGATTCAGCGTCCTCGTATGGTGATGAAACTTTACTCCAAATATAGCCAACCGGTCGATTTGACGTAGAACGTCAATAAGAGGAATGAATTTCTCTTTTGGCAGATAGGTATTTAAGCCATCCTCTTCTTCACTCTTTTCGAGTTTAGGGGTATGTACAATAAACGATCCATCTCCTTTAGCATGGAAAAAGCTGTTAATCCCTTTGATAACATTATTGTTGACGTTGCGATAGATTCCATTAATCTCACCTCTTAAATCATCAAGTACATCGATTGAAGATTTCAACTTATCCATTCCATATCGTTTGAGATAGAGTTCTTTAGTTCGATTGTATTCGCCCATATCAATCAGATAATCGTTAAATGCACGGTAGCGATAGGAGTTTTTGAGATTGAGTGATCCTGATTTGATCCCCTCGGCGATGGCTACGAAGAGAAACATTTTATACAGCGATATCCGAAACGGCTCGTCTATACTGCTTTGAAGTAGAGAGTTTTTCTCCTCTTCGCCCAAAAACTCCATTGGCAGTTTTGCTGTGACGTTTCCTCCGGTAGTTTTAAAGAAGGCAATCGCTTTAAGCAGCGACTTGTCTGATTCCTTCTCATCGAACTCCAACGCTTTAATGATATCGGAGACCCGATTCTGAAGTTTACGAGAACGTTCTTCGAGTATGGTGTGATAACCAACATGATCTTCCAGTTCATCATGTATATCCAGATAAGGCTTTTTCTCCTCTTCATCAGCGATCATCGCTTCTACTTGGATGCTGATAAGGCGAATTTTATCATCTGAACCGATATCGGAAGCGAGCATTTTTTTAATGGAGTGGAGCTTAGGAATTAAGCGGTTTTTAACCAAATCAACGATTTCAACAGAAGCTTTTGAGCGTGACTGCCTCTGAAGGAAATAGGCATTCTGATGTTCACGCAAAGCTGAGAGCTTGGCGCTTTGGACCGATTGAACCAGCATCTCACAGAGTTGATCACTTCGTATCCTTGTCTGATGTGCGACGAAACAGATCAGATCGAACTGCTGTTTATGTTTTGCCTTTCGCAGTATTTGGTGCACATCGCTTTTTTCTACCCACTGGGCGTAGTGGCGAGCGGTATTTTCCTCCAGTCTGATGTCACGGATAATATCGGTTAATGAAGTATGTATATTGCGGAGTGTCTCATAGGTACGGACTTCTTCTTTAATTTTCAAAGGCCTGAGCGAATGAGAAAACTTCTTGAATCGTGCAATGGTGTAGCGCCCAGGCAGTGTATCATCGGTTTGTAAAAAAAGCTCCAGGGGTTGCAATGCCGTATGAGCCGAATATGATTTTAGCCTCTCGAAGATATTTCCACGATGCGTATTCATCACTTCGGTGATGATTTTAGCAAGGAAAGTGTAGGACGGAACTTCATATCGATAAGCAATAGCCGATTCAACTAATGCATAGAATACTGCTTTAGGTGTAGAGAGCCCAACAATAAGCCTTTGGGACTCATCGATCAATTTTTGCTTGAGGTTGTCATCCGGTGGCATATATCCGAAATGTTCTCGGATGATTTTTTTATAAAGTGTAATGGTATTTTTTGCTAATGAGATATCGTCAATCTTTAGATCATAGCGCCTTGCAATATAGTCGATATCGTTTTCATGAAACATGCTCGGTTCATAAAATGAACGTGTCACTTTAAAATACCCGAACATTGTTATGAACCTTGCCTTATTGACAGCTTTGTCGATGGCTATCATCTGACGTTCAAGAGGAAGCGGTAATGAAAAAATTTCTTGTCTCGATTCATTATTGAGAGCCGGAGGGGTTTCGAACTCTTTTTTTTGAGAGTAGCTAAGGATTTGAATAAGGGGCATGACGACCTCAGTTTTTTACTATTTTAACGACCATTAGTTTATAGCTATATACACTATCTAATAGGTTAAATATATAGTATATATATTATGCTAAAATAATAAAAAAATTACTATTTTATAGCATTGAAGGTTTTTTCATGATTTTTGGCTATATCCGAGTCTCTACAGAGCAACAATCTCTTCAAAATCAAAAACACAAGATCCTTGAGTATGCGCAACAGCATAAATTATTGATCGATGAATTTATCGAGCTGGAAATTTCTTCCAAGAAAAGTCAAAAAGAACGAAAGATTGATATCTTATTAGAGAAGATGGGAACAGGTGATATCCTCATCTGTACTGAGCTCTCCCGTCTTGGACGAAATATGCTGGAGATACTAAATCTAGTTGAGAAATTTAACCAGCATAAGATCAAACTCATCTTTACTAACCAGCCTGAACTCTCTACTAATCAGAATGAAGCATTATCAGCTTTATTGTTGGCAATTTATGGATATTTTGCACAGACGGAACGAGAAATTATTAGTGAGCGGACCAAACAAGGATTATTGGCTGCACGAGCTATGGGTAAAACTCTCGGGCGTCCAAAGGGAGCTAAAAATAAAACCCGTATCCTTGACCCTCACAAGGAAGAGATAGCAAGACTGTTCATCATTGGCGTCAGCCAGAGCAGTGTATTGAAAATAATCAACGCTAAGCTAGTGAAACCAATATCGATGACCGCTTTTAGGTATTTTATTTCGAATAACATTGTCTCGGCAACTTAAATAGAAAGGTTGTCACTTGACAACTAAGCAACATTGTCGATATACTAACGGCACAAGGAAAATTATGGCAGACAGACCAAGACATCCAGATAAAGATATTGAAGCTGCAATCACTCATGCTGAAATGCTCGGGTGGATGGTGAAAAAGAGAACCGGCAAATCGCATGCATGGGGATTACTTTTGTGTCCTTATAATGACAGCTCTTGCAGAAACGGGATATTTTGTCAGATAAGTATCTGGTCAACACCCAAAAATCCTCAGAACCATGCCAGAGATTTAAAAAAGCATGTGGATGGCTGTATCAAAGCCAAACCGGATAATGAAACCGAAGGAGAAAATGATGTGTGAATACGAATTTGAACTATTATTTAAACTAAATTCCAATGAAGATATGAATGATATCATTGATCGACTCTATGAAGCCGGATGCGATGATGCATTGATAGGAAGCGGAAAAAGCGGCGTCATTGGTTTATCTTTTACGCGCGAAGCAGTCAGCGCGGCAGAAGCGTTTGAAAGTGCTATTAAAGATGTTAAAAAAGCGATTCCTTCTGCATCGCTCATGGAAGCAAAACCTGATTACGCAGGAGTCTCTGATATTGCAGAAACCATCGGATGCTCACGACAAAACATTCTGAAGATTTTTGCCTCTACCGAAGCACCAATGCCTGTACACTCTGGTAATACTTCTTTATGGCATTTAAGTGAAGCACTGAAATGGCTCAATGATGGAAAAAGAGCTGAACGATACAATATCCCTGACTGGAAGATTGACGTAGCCACAATTGCTAAAGAGATCAATTTTACCGTTGAAGCGATGCGAATGCCATCACACACTTCGATTAGACAGTTATTGGTATAAGCTATCAATTCTCGTTTTAAGCTACATTTAAATTGCATAGGGAAAAAAACATTTGTAGGCAGACACCCTATTTACTTTGATAAAGTAACCGACAGTGTCTAATTTGGAGGATTTATTTGAAATTACGAAAAATATCATTAATTGGTTCAATTATTATTTTAATATCGATGGCACTAAGTTTTGTGTCTATTTGGCAAGTTAAAAATGCTTACGATACAGCTCTTCTCGCACAAGAAAATCGCCAAAATTCGATGAATATCGTTAATGATTTTCGTTTACAAATGTATCAACTTAATAAAATGTTGAGCGCTTACATCTCAACAGCCCAACCACAATATTTGTTCTATTATTACGATTTATTAGCAATACAAGATGGAAAAAAAGCACCTCCAAAACTTTATAAATCAGCTATTTATTGGGATCAAGTTATTGCAAAAAAAATAGTTCATGTGATGCCTCAAGAAGGGAGTGCATTATCCATAACTCAACGGATGGAGCAACAAAAATTTAGTTCGGATGAACTCACTACACTAAAAAGTATTCTTGCTATTACACAAAAAACAAAAAAAATAGAACAGGTGGCATTTGCCGCTACTCAAGGTCTTTATGACTCAAAAAGAAAAAGGTTTGTAGAAGATGGTCAAGTGGACTTAAAATTTGCCGCCAGTTTAATTTATGGAGATGATTACCGAATTTTAAATTTTCAGTTAAGTCAAGCAATCGATAAACTTATTATGCAAACCGATAATCGAACTCATTTCATGGTAGATCAAGCAACAACTCAACTGTCTCGATGGGTTGGATTGGCAATGACTTTTATTATTTTGACAGTGTTTATTACATTAGGCTTTTTATTTATGGTAAAGAAAGTCATTTTATCTCCTATTGAAAGACTAACTGAAGCGACATCAAAAATAGCACATGGGGATTACTTCTTTAGGCTAGATTCAAAGAAATGGTTATTTGAACTTAGACAACTAGGATCAACTTTTAATGAAATGGCAAGAGATATTGCTAGAGATATTGCAAACAGAGAAAAAAATAGTTTAGAACTTGAAAAAGCAAAAACAACAGCAGAGGATGCAACAAAAGCAAAATCATTATTTTTAGCGACTATGAGTCATGAACTCAGAACCCCATTAAATGCTATTATTGGAATGTCATATTTAGCTCTGCAATCAAATCTCAATCCAAAACAAAAAGAGTTTATTGAACAAGTAAATGTTTCAGCAAAATCACTATTAAGCTTAATCAACGATTTATTAGATTTTTCAAAAATAGAAGCTGGAAAGATGAATATAGAAGCTCTTCCCTTTAATCTAAATAAGTTGCTTCAAAATACAGTAAATTTACATCAGTATCATGCAGATAATCAAGAGATAGCTCTAAGTTATGAGAGAGAAAACAGCACCTACATGAATGATACGACAGTGTTAATTGGTGATGCTTTGAGAATAACCCAAATCATTAATAATCTTCTTTCTAATGCAATAAAATTCACACATCAAGGATTTGTAAAAATATCGACTCGTGCATACAGTGTAGATGAAAAAAATATCAGAGTTTGTATTATGGTTGAAGATACTGGAATAGGGATGAACGAAGAGCAACAATCAAGATTATTTCAAGAATTTTCACAAGCAAATAGCTCAACAACACGTCATTATGGCGGAACAGGGTTGGGACTTGCAATCAGTAGGAATTTAGCAGAACTTTTAGGTGGAACTTTAAATGTAAAGAGCGAAGAGGATAAAGGAAGTATATTTACTTTAGAACTACCCTTTGAACTATCATTAGAGCATGACAATGTCCCTATAAATACTCCACAAATAGATCAAATAAGCAATACAATCTATCCTGATTTAAGTTCAAAAGTAACTCAAGAGACTCAAGTAATTATTAATAACGATTTTGATATAATCCCGTTGATAAAAGGTTTTATTCACTTGCTTGAAACAAGTAATTTTGATGCCGTTGATGAATGGGAATCAAAAAAAATGTTTCTTCAAACGAAAATAGATCATGAAAAAATAAAAAAAATTTCAAGGCTTCTTGCAGAATTTGAATTCGAAAAAGTATTGGTATTGATCAAGGAAATAAATATATAATGTTTAACGTTAAAAAAACAGTTCTTATTGTTGATGATATACCTGCAAATCTGACGGTACTGGCAAATTTATTAAAATCTGAATATACAGTAAAAGCTGCAAACAATGGACAAAAAGCAATTGAGATAGTTCAAAAAGAGGCTCCTGATCTGATTCTTTTAGATGTTATGATGCCAGAAATGGATGGTTGGGAAGTTTGCAGTATTCTAAAAAACGATAGTAGTACAAGTCACATACCAGTCATATTTTTAACAGCTAAAAATGGCACTGAAGATGAAGAAAAGGGATTAAAACTAGGTGCAGTTGATTTTATATCTAAACCATTTAGTCCACCTATTGTACTCGCACGTATTAAAACTCATTTACAAAACAAGGAATATCAAGACTTTTTACTTAATCAGTCAGATTGGCTGAGAGATGAAGTTGCTCATAAAGTAGCACACATTAATCAATTACATGATGCCTCGATGATGGTAATGATATCTTTAGTCGAATTTAGAGATGAAAATACGGGATGGCATATTCGTCGTACACAAAAATTTGTGGAAGTCCTAGCTCGCCATCTTGCCGTATTTCCAGATTTTAGTAATATTTTAAGTGAAGAGTATATACAAAATCTTAATAAATCAGCTCCTTTGCATGATATTGGAAAGATTGCAATTCCTGATGCAATTTTATTAAAAGCCGGTAAGCTGGATGATGATGAAATTACTATTATGAAAACACACGCTATCAAAGGTGAAGAGATGTTAAAGCGTGCACAACGCTATATGGAGATCGATCCCGGCTTTTTAACAATAGCTGTAGAGATCGCAGGTGGGCATCATGAGAAGTGGGATGGAACTGGATACCCAAGGGGAATATCAGGGGAAGCGATTCCACTCTCCGCTAGACTTATGGCAGTTGCCGATGTGTATGATGCCTTAACAACTGTACGACCATATAAAAAAGCATTTTCACATGAAGAAGCAAGTGATATTATTTTCAAATCAAGTAAAACTCACTTTGATCCGATAATTGTTGAAGCGTTTCGCCAAAGACAAGAAGAGTTTAAAACCATTGCATTTGAATATAAAGATGGTAAACCTTTAGAAGGAAATAAATGAAAAATAAGCATTTTTTACAATTAGGAATCTTGTGTTTGATGCTCGCATCGTCATATGCAGTGGAAGCAAAAATATCTGCATTTGGAACATTGGGCGGTGCAGTTTCAGATAATAAGTACACGTATCAACGTTTTATTACAGATGAAGGTACATTAAATCGTGATAGCTTGTTTGGTGCTCAAACGGATATTTCATTTAATGATGAATGGAGTGCTACTATTCAAGGGAAAGTTGCTCCATCAGACGATAGTGATAACAGATGGAGTCCAACACTTACATGGGCATTTTTATCATATCGTCCGACAAATGATTGGCTGATTCGTGCGGGAAAAATTCGTATGCCACTTTATCTTAATAGTCAAAATATGGATGTCGGTGTTACTTATGATATGGCGCGATTACCACAAGAAGTTTATTCTCTTAGTCCTGCAAACGATGGTTTAGGTGCGATCGTTACTAAGTCGTTTGAGTTAGAAAATGGGGAATTATCCTTTGATCTTTTTTATGCTAAAGCAAATGATAAGGCATATCGTTTCTATACACGAGATGATTTAAGTATGTATGGAGGCTATGCAAAGGGTGTAAACTTTCAGAAATTAGATTTTGAGACGACGGGACTAACTATTAATTACGAAACAGATGAAAATGACAAATTTCGTTTTGGTGTTTACTCTGCAAAAGTGACTAAAGATGGAACAGGGACAGCAGGAAATTTTACATTGCAAATGGCTTCGCCTACATCTCCTTTATACGGTTATCCATATCCATTTTACCAGCCCGATGGTGCATTAGATAAAAGTGAAGCAATTGCATTTACAGTTGGGATGGATTACGGACTTGGTGATGGATATCGTTTAACGAGCGAACTTGCGATGCGGAATATGATAGGAGCGGATACAGGTCCAAATGCTAAAAGCGGATATATTTCAGTTTCAAAAAAAATAGATAAATGGACTCCATATATTACTGTTGCTACATTACGAGCTGAGAACAATGTGAAGAATCTTTATAACAATCTTGACTCTGATCCAATAAACAATGTCATTCCAGTCAATAGACAATATTCAGATATGGTCGTAGTTTCTGAGCAAAACAGCTATACAGTCGGTACTTCTTACTCAATTGCGCCACTTCAAAAGATTAAAGCTGAGTGGATGCATGTTGATGTCGGCTCATACTCTAACTTTTTGATTGATAATCCAAATACTGAGCGAATGGGCAAACAAACGATTAATGTTTATTCACTTTCATATAATGTGTCATTTTAAGGAGTATGGTAATGAAAAAAATAGTTATTTGCCTACTGACTTTAAATATGACACTTTTCGCAGATATTGTCGTCATTGCGAATAAGAATGTTCCTAATATGGATGTAAAAACAATTGCTAAAATTTTTACTGGAAAAATTATTCAAGTAAATTCCACTGCAATCACTCCAGTAAATTTATTGCAAAATGATCTCAAAAATAAATTTTTGCAAAAATTTGTTGGGATGAGTTATGAACAATACTCAGCATATTGGACGGTTCGTCAATATATAGGTAAAGGAACAGCACCCAGAGATCTTTCACCCGTTGCAGCTATGATCGCCTATATTAAACAAACACCGGGTGCGATCGGGTACATCAATGATACTGATTTAGTCGATGGAGTGAATATTATTGCAAGAAAGTAGTTATTTTTATTCTTTTTAGATTTTTGATATCTAAATTAACTCTTTTACCAATAAACTCTATTTCTTCCATAATTAGCCTTTAATTGTAATTTGTTGAATATAGGTATCAAAAAAAGAGGAGTGCACCTTTTACGTCGTATTTTTGGTAAAAAGATGGTGCAAAAAAATGTGAACCTCTCAACAATTAAAGAGCTGATGGGGCATGAGAATATTCAAACTACTATGATCTACGCCAGAAGTGATGAGGGAAGTATGATTCAGGCAGTGTTGACAACTGACAAAGTATCTGCACTTAATTATAAGTTGGAACTATCTCTATTTTTCAGATTTACTTGCAAAAGAAAAAGATCCAGAGCAACAAAACAAAATTATCAATGCCCTTAAAAGCGGCTCGATCATTCACTGGCAGCACATTAACTTTTATGGGGAATATGATTTTACGGAAAAACCGATTGATGATGAATTTGATATAGAAGCGATAAAAGCGTTATCCATATCGATAAACGTACCGGAAGTAGATATTTGATTTATAGAGGCTAGTAGAATGACTTTAAGCTTCTTTTAAAACGGATAGGGAAAAAAGTCCCTTTGTAGGTTTACACCCTATTTATGAAGTTTATGAAAACTGGGACACGATTGAAAAGTCTCTAAGAGAGATTTTCCAAAAGGCTGTTTTACAAACTTCCCTGTCTGATAAGACCAAAGAAAAATATTTTACTTCGGCTACGGAATTCGAGTACGAAGAGTTTTTAAACCGTGTCAATGATTCACAAGAAAGTTTGTTTTGGGTTTCACGAACCATCGATGCCAATGGACAAAATAATGACCTCTTTGCCGCCGATAATAACCGTCAAATCGAGTTCAAGAATCGTTTAGAAAATGCTATTCCTAAACAAAATAAGATTACATTAAATGCCGTATTACAATCTAAAAATAGATTCGACGGTGAATACCTAAAAACATTCGCTCAAAAGTTGATTCAAATGCTCTCCGTATCAATACAGGCAGAAATCGATCGAATTAAACCCTTGGAAGCCCAAAGCGAAAGCGAATATCATGCCCAACACATGAGAGAGTTATCCGAATTGGTCATCGGGCGTGACAAAGAGATAGCCGACATACTTAGGTACATCGAAGATACGGAAGTAAAATTGCCGATGATCCTCACAGGAGCTTCGGGTATCGGGAAAAGTGCCGTAATGGCAAAAGTGATCAATTATGCATTGTATAAAGAAGATAGACAGATACTCTATCGATTTTGTGGCATAACGGAAAAATCTTCTTCTATGCAATCACTGATGGTTAGCTTACTTGGTGATATCGGAATCACTATAGACGTTCCTCATGATATGGATGATGTGAAAGAACTTTCATCATGGAATGAACCCAAGCGAGATCGTGTAGCTGAAGCGATCAGTGATGCATTATTTAGTATTAATCAACCTACCGTAATTTTTATTGATGCACTTGATCAGATGGGTGATCGTAATAAGCTCGAATGGTTGCCATCGGAACTGCCCCATAATCTTAAAATCATTTTTTCGGTTTTAAACGACGAAAAGTATCAGGATGATAGCTATTATTTCGAAAAGTTGACATCCCTTTATCCAATGAATGCATTTCGACCATTAGGATATTTGGACAATTTGCTCACAGCAGAAAAAATTATCACTGAGACACTTAAACAGCATAATCGAAAATTACAACCGCACCAAATGGAATACGTACTTCGACAATATGCGAAGGTCAACATCCCTTTTTATCTCAAAATCGCATGTGAAGAGATTCGATACTGGGACAGTGAGAAAACAGAAGAAGAGCTTAACTTTTCCGATAATCAATGCGGTATAGCAAGCGAATATATTGAAAATCTTCATAAACTTTATCATCATGACAAAGAGCTTGTAAAAAAAGTATTTGGTTATATTTTCGCAGCTCGTGAATCGATGACTGAGGCTCAGTTGTATGAAATCCTCTCCAATGATCGCGAGTTGATTCAGAGGCTAGAACATATTGATCACAACAATCATGGAGATATGCTTCCGATGGCGGTATGGGCACGGTTGAAATCGCATATTGATCCGTTTGTAAGAGAAGGTGAAAATGGGAATTTACAATTTTTTCATAGGGAGTTTAGGGATGGGGCAAGACAATTCTATAGTTATGAACTGTCTCAAAAATTATTGAATATATTTGCAATTCTTATAAAGTATAAAATTAATATTTTGGATGTGTATTCTTATCTTCACTTTATTACTCTAATTCAACAAAAATTTCTTCTTCCAAAAGAATCTATCATGAGTCAAATAATTTTACTCATGCTTATTGCCCAAATAAATTCATCTTGGATTGAAGAATATATCAAGAATATATTAATAGAATCAGATAAGCATGAATACAATGAAATATATGAGGCGATTAATTGTGTTTTGAAATTATTAGCAGAAGAATTATATTCGTGCAACAAAATAAAATGGCTAAATCTTTATATTACTTCCATAAATAAACTGGCGACAAGTACAAAAAATTATATTGAAAGCTTAAAATATCTTAAAAAGACAAACACAATAACTTTTTTAAATAGAAAAAACAATCCTAAAAAATACATCATTCAGTTGGGAATATATGCATCTTTTCTTTTTGAATACAATCAAATAACTGAATCAGGTGATATTAATCAAGAAGCTATTAATTTTTATCAAGGATTATGTTTAAATGATCAAAGCGAATGCCTGGATGTGTATATAGCCAATCTAATTGGATTGGGTACTTCATATTTATACGCTGATCAATTTAAAGAGGCTGAACTTGCTTTTAAAACTATATGTAATTATTCAAAAGGAATTACTAATGAACAACTGCTAAGTGCAAAAATATGTCTATCTAATGTATATTTTGCAAGAAACGAGCATGAAGAAGCGCTAAATTTAGATCTCAAATCGCTGCAAACATGTGAAACACTATATCAACTTGAATCTGATATATGGGCAGAAACACTTATTACAATATTGCAAAATATAGCATTATCTTATGATAATATTGGACAATATCACAATGCAGAAAAATATATTAATAAATGTATTGAAATTATCAGAGAACATTTTGATGATAGTAATAGAAAAAAATGGGAATCATTTTATAAAAATACTTTAGCTCTAAAAATATATATTATACAAAATTATGAAAATAGATCATAAAGATTAATCATGCCAAAAAAAGAATACGATAAAATCCTCTATCGCCTCATCCATATCCTCTCCCGTTTGAACAGTGGCGAGCGGCTCCATCTCAAAACCATTGCCGATGAATTCGGGGTAGGGGTACGAACACTCCAAAAAGATTTCAACGAACGGCTCATCATGTTTCCTATCCAGAGTGATCGAAGCGGATACTACTGGTTTGAACGCGGTTATTCGCTCAAAGAAAATCAGCTTGAGACAGAAGAGATGCTGATCGTGATTCTCTCTTTGATGCCGCTGCATGAAAGCCCCCATCTGGGTCAGATCGGGCAGAACGTCATCAAAAAACTCTTTTCCCGCCGTATCCCTAACCCATTTTATATCAAAACGGAGGGGATGGAAGACATCGATATCGATTCACACCTGATCAACACTCTTGAAGATGCGATCAACGGTCAATGGATCGTGCGTATCGAAACACGTGAAAAAAGCTTCACCGTCGAACCGTATCGAATCGTCAATTATGATGGGATATGGTACCTGTTCGCCCGCGATACCGATACCGGAACTCTCAAGACATGGCTGATCTCTAAAATACGTTCAATTAATTCCCTCGATCATCGGCACGATACACCAATACATCAGATCGATCAGATGCTGGAAAAAACCCATACGGCATGGTTTGAAGAGGGGGGAGATTTTGAAGTTGTTGTCGAAATCGATCCTTCAATTGCCCATTATTTTGAACTCAAAAAATTTCTCAATTCACAAGAAATTATCGAGAAAAAAGATGATGGAAAACTGATCGTCAGTTTCGACGTGACCAGTGATGAGGACGTCGATAATTTGATCAAAGCTTGGCTTCCGCATATCAAAATACTTTCTCCTGAATGGCTTCGTACGAAAATTCGAGATGAATTGAAAGAGTATTTATCGACTTTAGAAGAGTGAGTTTGTTGTAAGCGAACTGATGCGTTCGCATGAGAATACGATAATACGGTCAAAATTCTCTGAGGATGATTCTAATGAAGTGCACCGATTATCATGACTCTACAGATGAGAGAAGCCAGTATCTAAAGATTCTCAATCAACGCTCTGAATCAAAAGACAGCGATAACGCGATGATGAATCAGTTCATCGACACCTACAAACGCTATATCCAAACCTACAAAGACGAGTACGGCACCTATCGATTTGTGGAGGTGATAGGAGAAATCCCTCGCTTTCCAAAACTCGATGAGTGGTTTTGGAGGATGTTTTTGATCGGATGGAAACGGATCTCTCCGCTGGATCAAATCGCTATTACGATGAAATTCCCCTCGATTCACGATGCTAAACCTTTGTTTGAAAAACATGCAAGTGAACTCATGGTAGAGGAGCGATACGATTATCCATTCATCTCAAGAGCTGTCGCTATTGCCGTAGCATCGATCATTACGGATAAGTTCGATAAAGCCTCTTTGAAAAAAGATCGGGGGGCCTTCTATGATTTCGTATGGGTGGACTACAATTTCGATATGCGGGACTATCATAACGTCAGCCGTGTGGATGAGGGGTGGGGGATACTCGCCAAAGGTGAAAAATATTGGTCAATGAAGAGCGTCCCTATCCGAGATCAGTTTTTCGGTATGGTTCAAAACTCTTTGAGTTTAACCATCCTCCAAAAAGGGCAATTGTTGGAGAAGTGTAGGACGTATTCGGATATACAACTGCAACGCTATATCGATATGTTTCACAAAGAATCAAAAGCTCTTTATCTCATGGACATCGAGGCGCAGACAACACAGATAGCCTCCAAAGTCCAAGAAACACAACGGGAGTGGCAGATAAGAAAAACTATTTTTGAAAAGGGATGGAAACCATGACCGAATCTCAGTATCTGCAATCCATCAAACGAGACACAAGCAACTCGCCGAATTAGTCGAAGTGAAAATTTAAGCGTGACAAACAATGCTCAATGAATACAGGAGAGAAAAATGAAAAAAAGCACAGTTTCCATGATGGTATTGCTCATCCCATTATTTGCATTAGCACAAAGTTGCTCTTTTAACCATCCTATAGATGTGGAACAAATCAAACAACTGAAGAAAAAGGGGTGTATTAATGCCCCTATCGTCGAAAAGCGCACTTATCCTGATGCTTTGATGGCGGCAATCAATGGAGATAGTTTGGATGCGGTGAGCTATGCATTGGATCATCATGCGAAAATTACTCCCGATCATTGGGTTAATGCGGTGAACTCAGGCAGTGTTGATGTGGTAAAACTATTTCTCATAAAAGAGAAAATGCCAAAGATAATCAATGGCAAGTGGACACTGCTTCAATTGGCGATGCCCAAAGGAAATTATGAGATGATAAAACTCCTCATCGATGCAGGTGCCGATGCTAATGCAAACGTGGATAATAACACTCCGCTAAACGTATTTGTTTCACTAAGTGATAATGAAAATACCGAGAAAATCATACGCCTGCTGGTTGCGTCCGGTGCTAATGTAAATGCAAAAGTTGACTGTGTTTGGTCTATGCGATACCCCCAAAAAGGTTACCATAATTGCACTCCACTCACTACTGCCATAATGGAGGAAAAAGTCATCCCCGTGAAAGTACTATTGGAACTGGGAGCCAATATCAATGCCGCAAACGATAAAGGGGAGACTCCAATGGATTTTTTTAATTTTTTAGAGGATTCTCCGGAAAAAGCAGAGATTTCCCAATTGTTAAAAAAGAAGTGAGGTATTTGTGATGGAAATACTCAATGATTACGGGAGAGATGTATGAAAACGAATGCGATAACTATAATAGGATTAGCCTTACTGGCTTTAATCACCCTCGGAACCATCGCGTGGTATCTGCAATCACCGATTGTGAGTGCGCGGTTGGAGTATGATCCGATGCACTTTTTGTATCTGTACGGCAGCGGTATCGGAATAGGGATCGTGATGGCGTGGGTACTGTATCGGAATGATTCCACAGTATGGTTCGATCGGATCGGGATGTCGGCATTGGTGCTCTCGCTTGCGATGTATGCGCTGATGATCGTTGCCCCGATGATGCATGACGGATTGGGGGAGCTAATTGCACCTGTGATCGATGGGAAACGGTACCTCTTTCGGTTTGGGTCGGTTGCGATTGAACCGGTGTTTTTGTACCTGATCGGGTTGGGATGGCTTACGACATACGCGCTTCGAGGTACACAACAATGGCTAAGTGTAGATAGGATTTTGATAACAGGGATGGTGCTGAGTGCAGTGATCATGATCCCCCTCTATAATATGAACCATCTGTTCTTTATCGAAATGGTGCTTTTATCGATGATGATTCGGCTGAACGGATTCGGTAAAAAGACGATCATCTCCATCATGGGGATTGTGTTTATGTTCGCATTTTTGGTGGCGGGAAGTGTGCACTGGATAAATCGACTAAGTCAGTGGTGGGATACTATTATCGGCGTTGCTGAACCGATACAGTATGATTTTGTCCTCCAGATGCCTCTTGCTTTGGCTATTGGTGTGATTATTGCATTCGGTGCTCTGCTGTATGGATTGGTTCGCAGCCGAATCCCCGAAACCCAAAAGGGTATTTTTCTGGACAGCGCTATCGTCATCATCGCCATCGATGTATTTCTGAACCTATCGGCTCGTATCGGACTCTATCCCACGATGCCCCCCTCACTGTTTCTCATCGATATGAATCCATCGATGAATGTGGCATTTTTCGTGATGCTATGGATGGCATTTTCAGGTACAATAAACGATAAAAAAGAGACCCTATGAAAACTAAAATACTCTTATTCCTATTTATTTCAGTGGTATTATTCGCAAAAAATGGTTCTGATCTCAAAAGCCTCGATGCACAATGCCGTAAGGGAGATGCTAAAAGCTGTTATGACATCGGATTGATCTACGATAAAGCTGACATCGTCAAATACAATCCCCATAAAGTCGCGTTCTATTACGACAAAGCGTGCGATGGTAAAATCACCGATGCGTGCTACAGTCTCGGGGTTATCTACGATGAGGGGACGTACGGGAAAAACGGAATCAAGATAGATGAAACCAAATCCAAAGCGGCCTATCAAAAAGGGTGTAATTTTGGTGGTGAGGATTGTTGTCACGCATTAAAGAGGATTCAGCCCTAAACATCAGTATAATTTTTGTTAACAGAAAAGATGAGAAATAATAAGGATGAAACGGATGAAAAATAAAGCATTGATAGCCTTGATGGCTATTGGGATGATGGTAAGTGTAGCAAGTGCAACAGTCGTAAGCAAAAACGGTATAGCAAAAGATTCAGCTACAGGGCTAGAGTGGCAAGACAATGAACCATACACAGATGCAGAAAAAGAAGCTCGTAGTAAAAAAACCAACAATGGAAAAGCTGGAAATTGGGAGTATGCAAAGCAGTATTGTGACAATCTAAGCCTTGGAGGTAAAAATGACTGGCGACTTCCAAATATTTATGAACTCACTACACTTCTTGATAATACAAAGAAAGAAGCACCATATATCATAGATGGATTTCAAAATATAGTTTCGGACTATTATTGGACTTCTACTACGGTTGCGAGTGTTACTAGCGGTGTTCGGGGTGTCAATTTCGACTACGGCGATGACGGTTGGGACTATAAGACTACTTCTGGTTATGTTCGGTGTGTTCGGGCTGGACAGTTAAACTTTGACTCTTTGATTCTTTTAAAAAAGAAAGGTAATCTGAAAGTTGAACAAAAAGTGATAGACAGCATAGTCCCACTATCAGCATACACAGTTCAAGAACTTTATCTTAAAGCTGGTAAATTGGAACGAGACGGTAGTCAAGGTAAAGCAAATAAAATATATGAGTATATTTTGGATAATTTTCCAAAAAGTGATTTTGCAGTAAAAGCGAGTGATAAACTCACAAGTGCAAAGCGAGCAGAAACTGAAGAATCAAACCGCAAAGCAAATGCAAAGCGTGCAGAAAATGAAGCATCAAATCGCCGAAGCCAAAGCCGTCAAGAGTGTGAAAATAACAAAAACGCGTGTTTAGCAGGATGCGGTACATACATATCGGGAGCGGATTCACATAACAACGCTGTATGGAGTTGCAATGATAAGTGTAAACAAATAAGCTGCTACTGATATGAAAACATTTCTTTTTTTAGGTGCACTTTTATCGTTGCTATACGCTTCCGATCCCACCTACCTAAACGAAGAAAACAGCGACTACGCTTTCACCTCCCAAGAAGCCGTCGCTTTCTCCGCCGTCGGATTTCGCATCAGCGGTGGAGTGATCGGGGTGAATGCCCTCGGTGGTTGGGCGGATGGTGAGTATATTCTCCGTGAGGCTAATATCGAGCCGACCAATGTCCCCAATACGTACGTCACCGATTTGATCTTTACCAAGAAAAAAGGTGCATTCAGCTATTCCCACACCGAAAAGATCGGACTCCTCTATGATGGTTTCAAACTCTGGATCAAATACCGTGATCGCATCTACCGCTACAGCGTCCCCTCTCCACTGCAATCGATCGAGAAAGAGCACAACCGCATCACCACCCAGACCAAAGCACCGATCCTCGATGTCATGATCGAGAATATGAAACTGCGATTTGAATTTTAAGGAGCAATTATGATCATCTACATCCACGGATTCGGCGGAAGCGGGGAGGGGAGCAAGGCAAAGATTTTGCGCCCATTGCTTCGCTCTCAGGGCTTTATCGCACCATCGCTTCCTACCAATCCTGCCCTTGCCATCGCGACCCTCTCTGAGCTGATCGAGACGTTTCGTCGTATCGAGACGGTGATGCTCATCGGCAGTTCGTTGGGGGGATTTTATACTCTCCATTTAGCCGCCAAATACAATCTCAAAGCCGTCCTCATCAATCCCGCCGTCCGTCCCTATGAAACCCTCTCACGTGCATTGGGCATTAGCGGCGGAGAGAACTTCTATGACAACAGCCGCTATGAGTGGAACGAGTCGCACTTGGAGACCCTCAAATCCCTTACCCCGAGCACCGTCAATCAGGACAATATCCTCGTACTGCTCCAAAAAGGGGACGAGGTGCTCGATTACTCCGACGCGGCTAACCTCTTGGAGGGGTGCAGTATGATCATCGAAGAGGGGGGAGATCACAGTTTCCGTGGGATAGAGCGCCATGTGGGGACGATCAAGCAGTTCTTCGCCGGAGCCGACGGGGTGCTGGAGCAGTTTTTACTGAGTGCAGAGGATAGGGATATTCAAACGTTCCTGCGCACCATCGACAAAGACGATTTGGTTCGCACCTTCAGCGTCATCGATGAATCCTGCCGTGAAAGACTACTGTCCAATCTCAGCCATAGAGCGGTAGAGTCGCTTATGGAGGAGGTCGATTGGTGCGGCGAATCGGATATCGAAACCATCGCCAAAGCGCTCAAAAACCTCCGCCACTACGCCCGAAAAACGATGGGGGAAAATCCGTTCGTTTATCCTCCTGATACGGGGGGGAGACGTTTTGGTTTGTCACCGGAGATTTTGAGTGAGGATGAGATCGATGAGCTGCTGGAGGTTTATGAGCGTGTTCTGCCGGAGAAGATCATCGAAGCGATCACCTTCGCTGCCAAAGCGCACGGTGCTCAAATGACCCCGATGGGCTTCCCCTACCTCCACCACCTCATGAGTGTAGCAACCCACACGATGGTCGGAACCCGCAACGATGGATTTAGCATCGAGGATCAGGAGAACGCCATCATCGCCGCATTTTTGCACGACACTATCGAGGATACCGCCATCGAGTACCATGATGTCAAAGAGGCGTTTGGCGAGACTATTGCCGATGCCGTATCGGCACTCACGAAAAACAAGCTCGTAGGAGATAAGCAAGCGCAGATGGAAGATTCACTCAATCGGATCAAAGCTCAGCCGCACTGGGTGTGGTGTGTGAAACTCTCTGATCGTATCACTAACCTCACGGGCGTTCCGGCACACTGGGACGAAGCGAAAAAACAAAAGTACCTGAGCGAAGCGCGGGTGTTGTGGAGTGCGCTGCATGAAGCGTCGGAGGATTTGTCGGAGAGGTTGTTGCGGAAGATAGAGAGGTATGAATAGAATGAAAATATCAAAAGGAGCAGGGATGAAAAGTATAGTAGCTTTGGTGACTGTTGGGATGATGATGAGTATCGCAAATGCTGATGTTGTAAGTAAAAATGGCATAGCAAAAGATAGTGCAACGGGATTGATGTGGCAGGATAATGCTGATGCGGCAAATGTACAAAAAGATTGGGATGGCGCAAAGCGGTATTGTCAAGATTTGAGGCTAGATGGATACAAAGATTGGAGACTTCCTAATATCTATGAGCTAGCAACTCTTCGTGATGATTTAAAACAAAATAATCATATGATAAATGGGATAGAAAACATCGCTTCTGGCAGTTATTGGTCATCTACTACTGGTACTGATGGCTCGAACGGTATGTGGAGTTTGGCTTTCACATATGGCTACGATAATTCGTGCAATAAGACTTATAGCAGGTATGTACGTTGTGTTAGGGCTGGACAATTAAACTTTGATAATTTGGTTATTTTAAAAAATAAGGACAAACTAAAAGTTAGTCAAGAAAATATAGACTACATAACCCCAACATTAATAGCACAACACAAAAAGGAAGATAAAGAAAGGGAAAGACGGAATAGACAAAATACTACTTCATCAAGTGGTTATGAGGAGATTAATAAAGTTGATATGGGCAAAGAAGGTGATCGGTATGTCACTGATTATAAAATCAAATGCGATAATGGCAAAAGTGGTTACATATCACAGAGAGTTTCTTCTAACTCAAATGATTCAACGCTCTATTGTGGTGGTTCATACGGATGTAAGTATAGTGTTGAAGATGCAGTAAAAGCTGTATGTGGATATTGATAAAAATTAGGATGACCGCCCTTATCTACGAACAGTTCAACCCTCTCATCGACCTCTACACCCGTCTACTCACCGAAAAAGGGTTCGAGGTGTTCGCCACCAAATCACTCGAAGAGGCGTGGGGTTATTTTCAAACCAACGATGTCGATTTGGTCATCGCCAAATTCGAAGCGGTGGAAGCGCACGACGCACCCTCAGGGGTAGAGCTGATCCGAAAAATACGAAACGGCGATAAAAACAGCGATGTGTTTATCATCACTATAGGGCATGAGATACACAGACCCGATGAGATACGACTGATGGAGATGAAAGTGTTCGCCATGCTACGATTGCCGATTACCAAAGGGGCGTTTGATTCGAAATTAGATGAGTTTTTTGCATTACGAAACCACGATGGAGAGACAAACCATGACTGATATCAAAACATATCTCCAAACCTGTACCACTCTTCGCTCCCTGCAACAGTCTAAAAACAATTCAGAGCTGAAAGAATCGATCCTCTCTGATAATATCCTCCCTCTCGATACGCTTTTTTATGCCCTACATTGTTCCCAAAGAGAAGAGGACGGTACCCTGCGCGAGTGGACGGCACGGTCTTTGTCACTGAGCGCGGAGGAAGCGACTGTATGGAAACATGACTATGAATCCTCACTGTATAGAACAAAACGATGGAGTATGCAGCTCAAAGCACCGACAGAGGCTTATATCGCTCCGATCACTTTGGAAGAAGTGTTGAGCGATGATGCGATGATCGAACGATTATCCGAGAGGATCAAACATATCACCCCCTACAGCGTTACCGAATGCAAAGAGGCGAGAGAGGGGGATGAGATCGTGTGGTTCATCGATGGTTTGGAGACCTATCATCTGATCCGACGGGGAGATGAGATACTCTATCCCGCGTGCAAAGAGGGTGAGAGACTCCCTATCGAGTTTACCATCCACCACTACGGCATCATTCAAAACACTCAGGGCAAATACGGCATACTCGATTTCAAAGAGCGTCGTGTCCATCTGGAGTGCCAGTATGAGCGAATAATACTGGAACATCCTCTGGCGCAGTGCGTCCGTATGATCCCCGACACACGAGAGAGCCTCACCGACATTCCCGCCGTATTGATCGATCTCAAGTCACTGGATGTCATTAGCACGACAACCCTATTCGATACATTGGACTATAAAAACCGTTTTATCGACCAAAGCGAGGAGGGGAGATTTCGCCTCTGCCGCTTTGACCCGCAAAACAATCAGATCGTACCGCTAAGCCGCTGGTATGGCGAGATCATGTGCGATGGTCATGAGGGGATGCGTGCGGTGCGTGATGAGCAAAGCGGTCTCTATGGCTATGTAGACGAAGAGGGGAGAGCAGTGATCGCGTGCAGGTTCGCGGATTGGAGTTTTTTCAACTACGGACATGCTATCTTAGAAGAGGATCAAAAAGCATTCGTGATCGATAAAACAGGCGAGATCGTCATCCCTCCGGTGTATGATGAAATCCTATTCAATAAAACAGGCTCGTTTATCGTGCGTGACGGCGCAAAATGGGGAGTGTTCCATGATGGTGAGCTGATTATTCCGACATGCTACGATGAGATACTGGGTGAAGAGAGCAGGTTCTTTTATGTTCGGGAGGATAATCGCTGGGCGGTGTTTGATGGCGGCAGCGTCATCGTCGATTTCGACACCTACGGTGATGATCCCTATAGTGATCTGCTGAGAAAGCTGTATGGGTATTATGAATCGTTTCATGCTAAACGCTTTTCCATGAGCCTGAGAGAGTATCTCGCACTCTTTCCCCCTCTGCATTCGCAGAAGGATTTTATGTTCGCCAGAATCTGGGGAGCGCAGGTGCAGGTCAGAGCGTGTGGGATCATCGAACGCTATCAAGAGTTCCTCTCTGATCCGACACAGGGAACTATCGGTTGGTATTATCCGGTGAGCGGGGATATTTTTGATTTTGAGGTTGAACTGCCGGTGGTGTTTGAGAAGATAGATGGGGGTAGTGTGAGTTTGGGGATCAATTATGAGGATTTGGAGTTGATAGATCATATAAGAGAGACGAGATGAAAAAAGAACGCTCACACGAAGAGATATATCTCGACCCTAAAACCTCTAATGAAGAGAAACTCGACATTATGGGTAACGAAGTTTATGAAGCTTTTGGTCTGAAATCCAGATGGGACAATGTTAGTTTTGACGATGAACCTACACGATATGAAGTGGCAAATTATGATTTTTATTTGAATAGTTTTGTATCTCAGGTGGAAAACAAAGAGGAAAACTATATCGAGTACCTAAAATGCTATTTGGGAGTATTGTCAGATGGATTTTTTTACGGTGAAGAGATTCCTCAAGAGTACGAATTTATAAAACAAAAATGCAGAGAAGCGGGGATTGAAGATGTATATACTCGTTATGTTGTATCGAAGAGTATTTGATGGGCGGAAAATAGATGAATCTAAATAACAATTGCTGCAACAGCGATAATCTCAACGAAATCAAAGTCCTCTTTCACTCCAATATTGATCATTTGGTGCTGATGCAGTGTCCTGAGTGCCAGTCCCACTGGCTCTACCGTCACCATGAACCTGATTGGATGAACAATCTGATGTTGCGGGAAAACGACTACGAAGCGTGGTATCTGCGTATAGACGATGAATATTTGCACCATGTAGAGGAACTGAATTTCGACGAGTTGAAATATTGTGCCAATTATCTCTATGTATCTACAGCCAAGCATCCCGTCAATTTCAATCTGACCCCTGATAAGTGAGAATGTATATGAGAGAAAATCTGATATGGAAAGTGTTTCTGGGTCTATTTATCGCTTTGGTGATGTATGGTACCTATAACGAATCGATGAAACAATATGAACTTTATCAACACAACAGTAATTTGCTTAAATCAGGAACCATTATCTATACCGATGATTTTTGGCGCAGTGATACGGGGTATGATCTGTATTACAATTACCGTGATGTAGAGCATGGCGATAAGCATATGTATGCTACCTATGATATGGATACCACCCAATTAAGTGAGATTATGAAACAAGATTCGATCAAGATCATTTACATGAAAGATGTTGATAGGTACTACGCCAAATACTACGATCAGGTGCTCAAAGAGATGAAACTGTGGCATATCATCATTCAATCGCTGTCGTATATCATTATCGCTTTATCTGTTTGGATTCCTCTGAAAATCTTGAATGAGATTAGGTATCGACGCTTAAGAGATAAGCTCCAGCTCTTAAGACAAATCAATGCAAAGCTTGAACGAGGAGAGGAATTGCAATGACATCGAATGATCTCCTAAACTGCTATGGCATCAAGCTTCCTCATGAGCTTGGCAAGCCACTTTATATTCAAAACGTCGATGCTATGGAGGATTTTAAAAATAGTTTTCTCATGCGTATCACAATAGTACTGTTTAGTCTTTTCGGATCGGGAGTATCGATACTGATGTTGTATGGTGCGCTCACATCTGAGGGGCATCCGAAATATTTTTTATTCGGCTTGCTGTTTGCTTTGCTTTTCTGGGTTTTATACGAATCCCTCCGGACATTTTTCGATGTGGAGATGATCGTCGTCGCAGATAAAGGGATAGTACGATACATAATGAGTCCGAAAGGACATGAGTTGCGTCACGAGATGTTGTTGTTTTCTCAGGAGCAAAAATGTGTCGCTTCACAAGGGCAGATCGATCCTCACAGTCCGATATCAAAAGGGTATAAATACGAAGCCAAATGGATGGAAGGTGACAAGAGAGTGTTTAAAATCATCTACACCCCCCGTGATCCGAAAAACAAACAAGCGATGGAAGCAGCGATCAAAGCTTTTGAGACATACCGTATTACAAGGAATCAGCCATGAAATCCGATACCCTCAAAATCATCGCCGCCTATCTCCTTTCCATAGTTATAGGAATTTTTGCAATCTATGTTTTCGGAGTCGTTGGAATAGAGATGATTCGAGACAGTGATACGGCTCCGAGTGTTTTGCTCATTATCACCTTACCGATTTTTATCCTTTTTTCTATCGGAATTTTATGGGTAAGTTTTACACGCTTGAGCCCTTATCTTGTCGAATCGTTCGGTGTCGAGCTCAGCGAGGAGAACCAACAAAAGATCAACTCGATCCGACACACCATCCTCAGCGTCACTTTGGTTATAATCGTTGCCTTTCTCGTTTATCGTAGATACCTTGTATTGGAAACTGGAGGGTGATAGATGGCTGATAGACTAACCGACGAAGAGATTGATGCGCTTTTATGCGAGGAGGGGGAAAAGAGCTGTATGCGAAGCCCTTTTGTCTATTTCATATTGCGTATCCGTCGAGAAATCAAATGTTTATTCTCACGCGATGAAAAAGAGCTCGATTCACTGAAGTGGAAGATTCGACTATTACGTTGGAGAGTGAATGGATGGTTTAAAACACCGTTTATCTCTTTGAAGGTGCGGTTGGCACATTGGGCATTGGACTATTTTTTAAAACGTAATGGCAGTGCTTATGCGCATCACACTCAGAGTCATATCATCATGAATCGAATTTACGATCACGACTATCTCGAAGAGTTCAGCAAAGTCACAATGATCCGAAAGCTCATTAATATTTCTCTGTTATGCAGAAGAGAAGGGACGGTAACCGTTTTAGAACAATTGCAAAAGCATGAGCGAATGGGATGGTTTATCCAGCTGTATGAAACCAATATGCGTCTCCCCGAAGAAGATGTCACCATAGGAGAGTTTACCAAACCCTATTTGGAGCAAATGGAAATGAAACTCAATCTGTTTGTCCGTGAATTGATTGAATTTTTCCGCAGTAAAGAGTACCGCGCAACCAAATGGCCTTATAATCTTGAACTATTGGACAGATTACCACCTAGAAAATCTTATACAAATGTCAATAAAAGCGCTTTGGAAGCCTATACGATAGAGGAGTTGAGAGAAAAGGTCTCTTTTTACACCGATGTGTTTTTATACGATGATATTTTGGCAGGAGAGCGGTACGCGTATGAAGAACTCAACCCTTTTATCAAACGGGTATTGATGAGTATAATCGACGGCTATGGAACCGACGAAGTGGAAGAACGCGCACTCCTTGATATTCGCTGTCATCTGAGTCACTACAAAGAGATGTGTGAGCTCATCGATATCGGGTTTAAAGGTATATTTCAAGGGGATAATCCGAGATGTCTTGATGAAAAACTCCTCTTTTTTATCGAAGAAGCCGATCGACAATCGGTATCGTATTTTCAGGAGGGAGTTTAATAATGGCACTCACACCCTTACAGAAAAAAAAGCTGAAAATAGTTGGATGGATCGCTCTTGCTGTGTTCGTTTTGATAAGTTTCTTCGCACCTCACTACGATAGTACGATTACTACTACAGCCAAGGTTCCCTATGTCGTTCCCGGATCAAACGATACCGATGAGATGTGCGATTCGACAGAACAAAACCTTTCCATCAAAAATCTCATTACCGCAGTGAATCCGAAAAAAGTGATGTGGAGCAATGGCTGTGTCAAACAAATCTATGAGTTGGATACCGATGGAAAGCGTCACGGCAATGCGCTTCTATTTTATCCCGATGGAAAGCTCAAAGAAAATGGCATCTATCAGCATGATGCGCTGATATTGAGAAAACAATACTCACGCGAGGGAAGTCTCATTCTCGAAAATATTATCAAAGATGACACTCACGATTATCAGATCGACTATGATCCAAAAACCGGTGAATTTGAGACTATTATCAATGTTGTGTTTAACAAAGAGGGGGATCCTGTAGCGGATGGTGAGTGGTTTGAGTTTACCAAAGACCCTAATCGGTTTATCCGTGTCTCAGCCTATACCAACGGAGTCCAAAATGGCGAGAAAAAAGAGTACCGCGCTGATGGAAGCTTATGGATCACCACCGAGTACAAAGAGGGCAAACGCAACGGGATAGAGGTCTATTATGAGAACGATGGAAAAGTCTACGCGACCAAACATTATGTGGATGATAGGGAAGTTCCATGAAGCATCTGTTTTCTGTTTTAGAGGCTCAATAGGGTAAAATAAACGAAATAAACCATGATCGATGAGATGAGATTGGCGCTGGATCAGTGAGATATAAGGGAGCAATAGATGAAACGGGGAATGATAGTGGTGAGTGCGGTGCTCACAATGAGCCTCTTCGCACAAACACTGGAACTGGGCGACCAATGGGAAGCATCCAAAGAATATCAAGAATATGTCAAATTCGGCGGAGAGAAAAGCGAACAGGCAAAAACGATAAAAGAGCAAAAAATAAAAGAGTTGGTTGCTCCCATCATGGTACAAATCATCAATGACTATGATCCTAAATACCGTGAGATGATGAAACAAAAACTCTCAGAACCCCAAATGCAACTGGGACTTCAAACCCTTATGGTCAATATCTATCTCAAAACCACCGAAAGTATCACCCCAAATCACACCGCCGAAGAAAAAAATACATTTGCGACCTATCTCTATCAATATGTAAAATCCATCCGAGATGATAGCGGAGCGTGCATCAGTAATCTTGAAAAAATTAAAAATCTTTATCCTGAATTGGCAAAAACTGAAGTAATAAAGTTTTTGGAAGAGATTGGAAAGAACTATGATGAAGCAGCAAAAAACAGAGATGAAGCAGTAAAAAACAGAGATGAAGCAGTAAAATGGCGAAAAATTACTGAAATATTGAAGCAACTATAACCATGACCCCAAATCATCCAACCACCCAAAGGATTATTATGCGCCACATTGTCCTCATAGTTCTGTTTACCACCGCGATCCTCGCTGCATCGAATGGCAACATCCAATCACGCCTCGATCAGCAAAAACTCACCGTCCCATCAGGGATGATGAAAAAGCACTCCGAACTCATCGGTCTCATCGCCGATACCGACTCGATGGACGCGAACGAAAAACAATATTGGCTTAAAGAGCTCCCCAACCTCGCCGATGGACAGATCAAACGGCTCTTAGACGTACTGCGCACCGAAAAACAAAAACTCGATGCTTTGGATAAACAGTACGCCGAGGAGTCTCACGCCCTCGATATCAAACAGAGCCGTGAATGGATCGAAAAGTTCGATGAGATTCTCAAATCCCCAGATGAGCTGAAACCCAATCAGGAGTTTTTGCTCTCAGGGCTAGAGATGATCGATTTTTATCTTGCTAATGCCAAAGCGGATGAGCCGCTGATGGATAAGATGCTCACTATTACCGATACCATTTTAAGTGATCAGAACCTTTCGATAGCGGATCGTGCCCATACCCACACCACCACCTTCCAAGTCCACGGAATGTACAGCAATTTTACTCATTTGAGCCAAAAGCAGGAGCATCTCAATCTTGCTATTGAGTCGTACAAACAGATGGATACTTCCGATGAGCGTCTACGTCAGCATATCGGCAAACTCTTGATGGTGCTTTCGTATGTGAATGTCTGTCGAGGAGATTTTGAGGGGGCTATCCGTGCCGCCGATGAAACGATCCTTTTTTCTACTAAGGTTGAGCCCTACGTCATGACGAACAAAGCCCACGCACTGATGTTTTTGGGCAAAACAGAGGAGGCAAAAGCCCTCTATGCACGTTCGCTCGCAGCTAAAGAGCGTGATGATATTATAGAGGGGTTAGGAAGTGATATCGAGGATTTCAAAGTCTTAAAACTACCGGAGCAGGGGATAGTCGTGATCGAATCGGTTGTAAACGATGCACGGAAGAAAGGTAAAAAATGAAACTTCTGTACACCATCTCCCTCATCCTCAGCAGCGCATCTGCCGCAGTGCTTTACCCCATCAGCCACCCCACGACGCTCAAAGACGGGTTTATCGACCTAAACGGCACGATCGTCATCCCCCTCATCTACGATGATGTCGACGACTTCGGACCATCCGGTCTGACCAAAGCGTGTGTCAAAGAGAAATGCACTGTAATCGATACGCAGGGGAACAAGGTTTTCGATCTCCCTGCGGGGACAACCAAGCTGGGAAAATTCGTCGAACATACCGCACCGATCAGAGTCAACGGTAAAATGGGATTTATCAGCGACACGGGAGAAATGCTCGAAGAGATGTATGACGATGTGCAGCTCTCGAATTTCAAAGCAGGGTTGGCGAAAGTGACGATGGGTTCAAAATATCCAACACCCTATTTCATTAGTCCCGACCGTAAACGGGGATTTGGTCCTTTTTTATATGCCACCGAATTTGATGGAGACACCGCTTCTACTGCCTATGGTCAGGCGCAGGTGATCAAAGACGCCAAACACCCCGAAACCCTCATCATCAACACCAAAGGAGAAATTGTCGGAAAAAAAGAGTACCCCTATAAAAAGATCAAAGTTTATCACAGCGGATACACCATCGAAATGACCGACCATAAAAGCTGTTACTATGCAGATGCAAACGGTACCGAACTGATTCGTGGAAGCATTTATGATGTATGTCGACCGTTTGATGAAAATGGAATGGGGGTTGTTTATACCGGAAAGTACGGATGGCGCACTTTCCGCACAGACGGCACGGTTCTCATCCCGAAACTCACCTTTAGTGCACAAGAGGCTTCACCCAATCCTCTGCCCAAAAATAGGGATAATATACCGCTACTCAATGCAACACGCTCCGATGACCTGTTCTCGCCCTACCTGCAAGAACTCCTCGACGCCGGGGCTGACCCACTAAGCGAATTTGTCTCTAATGACTATCTCAAAGAAAAGCGGACAGTATTCGAGGAGGCTGTGCAACATAACGACGATGAGAAGATCTTTCGAAAACTGTTCGATCATCTCAAAGCCAAAAATGCCCTTAACGATCCCCGTCTTATCGTCGCGATGTACAATCTCGTGGGGGACAACAAGCGCGCTGTTATCACGATGATCGATGAGGGGGTGATTCCACTCTATACCCCTACCAAAAGTGACCAAAAACTTCCCGACACCCTGATAAACGACTATGCCAAAAGCAAGGGTGTTGCACCCGAACTGGTAAAAGCTATCTGGTCGACGATGCCGCTACCCGATGAAGAGATTGAAGGGGTAAGCTTTTTTATGAAAGGATGCCGAAGTCTTCCTCTCTCGACGGTACAAAAAATCGAGAAATGGGAGAGTGAACCGACACGTTCCCTTCCAATAACCCATAAAAAATACCCAAGCTTCGATCCCTTTACCTTCGCGATGGATTGGGGGAACTATGAGGTCGCCCTCTATCTCGCCGATAAATATGGGGCTGATTTGAGCAAAAAACATTGGTTTCAACAGTATAGCGGCAAGAGAGAGTATCGATCCTACTTGGATACCATTGCCTATAGCTATCCAATCGATCAGCCAAAATATCGTGCTTTTTTCGATCGGATTATTGACAGCATCGATGAAGAGACCCTTCGTGTTGAGAGCGTACCGTTTTTTGAAAAACTCACCCGTTTTGGGTCACTGCCTCTGTTAACCTACGCTTCCAGCCATCCTAAACTCAAAAAAGTATCCGCCGAAGCGATCGCTCACACTGCGGATCGGATGGAAACTGAGTGCAAATCGTATGAATACGCCGATGACATCTCGCGCAAAAGCCTCTGTGAACAGGAAAAATCAAAACTGCTTTTCGCGTTTCACGACGCATCGCGCAGTGTCTCATACCATCTCCGTGCGAAAAAGATCTTTGATGAGCACAGCAACGTCTCGCTGGTCCAGTTCGCCAAAAACTTCGTCCTCTATCTGGGAAACCGCCCGATAAAAGTGCAGCGCGCATGGGTGAAAAGCGACGATGGAAAACAAACCCTATCCATTATCGGCAGCGCCTTGCTTTTACGTGCGGTGCATGCGGGAAACCGTCCTCTCGCCGAAGCGATCCTCAAAGCGAAAGTTGATCCAAATGCACCTGCATGGGGAGACACGGGAGGGACGTTTTCGCGGGACTGGGGAGCACCGTATCCTCTGATGGCGGCAGCGGCCAACCATGATACCGCCATGGTTGAAATGCTCTTCTCCTATGGGGCAAAGGGAAACATTATCGATGAATACCGACAAAGCCCGCTCATCTATGCCCTCGAGGATGCAACGGCGAAAGATCTCCCCCTGATCAATCGACTGATCGACCGAGGTTCAAAACTCAATGGCACTTTTCAAAACGACCGCCGCTACCTCTCTTCGGATAAGTTCACTCCATTCGTGTTTGCCGCGTGCTATGCAAAAGATTTCGCTGTCCTCCAAGCTCTTGTAAAGCTGGGAGCCGATCCCAAAGCGAGGATGGAAGACAACGCTTCGGCACTCTACATGATGATCGATGGATTAGATGATCATTTCTACTCTCCGCAAAAACTCCGTTATCTTCTTGATCTCGGTCTCGATCCGCGCGAGAAAGTGAGAGACAAGACGCTCATCGACCGTATTGTCATCCTCCGACGCTTCTTCCGCTCCAACGGCTATTCTCCCAAAGAGGCGGCGGAAATGTTGCTTGCATACGGTGCCGATCCCGAATCGACGGAACTGAAAGAAACGTTCCCGAAAGCAGACGATGACTGGTTCGAAATTTTCGAAGCGGTGGGACCAAAATGGGATGAGCAGGTGAACAAATCTTCTGTTGCGAAGCCTCAAGGAGGTCAATAAGCATGAAACACAAGAACAGAAACTATATCGATGGAAAATGGGGATTCGGAGTTGCCAACAAGTGGCTGTTATGGTATCTGCCACTGTTTCTGATTGTCACTCTTGCCCCTACCGCTTTGGGGTATGATGAATTGGGCAATTATATGGCTGTCGGCATGATTATCGTATTGCTTGGGCTGGATTTGTATAGTAGGATTTTTAAAAGTAAAAAAAATCTGCTTGATGGCTTAACGTTTCCGGATGAAGGATACATACTGCAGCTTTTCATTCTTCCATTGCCGGTATGGATTGCGTGCCTTATGGTGTTGATGAGTATCATCTCTGTATACGGAATAACATGAATCAAGAGGAATACGGCGCGATGAAAATCGCGTTTAGCCATCACCTCGGACAAGATCTCATGGACGAAGAGCTCCATTCTCAAACACCGTTTTTGATTGGTGATGAAGGATGGCCTTTGGGCAATGCCATCTGTGATGTTGATGAGAGAGGCGAACACATCGAGTATTATCTCATGAGCCGTTGGGGGGACACTCATGGGAAAATCTATAAAGACTGTACGCATGAGTTCCTGCCGGTTTTACCTCAAATGGGAAAAGTGAGTGAATGGGAAAGCAACTACCGTGCGGAACTCGAAAAGAAGGGATTGATATAATGGTCTCATTGTTGAGAGAGAGTTCCAAATGGCCGATTTTGTGGGGAATCCTCTCTCCAATACTCGCTCTTTTAGGACTTTTATCCTATGTGTATGTGAATCCATTTGCTATTATTATTTTTGAATTATTCCCGCCGGCATATTTCGCACTCTGGGCTATGGATTCCAATCATTTCCTCGAAAATGCTAAAAAACTAATCATCTTATTGATTTTACTATCAGGATTAATCCCCCTTTTGGGGATGCATTTAGTTTGGATCAGTATTTTCATAATGTTGGTTGCAATAACATTGTTAAAATATACAAAACAATCGATACTATGGTCTTTTGGCAGTTTCCTTTTGTATGGCACATTAGGTTTGATTCCATTGGGAATTATCTTTGCGTTTGGCGGCATTGATCTACAGTTGGCACATTCTTCACCCTTTGCGGTCTTAACGCAATGGGGGTTATTGCTTATTATTGGATATGCCCTAAAAGGGGCATTGTTTGGAGGAGCGATGTATTTTGCAAAGAAGGAATATCATGAACAAGATAACTGAGTGTACCTATCTCAATGATATCAAAGGGTGCGAAGTCACCGCGACGTATGAGTGCGATTATTTTCTGGAGACCCAGTACCTAAAAGATGGAGTCCGAAAATCTCTGGTGATCGAGTTCCAACCCTATGGCGGAAGTATGGGATATGGAGCGAAATTTCACTTTAGCGGTGTGGAGCTTCCTCAAACTTTGATATACAAGGAAAGAGTATTGACAAAGCTCCCACTTGAAATGGGCATTCAACGTATCGTAGAGATCAACCGGTATAAAAAGAGTGTTGATGGATACGGCGATGAGGAAGAACTCGAAATCGTCTATCTCGACGAAGAGGGTTTAACTCAAACCTATCTGCTCGATTTCAACGGTGAAAACGAAGATTGGTACGCTCCTCGCTTTCAAAAAAATAAAACTTCGACCTATGAAAAAATAGAGTGTGACGACACTGTGATGCCCTCCGAACTCTTCAGCACCGCCGTTTACAAAAATGCGCTGGCATTCGCTCTCAGAGCGCACGGTGAGCAAAAAACCCCTGATGGCCTGCCGTACTCGTTTCATATCACCAGTGTCGCTTTGGAAATGATCAATTCGCTGTCCCAGCACCGTATTGCTTATGACGAAGCCAATGTCGCCATTGCATGCGCACTCTTGCACGATGTCCTCGAAGATACCAAGACCACTATGGGGACTGCCTCCATCGATATTCCCGACATTATCAGCGTTCTTCATGGCGTCAATGCACTAACCAAAGACACGTCTCTCCCCACCAAGCAAGAACAGATGCAAGACAGTCTCAAACGCCTTCAGGAACAGCCCAAATGCGTTCAAATGGTCAAACTCGCAGACCGTATCACCAACCTCGCCCCCGCACCCGCATATTGGAACGAAGAGAAACGGAGAAACTACGTCAAAGAGGCTCAAGAGATATTGGATGCGCTGCGCGGATGTAATCCGTATCTCGAAGCAAAACTGCAATACCGGATCGATCATTATGATATTGTCAAAAATGATCCGTTTCTTGCTTTTTATGGCCGTAGAGGAGAGGAAAATATCCAGTTCGTTTTGGATAAAAGCCATCCGAAGTACCTCAAAACGTTCAAAGCGCTTAAAAAGCTCAATGAACATCTTTATAAAACGTATGAATTGAGTCTTTTCCGGCAAAGAATCGAGCATGATACTTACTGCAATATGCCAACTGCTGAGGGATTGCAAGAACATACTAAAGTAGGTATCTCATATATTCTTGATGTGTTAAATTCGAAAGATGTTGTCAATCTGGATAAACTGACCGATGAAAAGGTGAACCAATATTTGAATGATCTATATGATGGGGAAGGGTGTATTGTTCAATGAGATTTAGTGATAATTCAAGAATGAAAACAAATGATTATATAGCTGAAATTCAAAATAATAAAGTGATCGCAATCTATGAACTCGATAGATTGATGGGTGCGATAGAAATACTTTATCTAAAAGATGGAGTTGAAAAATCATTGAGTATCCAAACTAAATGTCATTTTGGACCAATGTATGATGGGTGTTGGTTTGAATTTGGTGATATTCCTTTGCCAGATATCCATAGCGGTAAGAAAAAAAAGCTATCTTCAAGATTTTCGGATATTGACATGATTGAAAGCATGAATTTTTATACAACACCTACAGGTAATGGTGCATACTGTGATTTGGAAATCATTTATTCCAATAAACTGGGTGAAATACATACTTATTTGTTCCATTCCACTTCTGATGAAGAAGACATTCATCAAATCATCCTTTTTAAGGATCAAAAATCAACTTATAGATTGGAAACAGGAAATTATGATGACATTTACGATTTTGTTGGGATATCTGTATGAACCACTACGTCATCGGCGATGTCCACGGTCATTATCAAACACTCATCTCATTGGTCGAAAAGCTTCCAGACGATGCCAGATTGGTGTTTGTGGGTGATCTGATCGATCGAGGGCCTCAGAGTGCGGAGGTAGTGCGATTCCTTCGGAAAAACAATCATCTGTGTGTCATGGGAAACCATGAGGATTTGATGGCATATTACGGACAATTCGTTCTAAATGCCTACAAAAACGACAAACCGATAGGGATCTGCAACGAATGGGGAAGTAACGGTGGAGTAGAGACGCTCATCTCGTATGGCATTGCCATAATGGATGGGGAAAATCTACTCCAAGTCAAAGGGTGTGAAGAAGCGTTGAGACAGTTTGAAGACGATATGGAATGGATGAAAAATCTCCCTCTCTATATCGAACTCCCTATGGAGCACTCTTTCGAAAAAGCGGTCGTGGTTTCTCATGCTCCGATAGCAGATATGTGGGAAATGCGCAGCGATGCTGAAAAAGCCGAAGTGTTTCGCCACAAAATTCTTACAAACCGCCGTGACCCGAGCGGAAATACCTCCATCTTCAATATCTTCGGTCATTCTCCGGTACGGTGGCGGGCAGAGGTGACACCGTATTTTGTGAACGTCGATACGGGATGCTATATGGGAAAAAATGGCTATAATCGCCTCAGTGCGTATTGCGTTGAATCAGGTGAAATCATAGAACAGGAGTATGTCAGATGAACCATTACGTTATCGGGGATGTCCACGGTCATTTTGACACATTAATGGAGCTTGTATCTCTATTACCTTGTGATGCACGCCTCGTCTTCGTTGGTGATCTGATCGACCGAGGGAGCAAAAGTGCGGAAGTAGTTCGCTTCGTTCGGGAAAACAATCACCTGTGTGTCATGGGCAACCACGAAGAAGCGATGATTACACAAGGGTTTGTCCTGATGCGCTGTTTTGAAATGGATGAAAATTTGCCAACTCATAGTATGTGGTACAGCAACGGCGGTGTCGCGACGCTTCGATCCTATGGACTAGTCAAACTCGAAGAGGGCAAACCTGTCAAAATGGATGAATTTGCCGATGGACTTCAGCGGTTCAAAGACGATATGAAATGGATGGAAAAACTCCCCCTCTATCTCGAACTCCCGATTGAGCATCCATCGCAAAAAACAGTGGTCATCTCCCACGCTCCTATCGCTACCGCATGGGCAATGCGTAAGATTGATTCGATGTATGGCACCTTTGCCCGCCTCGCTACAACCTGCCGCCGCGATCCCGATCATAGTGACGCACCGATTTTTAATATTTTCGGACACACACCTATGCAAAACGGCCCGAGAGTGAGAGATCATTTCGTCAATATCGATACGGGATGCTATATGGGGGAGGGGGGATACAATCAGCTTAGTGCTTATTGTATTGAGACGGGGGAAGTGATTAGTGTGAAGGGGAACTAGAAGCATTTTCAAGCAGTGGGATAGTGGAATTGAGTCTTTGAATGCGTTTGCGCGTTTCATCCCACGGAGTTTTTACATTACGCTCTTCATAGATTTTTAACCATGATTTTGCCGTATCCAATGCGTTCAATCCTTGACGGTCCTTGATATTAATATCGATTTTTTTATCAAGCAGGTATTTGATTTCAAACAACTGTGCATCTCTTAGGGCATGGTGCATCAGAGTCTTTCCCTCTTCCTCGGTAACATTGATTGAGAGATTCCCTTTTTTAAGAAGAAGTTCGATGATATCGGGGTCATTATAGTTGGGGAACGAATCGATGTATCGAAATAACCGCTCTTTCGTAACCGGAAAATCAGCATAGCGATCCATGAGCAGCTTTACTATGGTGTAAGAGTTATTCTTCAAAGCGTAATCGAGAAGGTCCCGATCTTTATATCGTTCACCGTAAGGATTGGAAGAGCGGTTCAACGCCTCATCCACTTTTTTTGGATCATACGAATCCATCGCACGCATCACTCTGGTCCGCCCAGAAATATCAATATCTACAGAGTCATCCTCTTTCGTAGGTTTGAGTTTATAATCTGTCTCTAAAAATTCCCATCCTTTCTGAATAAGTTTCCGCTCATCAAGAATATTGTTTTGTTCATTATCAGCCCATGCAACGTATTGAAAGACAATCAAGGCAGAAAAAAAGAAAGTGTAAAAAGTCTTCATGGAAAAATTATAGCTGATTCTATGTGTTATTTTCACACATATATGAATGAGTATTTTAGATAAATTATGTTAACCAGTTTTAAAATTTTAGTATCAATTGGATTCATCATAATATTCTTTAATTTACATTAAATATACAATATTTACATATTATTGCAAACAATACTAATTTTATGATAATATAAGTTTATGAAGTATAAAAATGAACTATTTAATTACATAGAAACTACAACTGGCTGGAGCATACAAGAAAAAGAACTCTCTATTGGTTTGCCATTGTATATTCAAGCGGGATATGATCTTTGGAGCTGTAGTGTAGGTGGCTTCGGTGTTCTATTTGCTCATATTAAAGATGTAAATTCTGATATGCGTATTCATTATAATGCTGTACGAAAAATAGAAGAAAAATGTCCTTGTTACGTCGTATTGGTTTTTGACTCCTTAGGGAGCAGGAATATCAATCGCTTAATTGAAAAACGTCAATCTTTTGTCGTGAAAGATAAATATGTTTATATGCCGTTTGCATTAATGCAAATGAAAACTGATCAATCTCTATCGATACCGCATAAAAACTTCCAATCACTTACTCCTGATGCTGATGCCATTCTTATCGGTTATTTAAATGGAGATATAGAAAACAATTTCATGATTAGCGATATTGCTTCAAAAATCGGGAGAGATATCCGGGCAACATCAGCCGCTTTATCTATTTTAGAATCATTTGAATATGCACGGATTGAAAAACGAGGCCGTAGTAAACATATTATTTTCAATACGCGTGAAAATACCTATGAGCGGTTGAGGGAAGAAGGGATATCACCCATTAAATATATTTTTTACTCTAATACTCATTCATTTAATAAACAGATGAAGTATAGCGGGTATTCTGCATTATCGAAGTTTTCAACCTTAATGGATGATAGATTGCCAACAGTAGCAATCAGTTCAAAAATGCGCATGGGTCATTTTTCTGAACTCAATGAATGTGAAGAAAAGAACGCTCGATTTCGTGTAGAAGTATGGGACCGCGATCCCTCTATTTTTTCAAAAGACGATAATGTTAATCCTCTCTATATTTTACGAACGTTACGGAAAGAAAATGATGAGCGTACTCAATACGCACTAAAAGAACTCGAACAAGAGATCATGAAAAAATTTGAGGGCAATTAAAATGAAAGAAACAGATTACAGAGGATTAAGTCATTTCCAGCAATATTGCAAGGATTTAGAGGAGATGTACGTTGTTGTAGGCGGTTTTGCTACCGTCATGTTGCTTGATGAAGGGTTAGGGGATGGTCATGGCAAAGCGACTCATGATATCGATCTTGTTTTGTTAACCACATCCTCAATTGAGATGTCGCAAAGGATCAAACAATACGTTCAAGAGGGTAAATACGAAATACAAAAAGGGAATAAAGATCAATACCACTATTATCGGTTCGTTAAACCTGAAATAGAAGGATTTGCCAAAGAAATTGAGCTCTTTGCCTCTAATGAAAATGATCTTAAGCTTGATGATTCTCAACGAATCATTCCGATTGATCCCGAAGAGGGGCTATATTCATTATCCGCGATTATGCTGGACCCTGAATATTTTGAGATGATAAAGAACAATGTAACCATGTCAGTAGTTGCCCCTTGTACGAATACTCAGGCGACTATTATGCTAAAAATGTCCGCATTTTTTGATCTTAACGCAAGAAATGATAATAAATGGAAGAAACACCGACAAGATATTTTAAAATTATCATTGCTCTTAACCGGAGAGGAGCGACTGCAGATGACCGGTAGGATGGTTGAGGATTTTGAAAGTTTTATGACCCACTTAGAAAAAGATGTTGATCAAAAAATGATAAAAACGATTCTCAATGGAATGGTTACTGTAGACAAAGAACTTACTTTAGAAACGTTAAAAAAAGTCTTTATCGCTGAATAGTGATTCCTGCTAAAATGGAGAAAATTGTACACTAAGAGATGACCTGAGAAAATGGAATATATAGTACGTTAAGAGAAATTTTCATTCTGTGACGCTAGTTTTGAATCCCTTAACTTTCTGCCTCATCATAAGCTCCGGATTGTTCTTCACATACGCACTAAACGTCGTATTCGTCGATGTATGTCCCAGTTCCATCGCGACAATCGCCAAATCTTTCCCATCGGCGAGTTCTTTGGTAGCGTAACCCCGCCTGATGATATGACGACCGCTTTTATTGACCCCGATCGCTTTGAGCGCATAGGTTGTGAATTTCCACATATCCACATCCGCCATTTTTTTGTTGGTGTAGCTTCCGTTGGCATAAGTACTTGAAATGACATAAGATGGATCACTTAGGGCAGTTCTTAGATAGGATACGAACGGTTCTATCTCTTCTCGTCTTACAACCACTTCGCGGTATTTATCCCCTTTGGTTGTGTGATAAGCGATGGTGTAAAAGAGATGCGTAGTGCCATTGTCGTCTTTGTATTCGGACTCTTTAATATGTTCAAGTCTTAGTGAAATCACTTCATCGGCTCTGGCACCGGTTAGACAGTAAAGTAAAACAATCAAAGCATTTCGATACGCATACCGCTCCGAGCTCTTCGGAAAATACTCTTTGTAAACCTCCGGCCAATGCTTCATAAAATCGATCAGCTCTTCAAGCTCACCTTCCGTCACAAACTCCGTTTTCCGTTTTTGCACCTTGATCTTGGTGAAGTATTTGAAAAGGAGCGTGAAATCTTTGTTTTCTTTATTGTTTTCACTGATGAAGAGAAGCAGCTGTTTGAGTACGGTCAGGCGATGAGAGATGCTTTTCTCATAGCGGTAAACGATGGAGAGCTTGGCATCATTCTTTCCACGGTTGGCTTTACGGTTGGAGAGAACTTGGTTGTACTCATCCATCGATATTTTATTGGCTTCGAGATCTTTAGCTGAGAGCTGTTCTTGATACCACATGAGATAGTTATTAACAAACTTCGCTGAGATCCCTTCTAAATCCATGATACTGTCATACTGATGAGCAAACTCGATCAGCGGCGTAAGAGCTTCACCGTAGGATTTGCGGGTTTTATCACTGACCCCCTGAGCTACCTTTTCGGTAATGTAGCGATCCCGCCACGCATCGAGATCGGAAACTAATCCTTTACCGGTGCAAAGATCCCATTGGGCTAAATCGTCTTGAAATTGTGATGGTGCCATACTCACTCCTGGTTGAACTTTGGTTGACTAAAATATTTCAACTTTTTGGTTGAATCTTTTTCAACCGTATTAAAAATACCGATAAAACTACAAATGGGGTTTTTGTCTCATCCGTTTTAAACAAACCTTACATAGTGTTCTTTCAGAAAATGGAAAAAATAGCACGTTAAGAAAAACAACCATAACATAGCAATAATCTAACTATTCTATATTTATGTACGTATATTTGACTTTAATACGACTATACTCTAATTAATAGAGTATATGTGATATTAAAACACTTTATTGATAAATTATAGCTAGTTATCTCCATTAAATTACATCTATTTTAGTAAGAAACTATCCTTATTAATCTCAGCTATCATCTAAAATCTCAGAAATTATATCAAAATCCCTATTTAATTACAAGATAATATTGTATTATCATTATAATATAATCAATACGAAGCCCTATAAGACTCCAATATTACGTCCGATCGCCATTTGTAGCCCATGTGTATTATCAATGTAATATAAAAAAGTATAGTTAACTTAATATCTGAATAACTTGACTATAGTACATCATAAAGATAGAATACTTGTAATTATTTAAACTATATCAACATACTTAAGGATTTATACCATGAAAAGCCAACAAGAAGAAAAAATAGACCGTAGAGTCGTTTTAAGCATCAATAGTTTGGATGAAATCGCTAAATTAGCAAATACTCTTGATTTAGATAAATCATTAAACGAACGAGAGCGTTTAGGTACTGCGATTGAGAGTTTGCTTGAAATCAAACGTCTTTTTGTTAAGGAGTTCATCGATCTGGATAAAATCTCAAAAGAGCGTATCCATACGATGATCGGGTTCGGGGAATATCACGATAAAGAAGCGGTGGTGAAAGCTGCGATTGAAAATCTGTTTGCTGTGCATCGGGAGAAGATCATTAAGAAGATTGAGGCGCTATAAGTTTAGTGCATCTTCCAATTTTTTAAGTGCATCATTTCGTTCTTGAATGCCCATTTTATCTAAGTTTATCAATTTCCACTTGATGGATGGCAATTCAGAAATATTTTCAAATGGCAATAGTGACCAGTCTGATATTCCTTTTTTTACTCCAACTAAAAACTCTTTGTGTTTATCAGTCATTTTTTCATGGATAGTACGCACAAGCTCTTCACGCGTTTGCTCAAGTATCGAAAGTCCAATCTCTTTAACCGTCATTCCTACAAATTGATCTTCGAAAATTTGTTTCAAATCAATGAAATTTGGACGAAAAATTTCAAAATTTAACTACATATTATCAATATTAATAAATCTGTAAATACATGTTTATTATTTTAAAATCTACATATAGAGCCACTTGCAAATCTCAACCCGAAATTATCCTAAAATCAACATAGATTTCAGGAATCAAGTTAATGACGGCATTACTCGTATGTATTTTGAG
>JBAZTZ010000020.1:0-44580 GCA_041661705.1 Sulfuricurvum sp.
ATTATGTTGTAAGAGAAAAAGAATTAATGGCACGCTCCATCTATAAAAAACTCTCCGATAGTAGTGCCTCTCGTATTATTGCTTTTGTCGATAGCTGTTACTCAGGACGTACCGATGGGGTTTCCAATATCAAAGGATCAGCCGCAGGTCATTTCAAATCCAAGACAGTTGAGTTTGATAAAACAAAAATGGCAGTCTTCACCGCAGGAACCAACGGACAGTTTTCCAATGCTTACCCTGAAAAAGGAAACCGACTCTTTAGCTACTACCTCGTAAAAGCCCTAGCCACCAAAGAGAACTTAGACCTCGATACCCTCTCAGGAGAAGTGTATACGAACGTCAAAGAAGAGAGCTTGAAAATGGGAGATATCAAACGCCAAGAACCTCAGATTGAGGGGAATAGAGGGATAGGACTACGATGATGAAAAAACTACCGATTGGAATATCAACACTCAAAACCATCATAGAGGGGCATTATCTCTATGTGGATAAAACAAAAATAGCCTTAGATTTAATTGAAAATGGGCAATACTATTTTCTGAGTCGTCCACGCCGTTTCGGTAAATCACTTTTTTTGGATACCCTTAGAACTATTTTTAATGGAGAAAAGGAAGTTTTCCAAGGGCTTTATATTTATGAAAAATGGAATTTTAAGCAATATCCCGTTGTTCGGATTAGTTTTAATAGTGGGCGATTTACCTCCAGAGAAGAGTTTAATCAAAGAATTTATGAAATACTTAAAATAAATCAAAAAGATTTAGGAGTAACGTGTGATACCGATTTATCAAGCTCTGGCTGTTTTGAGCAACTTATCCTAAAAGCGTATGAAAAATACAACCAAAAAGTCGTTATTTTGGTTGATGAATACGATAAACCGATTTTGGATAATATTGAAAATAGAGAAATTGCCACCCTTATGCGAGAAGAACTCAAAAACTTCTATTCAGTTATCAAAGGTGCGGATGAATACCTCAAATTCGTATTTATTACAGGGGTCAGTAAATTTTCAAAAGTCTCTCTCTTCTCAGGACTGAATAATATCAATGATATCACCCTCGACAGCAACTACTCTACCATCTGTGGTTATACTCAAAATGATGTAGAAACCGTTTTTGCCAAACACCTCCAAGGGCAAGACTTTGAGAAGATTAAGCTGTGGTATAACGGATATAAATGGCTAGGAGAAGGGGTTTACAATCCCTTTGACATTCTCCTCTTTATCCAAAAAAATTATGAATATCGAAATTACTGGTTTAGCACCGCAACCCCGACATTCCTCCTTAAGCTGATCGAAAAAAATAACTATTTTCTCCCCGATTTGGAAAACATTGTCAAAGATGAAAGGATGCTGAACAGTTTCGATGTGGATTATATTGAACTCGAAACATTGATGTGGCAGACGGGATATTTGACGATTGATCGGACGGAAACGATATTAGATACTATTTCTTATTATTTGACGATTCCCAACAAAGAGGTTCGAAGTTCACTCCTAGGAAGTGTGGCAGATTTTATGAGTAAAATTCATAGTCCTACTGCAACGACGAATGGTATTTTAATCGCCCTAATAGAAGCTGATTTTCCCTCTTTTGAAAAATACCTTAAGTCCCTCTTCGCTGCTATCCCGTACAACAATTTTACAGGTGTGAAACTGTACGAATATGAGGGGTATTATGTCTCTGTTTTTTATGCCTACTTCAAAGCATTTGGTATTGAACTGATCGGGGAAGATGTGACAAATAAAGGGCGGATAGATCTGACGATTAAAATTCCTAACGGCGCTATTTATGTTATTGAATTCAAAGTTGATGGGAAAGAAAATGCGTTAAACCAAATCAAAACAATGAACTATCACGAAAAATATCTCAGTGAAAAGAGAGAGCTCTATTTACTGGGCATTGCGTTTGACAAAGAAAATCGAAATGTAAGTTTGGTGGAGTGGGAGAAAATAATCTAATTTCCCCTTCCCCCATCGCCTAAATCAACCCCTACTAAGACTCTTGACATTTGAAGGTTCTAAAGCTACAATTCGCTTAATTTAGTTGCATAGTCAACTATATTTAGGAGTTACTATTATGAATCGATGCGAATGCCCGACGGAAGAATCGTTAGGATGTCTGACCAACCTTTCCGCCATAGCCGCACGCCATTACCTCACTCGTCAGCTCTCCTTGAATGGAATTGATATGACAATTGAGCAATTCAAGGTGATGGTCGTTTTATGGAAAGAAGGAATCTCTACTCAACAAAATATTGCCGATTTCGTCGGTAAAGACAAAGCCAGTGTAACCCGTCTCATAGCAGGGCTTGAAAAACGCTCGCTTATCGCCCGTGCGACAGACGATCACGATAAACGATGCAATCGCGTCACCCTCACACCCCAAGGAATCAGCCTCGAAAAACCAACGATGGAGGTTTTAGCCGAAGCAACCCATTATCTCCACCGAGGTATCGATCCCCAAGAACTTGCTATTACCCTACGCGTCTTGAAACAGATGTGCCAAACTTTAAATTATTCTTCAAAGGAATCCGAATGAAACCCATCACTGCCATAGTCCTCTCCTCTGCACTTCTTTTCGTACTCGCAGGGTGCGAACGTCCCAAAGCCAAAGGGATGGAAAAACCACCCGAAGGTCCTGTCCCCGTCACCGTTACCGAAGTAAAATCAGGAAATTTCCCTGCCATTCTCGAAGCCACAGGGCAAACGCAAGCTTTTTATACCGTACAAGTGTATGCTCGCGTATCAGGATTTTTACAAAAACGTGCCTATACTGAGGGGCAGTTTGTCACCAAAGGGGAGACGCTCTTTACCATCGACCCATCTGATTTAAAAAATGCGTTGGAGAGTGCAAAAGCAGGGTATGAAGTGGCAAATGCAAACCATATCAATGCGCAAGCGGTACTCAACCGTATCAAACCCTTAGCACAAGCAAACGCCGCAAGCGCGCAAGACCTCGATAGCGCCATTGCCAATGAGCGTAACAGTGCGGCAGCTCTTTTGGGGGCGAAAGCATCATTGGAGCAAGCTAAACTTAACCTTAGCTATACGACTATCAAAGCCCCTATCAGTGGATTTGTCGATAAATCGAAAATAGACATCGGAACCTATATCGCAGCGGGAGCGAACAGCCTCCTTACTACCGTCTATCAAAATGATCCGATTTATGTGAACTTTACCTTTAGTGAAAATGAGAAAATTGCTCGTCAAAATGCCATTGCAAGCGGTAAACTTATCGCCCCTAAAAATGGAGAGTATGAGGTTGAACTCACCTTGGGTGATGGGACAACATTAGTACGCAAAGGGAAAATCAATTTCGTCGCTCCATTTATTGATCCGACAACAGGGACGATCAGCTACCGCGCCATCATCAACAATAGCGATCATAAACTCCTTCCAGGGCAATTCGTCCACGTAAAAGTCAAAGGGATGGAATATAAAGATGCTCTCTATGTTCCCCAAAAGCTCCTTATGACAGGGGAAAAAGGGAAATTTGTCTATGCCATCGAAGCCAACAATACCGTCACAGCAAAACCCGTGGTCGCATCCCAATGGAGCGGTGAAAATGTCCTCATCGAAAGCGGTGTGAACGTTGGGGATAAAATTGCCGCCGACGGACTGGCAAAACTTCGACCGGGTGCGGATATTATTCCCCATGGACAAAAATAATGTTTAGTAAATATTTCATTAACCGACCTGTTTTATCGGCTGTTATTGCCTTGATGATTGTGATCTTGGGGTTTGCGGCGATTAAAAGTCTCCCTATCTCTCAACTGCCTAACATCACCCCTCCGACGGTTGTTGTCAGTGCCCAATATCCGGGTGCCGATGCCCAAACAATCGCCAATACCATCCTTACACCGCTGGAGTCTCAAATCTCTGGAGCTGATGGGCTGATGTATATGAGTTCCAAAGCCGCCGCGCTTCCAGGGAGTGCCACGATTACGTGTACCTTTAACATCGGTGTCAATCAGGATCTTGCCGCCGTGGATGTTCAAAACCGTATCAACTCCGTCATTGCACAGCTTCCTCAAAGTACCCGTGATCTTGGTGTCACCGTACAGAAAAAAACCTCTGATATTCTCTTACTCGTTGCGGTGACCTCACCCGATGAGAGTTTCGATTCCACCCAAATCAGTAACTACATCTCCGCAACATTGCTTGATGAGATCAAAAAAATTCCAGGAGCAGGACGTTCTCAAATCTTCGGTCAGCGCGATTATTCAATGCGGGTATGGCTGAATCCTGACAAAATGGCATCATTAGGGGTGAGTTCAACGGAAGTTGCAGCCGCCATCAAAGACCAAAATCTCCAAGTCTCTCCAGGACGATTGGGGCAAGGGCCTACCAACGGTGAGCAAATGTGGACGATGCAACTCACTTCCAAAGGGCGTTTTTCCACTCCTGAAGAGTTTCAGAGTATCATTATCCGAGCCAATCCTAATGGGTCTACTTTGCGCCTCAAAGATGTGGCACGTGTCGAACTAGGAAGCCAAAACTATGAATTCTTCGGTCGCGTTAACGGCAAACCCGCTGCAATGATTGGTATTTTCGCCGATACCAATGCCAATGCCCTCGATACCTCCGCAGCCGTTGCCGCCAAAATGGAACAACTTTCCAAAAAATTCCCAAAAGGGATAGAGTATTCGATTCCTTACGATACAACCGATTTTGTGAAAATTTCGATTGAAGAGGTTCTCTTTACCCTTTTGGCCTCTATCGTTTTGGTAAGTTTGGTTATCTACCTCTTTTTACAAAGTACCCGTGCGGCACTCATCCCCATCCTCTCCATCCCTATCTCCCTTACAGGGGCATTTATCGGGATGTATCTCCTAGGATATTCGATCAACACCCTCACTCTCTTTGGGCTGGTTCTCGCCATTGGGATTGTTGTCGATGATGCGATTGTCGTTATCGAGAACATGGAGCGAATACTCCAACATGAGAAACTCTCTCCACGAGAAGCAGCGATCAAAGCAATGTCTCAAATATCAGGTCCTGTCGTCGCCATCGTCCTCGTCATGTGTGCCGTCTTTATCCCTGCTACCTTTATGGGGGGGATGACGGGACAGCTGTACAAACAATTTGCCGCAACTATCGCTATTTCTGTTGTCTTTTCTGGTTTTATGGCGTTGACCTTTGCCCCTGCTATTGGTGCCCTTATCCTCAAACATCACGAGGGGGAGCCTGCTCGATTTTTCCGCTGGTTTAACCGTGTTTTTGGAAAAATGACCGATAATTATGTTCGCCGTTCAGGATGGATGATCCGTAAGTCGTTCATCTTTTTGGTTATTTATCTCTCGACATACTTTTTTATTGCCTTTTTTCACAAAACCCTCCCCAGTGCCTTTTTACCGATGGAAGATCAAGGGTATTTTATTACTGCGATTGTTTTACCTGATGGAGCAACGGCGAATCGTACCCTCGAAGTGGTGAAACACGTGGAAGATATTTTAAGCCAACAAGAGGGGATTTCTAAATACACCGCTATTACGGGTTTAAATATCCTTACCTTCTCCCAAGAACCCAATGCTGCGGTAATCTTCACCCGTCTCAAACCATGGGATGAACGAACAACCAAAGAGCTCAAAGTTTTTGGTATTTTAGGTTCTCTTGCACCAAAATTAGGTGCTATCAAAGAGGCAAAAGTATTCGCAATGCCCCCTCCTCCGATTCGCGGAATGGGACCATCGGATATGTTTAGCCTTCGTCTTCTTCAACCCGGAGATAACAATGTCAGTCGTCTAGCCGAAACAACCAATGCGTTTGTGGGACAATTAAGCCAAGAACCAAGCATTAAAAACCCTTTTAGCACAATGAATATCACCACCCCCACTCTCTCGGTGGAAGTGGATCGTGAAAAAGCAAAAATGTTGGGGCTCTCCGTGGCAGAGGTTTTCCAAACCCTCCAAGGAACCATCGGATCAATGTACATCAATCAATTCGATAAAAACGGTAAAACCTACTGGGTACAAATGCAATCGGATGCTGAGTATCGTAGTAAACCTGAAGATATTGGACGCGGTTGGGTACGTTCAAGCAGTGGTAAACTTATCCCTCTCTCCAGCGTTATCAAAGTGACCATGTCCAGTGCTCCTAGTTCTATCGAACACTTTAACGGTGTTTTGAGTACAACGATTATGGGCTCACCAACACCTGGGCATAGCTCGGGAGAGATTATTAAAATTGTTGAGCATGCGGGAGATACCCTCTTACCCACCAGCGCTGCTTACGATTGGGATGGTTTGTATCTCCAAGAAAAACTCGTCGGCTCCAAAGCATTAATTATTATGGCATTTGCCCTGATTATGGTCTATTTGATTTTGGCAGCCCTCTATGAACGTTGGAGCCTCCCTATCTCCATTATGCTAGCGGTTCCGTACGGTATTATGGGAGCGTATGCGATTGTTTGGGTGATCCCATGGCTGAACAATAACGTCTTTTTCCAAATAGGACTACTGACCCTCATTGCCCTCTCAGCGAAGAATGCTATTTTGGTGGTAGAATTTGCCGAAGAGCAACGACACGCTGGTATGAGTATCTACGACTCAGCAATGGAGGCAGCACGCTTACGTTACCGTCCGATGATGATGACCTCATTTGCCTTCCTAGCAGGGATGCTCCCCCTTATATTTAGTTCTGGCGCAGGAGCGGGGGGACGTTTCTCTATTGGTGTTGCGATGTTTGGGGGGATGTTAGCCGCAACCTTTATCGAACGATATTTTATCCCGTTCTTATATTATTGGGTCTCAACCCTCAAAGAGAAAATTGCCCCAGAAAAAGGAGTCATCCATGAATAAATCATCCTACGTATACGGTTCCCTCATCCTTTCCCTTGTAATGGGAGGATGTTCGGCAATTGGACCCGATTATGCCAAACCCTCTACGGCAGTTCCTGAAAACTTTCGCTACAGCGATACCAACAACAGCAAAGAAAAAGCGGTCGATAAAGAGTGGTGGAAAAGTTTCAACGATCCTCAGCTATCCGAAAGTATCGACCTTGCGCTGCTCAACAATCAAGATATTCAAACCGCTGGAGCATCCGTCGATTCACTCTTAGGTAAATTCGATCAAGCTAAATCCTACCTCTACCCACAAATTAATGGCAATGGTTCATTTGATAGAAAAGGAGTTAATAACGCATCCACGGGAGGAGTACAACTTCGTGAAGGAGTCACTTCAACCTATGCTTCTTCCCTCTCCCTTGTAAGCTATGAAATTGATCTCTTTGGAAAAGTTCGTCGTGCCAATGAAGCGGCACGTGCGTTGTTACTCTCAAGTGAATATGCACGACAAACACTACGACTCTCTATCGCATCAAGCGTTGCGGCTTCGTACATCACTCTCTCTTCACTAGAGGAACAAATTACCTTGGCTCAAGCAAATTTTCAAGCATCTCACGATATTGAAGAACAAAGTGCCCTCAAATACCGTTATGGCTCTATCAATGAAAGCGTCTATCTTCAAGCGCAATCGGCGGCGCAGAGCGCAAAAGCAACGTTATCCCAACTTCAAAGTCTCAAAATCGCCGAAGAGGGTCGGTTCAATCTCCTCTTAGGACGCAATCCACAAGCCGTAAAAACGACCGCATTAGAGTCGATTCATCTCCCTGAAGTTCCTGAGGCAATACCAAGCACAATAATGACACATCGTCCTGACATTGCCGTAGCCGAACAAAACCTCATCTCAGCCAATGCTCAAATAGGAATCGCCAGAGCGGCTTATTATCCTAGTATCAAACTCACAGGAATGTTAGGACTACAAAGCTTAGAGCTAACCGATTTCATCACCAACCCCGCGAAAATTTGGGAACTAACCCCATCGGTAAGTATCCCTATCTTTTCCGCAGGACTTATAGAAGGTGGAATTAAAATCGCCGAAGCGGAACAGCATAAAACTCTTTTGCAATACCAAAAAGCCATTATTACCGCATTCAACGATGCCGATACCGCTATTGGTCAAAACACCCAAGCCAAACAGCAATTGAATTTCCAAATTGCCAGCCAAAAAGCAATCCAAAAAGCATTCGAGCAAACTAAACTACGCTATAAAGTGGGAACGATTGCCTACAGCGATCTTCTTTTGGTTCAACAACAATGGCTCCAAGTATCGCAAAGTACCCAAATCGCCAAACAAAATGCCCTCATAGCCAGTATCAATCTTTATAAAGCATTGGGCGGAGGATGGGATTCAACCGATAACGCCCTCCCAAAACTGAGCCTGCTTCCTTCGGGGAGATAGGATGCAGATACGAGTCTATTACGAAGATACCGATGTTGGTGGTGTTGTCTATCACTCTAATTATCTCAACTTTTGTGAGCGTGCTCGGAGTCAGATTTTTTTTGATGCGGGGCGTTCACCGATTTTAGAAGGGGGACACTTTGTAGCGAAACATATCGAAGCTGATTATAGTAAAAGTGCTAAATTCGCAGATGTTTTGAAAGTTAAAACAAGATTATTTCAACTAAAAAATGCCTCGTTCACGTTGGTACAGCAAATTTTCAGAGAGAAAGAGAAGCTTTTTGAGATGAAAATTCTCCTCGTTTATCTTGATTTTGAGGGGAATATGACAAAAATCCCCAACGCAGAAAGAGAATTTCTTTCTACGATTAACTATGAAGATTAAAGTCTCCCTAGCAACTCAACTTTTTTGCCATTAAACTCATCTTCCGTAAGAGCTCCACTATCACGTAGTTTAGCAAGTTTTTCAATGAGCTGGATAATAGTATCCGCTGAGTCGTTTTGAACATTGTGAGGCTCTGTAAATACGGGAGTATGCACGATGGGAGCTGGAGTTGCGAAATCATTATAAAGAGGTTGTGCAAAATTGACGTGCGGTGAGGGAGGAGGAACATTACCTGCTCCTGAAATGATAGGAAGACTTGAAACTGCAATTGTTCCGTACTGACTTGAAAAGGTCAGTGATGTATCTCCCCCTTGTTGTTGACTCACCCCGCCGATGTTATGATCGAGAGTGTCATACACCGTGATTTGACCATTGGACTCAATAGCAATTCGATTAGGAAATACGGCGTAACGGATATTATTTTGACCACCACTGCTAAAAGGGATACCCAAATCAGTAGGCCACCATTGGCTACTTCCTGGGGTTCCTGCTTTGATAATAGGGAAAATTTGGGTATTTGCCAATGCGTTGGAAATCTCAGCACAAAGATTATTGACGGTATTTTTAAGACCATAGTTGAACATATCACCCACCATCGTCATTCCCCCTTGCATCCACTGACCTGAACCACCCAGTTCAGGACAATTAAACTGAGCCATCGTCCCACCGCCATTACTAACAGCACCAATCATATAGATAACGGCATCTTGGCTCAGATTGTATCGGTTGGAAAGATCGTTGACGATATTTTGACCAGCTGGAGTGAGTTGTTGTTGCATAATAATTCCTTAAACAGTTGTGGTGGTCGGGTGCTTTAAATTGCACAAAACTAATATTTGATAGTACACTCTCATTCTACCGCAACGTTCATACGCTTTAACTTCGCGATTCTGTCCCCATTACCTTTTGTAACAAGCAGGTAATTTTATTTGTTTAAACTTTCAAAAAATAAAGGTTAGACTACAATGAAAAAACTTCTTATTTTACTCCCTATCGTTTTATTTTCAGGAATAGGATTATATTGGATCACTGCAAATTCAACCAATAACTCCACAAAAGCTACACTATCTACTACTGTACTGCCAAAGAGCAGTCAAGCTCTCTTCTCATTTACTGAGCACAACCTTCACGAAATGATTCGCCATGGAGATGAAAAATCGAGCAGTAATATCAACCAATCACTAAACGCTCTTTCGCTCGAACTGCAAAATCAAAAAAACAAAGGGCTTAATGTTGATAAGGTAGAGCAAATGCTTTTATCCTATAAACAAGACCTTACACTTGTGTGTAATAAATTCTCACCTAGACTACAAAAGTTGCATAAGTACTCCCACTTTGAAGAAGAGAAAGAGAAAGGTTACCTAGCATCGATTGAGCAAATCGGTTTATATGAACTTAAAACAAGGTATACTAATTTGGATAGAATTCGTCAAAACTACATCAAAGAACCCTCACAAGAAGGGGAAATTGCTTACCTATCAGAGAACAAGCACCTCCAAGAGATCATTGGTGAACTTTATCTCGACAGTAGCATTGAAAAACCTCTTTTAGAATATTTGACCAATCATAAGAATTATCTAAATACCGTACTAGCCTCTTATAATGATAGTGGAATTGAACAAATTAATCGTTTACGTAACAACGGATACGCCATTAGAGCGGAGCTTCAACTCCTCCCTGAATCTTAATCATACTGTTAGTCACTAAATCATCGCAACCGCATCAATCTCCACCAACGCATTCTTCGGTAACGTTTTAACGGCAACCGTTGAGCGTGCTGGCTTATGCTCTTTGAACGCTTGTGCATACAATTCGTTGACGGCACCGAAATCATCCATGTTATCCAAAAATATAGTCGTTTTAATCACTTTATCCAATGAACTTCCCGCCGCTTCTAAAACCGCTTTGAGATTAGCCAATACTTGCACACATTGTACACTGACATCGCCTGTGAGCATCTCACCCGCAGGGGTAAGGGCGATTTGACCTGAGGTAAATACCATCCCATTGGCAATCATCGCTTGAGAATAAGGGCCAATGGCAGCAGGAGCATTTGGGGTTTGTACGATTGTCATATAAATTTCCTTTAATTACTTTTTGTATTTTCGTAGAGCATCATCGAGTACTGAGCTATAATCTTCCACTTCCCAATATCCAGGGATAGAATAGAGAACCTTACCGTTACGTGGATCGATAAAATAGCTCATAGGAACCATCTTCGCCGTCAAATTTTTGGGATAAATACTTTTTTCTTTGATAACATTCACCGCTTCAAAAGAGGTATTAATACGTGATACAACCTCATTGTCGCGTAACGTTGTCGATTCAAGCTTACGGCACCAACCACAATCCTCTCTTGTAATGAGTACCATCAACGGCTTATTCTCTTTTTTGGCTTTTGCAAGCGCTTGATCGTACCCACTATTCCACGTTACTTCGCCGCCAAAAGCACTAAGTGCGAAAAGCAACACCAATAGTAATTTTTTCATAACTAACCCCTTTAAAACCATTATTTTATCAAAATCGCCGTATCAACGTACTGAAAATTTTATATAAACTTTCCACTTCAGCAATAGACGTTCGTTCATTGGGGGCATGTATCGTATCATTAATCACCCCAAACTCAATAACATCAATGCCGTATTCAGCCACAAAACGGGCATCAGACGTTCCCCCCGCCGTAGAGTGCTTCGGAACAATAGAAGTAACTTCACCAATAGTAGCACTCAACAATTGAACAATCCCAGTAGCTGAGTCGGTTATAAACGGCTTTGCGCTTTGATCTAATGTTAATGAATACTCAAGCCCATCACACTGCTTGGCGATAAAAACTTCAATAGACCCCTTGGTTGTTGCCGTTGAATTACGAACATTGAACATCATTTTTAATTTTCCTGGAGAGACATTCGTCGTCTCTATCCCCGAACGAATATCAGTAATCACCAGTTGAGAAGGGGCAAAATAAAGATCCCCCTCGTCCAAAAATACACCTGCAAGGTTAGGTAAAATTGAAGCAATTTGATGGATAGGATTGATGGCTTTTTCAGGATACGCTGCATGCCCTTGTTTCCCCATTACCTCAAGAACCCCATTGATCGAACCTCGTCTTCCCACTTTTATTGCATCACCAAATCGTGTTTCACACGTCGGTTCCGCTACAACAACAGCATCTGGAAGAAGATGGTGTTCTTTGAGATATTTGAGTACCTCAACGGTTCCAAATTTTGCAGGACCCTCTTCGTCAGATGTCAGTAGCAATGAAAGTGTCCCCCTGAAATTTTCAGCCTCTTTCAGAGCTTGGGTAAAAGCGCTCACCCCACTTTTCATATCCTGTGCACCTCGACCATAAATATAGCCATCTTTTACTGTTGCCACAAAAGGATCACTATTCCACCCCTCCCCTGCAGGAACGACATCTACGTGCCCAGCGAAACACAGATGCTCACCCTCTCCAAAACGGCGATAGGCAAAAAGATTTTTCACCCCCTCTTTATCAATACGAATTGTCGTAAATCCTTCGAGATACTCACTAATAAAATCTAATAATCCACCATCTTCAGGTGTTTGACTTTTTGATTCAATCATCTTTTTAAATAATTCTACTACATCCATATTCCCATCCTTTATCACACTATTATCAAAAAAAATGTCATTATAATCTTCAACTTATTGATTTCACCTTTTAACTCTCTTTTATTTTTATAAATCATCTGATACAATACATCCAAATAAATTTAAATTTAATTACAGGATGTATAAAACATGAAACGCCCTGCACCAGTTGATGAAGAAGTTCTTTTTGATGGGCGAAGTCTCATTTCCGAAACAGACACAAAGGGAATCATCACTTTCACAAATCGTAAATTTACAGAGATGACTCTTTATCCCAAAGAAGAGGCAATTGGGCAACCACACAGTATTCTCCGTCATCCAGATATGCCAAAAGCAGCATTTGCGGGAATGTGGGACATTATTCAAGCGGGAAAAATATGGGAAGGATACGTTAAAAATCTACGGAAAGATGGCAAATATTATTGGGTTGTTGTTAATATCGTCCCAAAATTTGATGAAGATGGGACGGTTGTCGGATACATTGCCTCACGTAAAATGCCAGATCGAAGCCGACTTCCCACTATTATCAGCCAATACAAAGCTATGATTGATGAGGAAAAAAATAGTTAACGCTTGAGTAGAATTGCAATTTCATTCATTGATTCAAAAAGTTCTTCTTTTGTTTCGAATCGCAATTCTATGCGATTGATCGGAACTTCACCTACTGCATCAAAATCGCAAATGAGGATATAGGATTCAAGAGTGATTTGCTCTTTTTTCAACTCTGCCCATTCAAGAGACACCGATGCAGACTCCCCCCCTGCACTAATAAGTGCTGCTGGATAAAGCCGTGTTACTTTGGAAAGATCAATTTCATAGCCCTTAGTAGAATAAATCATGTGCGTCAACTCCCAATCTCTTTTAATTCATAGCGTGCACGGATCCAACGATAATAGATTTCAGCTACAATAAATGCACTTCCCAATACGACTGCAATCATTCCAAGAGACATTTGTTGATCTACTAAAAATCCAATAAGCAATGAAACCATCCCTCCTGTTGCCAAAAAAATCATATCATTATACGCAACCACACGCCCATAATAATCATAATGGGTATGCTCTTGCAAAAGAGTATACGTATAAGACCATAGTGTTGTTGTACAAAAACCTACTAAAACGGAAGCAATTAAGGAAAGAACAAAATGTTCCATAACAACACCCCATAAAGCTATCGCAAGCGCCTCCCCAATCAATAATATTTCAAGTCGTCGAAGATTGATCCACTCACCCAAAAACAACGGACCAATAGCCAACCCTACGGCACGTGAAGCATGTACTAACCCTATGCCCAACGATACCGCAACAATATCAAGATAATATTTTTTGACGCTCAGCACCACCAATGCGTCAAATGCCGTAAAGCCAACTACAGCATGAAAAAGCATTAGATGCAAGACAACTCTCTGAGTTTTAATATAGCGAAAGGCATCCCCCATCATTGTCAAAAAACGTTCCGTAGAGCGTATTATTTCAACATTAATGGTAAGATTAATTATCAATCCAAGGACAATCAAGAATAAAGAAGCATCCAGTAAAAAGGCATAGGTTGTTCCGATGCTATACACAACGAGACCCCCAAGCGCCATTCCTAGCGTATATGAGACAGACCAAATTATCGAGTGGATTTCATTGGCATACTGCAATGCTTTCCCTTCCAAAAATTTAGGCAATAACGACATTTCGACCGTAAATTGAAAACTCGCTGCCCCCATTCGGATAAATACCAAAAGATACAGCCATGGTAACAATGAAATACTATTCACTCCAATCAAGGAAAGGGTACACAAAATTTCAGTAAGAGCTAATCCTATCATCAATTTTTTAGGAGACAAACGGTCGATAATCACCCCGCTAAGAGGAGCTTGTAATACTCCCGAAAAAAAATGAAGAGCTGCCACAAAAGCAATCGTAGATGAGCTAGCTTCCATTTGAATAAGCAACGTGTAAATAGCAACATTGCTAAACCACGCACCAAAATAGGCGATAAGCTGAATAAGAGAGAGCTGCCTCAAAAGAGGCTCGCTGCGTAAAAGAGTCCAATAACGTTTCATAAGCGTGATAGTACCACAGCAAAACTCCTCTGGAATTAAAGTTTTTATTTTTTTAGGCGATCTAGTAGTTATCGAAAAGGTTCATTACAGTTTGAAAAGGTGTTAGTATGGAAATTTTACAATCAACCGCAAAAATGCAACAATCGCAAATGGGTGTTAATAAAGCAGCGCAGGCCGCGCCAATACGAGATGTCCAAGAGCTTCAAAAAGCAGAAATCCACAAAGAAAAGCTTGTTAAACAAGAGCCTAGTACTAAGAGTGTCGCTCAAGGATCTAAGGAACAGATGGATCACTTGGTCAAACAGCTTAATCAGTCGTTAGATCCTTTTAACACCTCTCTTCGCTTTGGATTTGACAATAAATCGGATGTTTTTTACGTATCCGTTATCGATACACAAAACGAGCGTATCATACGACGTTTTCCGCAGGAGCAAGCCGAAGCATTATTACCGAAGATGCAAGCAGTAACAGGAGCTCTTTTTGATGACAAGGGCTAATAAATAACAAAATAATAGTGTATAATCCGAAACTCGAGGAGTTAATTAATGTATAATAACAGTTTGGCGTACAGTACGTATACTCAAAATAATGTCGGAGTCGAATCCCCTGAGAAACTGGTACAAATGATGTACGAGGGTGTTTTGCGTTTTAATATGCAAGCCAAACGCTCCATTAACGATGGAGATATTGAAAAACGTACCTATTGGATCAATCGTTCTAGCGCTATAGTTATTGAATTGCTTTCAATTCTTGATTACAATCAAGGAAATGTAACGCATTATCTTGCAGGACTTTATCAGCACCAGCTGTTACTCCTTAGTGAGGCCAATATGAATAACAGTTCTGAAAAACTTGACAAAGTCAATTTGGTTGTAAAAGGACTTTTAGAAGCATGGAGAGAGAGCACAAATGTGGCTGAAAGAGTTTAAGAAAGCTCTTTTTCTCAAAGATTTTGATGCACTGGATAGTTTGATCGATCAAATGCCTCAGATGGAATCGTTAGAACAAATGGAGGAAGCGGCATACCTCCTCCTGAATGCAAAAACGCTTATAGAAAGTGAGCAGGCTACAACTTTACATTCCATGCAACAGCTCAAAAATACCATTGATTTTCTTAAAGCGACAGAAAACAATGCCTCACCTACAATCAATATCAAACTTTAACCTCAACCTCATACTTTTTTTGCTAAAATTGCCCCATTTACACCACGAAAGTGGGAAATACATATAGTAAGGACGGTTATGAAAAAAGAGGTTAAAAAGGTCGTACTTGCCTATTCAGGCGGATTGGATACTAGCGTTATTCTTAAATGGCTTCAAGACGAATATAAATGCGAGGTAGTTACCTTTACAGCAGATATTGGTCAAGGTGAAGAAGTGGAACCTGCTCGCGCGAAAGCGATTAGCTTAGGAATCAAACCTGAAAATATCTATATTGAAGACCTCCGCGAAGAATTTGTTCGTGATTACGTATTTCCTATGTTTCGTGCCAACGCCATTTATGAAGGCGAATATCTTCTTGGGACTTCTATTGCGCGCCCATTGATTGCTAAACGCCAGTCAGAAATTGCCCGCATAACAGGAGCTGATGCTGTCAGTCACGGAGCAACAGGTAAAGGAAATGATCAAGTACGTTTTGAAATGGGCTATTTGGGACAAGACAGTACCCTCACTATCATTGCACCATGGCGCGAATGGGATCTAAACTCGAGAGAAAAGCTTCTTGCTTATGCAGCAGAACATGGTATTAAAATTGAAATGAGTGGTAAGAAATCACCGTATTCGATGGATGCCAATCTCTTGCATATTTCGTATGAGGGGGGGATTTTAGAAGATCCTGCTGCAGAACCTGAAGAAAGTATGTGGCGTTGGACAGTATCTCCACAAGATGCCCCTAATGAAGCAGAGTACATCGAAATCGGATATGAGAGAGGTGATCCAATTAGCTTAAACGGCAAACTGCTCTCACCTGCTACGATGCTTGAACAACTTAACCTTATTGCAGGTCGTCACGGTATCGGGCGTGCTGATATTGTTGAAAACCGCTTTGTTGGAATGAAAAGCCGTGGGTGTTATGAAACTCCAGGGGGAACAGTGATGTTAAAAGCCCACCGCGCTATCGAATCATTAACGCTTGACCGTGAAGAAGCACACCTCAAAGATGAGTTGATGCCACGTTATGCAAAACTTATTTATAATGGATTTTGGTTTGCTCCTGAACGTGAAATGCTTCAAGCAGCTATCGACAAAACCCAACAAAATGTTCGTGGGAGCGTTCGGTTGAAACTTTATAAAGGAAGTATAATGGTTGTTGGTCGTAGTTCTGATCTCTCACTTTTCAATCCTGAATACTGTACGTTTGAAGAAGATTCTGTTTACGATCAAAAAGATGCAGGCGGATTCATCAAACTCAACGCATTACGTTTTATCATTGCTGGAAAAGCCAGAAAAAATAAATAATTGAAGGGAATACTATGAGCACAACTATTACAAAGATCGACCCTGAATCCCCAGAGTTTAAAACAGAATTGGAAAAGACGATTAAATTTACTGATAAGGTATGTAACCAATTCGGATTTGCTTACAATCCTGATGTAGAAATCAACCAAGGAATTCAGTTTGGACTAACGCGTAACAAGCTCATGCACGGTAAACGGTATTGCCCTTGTTTCTTTATCACAGGCAATAAAGAAGAAGATCGTATCTGCCCTTGTAAACCTGCTATTGAGCATGAAATTCCTGAAGATGGTGTATGCCATTGTCAAATTTTCTGTACACCAGAGTATGCAGCATCACAAGTCAAAACAGAAGAGATTGAAGCTGTTACCCATCAACATTCCCGTGGCTTATCAACTGAAGAATGTGAATTCCTACTTCAAAAAAGAAATATTGATTCGGATGAATTAACAGCACTCTTTGAAGCACGAGAATTGGGAATGGTTACTTTCAAACTCGTTGATGTTCGCGAATGGATGGAGTGGAAATCAGGTCGTATCGAAGGTGTTGATGCACTTGTTCCTACAAGTAGTTTCTTCCAAACACTCAATGAAGCAGGCTTAGAAAATAGTGATAACATTATTGTTTATTGTCATGTAGGAAGTCGAAGCGCCCATTGTCAACGTATTCTTACCGATATGGGCTTCACAAAAGTATCTAACCTCGTGCATGGTATTGTCGGATATAACGGCAAAATTGTTCGCGGATAATTGAAGGAAAAAGATGAAAGTATTATTAACCAAAGAGGTTAAAGGGGTCGGGAAAGCTGGCGAGATCAAAGAAGTAGCGGATGGTTACGGTAAAAACTTTCTCATCGGCAAAGGGTTAGCACTTCTAGCTACCCATGAAGTCATGAAAAAATATGAATCCGATCAACGTAAAAAAATTGCTCATGATTCAGCAGAGATTGCACGTCTAAACACAATCAAGGCAACTCTTGCAGATGTCAAAGTTGTCATTCGCAAAAAATTGGGAGATACAGGACATCTTTTTGGTTCCGTAACCAAAGATGAGATTGCTCATGCGCTTCAAGAGCAACACGGTATCGAAATTGATAAAAAAGAACTTGATGCGAAACACGGGATCAAAACCGTCGGACTGCATGATTTGGATCTCAAACTCGGTCACGGACTCCACGCAACATTACGCGTAGAAATACAAGGTCTCTCGTGAGCAAAGCAGGATTTGTCGCTCTCGTAGGGCGACCAAACGCAGGTAAAAGTACGATGATGAACTGGATATTGGGGGAGAAAATTGCCCTAGTAAGCCAAAAAGCCAATGCAACACGTAAACGCTCTAATGCCATCGTGATGCACAATGAGGATCAGATTATTTTCGTGGATACTCCAGGGCTTCATCATGCCGAAAAACTCCTCAACCAATACATGCTTGAAGAGGCGCTCAAAGCCATCGGAGATTGTGATATCGTCGTCTATCTTGCCCCTGCTTCTGATAAAACAGTTCATTATGAGAAATTCTTAGAACTTAACCACCAAAAGCGTAAACATATCATCGTTTTAAGTAAAATAGATCAAATTTCTCAAGGAGATTTGCTCAAAAAAATTGGCGAATACAATCAATACAGCGATAAATTTCTCGCCCTCATCCCTATGTCAGTAACCAAAAATGTCGGTAAAAATGATCTTCTCAATACTATCGTAAAAAATTTAGATGAGTCACCGTATCTCTACGATCCTGAGAACATTACGACAGAAATGATTCGTACCATCTACAAAGAGTTCATTCGTGAAGCTATTTTTGATAATATTAGTGATGAAATCCCCTACGAATCGGACGTTCTCATTGACAAAATTGATGAAGATTCTCCGACAGAACATATTCGTGCAACTATTATCGTCGAAAAGGATTCTCAAAAAGGAATTATTATCGGCAAAGGGGGAGCTGCGATCAAACGTATCGGCAAGAATGCCCGTGAGAAAATTGAACGTCTCGCTTCCAAACCTGTCTATCTCGAACTTTTCGTCTCCGTCAAAAAAGGGTGGACAACGGATAAAAAGTTTTTAAGTGATTTAGGGTACGAATAATCAAACACTCTCCTCAATAACACTATTCCCTTAATTTTTGGGGAATAAAAGAAATCATTTAAGTGTCATTTTGTTACAATCAGGAAAAGAATAACTTTGAGTTACAAAAAAGTTTCTAGGTGTCGATTTAGGGTTACAATTAATCCAATACGTTAGATTTTTAGAAGATTACTCAATTTTGTGGGATGATTCTCGCATATTTACTATTAGGACGCAGGATGAGCAAACAATTTACATTTTCAAGTATCATATCAGCCGATCCCTATCAGAGGAACTTTTATGTGAGTTCATTGAATGGTCTCGCACGTACTGATTCTCCCTCCTTTTCAAGAGAGCAGTATGCAATCTCTTTTTTAAATACGAAGGGATTTATCTCTGCCCTAATTGGTATTAGTAAAAATGTTCCCGAAGATGATATTCATGACGCATTAGATAATAAAGTATATGAAGAGCTTGCCCTTGACATGGCAGTTGAATATACCATTCAATATATAGAAGCACTTAACCATATAAGTGAAAGTGAACGATTTTTTCATATATTTGTCGTTGATCCTCTCACACTGGAACAAGAGTTTACTTCCGTCATTGAATCCATCAAGTATATTGACCAAATTATCCCTATCCCACTATTGATTAAGTCTCTTTATATCAAAGATATAATTTCTTCCAGCAATGCTCATGGATTTATTTATTTTCAAGAAGATGATGCTTTTTTTACGGTTTACAATGAACAAGAATTTGTTTATACCAAATCTCTGAAATATTCACTTAAACAAATTCACGAACGATTTTGTGAACTTTTAGGTGAACCAGTGGAGTTCAACACCTTTAAAACAGCGCTTACGTCCCATGGTCTTCATTCCACTAATTCAGAGTATCAAAGAAGTCTTCTGAAGCTTTTTGGCGAAATTTTTCTTCATATTAATGATGTTATCACCTACTCCAAGCGTGCTTTTGAGATCAAACAGTTTGAGACTATTTATATTGGAACATCTAGTGGATTCATTGATGGGTTAGACGAATACGCTCAAACCTATTTAGGGCTTAAATCACAACCATTTGATTTTGATTATGGCTTCAAGACAAGTGATAAGAACGTTGATCAAATTCATCAGTTGATGCATTTATATGCACGACTTGAAATGAATGAGCGTTATGAATCTAATTTTACACTCTTTCACAGACCACCCCCTTTTGCCAAACGTGATAGCGGGAAGTTAATCCTTGTCGCAGCAGCGTCCTTGGCAGTTGCGCTTCTCTATCCCGGAACGTATTGGGCTCTTTCCTACATTGAAGAGTTTCACTATGGTCTTATGAGTCAAGAGTATGAGCATGTTCATATTGAAAAAACAACGCGTGAAGCAACTGTTAATTTGAAACTAGCAAATCAAAGTGCAGCTCAAGCTCTTTTGGATGAGCAGAAGATAGCATATAAACAAAAACAAGACACCCTTATTCAGATTCACGATAAAAAAGAAAATTACCCAATGAAAGCAAAAATTCTTGCCGATTTCACCCATAGTTTTAATCAATATGGCGTTAAATTAGAATCACTTTCTTATCGTGACGAGAGTGTCGTGATTCAAGATCAGAACAGCTCACTGAAACAATATCATGGACCATTTAATGATACGGAACACTCAACTAATGGGCTTGTAGCAGTTGGGCAAGAGGACTTTAATCAATCGTATGCTGATCTCAAAAAGCTTGATTATTCCACAAAAGATGGAAAACTCGCGTCCAAAGCGTTTACTTTTATTTTAAGTGCACCCAAAATGCAATCCATTACTGATTTATTAAAGAATTTGACCACTACCAAAAACGATAAGTACGATTTTTCTTTGCATTTGGTAAGCTACGATAGCAACAGTTCAGCATACATTAGTGAACTCAAGGCGGTACTTAAATGAAATTTAATGGTGAAAACTACCTCTATGCCATAGATCAAGCACTAGCTCCAAAAAGTGAACGTGATAAAAATATGCTGTTTGGAATGATCGGTGCAGGATTATTTGCCTTTTCCTATTTGCTTTTGTGGGAGGGCTCGGAAGCTAATTTTAAACTCTCCCACGAGAAAGCCACTGTCATGGAAACGAATCTCAACAATGACAAGCAATATTTAGAGGCTAATCCTCCACAACGGATAACCCAAATCGAAGAAGAAACCAAAAACATTGAAATGGAACACCAACACTATATTGGCTATAACACCTATATTAAAGATCAGTTGGAAGAAGTCTCGTATCTTTATTACGACGAATCGGTCAGAGGGAATTGTTTGGCTTCTATCTCTAACTATGCGAAAGTTTATAATGTGAAATTAAATCAATTTGGTAATGCACCAAGTGCTGATAATAATAGTTCATTTGGACACGTATTGGATATTGCACTCTCCTCGGATGGCGATTTTAAAAACACCCTCAAGTTTATTAATGCACTTGAACAAAGCGACCTTGTTATTGATCTGCACACCATCAATATGTTTGCAGATAAAAAACTCAAAAGTGATCTTAAGCTTTCAGTATGGGGGATTGCGCGACAATGAAAATACTTACACTCACTTCCTTTCTCTTCAGTGTAGTTGTTCAAGCTGCTAACAGTATCAATACGCCGATGGCTATTCCAACCACAGGGACGGTTACTGTTATTTCAGCTAAAAGCGATAAAGAGCTTGCATGGGTGGATGAGCAAATTCAGGCAATTAAACCTAAACGTCTAGGTGTTTCGGATGGTTTTATTAATTCCTTGAATGACCCAATTAGACATACCGCCACCGTAAGAACACCTAGTGTTCCTCCCCCCTTTCTTAATGCTCCCAAAATGACCCTTTTGGCTCCACCAAAACTTGGTAACTTACCCGTTATTCCTAGTGTTCCAAAAATTATTGAAGAACCTTTACGATTACAAGCCTTAATGAATTCATCCGCCCTCATTAACGGAAAATGGTACAAGGTCAATAATACTTTACGAACATACACCGTGGTAGAGATAAAACCCAATTCAGTTTTAATGAATGGATCAAAAGGGCAACCTCTGATTTTATTTCTCAATAAAACAAATACTAATATCCAAATAAATACAAAATAGGAAAGCAACATGAGATCAGTATTTAACCTCAATACGCGCGCATTTTTACTATCCGTAACCACGGCAGCTTTACTCTCAACTTCACTTCATGCAGATTGCACCTACGAACTGTTCAATATATCCTCGATTAAGGGGACAAGCGTTGGTGAATTTGTCGATCAAATAAGTGATGAATGTGGCATGAGCGTCATCGTAGGGGATACGGAAGCCGAAAATATCCTTAAAAAGCAGATGAATAAAACGTATCTAAAAAATTTGACGATTAATGAGGTGCTTGACTTAATTATCAAAGAAAATGATTTGCAATATAACTTGCAAAATAATGTTTTAAAGATCTCCTATCTCACCACAAAAACTTATAATATTGACTATATTACCACCGAACGAATAGGAAAAGGGACGACTAATATTCGCTTGAGTTCTAATTCTGGGGCTATGTCAGGCGCGTCAACAACAGGTGGAGCTACTGCAGCCCCTGCCGCTGGTGCTGCATCCGCTACAGCCAAAAGTGGAGCCTCTTCAGAATCTGGAACCAATATTACAACACTTGATCAAGTGAAATTTTGGGACACACTCGAACAAGAGGTTAAAAGTATACTCAGTCGTCCAGAGGATCAATATAAGCAATCTAAATCAAATCTTACTTCAGATCCAAAGGATAGCACAGGAGGAGAAGATGATCGGCATAATATTTTTATCAATAAAAGTGCAGGATTAATCACTGTAACGGGAACAGGAAAACAAATCAAACGCCTTGATACGTATATTGACGATTTAGAGAAAAAAATGCAAACGCAAGTCATGATTGATGTCAAAATGTACAGCGTTATTTTTACCGATGGTTCAACGACAGGTATCGACTGGTCACAAATCTATAGTCTCCAAAACTTCAAAGCTGGATTTAATTCAGCAGATCGAACCAATGTTTCAGGAAGTACTTTTGATGGGGCATACGAGGGGGATAAAGTTCAAAAGCTTATGCAAACGGGAGCAACTGTTGATGCCACAACAGGTATAACTGCCCCTACTTATGCAATGGCAGATGTTGCAGGTGCTCGTGCTCCTGTAAGCGCTGTTTCAAAACTCTTCACTCTTAGTAACAGCATCAGTATTAACAATCTCCTCATGTTCTTAAAAACCCAAGGGGATGTTTACGCCATCTCCAATCCTAAAATTATGACTCTCAACAATCAACCGGCACTCATCACAGCGGGGACAGAGCTATTTTATAAAACCTTAACTACTTCAACGCTGGCAGGTGGCGCTACAGGGACGCAATCCTCATCTGAAGTAGTCAGTTCAGTATTCTCTGGTGTTTTGCTGGATATAACCCCTGAAATTTCAAAAGATGGGATGATTACTTTGCGTATTAATCCCTCCGTCTCCGAAACTGCAAGCACTCTTTCAGCCGACAATACGTTGAGAACAATGCCGCCCGATTTAAGTCGTCGCCAAATATCATCTGTTGTCTCCGTTCAAGATGGGAGTCGTATCGTTTTAGGGGGATTAATTAACCGTAAATCAACCAATACAACGACGAAAATACCTTTCCTTGGTGATATTCCTGTTTTGGGTTATATGTTTAAACAAGAGGGGCTCAGCGAAAAAGTAGAAGAGCTTGTTATTATTATTGAGCCCCATATTGTCAAAAAAGATGGTTCCAATATTGGGCTCTCTGATCTTGGATACAGTCGCCTTTCTCCCGCGATGCAAAAAGATCAAATCAAACAATCCAACCAAATAAAAATGGATCTCGACAAGATCAAAGCGGATACGAAGTAACCAATGGATCATTCTCTTTTTTCCAAACCACGGGATCTTTTTTTGGACATCGTTAATCCTCGTGATTATGTCCAAATTGATAGCGTATCGCATATGTATCAGAATCTAAAAGCATCGGTACAAAAGCCCCTTAAAATGATTTTGTTGTATGGAAAACCGGGAACAGGGAAGAGTATGTTACTTCATAAACTGCATCATGATCTCTCAAAACACCAAAAAGTTTTTATGATTGATATTCCTATTATTGATGAAGGTGATTTTTTGCGGGTATTAGCCCAAAAGATTTATGGTTACGTGAATCGAGATGCAATTACCCTCACTGATTTTCTGGAACTTTCTTCCGCTGTCAATTATCCTCAGCCACCTATTGTTTTATTGGATGAAGCACAATTGTATAGCACTATTTTAATGGAAAAAATTCGTCTTATCTCAGATGCTCGCGCATTAAAATTTGTCATTACCCTCCATAAGACAGAGGATGAAGACATTATTGCTAAAGAACATTTTCAAACTCGTATTTGGGAAAGTATTGAACTTCAAAATGCTTCTGCCGAAGAACTCAAAATTTATATCCAAAAGAAATTATTAAAAGCAAATTGTTTTGACGTTGCTAATATGTTTAATGACAAGAATATCAAACTTATCACAAAATTAACGAAGGGGAATTATCGTGAAACTAATAAGTTACTCTTCTCTCTTTTTAGTCTGTACGTATGGTATGAAGAGAACACCCCCTCAAAAATAAAATACAATGCCCTTAAAACCAAATACATAGAAATGGCTGGCATACAGGCAGGACTTCTTCATGATTGATATACCTTCACTCGAACGACGCTGGATTAAATATAAAATTAAACGATTAGCTCCTTATGCGCTTGCTACTCTCATAATAAGCGGTGGTTTGATTATTTTTTTATACAGTATGAATCGGGACGATGTGACACCTCCTCCTCTCCAACCGGAGATTCCCCTTGTAAAAGTCACGCCTACACAAATCATACCGATTGAACCATCTATACCTATAGTGGAACAACCCATAGCTGTAGTTACTCCCATCATCACGCCCATTACAGTTGCACGTCCCGCTTTAGTTGAGGCAGCAGTCGCATGGAAACCTAAAGAATTACCAAAAAAAATCACACCTAGCCCCTTGCCTATAGCCAAAAGTATTCAAGCAGTTGCTGTTACAGGAACACCACTCTCACCTCCTATCGTTCGTCCCGACAGTCAAAATAAACCCATATCAATTAAACAAGATTCTACGGCATTTGACATTCATGAGATTGAAGATCGTTTTAAAAATAATGCTAATCCTCATTTAGGACTTTATATTGCTCGTTATCACTATGACAATGGTAACTATAGTGAAGCTTACAACTATGCATTAAAAACAAATGCTATCAATAACACCCTAGATGAAAGTTGGCTTATTTTTGCTAAATCATTGGTGAAACTGGGAAGAACAGAGCAAGCCAAAAAAACGCTTCAACTTTATATTTCTCAATCTAACTCTGAAGGGGCTAAGAGCTTACTCAATAATCTTACCAAAGAGGATGCACAATGATAAAAGGAGACCGATATGGATCGCATTACGCATGATTTATTAGAAAAACGCCATATCACACAGCAACAAGTTGATCGTCTCACATCAAGGGGCGTTCAAGATGACACTATTCTGGAAACATTGACAAAAATAGGCGCAGTTTCCGTCAATTTTGTTAAGCGATTTGTGGTTGAACAAATTCGTTTAGGAGCCTACGAACTTTCAATTATTAAAAATTATCATTTTCTCGATGAAGCGACCATCTTACATTATCTTGCAGAGGTGCTTGACCTCCCCTATATTGATTTAGACTCTATTGATATGGACTATCGACTTGTAGAGAAAATTCCTACAACACAACTAAAGCGGTACAATGCCCTACCTATTTCTCAAGATGATATGTACGTTACGGTTGCGTTTTCCGATCCTCTAAATATTGAAGCACAAGAGGCTCTTCAACGTATTTTTCCTCGAAAATCCCTCAAAGTAGCAATTGCTACTGAAAAACAAATTCAAGCATACCTCTTTAAAATTGAGCTCAAAGACAGCGTCAAAGAGCTGGTCAATAATATTCGTAGTGAACTTCGTAATATTGGGACAATTGAAGAGCAACAAGAAGCTTCCTCTATTTTACAACTCATCGATGTTATCCTCAAAGCGTGTATCAAAGGGCGTGCCAGTGATATTCACATTGAACCCACCGAAAAGAACTGTGTGGTTCGCGGGCGGATTGATGGTAAATTAACCGAAGTATTTATTTTTGATCGGGATATTTATCCCCCTCTAGCTTCTCGTATCAAGCTATTAGCCAATTTGGATATTGCAGAACGCCGCAAACCTCAAGATGGTCGTTTTTCTGCTGTTGTAATGGAAGCTGAATTTGATTTTCGTATCTCTACTCTCCCTATTATTTATGGTGAATCGATTGTTATGCGTATTTTGGACAAATCCAAAGCACTCGTCAAGCTTGAGCAATCAGGAATGGATTCAATAAGTTACCAAAAACTGATCAAATCACTGCAAGCCCCTTTTGGCATTATTCTCGTCACTGGACCTACGGGAAGTGGAAAAACGACAACCCTTTATGGTGCGCTTAATGAACTTCGAAATGTTGAAGACAAAGTCATTACGGTTGAAGATCCTGTCGAGTATCGGATGAATTTGATTCAGCAAGTCCAAGTCAATCCCAAAGTGGGGCTCTCATTTGCCGATGCACTACGCTCCATCTTACGTCAAGATCCTGATAAAATTATGATTGGGGAGATCCGTGACCAAGAAACACTCGAAATTGCGGTCAAAGCTGCCCTCACGGGTCACTTAGTCATCTCAACTCTCCATACCAATGACGCTATCAGTGCCATTCCCCGTATGGTAGATATGGGGATTGAACCGTATCTTATCAGTGGTGCGCTCGTTGCTATTCAAGCCCAACGGTTGGTTCGACGAATTTGTAAATTTTGTAAACATGAGGTCGAAATACCTACAATGTTACGAGAAGAGTATAAAGCCTTCATCCCGCATGATACCATCTTTTATGAAGGAAGCGGTTGTAAAGAGTGCAATGGCTCTGGCTATATGGGGCGGGAAATGATTTGTGAAGTCTTACCTATTGGTGAAGAACTCTCCAGTTTAATTGCACGAGGTGGATCCAAAGATGAGCTAACCAAACAAGCTAAAGAAGATGGCTTTATTGGGATGTTTGAAAATGGGATGGCGAAAGCTGTTCATGGCGTAACAACCATAGATGAAATATTAAGGGTAGCAAAAGGATGAAATACTTTACTGTAACCGTACTCAATAAAGGGAAAAAAACCGATTATGGATTGTATGCTGAACACAAGAAAGAGGCTCAATCTCTTGCAAAGATAAAATATACAGGGATGATTTTAAAAGCGATAGAATCATCCCCTCCCCTTGAAGATCAATTTAAAAAACTTAAAGATAATTTTTTGGCTAATGTTCAAAAGCGTCACCTCAAGCAAGATTCCCTTATTGCCGCTATACGACAACTTGCGGTTATGGCAAATGCAGGAATTTCTATTCACGATTCGCTCAAAGAAATAGCCGATGCGACTACCGATAAAACGCTTCAAACGGTTTTAGGAACTATGGCAGATGATATTAATGCGGGACATAGTCTCTCAAAATCAGCTGCTAAGTTTAGCTATGAGCTAGGAACTCTATCTCTGGCAATGATTGAATTGGGTGAGAAAACGGGGAATATGGCGGAAGCACTTCATAAGCTTGCCGATATGCTCGAAGAAATTCGCCGTAACATCATCAAGTTCAAAAAAGCGATGGCATATCCTCGAAACGTTATGATCGCTATGGCGGTTGCTTTTACGGTTCTTATCTCGTATGTTGTGCCCCAATTTAAAACCATATTTGAGCAACTTGGGGCAGAACTTCCTATGCCAACTAAGCTTCTCCTCTTTTTAGAGCACCTTTTTAATACCTATGGGTTGTATGTTTTGGCAGGTATCGCGCTCTTTTTATTTGCTTTCAACTATACCCTTGACCACAATAAAGAGTTCCGATATAAATGGCATCAATTTTTACTCAAAACCTACCTCATCAAGAATGTTATTATGTTCTCAACTCTTAGCCGATTTACCCTCGTTTTTTCTGAGCTTATACGTGCAGGTATCCCCATAGCAGAAGCACTGGATACCTCGACAGCTATGATCGACAATCTTCCCTTACAAGAGCGACTTCTTGCCGTTCGTACTACCGTTGAGAGGGGGGGATCCCTCCATGTGGGACTTAAGGAAACAGCCCTCTTTGAAAATATGATTATTCAGATGGTCTCTGCGGGAGAAGCCAGTGGACAACTTGATGCGATGATACAAAAGGTTATGGAATACTACAAAATGCGCTTTGACGCGATTATCGATGGACTCTCCGAAGCAATTGAGCCGATTATGCTATTCATGATTGCAGGGATGGTTGTTATGCTGGCATTGGGTATTTTCTTGCCTATGTGGTCAATGGGAGATGCCGTTCAAGGACGGCATTAATGACTGATGTTACACAACCCCCTAAAGTTATTCTTCATTTCCTTTTTTTATCAACATCGTGTACGTTTCATCTTTGGGAATCAATCCCGTTTCAAATAAAAATTGGGACGGGACAAAATTAGTTTTTTTAATTTTGTCGTATTTGGCGTAACTCAAATAAAGTCTATCTTTAGCACGGGTAACCGCTACATAAAAAAGCCGACGCTCTTCTTCAATACTCCCGCTGCGAGACATCAATTTTCGATTCGGAAACCGTCCATCCATCAAATCAATGACATATACCTCTTTGTACTCCAACCCTTTTGAAGCGTGAATACTGAGCAAATGCACCCCCTCCCCTTGAGTCAAATCTTGCGATCCTAATACCATCGCATTTAAAAACCGTTCGTGCTCTTTATAGGGACGGGAAAGTTCGAAAAGAATTGTGGCTTTTCGACGAATTCTCTCTTGAGACTCAGATTTGGCTTTCTCATCCACGGAACCATTTTCTGTCACGGCACGCTTATGCGATAAAGTCTCAATGACGTGACCATAGAGGGCTGAGAGGGCAATTTTTTGTACCGCTTCCTTCGGCGTTCTCAAATCACGTAACTGACGAAAGAGGTTGAAAAGATCGTGTAAAAATGTTGCCGAATCTTTAGTCAGCTTCGCGTGTTTTAAGATAGGATTTCCCATAAAATTGGGATCCATCCCCAATTTCGCAAACCGCCCAGCACTTCCAAGCTCCGCATAATCATCGAATAAGCCTAACTGATGATTAAGTTTACGCTTCTCAAACGGATTGCTAATAGAGGTATCAGGAGTATAAAGACCTCGCAAAAATGATCCCTTCCCCAGTTTTTGTAACGCTACAAACAGCTCTTTAGCGATTGCACTTCCAACCCCTTTGGCATAATCAAAAAGATGGATAAATGCCATCATATCCGATTCATTTACCAGTAAGGTATAAATATCCAGCAGTGCTTTAATCTCTTTGGAGTCAAAAAAACTCGTCCCCCCGCGTCGTCGACACGCAATCCCCATCTCTCGAAGTGTCGCTTCTATCCCATCGGCAGAGGCATTGTTTCGGAAAATGACCGCTATCTCATCCCTTTCTGTACGAGATTCCCCAATAAGACGCGCAATGCCATGATACTGTTCAAACAATTCCTCATAGATTAACAAGGCAGGAGCTTTTGCCTCCCCCGTTCGTGTTACTTCCAACGCTTTGGGATAAATACGCTCATTATAAGCAATCACCGTATTGGCTAATGACAGAATCGGAATGGTTGAACGATAATTTTTGTTAAGTGTATACACTTTCGCATCGGGGAAATTGGTACTAAACGATCCAATAATCGAAATATCTGCTCCATTAAAAGCGTAGATACTCTGATCGTAATCCCCCACACAAAAAAGTGACGGAGGACGCATGGCATTAATCAGCGTTCCTTGAAGGGCATTGGTATCTTGATATTCATCGATAAGAACCTCTTTGTACCCCAAATCATTTTGCGATGCCATATCCCTCATGTGAAGAAGAAGATCATTAAAATTGAGAAATCCATACTCTTTTTTAAGTGCTTCAAACTCATCGATAATATCCGCATAAATCATGGCATAAACAGCGTGTTCATCCTGTCGTGTCTTGATCCACTCTTCAAAATTGGCATTGAGTTCAGTATTTTGATAAAAGGAGTAGGCATCATAGAGGTAATTCGCCCCATACGCAGGAGTAGCACAATCGAGATGAGAAAACGTCCGTTTTTCATACACGCTACGAAAGAGAGTTTTCAGCTCACGAGGTTGTTTAAGGACAACCTTTCCATCTTTGCGCTTCAACCATCGGTAACTAACGGCATGAAATGTCCCTGCATCCACTTTGGAAGCAATCTCACGACCGAAAAAGGCCGCAACTCGTTCCACCATCTCTTGAGCTGCTTTATTGGTAAAAGTAAGGAGTAAAATTTCTTCTGGTTTAACATTTTGGGAAAGAAGGTGAGCAATACGTCCAACAATTGTGGACGTTTTACCTGTCCCCGCTGAAGCAATAATAAGATTATGACCATAGGGGGCAGTTGCAGCGGTATATTGCTGCTCATTGAGGCGTGAAAGTGGCAAAGGGCTCCTTGAAGCCCCTTATAAAGGAGGCTTATTCTGACTTAAAATGTTTGATAGGTTCCGCTAAACCAAAATCAGGATGATCACTAGCACTCAATACAGCCTGAGCCATAGTTGCGTTATCTTGGTTAAAAATAAGCGGAGCAAGGAAATTGATACAAGACTCGTCGAGCGGATTTTGAATAACAACGATATTATATACCACTACCTTTGAGTTTTCATGAATATCAAGTAATACACGTATTGATGTTGGCACATCAAACGAATATTCACGTAGAGCATACGGATTAAGGACGGTAAAGCTAACATCCGTTCCGTCGCAACTTTTAAGAGTTGAAAATAACTCATCAATTGGGGTCAATTCCACTTTAGTCATCATATCGAATCCTAAAATTGTCGATTTCACTTCATACTGCATGGTCGTCCTTGTTCTTTTGTAATTTTATGTAAGCAAATAGCGTTCCCAAAAATTTTGGTATAATTCGATTCTATTTTCAGACCGAAGGCTTTCACTATGTCCACGACCCATTATAACCCAAAAACTATTGAAGAAACTTATTATCCGCTTTGGGAAAATCGCGGACTTTTTGAAATCGACGGTAACCACGCCATACTCAAACCCAATAAACATTTCTCTATTATGATGCCTCCTCCCAACGTTACAGGACGACTTCATATCGGTCATGCGCTCACCTTTACCCTCCAAGACATTATCGTCCGCTACAAACGAATGGATGGATATGCAACCCTATGGCAACCGGGAACCGACCATGCCGGTATTGCGACTCAAAATGTTGTTGAAAAACAGCTTTTGGCTGAAGGAACGACAAAAGAAGAGCTTGGACGCGAAGCATTTTTGGAACGTGTTTGGGCTTGGAAAGAGGAGAGCGGCGGGATTATGGTGGGACAACTCCGTAAACTTGGAGTTTCTCCTGCATGGAGCCGTGAGCGTTTCACGATGGATGAAGGGCTAAAAACATCGGTCAAAGAGGCATTTGTTCACCTTTATAACCAAAACCTCATCGTTCGTGGCAATTATATGGTCAACTGGTGTACTCATGATGGAGCGCTCAGTGACATCGAAGTAGAGCACGAAGAGCATCAAGGGCATTTTTACCATATGCGCTATCCGTTTAGCGATGGAAGCGGTCATATTATCGTTGCTACGACCCGTCCTGAAACCTATTTTGGTGACACTGCTATCATGGTTCACCCTGATGATCAACGCTATACTCATCTTTTAGGAAAAAGTATCACCCTCCCTCTTATCAACCGCGAGATCAAAATCATCGCTGACAGTCATGTCGATATGGATTTTGGAACGGGTGTGGTTAAAGTAACCCCTGCCCACGATACCAACGACTACGAAGTGGGGAAACGTCATGATTTGGAGTTTATCACCGTCTTTGACGAAAAAGGGATTCTCAATCACCATGCGGGGGAATTTGAAGGATTAGAGCGTCTTGCCGCACGTGAAATCATCACAAAACGTCTGGATGAAGCGGGCTTTATCGAAAAAATCGAAGATCACGTTCACCAAGTGGGGCATTGTTACCGCTGTAAAAACATCGTTGAACCGTATATCTCCAAACAATGGTTTGTCCGCAAAGAGGTCGCACGAAACTCTATTGATAAAACCAATGAAGGATTAGCCCAATTTTTCCCACCTCATTGGATCAACAGCTACAACTCATGGATGGGAGAACTGCGCGACTGGTGTATCTCTCGCCAACTGTGGTGGGGACACCGAATCCCCGTTTTTTATTGTAACGATTGCGATCACGAGTGGGCAAGCTTAGACGAAACCCCCTCTTCCTGTCCCCATTGTGCCAGTACTAGCTTTACCCAAGATCCTGATGTTTTGGATACGTGGTTTAGTTCTGCATTGTGGCCATTTTCAACGCTTGGATGGGGAAATGGCGATGTAAGTGCTGATTCATTATTCCAAAGTGAAGATATGGCGAAGTTTTACCCCAACAGCCTTCTTATCACAGGATTCGACATCCTCTTTTTCTGGGTTGCGCGAATGATGATGATGGGAGAGAGTTTTACCGGTGAGTTACCGTTTAAACACATCTATCTCCACGCCCTCGTTCGGGATGAAAATGGGCAAAAAATGTCCAAATCCAAAGGAAATGTCATAGATCCTCTCGATATGATTGAAAATTACAGCGCCGATGCTTTGCGCTTTACCCTCGCAGTTTTGGCAGCTCAAGGGCGTGATATTCGTCTCAGTACCGAAAAACTGGAGCAAAGCCGTAACTTCACCAACAAACTTTTCAACGCCTCTAAGTTTTTACAAATGAACGTCGAAACATTTAAAGATTTAGACCAACAAGAGATTACTACACCATTGGGACGCTATATGCTCAGTCGCTTCCGACGTGCAACGGCAGAAACACGCGTCTTTATGGATGAATACCGCTTCAACGATGCCGCAACAACCCTCTACCGCTTCTTGTGGAATGAGTTTTGTGACTGGGGTATCGAACTTGGGAAAGCTTCTAAAGAGAGCGTACATGAGCTGGGAAGCATCTTCAAAGAATCGATGAAACTCCTTCATCCATTTATGCCGTTTATCACCGAGTATCTCTATCATGAACTCTCAGGGACAACCCTCGAAGAGGGAAATTCGATTATGGTGATGGCGTATCCTGAAAATACCGCTATTGATGAGACAATCGAAGCCGAGTTTGCCATTATTATGGATGCGATTATCACCATCCGACGTGCCAAAACCCTCGTGGATTGCGGTAACCAAAAAATCCCCCTCGCCTACGTCAAATGCAGTGGAAACCACACGATGATGGAACCCTTCATCGCACGTTTGGCAAAAGTGGAAAGTTTACAATTTACCGAACATAAAATTGACAATGCAATCAGTGACATCGGAGAATCCGTCGAAGTCTATCTCCCGACTGAGAGTATTGATTTGTCCCCGATTATTGATCGATTGACTAAACAACGAGAAAAACTTCAAAAAGAAGCGGATAAACTTCGCGGTATGCTTTCCAATGAGCGTTTTGTGGCGAATGCTCCTGAAGCGGTTATCACTGAAAACCGTAACGGGCTAGCGGATGCCGAAGATAAGATTTCTAAAATTGAGGCACAGTTGGGGTCGTTGGAGTAAAAACTTACTCTAAAAAATTACAAAATGAAGTATAATACCAATTATCACCATTTTGTAACAACTTAAAGGGGTTTAAGATGTATGCTCATAAAATGATTGTCGGTGAAAACTCAAATTTTGCGGTGGAATATAATTTACCGCAACAGCTCCGTGGTCTTCCTCTTGAAATTATCATTTTACCGATAACATTAAAAGAGACACCTATTAATCGAAACATTGCTGATATTATCGCTCTTGCCGCATTTAATGATATGCAATCACTACATATATCTCCTGAAATAAATATTTCATCCATTGCTGACGACGTAAACTTATGATTTATTTCGATACCGATGTTCTTGTCCATTTTGTCATCAATCAAGATGAGATGAACCATTCAGTAGCGAAAAAGATGATTATCGAAGCCGTTCAAAATTCTAAATTTACACTTTCGATGTTGAGTTTGCAAGAGTGGCTATTTGTCATGGCAAAGCTATCTGTTTCTACGGAAATTATTGAGAGAAATTACGCTATTTTCAAACAATTTGCTACGCTTTCGATTGATATGGAAACTTTTGAGCGGGGACACGAGATTGCTTCACAAATCGGTTTTCGGCACATCAACGATTGTCTCCATACGGCTATCGCTGAAAAATACTGCTCTGAACTTATCACTTACAATCAAAATGATTTCAAAAAGATCTCAAAAATTTCAACGCTGAAAGTGACTATTCTAAAATTACACCCCTGTGAATGAATATCCACTTTTATGATATACTTTTGCATCTTAAAAAAGTGAAGTGGAAATTGAAAAATGCCAACTAGATTACGAGTAGATTTAGCGGGATATCATCACGTTGTCAACCGTGGTGTCAATCGCTCTGTTGTTTTTGACCATGATGATGACAAAGAGATGTTTTTGCAAATCATTAATAAGTTTAAATCAATGTCGTCTTCCAGCAATAGTTGTTTTACACATTTCAGCTCCCCTGTAAATTGTTGAATATCCTTACACGCATGATTATTCACTAATACTATTCCTTCATCGCCAAAATCGTTACTTTTCCACTCACCCTATCGAAACCAACTTCATCTAATCGTTTGATACACCTCTTTGTTTAAAGTTGATTTGTTATAATTATTTTACTTACGGTGAGCCTCTGCACGCACGCTTACCTTGTTCTAATAAACCCCAAGACAAAATCTTCCAATTCACCTTCTAATCCCACCAAATTATCCAATACAAACAAATCGATCAAATCATCCACCGTTTTAAATCCATCCGCACTTCCCAGCAATACATGAAGCGAATAATAGACATCCAGTATTTTATGCTCATAAATCGTTTTTCTAAATGTCGTATGCATACCAAACGCCTTCAAGCCTCTAAAATTTCGATTGAAAATCCTGCCGTTATGAGCACATCGGTTACGAAGCTCTTTAAGCCTTAACAGGTAATTCAAAAACAGTTCATGGCTGTAGAAGCCGAATTTTTTTCCCAATAATTTGAGGATGTCATTACCATCGATTTGTAGCTTCGAGATAAGATTGATGAGTGTCCCTAATGTCGCATTTTCAATAAAATAGTGAAACGGCGGATAGTTAATATTTTTCGTTGTATTGACGGCTACCATCGGATTGCTTTTGATATAATCAGCTTGATTTGAGTGAAAATCATAGGTATTGAGATAATAATCCCGATAGTGGATATAAATTTCTTTCTTCTTTTTTGGATTAGGCTGCTGAACTTCCCAATCCTGCACCGATTCGTTCGGCAGTGTAAAAAGTTCCTTGTAATTTTTGGCAAGGAGATAACAAAACGGATTGTCGGTGATAGCATAAACGATTTCAATAAGATAGGCTTTCATCCTGATTTCTATCGTGGAAGTCATAGAAAATAGTTTTGACGATAATCGCTTATCAAAATCGTGGATGGCGATGATGTCGTCAATCGAATAATTGGATAGATTGTTTCGGAACGCTTTAACATAGCCTTTGAATCGGAAAATCCCAATATCTAAAATCCGCTCTTCGATACTCGCATCACTTTGAGTCGCCGTTTTTTTCAAACCATCGACATAAAGGGATTGGAGGTAGGAGGCAACATCAAGCCGTTTATAGTCGTATTTCAAAATTGCCCTCTATCCTAAAACTAATTAACCGATATTTTAGCTCAAACCCCTAAAATTTAGATTTATGCAACAAATGCGCTTGCCGTCTCATTCTCAATAATCGTCTGAAAATGAGGTAATTCATCGGGACTATCTCAATGATAAATTTTATTAAGGTTATGAGAGCGTTTGGAAGAATTGAAGAGCTTGAAAAATTACTTTTGCCGACGGTCAAAGAAAAGATAGAGAAAATTGAAAGCGGAGAAAGAAAAAGGGTAAGGGGAGGGTTTTAAGCCTCCATCCCCTCGATTTCAAGGGTAATTTTTACCTCATCCCCCACAAGCATTCCACCAGCTTCAATGGCTTGGTTCCAATTAAGTCCAAAATCTTTACGATTTACGGATCCAGTTAGGACAAAACCTGAACGTTTTACATCGTTATTATCGGTCACTTCACCCCCCATATCTACCGTGAAGGTGACTGCTTTCGTAATCCCGTGCATCGTTAGATTCCCCGTTACTTTTTTTCCTTTTTGAGAGGTCATTACAAACTTCAGTTCAGGAAATTTTACCGCATCGAAAAAATCGGCACTGCGCAAATGATCGTCACGTTTGGCAATTCCCGTATTAATCGTTGCCGTTTTCACCGTACCGCTAAGAGATTTCAAGACCCCTTTATTCAAATCATACGTCCCACTAAAACCACTGAAATTTCCGCTAACCGTACTAATCATCATATGTTTGACTTTAAATCCAACACTGGAATGAGAAACGTCCACATTGTACGGTGAAGCATTCAACGACAATGCACCTAATAACAAACTTGACAGAACAGTAGCAACAAAACGATTTTTCATCAGATACCCTTTAGTTATAAAAATTGGTTAATTGTAGTGTCTTTTGGTCAATTCTTTCTTAATGGTAAGTTAATGGGGAAAATATTTAAGGTTTGCTATACTTTTACAACTCTAACAAAGGCATATTATGGAACTGTGCGTCGCCCTTGACTTACCAACGATGGAAGAAAATTTAAAACTGATTCAAAAAATACAACACTACCCTGTATGGCTCAAAGTCGGGCTACGCTCGTATATCCGTGATGGAAAGCCGTTTATCGAAGCAATCAAAAAAATCAATCCTGAATTTAAAATCTTTCTTGACCTCAAGCTCTATGACATCCCCAATACAATGGCAGATGCTGCCGAATCCATTATGGGATTGGGAGTCGATATGTTCAACGTTCATGCGTCAGCAGGACGCAAAGCAATGCGTGAGGTAATGAAACGGCTTGAACCGTACGACAATCGCCCCCTTGTTCTCGCAGTAACCGCCCTCACCTCTTTTGATAATGAAGAATTCACTCACGTATACGGTGAAAATATCGCCAACAAAGCCGACCAATTTGCCCAAGATGCTCATGAAGCAGGATTGGATGGAGTCGTATGCAGTGCGTATGAGAGTGCCTCAATCAAATCCCTTACCTCCGATACCTTTATCACCCTCACCCCCGGGATTCGTCCCTTTGGTGAAGATGCAGGGGATCAAGAGCGTGTTGCAACAATTGATATAGCTCACGCGGCGAAAGTTGATTTTATCGTGGTAGGGCGACCGATTTATAAAGCTCCTAATCCAGCCGACGTTGTTGAGAAAATTTTGGCTGCACTTGTCCAAAAATAATTTGATGCAACCAATGCCTCTTCGTATCGCCATTGTCCGTCTTAGTGCATTGGGGGATATTATCAATACGGCAGTTGTCTTACAAATCATCCATAGCTATACTCCTAATGCCGTGATTGATTGGTTCGTTGAAGAGGCATTTGCCCCTATCCTTGAGCATCATCCCCTCCTTCAGGAAGTGATCCCCATCCCTCTCAAACGGCTCAAAAAAACCAAAAGCTTTGTCCTCCTAAAAGAGATGATCCATACCCTCAAATCTCGTGAACCCTACGACCATATCATTGATGCGCAAGGGCTTCTTAAATCGGCGATTATTACCGCTTTACTAAAAGGGAAAGTGCACGGATTTGATCGTAAAAGTGCCCGTGAAGGAGTTGCGGCATGGTTTTATAACACAACGTCGTCCATCCCCTACAATATAAGTGTAATTCGCCGTAATGTGATGGTAATCACCGAAGCATTAAAAATTCCCTACTCTGAAGAGCTGATTTCTAACAAAGTTCCCGTATTCCCCCTTACCTCCTCACCTTTTGAAAATAAAAAAATTGCGGTAGTGATCGGTGCATCATGGAAAAGTAAATGTTACCCAAAAGAGCAGTTTTCCATTCTTTGTGATCTTCTCCCCACTCCATGTCATCTTATTTGGGGAAGCGAAGCCGAATACAACGATGCCCTTTGGATACAAGAACACTCCTCTAACGCTATCGTCACTCCTAAAATGTCACTGCCGCAACTGGTACAATTTATTGCCCATTGTGATCTTACTATCGGAAACGACACGGGACCAACTCATATTGCATGGGCTATGAACCGCCCCTCAATTACCCTTTTTGGTCCAACCAATGAGCGGATGATCTACCCAACGCCAATCAATATCAGAATAAAATCCCCCTCAAAAGTCGATATTTTTCACATCAACCGCAATGATTTTTCCATAGCTCAAATCGATCCTCACCTCATCGCAACCAAAGCCAAGGAGTTATTAGTATGATAGTGCTATACCGTCTTTTTTTGCTCTTTGATTGGGGGATTATGAAACTTCCGCATAAGATGAGAAAGGGAATTTTTACCGTTTTAGCGACCCTTGCCCATCTTTTAGCGGGTTCACGAAATCGTATTATTCAAAATAATCTCACCTTTGCATTTGGAAATACCCTCAATGAAGAGCAAAAAAAAGAGATTGAAATCTATTGTTATCGGAATCTTTTATTAAACTTTTTGCAAACAATGGAAAACCGACGTAACACTCCGGAGGAACTGGCGCAACGTGTCACTTTCAAAAACCGTGACGTCGTGGATGAGCTTTTGGCGCAAGGGAGAGGGATTATTTTTGTCTCGGCTCATTTGGGGAACTGGGAGCTAGGGGGAGCGGCTCTATCGTCTCTTATCACCCCTGTTTCCTCCATCTACAAAGGATTCAGCAATGCAGCCTTTGATCCCTATCTCCTTCAGGCACGAACCAATCATCGTATGGAATTAGCAGAGAAAAATGGAGCTCTCAAGCACATTGCCAAAGCATTAAGAAACGGTCGTTCCATCCTTCTCATGATCGATCAAGCCAGTAACGAGCGTTATGGGGTCAAAACTACCTTTTTTGGACATGAGACCTACCACTCTTCCACGGCATCAGGATTATCGGCAAAATTTAGTGCCCCTATTATCGGAGTCTATATTACAAGTGTAGATGAACGACACTACACCATTTCATTTGAAAATCCAATCACCGTCGAACGTAACGATGAAACGTCTATCATAGACGCAACACAACAGCAAGTCAATGCGCTGGAAAAAACGATTCGTGACCACCCAAAATTATGGTTTTGGTGTCACAAACGATGGAAAGGGGAATTCCCTGCAATTTACGCGGGATAAGCTGCTTTTAGCACCGCATACAATTCAGTAGGGGTCATCTCTGGATTTGCTTCCCACCCCTTCTTCATCACGACATTATCTTCTAGTCCATTCCAAATTTTGATATAACTCCCCTCTTTATACCCATGATCTTGACGAAATTGGTTGAGGATATTTTTACCCACATAAAGACGATAAAGCTCGTCAAGAGTAAGAGCACCCAAATAGCTCAGTTCAAAAAACTCTTCGATCAGAGCACCGATCATTTCAGGGGAGATAGGGATTAGTGAGAGACGCATCACATTTTCGATTTTCACCATAAGGGCATCATCGCTTCCAAACGGTAAAGAATCGTCACATTGCAGTTTTTTATATTCAGGTGTCGCTGCAATTCGCTCTGCCAATTCTTCAATATTCTCTGCTTTGCTTTTATGGGCAAACTCCAATACCAAACTCATCACAAAATGCCATACATCGACGATTTCAATTTGAAGATTCGCGTAATCGGTCGGTTGTGAAATACTTTTCCAATGTTTCCATCCAAATGAGTCAATCATCTCCGCCGATTCCATAGTGATACAACGTCGCCAGTTAATAATCTTCCCCTCTTTGGTAACACCGTTCTCCCACCCTAATCCGTTGGTAGCATCGTTGAGTTGTTGCTGCAGTTGTAACATCGCTGATAATTTGTTCATAAAAATCCTTAGAAAAAAGTTCGTAATTATACGGTAAAATTCCACTATGCAAAAAATACTCTGTCAAAAATGTCACTACTATTTTGTCACGTGGGAAGCCAACCAACCACATGGGTGCAAGGCGTATGGGTTTAAATCCAAAATGATCCCTTCTCAAGTCGTCCTCAGTTCAAGTGGAAAACCGTGTACCTTCTTTGAACCTAAGAAGATCGTTTCCAAATAAGTTTTTTCCCAAATCCGAGACGATTATCAGTCATTTTGATCTCATCGAGTCGAATCTTCCATAAAGTAGGGCTCATTACTCGTGCAAAGGGGAACGCTTTAAAATAGAGAGTTTCACCCTCTTGGTAATGTCTCATGATCCCTGTAAACTGAATCCCTTGGATTTTCCCTACCATTGAGGTCTCTAACGCCACTGTCCCTGCTATGCAAGCATTGAGCCGTATGTGTGAGCCATGAAGAGTGTCAGGATCTGTGGCAACGATAAAAGCGACATTTTCAGTATCGTAGGCGTAAAAAAGGGAGGTACACCATAATTCCTCCCCCATTGTTGCCAATGACAAGAGGTGATGTTCCACTATAAAGGATTCTATTGTTTTTAGTATTTTTTCCATCAAGGCTATCCAATCAAAAAAGCAGTAACAAATGTCACGATAGATAACGATCCCAAAGCACTCAAGCTCGTCCACCCAACAAAACGAGAAGCTAATGCCAAGGCAAGAAATCCTTTAAATAAATTATTACTCCCCACTGCAATCAAAATAGCCGCAATCACCGTATTTTGAGAGATTGCATAATTGGTATTAATAAGAGAGAGGACAAAAGGATCAATATCAGCGAATCCACTGATCAAAGCCATAATGTCAAGTCCAGAAATCCCATAGTGAGCGATCAAATAATGGGTAACAACACTGATAAAAACAAACATTATTGCAAAAATCAAAGCCACGCCAAGCTCAAGAGGATTAATAGTGAACTGTTTTGAAGGATCATGTTTAAGGATTTCACCCTTTTTAATCCGAGAAAGAACTACGCCCCCCATCAAAGTGACTCCTCCTAATGTCGCGAGAGGAGCCAGTATCGCCCAAAAAAGAGGAAAGTTCAAGAATCCAATAATTACCAAAAGTCGAATATGCATCATTCCAGTTGCCAAAACAATCGCAGAGGCAAAGGTGTATTCATTCTCTTCAATACTTTTGGATTGACGCGCTAATACCAATGTGGTAGCCGTTGAGGAGTAGATTCCTCCAAGAACACCACTCAGTAAAAACCCTTTTTCTTTAAAGAAATAGCGTTGTAAAAGATACCCTATATATGAAATTCCCGAAACGACTACAACCGCCATCCAAATTTTACTCAGTGACATCGGAATAATACTCGAAAAAGGAGTCGTTGGTAGCAGTGGCCAAATGACGACGCTCAGCAACACCAACTTCGAAAAAGTAATAATCTCTGTATTATCAACAATATCCAAAAGTGTTTGAACCTGCGATTTTGCATTGACAACAAAAATAATGGAAACGAAAATAAGGGCGGTAAACCATAACGGCTGCGTCATAATTATAGGGGCGTAGGTATATACGAGCAGTGTTACTAAGAGGCTAATAATCCCCTTTTGTTTCTCGTGCAACTTATTATAATAAAAGAGGGCAAATAAGAGGGATAAAATCCCTAAACCTGCAATATAGAGTTTCCATGATGGGTCAAGAAGATAAAAAATATAGCCCAACATTCCAATCAGAGTATAGGTGCGTACTGTCCCTATAAAATAAGCATTCTCAAGCGTCTTTTTATATTCTCTCATCTCTAAACCCGTCAAGAAACTAAGAAGAAGAGTAAGGATAAACCGAAAATAATCCATCTCATACAGATGTAAGACTGCCTCAATCATATCCTCTACCTCGTAGCACCATACTTATTTTTTCCAAAGCATCCTCCAAAACCGAGCTGGAAACGGCAAAATTAAGACGCATAAACCCCGATCCTTCGCGACCAAAACCAAGACCCGCACTCAATCCAAGACCTGCTTCATGAATAAAGAATTCTCGTAACTCACGATCTCCCAATCCCAATGCACGACAATCCAACCATGCTAAATATGTTCCTTGAGGAGGAGTTATTTGAATCATAGAAGTAGCATTACACCATTTGAGTATTATTTCTCGATTAGTGTTCAAATGAAGCATTAAATTTTTATACCATTTTTCTCCATGTGTATAAGCACACTCAAAAGCTACATGAGAAAGTACCGCCCCCTCACCCCAATGGACACGTGAACGTTCTCTCTCATACAACACTCGCAAGTGAGCCGATGCAATACAGACAGTAGAGATGCCAAACCCTGCCATATTAAATGTTTTTCCCGTCCCTAAAAACGTCACAGTACATTCACCTAGTTCATCACTAAGAGATGCAATAGGGATATGGGTATGTCCATCGTAAACAATATCACAATGGATTTCATCACTTACAATAGTAATTCCATGCTCCATACACAACGCTCCCAAAGAGAGAAGTTCATCCCGTAACCAAACTCGACCAACTGGATTATGAGGAGAGCATAACAGTAAAATTCTAGTTTTAGGGGTGATTTGAGAACGGAGAGTCTCAATATCAAAAGAATACTCCCGATCACTGCTTTGGTGAAGAGAATGAAGCTTCAAATGACGATTATTTGCTTTGACTTGTGTCAAAAAAGGGGGATAGACAGGGCTCATTACAATTATTTCATCCCCCTCGTCACTAAAAGCTCGTAGTGCACACCCAATCGATGCTACGACAGAAGGGGAATAGCTCAACCACTCCCGCTGAATCTTCCAACTGTGGTGACGATCCATCCACTCTATTTGCGATTCAAATGCACTATCGCTCATCATCTCATATCCAAGGACAGGATGATTTAATCGCTCACGTACCGCTTCTAAAACACAATAGGGAGTCGCAATATCCATATCCGCTACCCACATCGGCCAAACATCATTAGTACCAAACAGTTTTTCTCGTAAAACGTATTTTTCCGCATTAGAATTATGACGATCAATAAAAACTAGCTCATCCATATCGTTTAACCCATGCTTCGTATAATTTGTCCATTCTCATTTGCTTTTTAGCTTCGTTATCACCCTCACCTATCACGTACCGAAACCCAGCGTGCTGAATGAAATGACGACGAAACGCATAGCGGGAGGTTCTAACAATCTCATTACCTGTTGATGCCCATGAACCCCCTTTGAGTACATTATGCTTCCCATCAAACGTTGGCTCTGTAAAATCGTCATACCAAGGATGGGTCTTAAATCCTTCAAAGGGTGCCATCTGCGTTTGTGTCCATTGCCACACATTCCCTACAACATCATAAAGCTCACCATGTGAAAAAGTATCTACAGGAACTGAAGAGGCGTACTGGGCAAAATTGAGATTGGCTTTTGCATCATCGAAAACATCCTCTTCAACGTCCCCAAATTGTGCCATCACTTCCCATTCAGCTTCTGTTGGAAGTCGATATGCTACCCCTTCTTGGGCGCTTTTCCATCGACAGAATGCCTCTGCTTCAAGGGCATTCACCTCAACTGGCCAATTATACGGCATCTCAATTTCCTCACACAATGCACGATAAGTATAACTTCCATCATCATGTGGAATCCAAAACGGCGGGCATGTTGCATTACGAATTTTAAGATATTTTAGCCCCTCATCATCCCACCATCGTGAAATAGTATACCCATTCGACATTACAAAATTCATAAATTCCCCGTTACTTACTAAATATTTAGAAGCTTTAAACTCCTCCACATCATGAGTCTCAAATCCATATTCATTATCCCATCCATAAAGTCCATGATCCTTCGTTCCTTTACCTAGAACGATTTTCCTTCTTTTAAAAGGAACAAGAGTGTTTTCACGACTATTTTCACGTAATGGGCACAATGAAAAATCCTTATGTGGACGCATAAGCTCCAAAGGCATTTGACGGTGCAATACACTGGAGGTTTCTATATGGATGCGTTCATGTTCAATACCCATCCATATTGCCCAAAAAGGGTCAGTCTCTACGATAGGCAATGTCATTGGCAATGTCGAAATTAATCCATCCAAACACACACGAACGCTCTGACGATAGGAACGAATCTCATCGACACTAGGCCAACATAGTCGATCACTTTGTGCATCCCAACGCATTTCATCCACACCCACAGCAAAGAGTAATTCAAACTCAAGATTAAGACCTATTGGTAAAACTCCTGCAGCAACTAACTTATTGATATAAAAAATAGCTGTATGACCAAAATAAAAAATCATCGGATGGCGAGTAGGCTCAGATTGTTGATAAAATACTTCATCTGATTTTAAAAGATCAAATAATGACTCAAACAAATCAAAACTTTGATGAAAATAATGGCGTAATTCCTCTCGTTTGGATATGATATTTTTACCATCTAATCGAACTGATTGCATTTGTTGTCGTGCCACTTTATAGTCCTCTTTTATACTATCTAATAATTTGTTATCATATATTGTACCCTACGACAGATGATGACTAACTTGCTTAAAAAACCTTGCTCTAAAAAGATAATTATTTAAAAGACTGTAGCTAAAAGAAGATTATACCAAGGAGAAAATTTAGATAGTTAAAAGATGGTTATAAGGAGAAGGGAAGAATGATTAGTTGTAAAAAAAGAAGGGGGATAAAGAAGAAATATTCCGAGGCCAGGCGGCGACCTACGTTTCCACACCTGAAAGATGCAGTATTATGAGCGAAGAGGGTCTTAGCTTCCGGGT